>NZ_JBXAMW010000020.1:0-59172 GCF_058801025.1 Rhodoferax sp. GW822-FHT04A08
TGACCAGGTGTTCGAGATGGAAGATATCAACGGCGAGTTCGGTCAGGCCGATGTGGCCATCATCCTGGGCGCCAACGACGTGGTGAACCCGGCGGCGCACACCAAGGGCAGTCCGATCTACGGCATGCCGATTCTGGAGGCCTACAAGGCCAAGACGGTGATCGTGAACAAGCGCTCCATGGCCGCGGGCTACGCCGGTCTGGACAACGAACTCTTCTACATGGACAAGACCATGATGGTGTTTGGAGACGCCAAGAAGGTCGTTGAGGACATGACCAAAGCGATCGAATAAACACAGCAGACTGGCGCAGCGGCACATTCTGATGTGCCACGTTGGAGTCCTGTGAAAAGGATGGAGACAAAACACATGGTCGAACGTATCTGGCTTGAGAGTTACCCGGCGGGCGTGCCTGCGGACATCGATGCGAGCGTCTACGGCTCGCTCGTCGATTTGATGGAAGAGTGTTTCCACAAATACGCGGATCGGGTTGCCTACAGCTTCATGGGGCAGGATGTTTCCTACACCCAGGTGGACACCTTGAGCCAGGCGTTTGCTGGCTATCTGCAAAGCCTGGGTCTAGTCAAGGGTGATCGCGTGGCCATCATGATGCCCAACGTACCCCAATACCCTGTGGCAGTGGCGGCGATTCTGCGTGCCGGCATGGTGGTGGTGAATGTGAATCCGCTGTACACGCCGCGCGAACTGGAGCAGCAGCTCAAGGACAGCAGCGCCAAGGCCATTGTCATCATTGAGAACTTTGCCGCCACGCTGGAGAAGTGCATCGCCGCCACGCCGGTCAAGCACGTGGTGTTGTGTGCCATGGGCGACCAGTTGGGCACTCTCAAGGGCGCACTGGTGAACTACGTGGTGCGCAACGTCAAGAAGATGGTTCCCGCCTTCAACCTGCCTACTGCCGTGCGATTCAACCAGGCGGTGGCACGGGGCGCCAAGGCGATGTTCACCAAACCGGTCTACAAGGCCGAAGATGTGGCTGTGCTGCAGTACACCGGTGGAACCACGGGCGTATCCAAGGGCGCCGTGCTGTTGCATCGCAATGTGGTGGCCAACACCTTGCAGTCCGAAGCATGGAATGCGCCGGTCATGGCCAAGGTGCCTGCCGGGGAGCAGCCCACCACTGTCTGTGCCTTGCCGCTCTACCATATCTTTGCGTTCACGGTGGGCATGATGCTGTCCATGCGTACCGGGGGCAAGCTGATACTTATCCCTAATCCGCGAGATATTCCGGCCGTACTCAAGGAACTCTCCAAGCACACCATCCACAGTCTGCCGGCGGTCAATACCCTGTTCAATGCGCTGGCCGTGCATCCCGATTTCCATACTGTGGACTGGAGTCACCTGAAGGTGGCTGTAGGAGGCGGCACGGCCGTGCAGAGCGCCGTGGCCAAGTTGTGGCTGGAGAAGACCGGCTGCCCGATTTGCGAGGGCTATGGCCTGAGCGAAACCTCACCCTCGGTGACCTGCAACCCGGTCACTTCAACCGAATACACCGGCACCATCGGTGTGCCGTTGCCCAGCACCTATCTCCGGCTGCTGGACGATGAAGGCAATGATGCGCCCGCCGGGGCATCCGGTGAGATTGCCATCAAGGGGCCGCAGGTCATGGCCGGGTATTGGCAGCGCCCCGATGAAACCGCCAAGGTCATGACGCCCGATGGCTACTTCAAGACCGGCGATATCGGTGTGATGGATGCACGCGGCTTCTTCAAGATTGTGGACCGCAAGAAAGACATGATTCTTGTCAGCGGGTTCAACGTCTTCCCCAATGAACTGGAAGACGTGATTGGCCAGATGCCAGGCGTAATGGAATGTGCTTGCGTGGGCGTGAGCGATGCCAAGTCCGGTGAAGCGGTGAAGCTGGTCATTGTGCGCAAGGACCCGGCTCTGACCGAAGCCGATGTGCGTGCCTACTGCAAGGAAAACCTCACCGGTTACAAACAGCCCAAGATCGTCGAGTTCCGTGATGAACTTCCCAAGACGCCGGTGGGCAAGGTGCTGCGCCGTGAGTTGCGCGAGAAATGATTTCGGCTGCGCGTCCTCTGGCCATTCTGAGCGCGTTGGCTGAAGAGCAGGCGGGCCTGGTGGATCAACTCCAGGGCGCGCAACGCGTGACCCATGCCGGGCGAGAATTCTGGCAGGGTGCGCTTGATGGCCTGCCAGTCGTGCTGGCCTTGTCCCGCATCGGCAAGGTTGCCGCTGCGACCACCAGTGCCGCCCTCATAGAGCGCTTTGGTGTGGGTGCCATCGTGTTCACTGGTGTCGCCGGTGGCGTGGGGCGCAATGTTCAGGTGGGCGATGTGGTGGTGGGCACTGGCTATGTGCAGCACGATATGGATGCTTCACCCCTGTTCCCGCGCTACCAGATTCCCTTGACCGGACAGACCGCCATCGGCGCCGATGCTGCGCTGGCTCGGGCGCTGGTGTTTGCCTGTGTGGTGGGCCTGCAAGGCGTGCAACACGCGGGGCGTGCCCCCATGGTGCACCAGGGGCTGGTTGCCAGCGGGGACCGCTTTGTCAACGGACAGGAAGAGACTGCGCGCATTGTGGACACCTTGCGCCTCCATGGCCACGAGCCGCTGGCGGTGGAGATGGAAGGAGCTGCCGTAGCCCAGGTCTGCCACGACTACGGCTTGCCCTTTGCGGCGGTGCGCGCCATCTCCGACCGGGCGGACGATACGGCGCATGCGGACTTCCCGGTGTTTGTCCGGGACGTGGCCAGCGTCTATGCCCGACGCATCATCGCGGAGTTCGTGCGGACCTGTCAGGACAGCCAGCCGCGCTTGTAAAAGTACCACATGGGTACCAGCGCGCTGGCGATCATCATGCTGACGGTGTAGGGGTAGCTCCAGCCGCCCAGAATTTCCAGCTCGGGGAATTTCAGGTTCATGCCGTACACGCTGGCCACCAGGGTGGGCGGCAGCAGGGCGACACTGGCCACCGAGAAAATCTTGATGATCTTGTTCTGGTTGATGTTGATGAAACCCACCGTGGCGTCCATCAAAAAGTTGATCTTGTCGAACAGGAAGGCAGTGTGGCTGTCCAGCGAGTCGATGTCGCGCAGAATCTGCCGCGCATCATCGAATTGCTCGGCAGTCAGCATCTTGCTGCGCATCAGAAAACTCACGGCGCGGCGGGTATCCATCACATTGCGGCGGATGCGTCCGCTCATGTCCTCGTGGCGTGCAATGGCCGCAAGTGCTTCACCGGCGATGGCGTCGGTCACCCTGCCGGACAGTACTTTCTTGCTGACCTTTTCCAGCTCGTCATAAATGCCTTCCAGCGTGTCGGCTGAGTACTCGGCATCAGCGTCGAACAGTTTGAGCAGTACTTCCTTGGCATCTTCAATCAGGCCCGGAGCCCGGCGCGCACGCATGCGCAGCAGACGGAACACCGGCACGTCTTCATCATGGATGGAGAACAGGATGCCCTTGCTGCGCAGATCGTCGTTGACCAGATTCAGGATGAACGCAGCGCGTACGGCACGCGGCTCGTCATCGTCGGCGACCAGAAAGTCACTGCGGATGTGGATCTCGCCATTGTCTTCGGCGTAGAAACGCGCGGATTCTTCGATGTCCTCGTCCATCGCGTCTTCGGGAATGGACAGACCGTAATACTGTTTGATCCAGCGCTTTTCTTCCAGCGTCGGCGATTCAAGGTCCACCCAGATGGGTTGGAATTTGGAGAGCTCCTCCAGGGACTCGATCTCTTCCTGGAAGAGGCGTCCATTGGCAAGCGTAAAGATGTTGAGCATGGCTCACTCCCAAGGGTTTGGAATCAATGCAAGGGGCTAGGGTCCGCTTTCAACCCCGGTGCATGAGTGGGAGTTGAAAGCTACCGACTGGGGTAGTTTTCCAAGGAGTGTTCTCCAAGAGCTGAGATGGGCGAAATTATCGCACCGCAAGGCGGTGCCAATGCGCAAAGAGGCCGTCTTGCAGAAATATTGCGCCGATCAAATCAGCGCAGCGTCATGCAACTCGCGTTTGACGTAGGCGTAGTACAGAGGGGCCGCCACCAGACCGGCCATGCCAAAAATGGCCTCGCCGATGAACATCACCGTGAGCAGTTCCCAGGCGGCTGTGTTGGTACGCCTGCCAACCACTTTGGCATTGATGAAGTATTCAAACTTGTGGATGGCCACCAGGAACAGCAGGCAGGCCAAACCGACGGCGGGCGATACGGAAACCCCGGCTACCGTGAGCACGCTGTTGCACAGCAGGTTGCCCACAATGGGAATCAGACCGGCCACAAACGTCAGGCTGATCAGTGTGGTGGTGTATGGAATAGTCACGCCAGCCAGAGGCAGCGCGCCCCACAGGAAGACTGCGGTGCAAGCCGCATTGAATGCGGCAATCCAGAACTGCGCCACCACGATCTGGCGAAAGGCTTTCATGAAATCGCTGCCACGCTGGCGCAGGGCCTGGCGCAGAGGGCCGCGGCTGAGCGGCTCGGGTGTGCCCACCATCAGCGCGCCCACGACCAATCCCACGTACACGAGCAATGCACCGCGCAATCCTGCGGTTCCGAACCCGGTCAGCGCGCGGGCCTGCGATTGCAGGTATTGCACCAGCCAGCTTTGCGCGGCCAGCAGTTCATCGGGCAGGTGGGAAGCCAGGTCTGGCGGCAGCTTTTGCCGTATCTCCAGCACGGTGCCCGCCAGATGGTGCAGCAATGCCTGGTACTGGGCCACGGCGCCAAATGCAACTCCTTTGGCATTGAGCGCCAGCAGGACCATTGCCGCGATGGGCAGTACCACGACCAGAGCAGCCGCCCAGGCCGGACGCAGGTGCGGACCACGCTTTCTATCGTTGCCCACCAGCAAGGTGGCCAGCAGATGGCCCAGGCAGACCGCCAGCAACCCCGGCAGGAGCCCATACACCAGGATGGCAACGCAAAGTCCGCCCGCCAGGACGTAGCTGGTGGACTGGATTCCTTTGAAGCTGGATACGGGAGCAATTGCGCGGGATAGCTTGATTGAAGTGGCCATGGGGCTTGGTGTGGGGGCAAATGGATGGATTAAAAGGCCAAAGACGAGCACGCAACCAGCAATGGCCTCACGATGTTGCGGCGCATCAAAAAAATGTCGTTGCCAACCCCTATTTTCGGGTGCATAGTGAAAACAATGCAGTTCGAAAGTCGTTTGATTCTTCTGTGCGCTTCGTGTTCTGCGAGCGCTTTTTCAACCCCGAGAGTAACTGGAGGCTATTTATGAATTTGACAATCAGTGGTCATCACCTGGAAGTGACCCCAGCCTTGCGCAGCTATGTAACGGTCAAGCTGGACCGCATCATGCGGCACTTTGATCAGGTGGTCGATGTCAAGGTGTTGCTCACGGTGGAAAAGCAGAAGGAAAAGGAGCGGCGGCAGCGAGCGGAGTGCAACATTCACGTAAAAGGTAGCGATATGTTCGCCGAAAGTTCCCATCAAGACCTCTATGCTGCGGTCGACGAACTGGTGGACAAACTGGATCGTCAGGTGGTGCGCCACAAGGACAGAGTGCAGAACCACCACCATGACGCTCCCAAGCGACTGATGTAATTCACAGTAGAATCCGCTCAAACCGCCCTGATCAGGGCGGTTTTTTTATGTGCATAATCGCACCACTCCATCATGAACCAACTCGCCCGCATCCTGCCTCCCGCGCAAGTCATTGCGCAAGTGGAAGTCACCAGCAAGAAACGCGCTTTCGAAGAGGCCGGCTTGCTATTTGAGAACCAACATGGTCTCAGCCGTGCGCTGGTGACCGACAGCCTGTTTTCCAGGGAGCGACTGGGCTCCACAGGGCTGGGTCATGGCGTGGCCATTCCCCATGGCCGGATCAAAGGCCTGAAGGCCCCGCTGGCTGCGGTGTTTCAGTTGGCTCAGCCAATCGGGTTTGATGCACCGGATGACCAAGCAGTCAATCTGCTGATCTTCCTTTTGGTGCCAGAGGCTGCTACGCAGAAACACCTGGAAATCCTTTCTGAAATCGCCGAATTGCTCAGTGACGCAAGTTTGCGCGACGAAATGACAAAGACGACAGACTCCTTGCATCTGCACAGCCTGATTGCAGGCTGGCAGTCCGCTCGCACGGCCTGAATCTCCCCGCACTCGCCCTGTGAAACCCACTGCAGTCAGCGCTGACGTCCTGTTCGAGGAGTTCCGCGGGACCTTGCGCTGGGAGTGGGTGGCAGGCCTGGGTGCTTCCGAGCGCCGCTTTGACGAAGTGGCTGTGCGCGCCGCCCGCTCGGGTGCGGATCTGGTGGGCTATCTCAACTACATCCATCCGTACCGTGTGCAGATTCTGGGTGAGCGCGAGGTGGCCTACATCACCAATGCGGCACCAGAAGACTGTGCCCGCCGCGTCTCACGCATCGTGACGCTGGAGCCGCCGGTACTGGTCCTGGCTGACGGTCAGACCGCGCCGCAAGCACTGCTGTCCATGTGCGAACGGGCGCAAATACCCATGTTCTCCACGCGCGAATCATCAGCCTTTGTGATTGATGTGCTGCGTGCGTATTTGTCCAAACACTTTGCCGACCGCACTTCCATGCACGGCGTGTTCATCGACATTCTGGGTCTGGGCGTACTCATTACCGGTGAATCCGGTCTGGGCAAGAGCGAGCTGGGCCTGGAGCTGATTTCCCGCGGCAACGGTCTGGTGGCCGACGACGCCGTGGACCTGTTTCGCATCAACCAAACCACGATTGAAGGGCGCTGCCCGGAGTTGCTGCAAAACCTGCTGGAGGTGCGTGGCATCGGCCTGCTCGACATCCGCGCCATCTTTGGTGAAACCGCGGTACGCCGCAAGATGCGACTCAAGCTCATCGTGCATTTGGTGCGTCGCGAAACCCTGGAGCGCGAATACGAGCGCATCCCCTATGAGCCGCTTACCCAGGACGTTCTTGGTGTGCCGGTGCGCAAGGTGGTGATCCAGGTGGTGGCCGGTCGCAACATCGCCGTGCTGGTGGAGGCTGCCGTGCGCAACACCATCCTGCAGTTGCGCGGTATCGATACCTATCAGGAGTTTGTGGAGCGGCATCGCAAGGCCATGGCGCAGGGCTGATTGCCCCGGCATGGCCCCGACCACTCAGGTGCTGCGGTTGGGGCAGTTGGTTCGGTTGCAGTGTGCGTACAGGCTCAGTGCATGGTCGGAAATGGTGAAGCCCTTGGCCTTGGCCACTGCGTGCTGGCGCTTTTCAATTTCCGGATCGTAAAACTCTTCCACCTTGCCGCAATCCAGGCACACCAAGTGGTCATGGTGCTGCCCCTCGTCGAGCTCATAGACAGCCTTGTCGCTCTCGAAATGGCTGCGGATCAGAATGCCAGCCTGTTCGAACTGGGTCAGTACGCGGTAGACCGTCGCCAGACCCACATCGGAGCGTTCATCCAGCAAGATGCGGTACACGTCCTCGGCCGTCATGTGGCGATGCTTGCCGCGCTGGAAAACTTCCAGAATTTTCAGGCGCGGTGCAGTGGCTTTGAGGCCGGTGTTCTTGAGTTCGTCGATGTTGGTCATGGTGTCTGAAACGCCGGAAAAGCTCAGCCGCCCGGCAGAGGCCCAACCGCTACAATGGTCCGATCATATCGCTCACTCCCCCATTCATGCTTGACACTTTTCGTTTGCGTCCTTTTCTGCTGCCGCTGGCCTTGCTGATCGGGAGCCTGACAGCATGCTCCAGTGCGCCCTCTACCAAGAGCTGGTTGGACGTTGTTTCGCCCTACCGCATTGACCGCGTGCAAGGCAATGTGGTGACGCGTGAACAGGTCAATGCCCTGAAGACCGGAATGCCCCGCAGCGTCGTGCGGGATATATTGGGTACACCTTTGCTTACAAGTGTTTTCCACGCGGATCGCTGGGACTATGTGTTTACCTTTCGTCGCCAGGGTGTGGAGCCGCAATCCCGCCACGTGACCGTCTACTTCAAGGGCGAGAACCTGGATCGGTATGAGGCGGATGATCTCCCCTCCGAGGCCGAATTTGTGGCTACCCTCAAACCCATGGCCCCGCCCGAAAAGCTTCCGCCCATGGAAGCCTCGGCGGAAAGCCTTGAGAAATTCCCGGCCCCAGCCAAACCGGCCGCTGCGGCGCCTGCGGCCAAGGCGGCTTCTGTGTACCCTCCACTTGAGCCCACGGGCAAATAACTACTTTCAATTTCCCAGGACAGGATCGGGACCATGACCCACAGAATTGCAGTTGCTGGCGCCTCCGGCCGAATGGGGCAGATGTTGGTTGATGCGGTGCGCGCTGCCGACGACTGCACGTTGACCGGTGCGCTGGATATCGCCTCCAGCCCAGCCATTGGCAAGGATGCAGGTTCCTTTTCCGGGCAGCCCACCGGCGTGTTGATCACGTCCGACCTGCGCGCTGGTCTTGCGAACAGTCAGGTGCTGATTGACTTTACGCGCCCCGAAGGCACGCTGGAGCATGTACGTGTGTGCCGCGAACTGGGTGTATCCATGGTGATAGGTACCACCGGGTTTACCGAGGCACAGAAAGCCGAAATCGATGCGGCTTCCAAGGACATCGCCATCATGATGGCGCCCAACATGAGCGTGGGCGTGAACGTCACACTCAAGTTGCTGGAGATGGCGGCCAAGGTTCTTTCCACCGGATACGACATTGAGATCGTGGAGGCCCATCATCGCTACAAGGTGGACGCGCCCTCGGGTACCGCGCTCAAGATGGGTGAAGTCATTGCCGGCGCCTTGGGGCGGGACCTGAAGGATTGCGCTGTCTATGCGCGTGAAGGGGTGACCGGTGAGCGGGACCCTTCGAGCATCGGTTTTGCCACGATACGCGGCGGTGACATCGTGGGCGATCACACCGTGCTGTTTGCCGGCATTGGCGAGCGCATCGAGATCAGCCACAAGTCTTCCAGCCGCGTCACCTACGCACAGGGCAGTTTGCGGGCTGTGCGTTTTCTGGCTGGACGCAAGTCCGGGATGTTTGACATGTTTGATGTACTGGGGCTGAAGTGAACGCACTCGATCTGCTCTTTCGTCGCGACGCTGTGAGCAGCGCCGTGGCCATGCTCTTGTTGCTGATGTCCGTAGGCAGCTGGGTAGTCCTGCTATGGAAGTCGTGGTTGTTGCAGCGTGCATCCAAAGACGTGGGCCGCAGTACCCAGGCGTTCTGGCAGGCAGCCTCTTATGAAGATGGTTTGTCTGTGGTTCGGGCACTGGATCGGGAGCAACTGGTTGCCGCCTTGGTGACGGCCGCTGCAGTGGAGCCGGGTGCAGGCAATATGGCTAGCAGGGGAGACCGTTCGCAGCAGCTCACCCGGGTGTTGCGTGGTGCCTTGCATGCCGCGCTGCGCAAGTTGCAGTCGGGCCAGGTGTTGCTGGCGACCGTAGGCTCCACTGCCCCCTTCGTTGGATTGCTGGGAACCGTCTGGGGTATCTACCACGCACTGATGGGCATCGCCGGAGCAGGGCAGATCAGCATAGAGAAAATCTCCGGACCGGTGGGGGAGTCCCTCATCATGACCGCCGCTGGCCTGGCTGTGGCCATTCCGGCGGTGCTGGGCTACAACATACTGGGCCGCTCCATCGGGCGCATCGAGGCGGATCTGGAAGGCTTCGCCCGCGACCTGCGCGAACTGTTGCTGACGCAAGAACCATGAGCTTCGGTAAATTGGAGCGCAGCCAAGGCTCCGCACCCATGAGCGACATCAACATGACACCGTTGATCGATGTCATGTTGGTGCTGCTGGTTATTTTCATCATCACCGCGCCCTTGATGGTCAGCTCGGTGCAGGTGGATTTGCCCAAGGCTTCGGCCACGGCGTCGAATGCGCCCAAGTTTGTGGAAATCACGATTGACCGTGGCGGTCAGGTGTTTGTCGAAGACGCGCTGCAGACGACGGAGTCACTCGATCTTCTGCTGGACAAGACGGCCAAGGCCAATCCAGAGGCAGAAGTACGTTTGCGTGCAGATACCACCGTTCCTTATGGTCGCGTGGTGGAAGTCATGGGGCAGGCGCAAAAGGCTGGTTTGAGCCGCATCGGCTTTGTTGCGCAAGCGCCGGACAAAGCCAAGTCGTAACCTGCCATCGGCTGCTTCCCAAGGCGGTTGTCGGGCTGCGCCAGGATGGCCTGTGGCGCAGCGCCTAAAATCACTCCAAGCACTTCCTTTGCGGCCAATGGGCCGCGTCAACACCCATGCAAGACAAATACCAGCACCTCGACGTAGAAAAAGCAGCGCAAGCCCATTGGGCGCAGCCTTTGTGGAGCGGCCGCAATGCCTACCAAGTGGTGGAAAACGCGCTGGATGCCAACGGCAAGCCACGCAAGAAGTTCTACGCCTGCTCCATGCTGCCCTACCCCAGTGGCAAGCTGCACATGGGCCACGTGCGCAACTACACCATCAACGACATGCTCACGCGCTACTTGCGCATGAACGGTTACAACGTGCTCATGCCTATGGGCTGGGACGCCTTCGGCCTGCCTGCCGAGAACGCCGCACTCAAGAACAAAGTGCCGCCGGCCAAGTGGACCTACGAGAACATCGCCTACATGAAGGGCCAGATGCAGGCCATGGGGCTGGCCATCGACTGGAGCCGCGAGGTCGCTACCTGTGACCCGAGCTACTACAAGTGGAACCAGTGGCTGTTTCTGAAGATGCTGGAGAAGGGCATTGCCTACCGCAAGACCCAGATCGTCAACTGGGACCCCGTGGACCAGACCGTGCTTGCCAATGAGCAGGTGATCGACGGCAAGGGCTGGAGAACCGGTGCCACGGTGGAGAAGCGCGAGATTCCCGGTTACTACCTCAAGATCACCGATTACGCGCAAGAGCTGCTGGACCACGTGCAGCTGGGCAACGACAAGGCCACGCTCAACGGCTGGCCGGAGCGCGTGCGCCTGATGCAGGAAAACTGGATCGGCAAGAGCGAGGGTGTGCGCTTTGCGTTCACCCACAGCATTGCTGGTGATGATGGCAAGCTCATTGGCGACGGACACATGTACGTGTTCACCACCCGTGCCGACACCATCATGGGCGTGACCTTCTGCGCGGTTGCACCGGAACACCCCTTGGCCCAGCACGCGGCCAAGACCAACCCCAAGCTGGCCGCTTTCATTGAGGAATGCAAGGCCGGCGGTACTACCGAGGCCGAACTCGCGCTCAAGGACAAGCTGGGCATGGCCACCGGCCTGCAGGTGGTGCATCCCCTGACACACCGTCCGGTGGAAGTGTGGGTGGGCAACTATGTGCTGATGAGCTACGGCGACGGCGCCGTGATGGGGGTACCCGCACACGACGAGCGCGACTTCGCCTTCGCCAAGAAATACGGTATTGCCATCCACGACGTGGTCCACATTGATGGCCTGACCTACGACCACGAGCGCTGGCAGGACTGGTATGCCGACAAGCAGCGTGGCGTGACGGTCAACTCCGATGTATTCAGCGGCCTGAACTATCAGGAGGCGGTGGACGCTGTGGCCCACGCGCTGAACGCCAAGGGTCTGGGCGAGAAAAAGACCACCTGGCGCCTGCGCGACTGGGGCGTGAGCCGCCAGCGCTACTGGGGCACGCCGATTCCCATCATCCATTGCGACGAGCATGGTGCTGTGCCCGTGCCTGAAAAAGACCTGCCCGTGGTGCTGCCGCAGGACTGCGTGCCCGATGGTTCCGGCAACCCCCTGCACAAGCACGAAGGCTTCCACGCCGGCGTGGTCTGCCCGGTGTGCGGCAAGCCCGCGCGCCGCGAAACCGACACCATGGACACGTTTGTGGACAGCTCCTGGTACTACATGCGCTATTGCGATCCGCACAACCTCGACAAGATGGTGGACGGTGGCACCGACTACTGGATGGCCGACCAGAACAAGGCCACTGGCGGCAGCGGCATGGACCAGTACATTGGCGGTATCGAACACGCCATCCTGCACCTGCTGTACGCGCGCTTCTGGACCAAGGTGATGCGCGACCTGGGCCTGGTAAAGGTGGATGAACCCTTTACCAAGCTGCTGACGCAAGGCATGGTGCTCAACCACATCTATTCCCGCAAGGGCGAGAAGGGCGGCAAGGAATATTTCTGGCCCGCTGACGTGGAGCATGTGCTGGACGCCTCCGGCAAGGTCGTGGGTGCCAAGCTGACCAAACAGGTGGGTGATTTGCCCGCAGGGACTGCCATCGACTACGAAGGCGTGGGCACCATGTCCAAGTCCAAGAACAACGGTGTGGACCCGCAGGACCTGATCGAGCGCTACGGCGCCGACACCGCACGCCTCTACACCATGTTCACTGCCCCGCCCGAGGCCACACTGGAGTGGAACGACGCGGCAGTGGAAGGCAGCTACCGCTTTTTGCGCCGCGTCTGGAACTTCGGCTACAAGCTCTCCACCATGGACTTCTCCAAGGCGCAGGCCAGCGTGGCCCAGGCGGGCAGCCTGCAGGCCGTGGAGTTCGGCAAGGAGGCCAAGGCCCTGCGTCTGGAAATGCACACCGTGCTCAAGCAGGTGGACTACGACTACCAGCGCATGCAATACAACACCGTGGTTTCCGGCGCCATGAAGATGATCAACGCCCTGGACGACTTCAAGGCTGTGGACAGCGCCGGTGCGCAAGTGGCGCTGATCGAAGGCTTCGGCATCCTGCTGCGTTGCCTGTACCCGGCGACACCGCATTTGGCCCACACGCTGTGGTCGGAGCTGGGTTACGCCGCGCAGTTGGGCGATCTGCTGGATGCGCCGTGGCCGCAAGTGGATGCCACTGCCCTGGCGCAGGACGAAATCGAGCTGGTGTTGCAGATCAATGGCAAGCTGCGCGGCTCCATTGTGGTCGCAGCCGGCGCCGACAAGGCGACGATAGAGGCGGCAGCATTGGCCAGCCCTGTGTTTGTCAGCCACGCAGCCGGTGCCCAGCCCAAGAAGGTTGTGGTGGTGCCCGGTCGCCTTGTCAATGTGGTGGTGTAAGTGAACATTCTGCGGCGCTCCGTGCTGGCCCTTGTGGCTGTAGCGGCCATTGCCGGTTGCGGCTTCAAGCTGCGCACCAGCCAGGCGCTGCCCTTTCGTACCATCGCCGTGACGCCGGAAAACGCCTCCGGTGTGGCAGGGGACATGGCGCGCTACCTGGGAGACTCCTGGCGCCCCGTGGCGCCCAAGGCTGGCGGCGAGGTTCCAGAAGTGATTCTGGATATCCTGCAAGAGGTGCGTGAGAAGGTGGTGGTAGGCGTCAATGCCTCCGGCCAAGTGCGTGAATACGAACTGCGCCTGACGGTCAGGTTCCGCCTGCGCAGCAGCAAGGGTGACGATGTGATCGCCCCATCCGTCATCGAGCAGCACCGCAGCATCAGCTTCAACGAGTCCGCCGTGTTGGCCAAGGAAACGGAAGAGGCATTGCTCTATCGCGATATGCAATCCGATGTGGTGCAGCAGCTGATGCGGCGTCTTGCCGCAGTCAAGCCCGCAGCTGCCGAGTAAGTCCGCGTCATGCAAGTTTCCCCAGGGCAACTCGCCAACCATCTGCAGCGTGGACTCAAGAGTCTGTACACGCTGCATGGTGACGAGCCGCTGCTGGTGCAGGAGGCGCTGGATGCCATACGAACCCATGCCCGTGCCCAAGGCTTTTCCGAGCGCAGTTCCCACACCGTGGCCGGCGCGCACTTCGACTGGAGTGCGGTGTTGGCAGCCGGCGGCTCGCTCAGCCTGTTTGCCGACAAGCAGATCATTGAAATCCGCATCCCCAGCGGCAAGCCGGGCAAGGACGGCAGCGTGGCCCTGCAGCAATTGGCTGAGGCCGCCCAGGGCAACGACGCGGTTCTGACCATTGTGATGCTGCCGCGACTGGACAAGATGACCAAGTCCAGCGCCTGGTTCGCGGCGTTGGACGGCAATGGCATTACGCTGGAAGTGCAACCGGTGGAGCGCAGCGCACTGCCGCAGTGGATTGCCCAGCGCCTGGGTGCGCAGGGGTTGCGCG
This sequence comes from Rhodoferax sp. GW822-FHT04A08, assembly GCF_058801025.1. NCBI lineage: Bacteria > Pseudomonadati > Pseudomonadota > Betaproteobacteria > Burkholderiales > Comamonadaceae > Rhodoferax > Rhodoferax sp. GW822-FHT04A08. The sequence goes on from NZ_JBXAMW010000020.1 coordinate 13,923, forward strand.
TGGAGCCTGGCGAGGCCGGGCAACGCAGCTTACAGTTTTTTGCCGATCGCGTGGAGGGCAATCTGCTGGCGGCCCATCAGGAGATCCAGAAGCTGGCGTTGCTGTTTCCCGCCGACCTGCAAGGCAGCGTGCTGACTTTCGAGCAGATCGAAAGCGCGGTGCTCAACGTAGCGCGCTACGACGTATTCAAACTTTCGGAATCCGTCCTGGCGGGCAGGCCCGAACGTGTGCAGCGCATGCTCGACGGATTGCAGGCTGAGGGCGAGGCCGAGGTGCTGGTGCACTACACCCTGGCTGAAGACATCCGTGCCCTCAAGCGGGTGAAGGACGCCATGGCCCAGGGTAAACCGTTGCCCATGGCGCTGCGCGAGAACCGCATCTGGGGCAACAAGGAGCGCCTGTTCGAGCGGGTGCTGCCACGTCTTTCCGCATCGGCATTGGCCGATCTGCTGCAGTCCGCGCATCTTGTGGACGGTATCGTCAAGGGCTTGAAGCAACCCGATTGGCCGCAGAGCGGCTGGCAGGCGTTGCACCAACTCGCCCTGGAGCTGTGCCATTTGTGTGCACCCCAGCAGGCCACCCGCAGCCCGCATTGAGCCCGCTTTCAGAGGGCTGATTTCCGGCTCCCGGCGTTCTGCGAAAATGTCGACATGAACGCGCTCAACATCTCCGAATACTCCCAGTCCCTGGGTGTGCAGGCCAAGGCCGCCTCCAGCGTCATGGCCGCAGCGTCCGCCGCAGTTAAGAACAAGGTCTTGCGCCGTCTGGCGGCCTTGCTGCGCGAGAACACCCAGGCCCTGCAGGTGGACAACGCCAGGGACCTGGAACGCGCCACGGCTGCCGGTCTGGCGGCGCCCATGGTGGACCGCCTCAAGCTCACCCCCAAGGTGCTGGAGACCTGTGCCGATGGTTGCGAGCAGCTGGCTGGTATGGCCGACGTGATTGGCGAGATCATCGGCATGCGCCAGCAGCCCAGCGGCATTCGTGTGGGCCAGATGCGCGTACCCATCGGCGTGTTCGGCATGATCTTCGAGAGCCGTCCCAATGTGACCATCGAAGCGGCCAGCCTGTCCATCAAGAGTGGCAACGCCTGCATCCTGCGCGGCGGCTCGGAAGCGATCGAGTCCAACAAGGCATTGGCCAAGCTGGTGCAGCAGGCCCTGACCGAGAACGGCCTGCCCGCCGATGCGGTGCAACTGGTGGAGACCACCGACCGCGACGTGGTGGGCCAGCTCATCACCATGCCCCAGTACGTGGACGTGATCATCCCGCGCGGCGGCAAGGGCCTGATTGAGCGCATCAGCCGCGATGCCAAGGTGCCGGTCATCAAGCACCTGGATGGCAACTGCCATGTGTATGTGGACGATCCCTGCGACATCGCCATGGCCGTCAAGGTGGCCGACAACGCCAAGACCAACAAATACAGCCCCTGCAATGCCGCCGAGGGCTTGCTGGTGGCGCGTGGTGTGGCAGCGCAGTTCCTGCCCCTGATCGGCAAGGTCTACGCTGACAAAGGCGTGGAGATGCGCGTGTGCGCAGAGAGCCGTGCCCTGCTGCAAGGTGTGGCCCAAGCCAAGCTGGCCGATGCGACCGAGCAGGACTGGTTTGAGGAATACCTGGCGCCCATCATCAGCGTCAAGGTTGTGGCGGGCGTGGATGAAGCCATTGCGCACATCAACCGCTATTCCAGCCACCACACCGACGCCATCATCACCCGCGACCACATGCACGCCCAGCGCTTCCTGCGCGAGGTGGACTCGGCCAGTGTCATGGTCAACGCCAGCACCCGCTTTGCCGATGGCTTTGAATATGGCCTGGGCGCCGAGATCGGCATCAGCACCGACAAGTTCCACGCCCGCGGGCCGGTGGGTATTGAAGGACTGACCTCGCTCAAGTACGTGGTGCTGGGCGACGGGGATGTACGCAAATAGCTGGTGAACGCGCTTGAACACGGCGCAATCGGCTCCATCTAACAGCGTTCCCCCGATGAAAAAGTAGAAACGCATTTTTGAAAGCACCGCATGGTTCCGCACCTCGTCACTGCCCTGACCGGCCCCATCAACGAACTGGAACAGCGCGTGCTGGACTCCATGCCGGCCATCGAGCGCTGGTTCCGTCTGGAGTGGATGGAGCACACGCCGCCGTTCTATTGCTCGGTGGACGTGCGCAACGCCGGCTTCAAGCTGGCCCCGGTGGACACCGACCTGTTCCCGCGCGGCTGGAACAACCTGACGCCTGCCATGCTGCCCCTGGCCGTGCAGGCCGCCATGGCCGCCATCGAAAAGATCTGCCCGGAGGCGCGTAACCTGCTGATCGTGCCGGAGAACAATGTCCGTAGCACCTTTTACCTGAGCAACCTGGCCCAACTGCGCCGCATCTTCCACATGGCGGGGCTCAATGTGCGCCTTGGCTCCATCAGCCCGGACGTGAAGAAGACCACCACGCTGCGTTTGCCCGATGGCGAAACGCTGACGCTGGAGCCGGTGATTCGCAACAAGGGCAGGCTGGGTGTCAAGGACTTCGACCCCTGTACCATTCTGCTCAACAACGACTTGGTGGCCGGTGTTCCCGGCATTCTGGAAGATATCAACGAGCAGTATCTGCTGCCTCCGTTGCACGCGAGCTGGAGCACGCGCCGGCGCAGCACCCACTTCAAGACTTATGAGGAAGTGTCCAAACGCTTTGGCAAGCTCATCGGTGTGGACCCATGGCTCATCAACCCCATGTTCGACAGCTGTGGCGGCATCGATCTGGGTACCACGGATGGTCTGGACGCGCTGACCGCGCGTGTCGATGCGCTGCTGGCCAAGGTCAAGAAGAAGTACAAGGAATACGGCATCAAGGAAAAAGCCTTTGTCGTGGTCAAGGCCGACAACCGGGGCAGTGGCGCGGGTCTGATGACTGTGCGTGATGCCAAGGATGTGGCTGCACTGGCCAAGAAAGCCCGCAACGCCGCAGGCAGCCCCTTCCAGGGTGAGCAGGAACTGATCCTGCAAGAGGGCGTGCTCACGCTGGAACGCATGAACGACGCAGTGGCCGAACCCGTGGTCTACATGATGGACCGCTATGTGGTGGGTGGCTTCTACCGCATCCATGCAGAGCGTGGCATCGACGAAGACCTGAATGCACCCGGGTCCAGCTTTGTCCCGTTGGCATTCAACGAGAGCACCCATCTGCCGCAGCCCGGCGTGCGGCCTGGCGCCAGCGCACCCAACCGTTTCTACATGTACGGTGTAGTGGGGCGTCTGGCCATGTTGGCGGCCAGTTATGAGCTGGAAGTGACCGACCCGCAAGCCGAACGTTACGACTGAGTCGGGTAGTTGTTGCGCCGCAACAAGGCAGCGCAAATATTTGCTTCATTAGGGCTTGCGCCCAAGGGGAGCGAGAGCAAAATAGCGCTCCCGAACGGAATGGATACCGGTCCTTCAATGGGCCGGGGCAACTTGTGTCAGCATCAAAATCGTCTCTTGCCGCCCTGACCCTGGGCGCTATCGGTGTGGTTTACGGGGATATCGGCACCAGTGTGCTGTACGCCTTCAAGCAAGTATTTGTCAGCGGGCACGTGCCCATCACCCCTACCAACGTGCTGGGCGTGCTGTCGCTCTTCTTCTGGGCGCTTACGGGTATTGTTTCCATCAAGTACGTCGTGCTCATCATGCGGGCCGACAACAATGGCGAAGGTGGCCTCATGGCGCTGTTGGCGCTGGCTTCGCTGTCGACAAAGGACACCCCGCGCGTGCGCGGCATTCTGATTGTTCTGGGGGTATTCGGTGTGGCGCTTTTCTTCGGGGATGGAGTCATTACACCGGCCATCTCCGTGCTGTCGGCAGTCGAAGGTCTGGAGATCATCACGCCCTCGGCCAAACCTTATGTGGTCCCCATCTCGTTGATGGTGCTGGCCGGCCTGTTTCTGGTGCAACGACGTGGCACAGGTGACATTGGCAAGTTCTTTGGTCCCGTCACGGTGCTTTGGTTCATTGCCATTGGTGTCATGGGACTGGTGCAGATCGTGCAAAACCCGTTTGTTCTTTGGGCCTTGTCGCCAACCTACGCCTTTGGCTTCATGGTGGAGCACCATGCGTTGGCCTTCATTACCCTAGGTGCTGTCTTCCTGTGTCTGACGGGCGCTGAAGCGCTGTACGCAGACATGGGGCACTTCGGAAAGCAACCTATCCGTATTGCATGGTTTGGTCTGGTCATGCCCTCCCTTGCGTTGAACTATTTTGGTCAGGGTGCCTTGGTGCTGGCCGATCCGGAGGCCGCACAAAACCCGTTCTTTCTGATGGCGCCCGAGTGGGCGTTGATACCGCTGGTGGTGCTGGCCACGGCAGCCACGGTAATTGCTTCGCAGGCCTTGATTTCCGGTGCCTACTCGGCTACCAAGCAGACCATTCAACTGGGCTTTTTGCCGCGTCTGACCATTCTTCACACCTCCATCAAGGACACCGGTCAGATCTACATTCCGGCGGTCAACTGGACACTCATGTTTGGCGTGGTGCTGGCGGTTGTCATGTTTGGTTCATCCGACGCACTGGCCGCGGCCTACGGCATCTCGGTCAGCCTGGTGATGATCATCACCACCGTCATGACCTTCTTCGTGGTGCGCTATGGCTGGAAATACCCACTCTGGCTGTGCATTGCCTCCACCGGGCTTTTCTTTGTTATTGACGCCTCGTTCTTTGCTTCCAACTCGCTCAAGATTGCCCAGGGTGGCTGGTTTCCGTTGGCCATGGCCGTGGGCCTCTACGTCATCATGTCCACCTGGAAGGATGGACGTCGCCTGATGAACCAGAAGCTGGCGGCCGATGCCATTGATTTGCCCAGTTTCCTGGAGGCGGTGTTTGTAAGCCCGCCAGTGCGTGTGGAAGGTACAGCTGTTTTTCTGACGGCGGAATCGGGTACCGTGCCCAACGCGCTGCTGCACAACCTCAAGCACAACAAAGTCATGCACACGACTAATCTGTTTGTTACCGTGCGCAGCCATGAGATCCCTTGGGTTGGCATGAACAAGCGCCTGGAAGTGAACTCGCTAGGGCACGACTGCTGGCAGGTCACTGTCAACTATGGCTTTAAGAACGACCCCGACATTCCAAAGGCACTGCAGCAGATCAAGGGGCGTGGCTGTGATGTCAATGCCATGACCACCAGCTACTTCCTTTCGCGCGATACCGTGGTGCCCACGCTGGGCGAAGGCATGGCTCCGTGGCGCGAGAAGCTGTTTGCGCAGATGCACCGCAATGCCAGTGCCGCGGCAGACTTCCTGAACCTGCCCAACAACTCCGTGGTGGAGCTGGGCAGCAAGATCGAAATCTAGTTTCTTTTTCTATGCAGTTTTTCAAGGACTGGAGCATCTCCGCCTTCAGCGCAGGATTTGTAGCCGTATTAGTGGGCTTTACCAGCTCCATTGCCATCGTTTTCCAGGCGGCTCAGGCATTTGGTGCCACACCGGAGGTGATGGCCTCTTGGATGTGGGCCATCGGCTTGGGCATGGGCTTGTGCACGTTGGTGCCTTCGCTGTGGTGGCGCAAACCGGTGATGGTGGCCTGGAGCACGCCGGGTGCGGCGGTGCTGGCCAGCGCTGGCATGGCGGGAGGCTTCCACATGGGCGATGCCGTGGGCGCCTTCATGATGTGTGCTGCGCTCATCGTGGTGGCGGGCGCCACCGGATGGTTTGAGCGGCTGATGGACCGCATCCCGGTGGCCATCGCCTCCGCCTTGCTGGCGGGCGTGCTGGCACGCTTCGGCCTATCGGCCTTCACTGCGGCACAGACTTCCCTGCCGCTGGTGGTACTGATGCTGTTGACCTATCTGGTGGGCAAGCGCCTGTTGCCGCGCTACGCCGTGCCGTTGACGTTGGCGGTGGCCATCGTGTTCGTGGCGTTCAACCATGGCTTTCTGCAGACCGACATCCAGTACGGCCTGACACTGCCGGTGTGGGTCACGCCGGTGTTTTCGGTATCGGCCTTCGTCAGCCTGGCACTACCCTTGTTCATCGTCACCATGGCGTCGCAGAACCTGCCCGGTGTGGCCGCCATCAAGGCTGCGGGTTACGGCGATGAGCGGGCCAACGGAGGCGATGCCGGTATCCCGATATCGCGCACCATCACGCTCACTGGTTTATGCACGCTGGTGTTGGCGCCCTTTGGCGCGTTCTCGCTCAACCTGAGTGCCATCACCGCGGCCATCTGCATGGGGCCCGAGGCCCACGCCGACCCCAAGCGCCGCTATACGGCGGCCGTCTCCTGCGGCGGCTTGTATGTGCTGGTCGGCCTGTTTGGTGCCACCATCATCGGCGTGCTCACCGCCTTCCCCAAGGAACTGGTGGCGGCCATTGCCGGGCTGGCCTTGCTGGGCAGCATTGCCGGTGGCTTGCGTGTGGCGCTCGACAAGGATGTGGATCGCGAGGCAGCCATCATCACCTTTTTGGTCACGCTCAGCGGGGTTGCCGTGGCCGGTGTAGGCTCTGCGTTCTGGGGGGTGGTGGCCGGTGCCGTGGCACTGGCGGTGCAGCACTGGAAAGCGCCACAAACCCGTTGAACCCGTTTTTCACAAGAGCCGTATGAACATTCTTTTTGTTGCCGATCCGCTGGAGTCCTTCAAGATCTACAAGGACACCACCTTCTCCATGATGCGCGAGGCGCAACGCCGGGGTCACACGGTGGCGGCCACCGAGCCCCGGCACATCGTGTGGCAACGCGGTAGTGTGGTGCAGGCCCTGGTGCGCAACATCCACCTCACGGGCGGCAAAGAGAATTGGTTTGACGTGACGGCCAGTGAGACCGTGGCCCTGCGCAGCTTCGATGCGATTGTCATGCGCAAGGACCCGCCTTTCGACAGCGAGTTCTTCTATGCCACCCATCTGCTGGAGCAGGCCGAGCGCGAAGGTGCCAAGGTGTTCAACAAGCCACGTGCGCTGCGTGACCACCCCGAAAAGCTGGCCATCATGGAGTTCCCGCAGTTCATAGGCCCTACCATCGTCACCCGCGATGCGGCCGCCGTGCGCGCCTTCCATGCCGAACACAGAGACATCATCCTCAAGCCGCTGGACGGCATGGGCGGCACCGGCATCTTCCGCGTCAAGGAAGATGGCCTGAACCTGGGCGCCATCATCGAGACGCTGAATGCCGATGGCGCGCAGACCATCATGGTGCAGAAGTTCCTGCCCGCCATCAAGGATGGTGACAAGCGCGTGCTGGTCATTGGCGGCAAGCCCGTGCCCTATTGCCTGGCGCGCATTCCACAGGGTGGCGAGGTACGCGGCAACCTGGCTGCTGGCGGCAAGGGTGTGGCCCAGCCCATCAGCGAAGCCGATCGTGCCATTGCAGAAGCCCTGGGACCCATTCTTGCGGCGCGTGGATTGCTGCTGGTGGGGCTGGATGTGATCGGCGACAGCCTCACCGAAATCAACGTCACCAGCCCGACCTGCTTTCAGGAAATCACCGACCAGACCGGTTTTGATGTGCCGGCCATGTTCATGGACGCGCTGGAGGAGGCGCTGCGCTAAATGGTCAAACCAGCAGTGCCCCGTCGCAAAACGCGCGCAATTCTCCGGGCTGCATTGCCACCCAATGCTCGTTGGTGGTGAGCGGCTCGGTCACCACGATGGCCAGGCGGTCATCCGGGCCATTGAGCTCGGACAGGTCTACGCTGACATCCTCGTCCTTGAGCTTCACCTCGCTGAATGGATACTGGCGCAGCACGTAATGCAGCTTGGTGCTGGCATGCGCCCACAGGGCCTGGCCGTTGCTGAGCAGGAAGTTGAAGGTGCCATGCTTGGCGATGCGTGGTGCCAAGTCGCGCAAGGTGTGGCTCAATTCTTCGACGGTGGGCACGCTGGCGTGGGACTTGTTGAGCTCCTGCATCAGCCAGCAAAAGGCCAGTTCGCTGTCAGTGTTGCCCACGGGTTTGAAATTGCCGTGCAGGGGCGGGTTGAAGTCCTTCAGGTCGCCGTTGTGGGCAAAGAACCAGTAACGGCCCCACAGCTCACGCACAAACGGGTGGCAGTTTTCCAGTGTGACGCCGCCCACCGTGGCCTTGCGCACATGGGCCACCACGTTGTGGCTCTTGATCGGGTAGCTGCGCAGCATTTGCGCGATGGGGGAAGTGGCCGCACTTTCCTTGTCCACAAAGTGGCGGGCAGCGCGACCCGGGTTTTGTCCCTCGCTCTCGAAGAAGGCAATACCCCAGCCGTCGGAGTGGTGGTCGGTGCAGCCACCGCGCTGCGAGAAACCGGTGAAACTGAGCGTCAGACTGGCTGGCAGTCTGCTGTTCATCCCTAGCAATTGACACATGGGTTCAGTGTACTCCCGGTTGTTGGGTGGGTTAACTTCGCGGTTCGGACCAGAGCTTGCCGCCTGTGGCCCAGTTCTCGCGCTTGACGTCGGTGATGATGATGTCCACCGCTTCAGGGGAGGTGCCCAGCACTTCCACGGTGACACGTGTGATCTCTTGCACCAGTTTGCGCTTTTGCTCGATGCTGCGGCCTTCGAGCAATTCAATGTGGTAGGTGGGCATGGTTTTCCTTTACGTAATGCGCGGGACGGAAAAGCGTTGACACGCGCAGTTTAGACTGCGGGCATTGTATGGATGGACCCGTCGCCTTGCGCCTGAATAATTCGAATATGCAAACTCCCATTGCGCTTGCAACGCCCGCGCGGTCATGGCTGGCACTGGTATTTGTTCTGCACGCGCTGCTGGGCGCCAACCTGGGGCTCTCGGTAGACGAGGCCCACTACGCTCTCTATGCCGTACACCCGGCACTGAGCTACTTTGACCATCCGCCGCTGGTGGGTTGGGTGCAGTGGCCATTGGTCGCACTGGATGCGCCAACGGTGTTGCTGCGGCTCATCCCCGGCCTGCTCTGGCTGGGCACCATGCTGCTGGTTTACCGGCTGGCGCTGCGCTTGTGCGCACAGTCTGCACTGCAGCTGCAGGCGGCCTGGTGGAGTCTGGTGGCGCTGCTGCTGGCGCCGCTGATGCACATCCTGGGCATTGGCCTGCTGCCCGACACCTTGCTGATGTTCTGGTCGGCAGCACTCATGCTGCAAACCCTGCGGCTGTTGGAGCCCCGGCACGCAGACAGTCCCGCGCAATGGCTGCTGCTGGGTGTGTTGCTGGGGCTGGCGGGCCTGAGCAAGTACACCGCCATCTTCAGCGCCGCTGCCGTCGCGCTGTGTCTGTTGCACGGGCACGGACTGGCGCTGCTGCGCAAACCCTGGCTGTGGGTTGCCACACTGCTGGCTCTGGCGATGGTGAGCCCGGTGCTGGTCTGGAACCTGCAGAACCACTGGGTGTCGTTTGCCTACCAGACGCAGCATGGCGCGGGCGGCGATTGGCGCGGCCTGCATGTGCTGCGCTTTGTGCTGGTGCAATTGCTTGCGTTCGGCCCCTTGCTGTGCTGGGGTGCCTCGGGTCTGCGTGGTGTGGCTCCCGCAGAGCGTTTGCTGGTGCTGTTCTTCCTCATTCCCTTCGCCGTGCTGGCAGCGCTGTCGGGCGGCGGCACCAGCCTGCCGCACTGGACGGCGCCCGCCTGGGTGGCCCTTGCGCCGTTTGCCGGGATGGGTCTGGCCCAAAGCGTGGCCCGCGGCAAGGCGTACACAGTGCGCGTACTCGTTCTGCTGCAGGCGCTGGCCTGTGTGGCCCTGCCCACCATCATGCTCAGTGCGGGCATGCCATTCATGGCGGGCAAGACGGCCAGCGCCGAGTCCTCCGACGCGCCCAACCCGTTTGCCGACTTGCATGGTTGGGATCAGGCTGGCGAGCGCGCCCGGCAACTGGCAGCGCAGCACGGCCTGGACGCCGTCGCAGTGCAGAACTGGACGCTGGCCAGCCGCATCGGCTGGTACGCCCGGCCGCTGAAGGTGCATGTGCTGGAAGACCGCTTTGACCAGTTTGACCTGTGGGCCGGCAAGCTGGCGCCGGGTGGCAATGCACTGCTGGTGGACTGGTCGCAGCTGCCTTACGAAACACCTTTGGGCGCGCATGGCTTTGCCCAATGCACAATACTGGACCGGCTCAACGTCCAGCGGCTGGGGTATGACCTGGCCCATTTTGATTTCTATGCCTGCAGCGGCTGGTCAGGTGCCCCCGAGCCGCGGCTCCAATCGGCTGCCGCGCAAAAGGCGGCAGGCGCGGCGTCTCTGCCCTAGGGCTGGCATTTACACAAACTTCATGCGCACATTGCCCTTTCATATTTTTTCAGCGCGCCTGTGGCTGCTGCCACTGCTGATTCTTGTCGTGTCCGCACCGTTGTGGCTGCATGTGTGGGAACCGGGCATGTTTCTCTTCATCAACCACTTGTGCGCACCGGTGGCGGCTTCGGTATGGACCGGGTTTTCGCTGATGGGCAATGGCTGGGGCATTCTGGGCCTGACTGCGCCCTTGCTGCTGGCCGCGCCGCGCCTGATGTGGGCCTGGATCTGCGCTGCTCCGTTTGCCACCGCCTTTGCGCGCGCTGGCAAAAGTCTCCTGGTCAGCCCGCGCCCGGCAGCCGAGATCGACGAAGCGCAGATACGCATCGTGGGGGAGGTGCTGCACAACGTTTCCATGCCCTCCGGTCACACCACCACCGCCTTTGCGGTGGCCACGGCGATCTACTTTGCGCTCACACCGGCGCAGCGTAAACGCCACTGGTGGATCTTGATGCTGGCCTGTGGCACCGCCTTGTCGCGCATTGCCGTAGGCGCGCACTGGCCGGGTGACGTGGCCGTGGGCATCAGCCTGGGATTGCTGTCTGGCTTGCTGGGTGGCGTGTTGCTGACCACGGTGCCGCAGCGCTGGCATGCACCCACGCACTGGGCTATGCGCCTGCTGGCCATGCTGGTGGCGTTTGCGGTGTATGTGCTGACCACCGATCAGCTGGACTTTGCCGAGAACGGTCCGGCTCAGTGGGTGCTGGCCTTCGTGGGCTCGGCCTCGGTCCTTGCCTTTGCGATACGCAACGCCAAGGCACTCAGGGCCTCATAGGCGGCGCCGACCTGCGCATCCCATTGACTGACCACGGCGGTCTGTCGTGCGATGGCTTGCACATCGCCCCGCGCTGCCGGACCGGTCAGGGCCTGTGCCGGCCCCATGCGGGTGATGTTGGCGACCGCGTTGGACAACAACGTGGCGCGCAGATGGGGCAGCAGCTCGGACGGAACACCGGTGGCGCGCCAGGCGTCTTCGGCTACTGATTGCAGCACCGGCAGGAAGTTGGTGGCAAACACCGCGGCGGCGTGGTAGAGCACCTTGTCCTGGCTGGCCACTTCAAAGCAGTGCGCCTGGATGCCTTCAAACGCCGCACGCAGCAGGGCAATGGCAGACGGATGGCCCTCCAGCGCGCAAGCGGTTCCGGCAAATTGCCGGGCTGCCACTTCCGCCGACGCAAAGCTCAGGATGCAATGCGCGCTGGCGGTCTGCCAGCCCAGCGCAGCAAGGTCCGCCAGACTGTCAGAGGACTGCGCACCGCTGCAATGGAAGGCAATGGTAGGCGTTGCTCCGGTTGGTGGCGCAGAAAGGGCAACAGCCTCGGACAGCGTCTGCGCGACCTGGGTGATGTGCGCATCGGGCACGGCCAGCATCCAGACATCGGCATGCCGCATGGCACGCAGGTCGGGTTTGGGCGTACCAGCGCCCATGAAATTGCAAGCAGCCTGTGCGCTGGCTGGCATGGTGGTGAGCACGTCCTGCACCGCAAAGGCGCCGCTGGCCTGCCACAGCCGGCCCAAGGTCTGGCCCACGCGCCCGGCACCGATGATGTTGAGCGTCAGCATGGCGCGGCCCTACACCACCAGCGGCGGCTCTTCCATGGCTTCGAGCTGTTCTTCTAGCATCTGCACCTGGCCTTGCCAGTAGTCGCTGCTGCCGAACCACGGGAAATTGGCCGGAAAGGTGGGGTCGGTCCAGCGCCGCGCCAACCAGGCGCTGTAGTGGATGAGGCGCAGCGTGCGCAGCGGCTCGATCAGCGCCAGTTCGGCCCGGTCGAATTCGCGGAACTGCTCGTAGCCATCGACCAGCGCGCCCAGTTGTCGCGTGCGTTGCTGCCGGTCGCCGCTGAGCAGCATCCAGAAATCCTGCACCGCCGGGCCGGTGCGCGCGTCGTCCAGATCGACAAAGTGCGGCCCCGGGCCCAGGTCGGGCGCGGCGTCGGCGGGAGTCCACAAGATATTGCCGGGGTGGCAGTCGCCATGCAGGCGCAGCACCCGGATGTCGCTGCGCTTGGCATCGGCGTTCAGGGTGTCGTGCTGGCGGACCATGGCAATGGCCTTTTCCACGCCGCGTGTCCAGGCGGACTGCACATCCAGCGGCACCATATCGTGCGCCAGCAGCCACTGCATGGGTTCTTCGGCAAAGGTCTGCACATTCAGGGCCGGGCGTGCCACAAAGGGCTTGCGCGCGCCCACGGTGTGGATGCGCGCCAGAAAGCGGCCAATCCATTCCAGGACCTCGCTGTCATCCAGCTCGGGCGGGCGGCCGCCGCGGCGCGGGCTGACGCTGAACGCGAAGCCGCCAAAATGGTGGAGGGTCTGGCCGTTCAGCACCAGCGGGCCGATGGCGGGAACTTCAAACGCCATCAGTTCCGCGGCAAAAGCGTGCTCTTCCAGAATCTGCGGGTCGCTCCAGCGTTCGGGCCGATAGAACTTGGCCACCACCGAGGTTCCATCCTCCAGCTGCACCTGGTAGACGCGGTTTTCGTAGGACGACAGTGCCGTCAGACGGCCGTCACCGCGCAGCCCCACGCTCTCCAGCGCGTCCAGTACCAGGTCGGGTGTTAGAGTTTCAAAGGCGTGGGTCATCGGACCATTGTCGCAGTTGCACGGAAACCATGATGGCGCGATGTCGGACCGCCGTCGTGGTCTTGCAGCCGCAGAAACCGCATGGTCCGCGCATCGCAAAACCAGGTGTGAATCGGCGGCGACAGCTTCAGGAAAGCCGGTCGGCGTCCGAATCCGAGTAGCCGCCGGCAGACGCACTGCGCTCTGCCGGTGTGCTGCCCAGATGCTCGAACGGCAGCGCCTGCTTGACCAGGATGATGGTGCAGGGCGCATCCATGGCGACCTTGATCGGCACCGTGGCCACAAAGCGCTGGGTTTTCAGGCCATGCGTGGCCGCGCCCATGACGATGACGCTGACGTTGTTGCCGCGTGCATAGTCCAGCAGGGCCTGGGCCACGTCGCTGGACTCCAACACATGAAACGAAATTTGCTGGTCCGGCTGGTCCAGCGGCTGGGCCCACTGGCGCAGGTTGGTGAGGTAGCGCCGTTGCACATTGGTTTCGCTCTTGCGCTCATCCGATGCACTGGTCTGGTTGGGCGAGATCACCGTCACGCAAGCCAGGCGTGCGCCCGGGCGGGTACCCAGTGAGCGGGCCACCGCCTGGCGCAGGGAGTACAGCGTGGCATCGGTCACATCGTTGTGAGGCACCGCGACCATGACGATGGGCACTTCGTTGATCTGCTGCGAGGGCACCGGGCTGGGCTGGTAGTGCATGCCGGCAGCCTTGATCCAGCGCTTGAAATGGGTACGAAACGACGTGCCCTTGGTGTTTTTGCCGCGCTCGGTCACGCGGATCTGCTCGGGGTTGGTCAGGTCGAAGGCCAGGTGCGCACCGGATGGATAGCGCAGGGCCGCCTCGGGCTCCAGGCAGCGCATCACCACTTCCTGCAACCAGGGCGGCAGATCAGGCTTGAGCTTGCGCGGCGGCGTGGGGTCCATCCACAGGCGCTGGCGTATGCCCGCAGCCGTCTGCGGTTCGCCAAAAGGCAATTCGCCGGTGCACAGCTGATAGAGCATGACGCCGATGGCAAAGATGTCGCTGCGCGGATCGCCGCGTACGCCCACCACTTGCTCGGGCGCGATCCACGCAGGTGAGCCAACGGCCTTGCGCAACTGCTCAGCCAGCAGGTCGGGATAGTGCGCATGGCACGAAAGGCCAAAGTCCAGCAGCACCGCACTATCGTCTTCCCGGATCAGTACATTGGCCGGCTTGAGGTCCAGGTGCACCGTGTTCTGCTGGTGCAAGGCATGCACGGCGTGCGCCATCGCCAGCCCCAGGTGGATGATCTGACCGATCGAGGGCGGCATTTCGGAGTCCAGCCAGTGCTGCAGCGTGCGGCCGTGTACGTACTCCATAACCAGGTAGGGCACGCGGCTGAGATCTCCGGCGGCCACAAAGCGTGGCACGTGGCTGCCGGTGAGCACCTGCATGATCTGGCTCTCGACCTCGAAGCTCACGATGTTTTCAGCGCCGTCGCCCGCCGTCATGCGGGGAATCTTCATGGCCATTTCAAAGCCGGGGCCGGGGCGGTCGTCGCTGTAGTGCACCTTGTAGATGTGGGCCATGCCGCCCGAGTGGATGCAGTCTTCTATGGTGAAGCCGTCCAGTTCAGCGCCAGGCTGCAGCAGTTTCATCGGCCCTTCTCCAGTCGCTCCGCAAAGAATTCGGGCAGGCCGGCGGCGCGGATGGCGCTGGCTGCGGCCTGGTAGTCGTACCCCACCCGATGGAAGGTGAGCTGCCAGCGCTCGGTATCGATCAGGGCGTACATGGCCTCGGTCTTGCCATCGCGCGGCTGACCGACCGAGCCCACCGTACTCAGCCACTGGCGGTGGGGCGGCACCGGCACGGCCACGCCGGGTTGAGGGATGAACTTCATCAGACCCGCGGTGGAGCCACGGTAGTACAGGCTTTGCTCGTGCACGTGGCCGCCGAACACATAACGCACGCCAGGCCAGTCGGCTGCGGCATCCAGGCTGGCGGTGGCGGCGCGCTCGTCATACACATAGCGCCACAGCTCGGGGCCGTCGGCACTGGCGTGCACCAGCAGCATCTTGTCGAGCTGGGCGCTCAAGGGCAGGGCGTTGAGCCAGGCGCGCTGCAGCGGGCTCAATTGCAGGTGGGTCCAGGCGGCGGTGCTGCTGCCCACGTTCTTTACGTCGGCGGGCGGGGTGACCGCCATCTCGTCATGGTTGCCCTTGAGTACGGTGGCGCCTTCTTCGGTAAGCAGCATCACAATGTCCACCACCTCCGCCGGGTTGGCGCCATAGCCCACCAGATCGCCCAGAAAGGCAAAGCGCTGCGCCTTTTGGGCGCGCGCGTGCAACAAGCAAGCCTCCAGCGCCTGGATGTTGCCGTGGATATCCGACATCAACGCCAATCTCATGCAGTCTCCGAATCGATGTTCGATTTGTTATGACGACATCATGCATCAGCCACCTGACGCGGAGTTTGCAGCTACTTGGCGAAACGCTTGCGGGTCAGGGCCAGGGCAATCCAGAACGACACACCCGCATACGCGGCCAGCACCAGCACATGGCGCGCCGCGTCCTGCGGCCACTGGTCCATGAAGAGCGGGCGCACCAGCGCCACGGCACTGGCCAGAGGCAGCCAGTCAGCCACCTGGCGTACGGTTTGCGGCAGTTGCTCCAGCGGGAAGAACACACCACTCAGGAACATCACCGGCGTGAGGAAAAGCGTGAAGTAGTAGGTGAAGAAGTCGTACCCTTTGGCCATAGCGTTGAACACCAGTGCCATGCAACTGAAGGTCACCCCGACACCAAACAAAATCGGCCAGGCCAGCAGCAGCTTCGGGCTATGGGTGATGCCCAGTGCCAGCATCACGCCAATGATGGCGGTCACGGTGAACAGTGCCTTGAAGGCCGCCCACAGCATTTCGGCAAACACAATGTCGTCCAGACCCACCGGCGCATTCATGATGCCGTCCCAGGTCTTTTGCACATGCATGCGCGAGAAGGCCGAGTACAGCGCTTCGAAGGATGCGGCCTGCATGGCGCTCATGCAGATGGAGCCGCTGGCCAGAAACAGGATGTAGGGCACGGCCACCTCTCCCTCGGGCGTGTGCACCGTGATCTTGCCCACCAGTGCGCCCATGCCGTAGCCAAAGGCGACCAGCCACATCAGCGGCTCGGCGATATTGCCCACCAGGCTGGGGATGGCGAGCTTGCGCCAGACCAGCAGGTTGCGCAGGAATACGGGCCAGAAGCGCAGACTCAACGACGGGGCTCTCCACACATTCATGTCAGGCATCCTCCCGGATTTGGCGTCCGGTCAATTTGAGAAAAAGGTCCTCCAGATTGGCCGGGCGGTGCAGTGTGCGCAGCTGGGGGTGGGCACCCGATGCCTGCAACAGGTCGTGGGCGTTGTGGGTGTAGAAGAACACCGTCTCGCCGCTGACCTCCACGCGTGCCGCGAGTCCGCGCATGGGGCTGTCCACCAGCGCCAGCGCGCCATTGCCAAACACCTCCACCACATCGGGCTCCAGATGCGCTGCAATCAGGTCACGTGGTGTGCCTTCGGCAATCTTCTTGCCATGGTCCAGCACCAGCAAGCGCGAGCACAGGCGTTCGGCCTCGTCCATGAAATGGGTGGTGAGCAGAATCGACTTGCCTTGCTGCAGTAGCAATTGCAGGCGCTCCCACATGAGGTGCCGCGCTTGCGGGTCCAGCCCGGTGGTGGGCTCGTCGAGCAGGAGCAGCTTGGGGTTGTTGACCAGCGCGCGCGCCAGCGAGAGGCGCCGTTTCATGCCGCCGGAGAGTTCACCCGGCTTGGCACCTTCCTTGTGGCTGAGGGAGGCGAACTCCAGCAGCGAGGGGATGCGCTCCTTGATGACCTTGTCTTTCAAACCGAAGTAGCGGCCATAGACCAGCAGGTTTTCGGCGCAGCTGAAATCCGGGTCCAGCGTGTCCATCTGCGTCACCACACCCAGCTGTTGCTTGATGGCCAGCGCATCCTGCGGCATCTGCAGGCCGAGTGCGTGGATGGTGCCGCTGTCCGGAGCGGTCAGGCCCAGACACATGCGGATGGTGGTGGTTTTGCCTGCGCCGTTGGGGCCGATCACGCCCAGGCACTCGCCCGGCGCAATCGAGAACGACAGGTCGCGCACGACCTCGGTATCGCCATAGCGCTTGACCAGATGGCTGACGCTGAAAAAGTCTTCCGCCATGCCTGCTTCCCTGCTTTATTGAAATGCCACTTCGGCAAAGCTACGCAGCTTGCGGCTGTGGAGCTGATCCACTCCCTGCGCGCGTAGCAGCTCCAGGGCGCGAATGCCGATGCGCAAATGCTGGTCCACCCGCTCGCGGTAAAAGTGATTGGCCATGCCGGGCAGCTTGATCTCGCCGTGCAGCGGCTTGTCGCTCACGCACAGCAAGGTGCCGTAGGGCACACGGAAACGGAAACCGTTGGCAGCAATGGTGGCGGACTCCATGTCCAGCGCGACGGCGCGGCTCTGGCTGAAGCGGCGCTGCGGCGTGTTGTCGGGCAGCAGTTCCCAGTTGCGGTTGTCGGTGCTGGCCACGGTACCGGTGCGCATGATGCTCTTGAGTGCTGCGCCCTGGATTTGCGTCACGTCGGCCACAGCTTGTTCCAGCGCCACCTGGATTTCGGCCAGCGCGGGGATGGGCACCCACAACGGCAGCTCTTCGTCCAGCACATGGTCTTCACGCACGTAGCCGTGGGCCAGCACGTAGTCACCCAGTTGCTGCGTATTGCGCAGGCCGGCGCAGTGACCCAGCATGATCCAGGTGTGGGGTCGCAGCACGGCGATGTGGTCGGTGATGGTCTTGGCATTGGCAGGGCCCACGCCGATGTTGACCATAGTGATGCCGGCGCGGTCTTCGCGCACCAGGTGGTAGCCCGGCATCTGCGGCAGGCGCGGCGGCTCCTTGCCCAGGGCATCCACGGGCTGCGCCGGCAGGCCTACGCGCCGGGTGATCACATTGCCGGGCTCCACGAAAGCGACGTACTCGCTGTTCGGGTCGGCCATGGCGGCACGGCCCAGTGCGATGAACTCGTCGATGTAGAACTGGTAGTTGGTAAACAGCACGAAGTTCTGGAAATGCTCGGGGCCGGTGCCGGTGTAGTGGCGCAGGCGGTGCAGCGAATAGTCCACGCGGGGCGCGGTAAACAGGGCCAGTGGCAGCGCTTCTCCCGGCTTGGGTTCGTAGGTGCCGTTGGCAATGCCGTCATCCATGGCGGCAAGGTCGGGCAGGTCGAACACGTCGCGCATCAGCATGCGGCGCTCTGCCGACAGATTTCCTTCCAGATGGTCGTGCTCGGCAAACGAGAAGTGCACAGGAATAGGCTGCGAGCTGGTGCACACCTCCAGCTCTACTCCGTGGTTTTCCAACAGCAGGCGGAACTGCTCCAGGTAGTAGTCGCTGTACAGGTCGGGCCGGGTCAGCGTGGTCTCGAAACGGCCAGGGCCTGCCACGAAGCCAAAGCTCAGGCGTGCCGTGTCCGAGGTGCTCACACGTGATACGGTGTCGGTGTGGATGCGCACCATGGGGTAGCAGGCGCGTACGTGGTCCATCTGCTCGTCACCGGAAACAAAGCGCTGCATGGCAATACGCAGGTGCTCGATGCTGGCGTCATAGATGCGGCGCACCTGGGCCAGCGCCTCAGCGGCATCGGTGAAACTCTGGGGGGCTATGAAGGGAGGACGTATGGGCATGCGTCTATTGTGCCTTTGTTGGTCATGAGTCTGTTGCCGCTGCTGTGCGCTTTTCGCCGTCAGGATTTGATCATGCAGGAAAGGACAGCGAAGAGATAATGACCTGAAAGCCTCCAGTACTTCAGCTTTTCTCCCTTCAAGCAAAAGACATGCGGATTTTCTCAGCAAGGCGACCCGGCACTTATAGACGGCCACTATGGCTGGCAGTGCTATTGGCGTTCATCGGAAGCGCCAATGCGGCGGAGTTGCGATTCGTGCTGGACCATAGCATCTCTGCGCCGCTGGTGATTGCGGAGCGCCAGGCAGACCAGCCCGGAGCAAAAGGTGGAATCCTCGTTGATCTGGAAAGCGCCATAGCCCGAGAGCTTGGGTATGACGCGGTCTTTCAGTCCATTCCGCGCAAGCGCGTCGAAGAAGTCCTGCAAAGCGGCAGCATGCACGTGCTGTGCCACACCCGTCCCGTGTGGCTGAAGGAGCCGGACAAGTTGCAATGGAGTAGCGGGTTCCTCTCCACCGCCAATCTGCTGGTGAGGAACAAGGGTGGTCAGAAGCTTCGCAGCCTGCAAGACCTGACCCGCGGCAAAGTGGGTACGGTACTTGGCTATGTGTACCCGGAACTTCAAACACAGTTCCAGTCCGGCCTGCTGGTACGCGATGACGCCGAGAACGAAGTCACCAACCTGGCACGATTCATGGCCAACCGGGTGGACTACTTCATTTCAGAGCAATTGTTTCTGGACTATCAGCTGTTGAAGAAGCCAGAGCTCAACGCTTTTGTGAGCAACAGAATGGTCGCCGACAAATTTGAAACCCGTTGCGCGATGAGCAAGCTCGCCCCCGTCAGTGTCACGCAATTTGACGCTGCGGTGGCAAATCTCAAAAAACGGGGGGAGTGGGACGCCATCCTGGCGACCTATCGTTGATTCCTTGAGCCGTTACTGCGCACCACGCGCAAGGCGGCGGGCGCTACTCTCACTGACAGTGTGGACGATTCGCCGACGTATTCACCGTCCGTTGCCAGTGGCAGTGGTTGATCGGATGCAACGGCCATGGTGTGGAAGGAGCGATTGAGAACGCGCGGATGGTTCAAATGGCGCCCCAGCAGCAGGCGCGGCAGCATGACAAGGGTTTGTGGCACGTTGAACCGTCCGGCAATCAGCACGTCCAGCTTGCCATCGTCGATCCGCGCATGGGGGACCGCGGGCATGCCACTGCCATAGCTGGGCGTGTTCAGGGTCGATGCAAACAGGGTGGTGCCGCTGTGCAGGTCCTCGCCATCCAGGGTGACCCGCATGTCCCACGTCTGCAGCGCAGACAACTCACGCAAGGTGGCCAACAGGTAGCGTGGCAAGCCGCGCAGCCAGCGCGGGCCATGCAAGGCCTTGAAGCCTACCGCTGAGTCAAAACCTACGGTCAAGCTGGAAAGAAATGGGCGCTCTTCTGTGGGTGTGCGCATCCAGCCCACGTCCATGGCGCGCGGCGGAGTCGATTCGATCAGTTGCAACGCAGCCTGCCAGGAAAGGCCGGCAATCCCCAGTGCGCGGGCCACGTCGTTGCCGCTGCCGCGTGGGATCAGGCCCAGGGTCAAGTCATTGGAGAGAAACGCCGGCAGCAACTGGTTGATGGTGCCGTCGCCGCCTACCAACGCCACGGTGGCGCCCCGCGGAAGAGCGCGCAGCCAGTCCAGGGCTTGTGGCACGGTATCGGCCACCTTGACGGTGGCAGGAGTGGCTTGTGCGGCGGCCCAGGCCTGCAGGGCCGGAATCAGCGCGCGTGCTCTGCCTCCACCGGCATGGGGATTGATCAAAAGGTGCGGTGTTTGCATGCGGCGGCAGTAAACCAGAGACTCTTGCTGTCTGTCAAAGTGTGTTTCGGGGCATTCTGCACGGCTTGGGGTAGAGTGCGGGGCATAAATTGACCAATTTGTCGGAGTGCGTTGGTGTCCATACACAGAAAATCACCGAAGCCGGAAGTCGGCTTTCCTACTCTTCAGTGGGAGGACGAGGAATTGGACACCCGTCCCATGGCTATGCACGAGCGCCCGTTGCAGGCCCGTGTGGACTGGAATCTGGCCATAGTTGCGGAGCGTCACGTACGTGTGGCACTGGCCATCGAAAAATTCTGGGGTCACCGCGACTGCGTGGAGTACATCCAGGGCCTGGTACTCAACGGCTACAACGAAGGTCAGAAGCGCATGGGCTTCAAGCCCGAGGTGGTGACCGCCCTGATGAGTCTGGTGGATCTGCACAAGCTCGCGTTTGGCGAGCAGGGCAAGGGTTAGACACGCAAGTTGGTTGCCCGGTCTTTTTCTGGACTCAGTCGCTGACGGGAACGTACATGTCGAACTTCATTGCGTCGATCACCACGTTGGTGGTCATGCGGATGACCTGCGGTACCTCCGCCATCAGCCGGGCGGACAGTGCGTCGTATTCCTTGACACTTTTGCTGAGGATGACCATAACCAAGTCCATCGCGCCTGTCACGTAAAAGAGCTGTTGCACTTCGGGTTCTTTTTGGACCCAGGCACGGATGCGGGGCAAGGCCTCGTAGTTGTCCTTGAGCTCAATGCCGGCAATGAACTGCATGTGCGGACCCAAGGAGCGCGGGTCAACGACGGCGACTTCGGCGGTGATGACCTTGTCGGTACGCAAGCGGCGCAGCCGACGCTGTACTGCGGAGGCCGAAAGCCCTACCGCCTCGGCAATTACTTCAGCATTGACCTGACAGTCGCGTTGTACAAACTCCAGAATCTTCCGGTCGAACGGGTCCAAGGTGGTTTCCATCGTTTCATTGTAGGCAACTGGCGATTGCGACGTCATTCGGCGTCTATCGGTCATTTGGCGCGGGTTTTCTGCAAAAAGCAGGCCAACAACGCGGCTCAGCGGCGTTTCTTTTTAGGAAACTTGAGCTTCCTTTGCGCCTCAAAAGCGCAATTTTGGTCAAGCCGGGCGAGTCCGTTCTGACTGCTGTCTGTATGCAACTTCATGCTGCCTATAGACGTTTGGACGGGTTGTGCGTGCTTGATGGTTGCCCTTGATCGGGTTGGTTGAGGCTGCTGTTGCAGCCGTATCTGGAGGAATTGAAATTGAAGCGTCAGATTTTGAAGAGTTTGCTGGGTGGTTTGTTGATGGCCGCAGGCGTGGCCTTTGCACAAGATGTGGTGCGCATAGGCACCCTGTCGGATTACCCCCCGTTTGAATACAAGGATGCTTCGGGCCAACTCAAGGGTATGGAAATCGAGCTCGGCAATGTGATCTGCAAACAGATCCAGGCCAAGTGTGAATACGTGACCATGGACTTCGATGCCCTGATTCCGGCGCTCAAGGCCAAGAAGATCGATGCGGTGTTGGCACAGATGTCCATCACCGACGAGCGCAAGAAGGTGGTGGACTTTACCGACCTCTTCACCTTGGCTCCTGTGCAATACGTAGCCAAGACTGGCTCCGGCATCAGCGAAGACCCTGCTACTTTGCGCGGCAAGACCGTGGGCGTGTACAGCGGCTCCAACCACGAGACATACCTCAAGAAGCGTCTGCCCAAGGGCAAGTCCGGTATTTCCACCAAGTCCTATCCCAACCAGGATGCCATCTGGCTGGACCTGGAGGCTGGTCGCATTGCCACCACGCTGACGGACACCACCGTGGCGTATGAGTGGCTGGTCAAGACCGGCAAGGCCAAGGGATTTGACTTTGCCGGCCAGCCACTGAATGACGTGGAAATGTTCGGCGAAGGTACCGGCATTGCCGTGCGCAAGGGCGACCCGTTGAAGGTGCGTCTGAATGGTGCCATCAAGAAGGTGCTGACCGACGGCACGTTTGCGGCAGAGAACAAAAAGGTATTCCCCTTTAGCATTGCCCCCACGGTCAAGTAATTGGGTCGTCACAGCCTGCGGGCTGTGACGACCCTCCCCTGGAGGTGTGATGGATGTTTTGCAGGCCTATGCAGGCCAGTTGCTGCAAGGTGCGCTGATGACAGTGCAACTGGCCTGCACGTCCCTGGTGTGCGGGCTGTTGTTGGGGCTGCTGTTTGCGGCATGCCAGCTCAGCCGCCATGCCTGGCTGCGCCGCCCGGTGGCGGTGTTGGCAGGCGTGCTGCGTGGCGTGCCTGAGTTTCTGGTCGTGCTGGTCTGTTACTTTGGCCTGTCCAACGCCATCAACACCTATTGGGATGGCGCCCTGGATATCAGCCCGTTCTTTGCGGGTGTGGTGTCACTGGCATTGGTGCTGGGTGCGTATGCGTCCGAAGTGTTTCGCGGCAGCTTCGTGGCGCTGGAGCGCGGGCAACTGGAGGCAGCGCGTTCCCTGGGCCTGACCCCGGTGCAGACATTTTTCCTGGTGCGCTTGCCGCAGGCTTGGCGCATCGCCCTGCCAAGCCTGGGCAATCTGTGGCAGTCCTTGCTCAAGGACACCTCGCTGGTTTCCGTCGTCGGGCTGGAAGACTTGTTGAAGAAATCCAATATGGCGGCGCAGGCGTTCCACGAACCTTTTCTGTTTCTGCTCACTGCGGCCGTGATGTACTTTGTGCTCCTGGCCCTGACGGAACCGCTGGTCTCCACCCTGGAACGCCGGGCGCAGCGTCCCTATCTGCGCTAGCCCATGGAAGCACTCTTATCCGACTACCTCGCCGTGTTGCGCGACAACAGCGCCGAACTGTGGGATGGCCTGGTCATCACGCTGGAGCTGTGGGCCGTGTCGTCCGTGGTGGGGCTGTTGCTGGCGCTGGGGCTGGCATTGGGCGCAACCCAAGGCGGCCCCTGGGTGCGCAGAATGGTGCGTGGCTATGGCGCTGCGTTTCGTGGAACCCCGCTGCTGGTGCAGATGTTCCTGCTGTACTACGGACTCAGCCAGTTCGAATGGGTCCGTGCATCGCCCTTCTGGGTGCTGTTTGAAGACGCCTTCTATTGCGGCCTTATCGCCCTGACGCTCAATATTGCCGCCTACATGGCAGAGGACATGCGCGCCGCCATCCTGGCCATTCCCCACGGTCAGCTCGAGGCGGCTGCGGCCTATGGCATGGGGCGCCTGGACATGCTGCGGCGCATCGTCTTGCCCCAGGCCCTGCGCATTGCCGCCCCGGCCCTGGGCAATGAAGCTGTCTCCCTGCTCAAGGCCACGGCCCTGGTCAGCACCATCACGGTGTTTGACCTCACCGGCATTGCCCGGCGCCTGTCCAACGAGTCCTACACAACCGATGCGCTGGTGTTGGCCGGCGTGGTGTATGGGGGCATGACCCTGGTCATCACTGCGGGCGTGCACCTGTTCGAGAAACGCCACAAGCTGTATTGAGCCGTTGGCGCCCGCAGCCCGCCGCTTTATGCGTTTGCGCGCTTCCCGCCCGCGGCTCAGGGGCGCATATTGCAGCCGTCATGCATGCGCTTTGGATAACCTGACCGCCAGTTTTTTGAATGAATGCAAGCATGTTGAACCCCATTGAAATCTTTCTCGCAAACGACCGTCTCATGGTGCTGGACGGCGCACTGGCCACCGAGCTGGAACGCCGTGGCGCCAACCTGAATGATCCGCTTTGGTCCGCCAAACTGTTGATCGAGCAGCCCGAGCTCATTCGCGCCGTGCACGCAGACTATTTTCTGGCCGGCGCCGACGTGGCCACCACGGCCAGCTACCAGGCCACCTTCGAGGCCTTTACCCGCCGTGGCATGAGCCGTGCGCAGGCGGCCGATCTGATGCGCCTTTCCGTCAAGCTGGCCCAGGAGGCACGCGATGCCTTCTGGGCGGACCCCGCCAACCGTGTGGGGCGAATTCGCCCGTTGGTGGCGGCGTCCGTCGGGCCTTACGGCGCCATGCTGGCAGACGGTTCGGAATACCGTGGCAACTACGGCCTGGACCGTGCTGCACTGGCCAACTTCCACCGCGAGCGTCTGCAGGTGCTGGCCACCTCGGGTGCCGACCTGCTGGCCTGTGAAACCATTCCGTGCCTGGACGAAGCCCTGGCGATTGCCGATGTGCTGGCCGAGCAGGGCGATGCGGTGGCCTGGATCAGCTTTGCCTGCAAGGATGGCGAGCACAACGCGCAGGGTGAGCGCTTGGCGGACTGCGTGGCCGCACTGGAGGCCTATCCGCAAATCGTGGCTATCGGCGTGAATTGCACCGCGCCGGAATATGTTGCCAGCCTGGTGGAGCAGGCCAAGGCCCACACCAGCAAGCCTGTGCTGGCCTATCCCAATTCCGGCGAACACTACGACGCCGAGGGAAAAGTCTGGGCCGGTGTCAGCCCACAGGCCGCAGCCTACGCAGAGCAAGCCCACCGCTGGCAAGCCAAGGGCGCACGCCTGATAGGCGGCTGCTGCCGCACCGGCCCGGATGACATCCGCGCGGTGCGCCAGCTGGTTACCGCCTGAGGCTTACGCAGCCGCCTTCACCTTCAACCGCCAGGCGTGCAGCAGCGGTTCGGTGTAGCCGCTGGGTTGCTCCAGGCCCTTGAAGACCAGGTCGGTGGCGGCCTTGTAGGCCATGCTGGTGCCAAAGTTG
Organism: Rhodoferax sp. GW822-FHT04A08; assembly: GCF_058801025.1. Lineage (NCBI taxonomy): Bacteria > Pseudomonadati > Pseudomonadota > Betaproteobacteria > Burkholderiales > Comamonadaceae > Rhodoferax > Rhodoferax sp. GW822-FHT04A08. The sequence goes on from NZ_JBXAMW010000020.1 coordinate 38,860, forward strand.
CCAGCCATGTTCTGGTACAGCGGGTCACCGGCGTTTTGCTGGTCCACCACGGCGGCCATGCGCTCGAAGGTCTCGGTTATCTGGGCTTTGCTGACCACGCCGTGGTGCAGCCAGTTTGCCATGTGCTGGCTGCTGATGCGCAGGGTGGCGCGGTCTTCCATGAGGCCGATGTTGTGGATGTCGGGCACCTTGGAGCAGCCCACGCCCTGGTCCACCCAGCGCACCACGTAGCCCAGAATGCCCTGGGCGTTGTTGTCCAGCTCCTGCTGCTTCTCGGCGTCGGTCCAGTTGGGGGCGGCTGCCACAGGGATGGTCAGGAGGCCGTTGAGCAGCGCATCGCGTTCCTTGTTGGCGTTGATCTTTTCCAGGCCCTTTTGCACGTCGCTGACCAGCACCTGGTGGTAGTGCAGCGCATGCAGCGTGGCGCCGGTGGGGCTGGGCACCCAGGCGGTGTTGGCACCGGCCTTGGGGTGGGCAATCTTCTGCTCCAGCATGGCCTTCATCAGGTCCGGCATGGCCCACATGCCCTTGCCGATCTGTGCCCGTCCGCGCAGTCCGCAGGACAGACCCACCAGCACGTTGTTGCGCTCGTAGGAGCTGATCCAGGCGCTGGCCTTCATGTCGCCCTTGCGGATCATGGGGCCGGCCTGCATGGCGGTGTGCATTTCGTCGCCAGTGCGGTCCAGGAAGCCGGTGTTGATGAAGGCCACGCGGCTTTGCGCGGCGGCAATGCAGGCCTTCAGGTTCACGCTGGTGCGGCGCTCTTCGTCCATGATGCCCAGCTTGACCGTGCTCTTGGGCAGACCCAGCACTTTCTCCACGCGGCCAAACAGCTCATCGGCAAATGCGACTTCGGCGGGGCCGTGCATCTTGGGTTTGACGATGTAGACCGAGCCCTTGCGTGAATTGCGGATGGCGTCCTTCTTGGTGCGCTGCAGGTCGTGCAGGGCGATGGTGGTGGTCACCATCGCGTCCAGAATGCCCTCGGGGATTTCGCGGGTGCTTCCATCGGCCGCGGTGTAGAGGATGGCCGGGTTGGTCATCAGGTGGCCCACATTGCGCACGAACATCAGCGAGCGGCCGTGCAGGGTGACCTTCTTTTTACCGTTAGGCGCGGTGTAGATGCGGTCGGCGTTGAGGCCGCGGGTGAGTACCTTGCCGCCTTTTTCAAACGACTCCACCAGCGTGCCTTGCAGAATGCCCAGCCAGTTGCCGTAAGCCTGCACCTTGTCGTCGGCGTCCACCACGGCCACCGAGTCTTCCAGGTCCAGGATGGTGCTGAGTGCGGCTTCCAGCACCAGATCGCTCACACCTGCGGCGTCGGATTTGCCGATGACGGTGGAGCGGTCTAGACGCAAGTCCAAATGCAGGCCGTTGTGCGCCAGCAGGATGGAAGAGGGGTTCTTGGCATCGCCCTGGAAGCCGATCAGTTGGTCGTAGTCCTTGAGCTTGGACGTTCCGCCTTCGGCCAGAGAGACCACCAGGTGGCCGTCCTTGATGCGGTAGCCGGTGGAGCCCACATGCGAGCCCTTCTTCAGCGGTGCGGTGCGGTCCAGCACATGGCGTGCGTATTCGATGACCTTCTTGCCGCGCTTGGGGTTGTAGCCCTTGGGGCCGACTTTCTCGCAGCCTTTTTCTTCGCTGATCACATCGGTGCCATACAGCGCGTCATACAGGCTGCCCCAGCGCGCGTTGGCGGCGTTGAGTGCGTAGCGGGCGTTGGTGATGGGCACCACCAACTGTGGGCCGGCCTGTTTGGAGAGTTCGCTGTCCACATTGGACGTGGTGATCTTGACCTTCTTGGGCTGCTCCACCAGGTAGCCGATCTTCTCCAGGAAGGCGCGGTAGGCAGGCATATTGGTGATGGGGCCGGGGTTGGCTTTGTGCCAGGCGTCCAGCTCGGATTGCAGGCGGTCGCGCTCGGCCAGCAGCGCAATGTTCTTGGGCGCCAGATCGGCCACGATGGCGTCAAAGCCTTTCCAGAACGCCTCCGGCGTAACGCCCGTTCCGGGCAGTACCTTGGATTCAATGAACTGGAGCAGATTGGTTGCCACCTGCAGGCGATGGACCTGGGTGCGAGGGGTGCTGGAGGAGGTTGCCATGGAATGCCCTGTTGAAAAATAAAACCGAGAGATTGAACCGATTGCCCTACTGTATTCGATACTTATCCATTCACTATATGGAAAAATATCAATCTATTCGTGACAAAAAAGAAGGTAGTAGCACATGACCACTCCCAGCAAACCCCTTCCACTGGCCGGCATCCGCGTGGTCGAGTTCACCCACATGGTGATGGGCCCCACCTGTGGCATGGTGCTGGCAGACCTGGGGGCCGAGGTCATCAAGGTCGAGCCCCTGGGCGGTGACGGCACCCGCAAGCTGCTGGGCAGTGGCGCGGGCTTCTACCCTCTATTCAACCGCAACAAGAAGAGCCTGGCCATTGATTTGCAGAGTGCCAAGGGCCGGGAGGTGGTGCTGCGCCTGATTGCCACCGCCGACATCGTCAGCGAAAACTTCAAGGCCAGCACGATGCAAAAACTGGGCCTGGACTATGCCACCCTGAGCAAGTTGGACGCGCGCCTCATCTACGTCAGCCACAAGGGCTTCCTGCCCGGCCCCTACGACCACCGCACCGCGCTGGACGAAGTGGTGCAGATGATGGGCGGGCTGGCCTACATGACCGGGCGCCCCGGCGACCCCTTGCGCGCGGGCAGCAGCGTGAACGACATCATGGGCGGCATGTTTGGCGCCATCGGTGCCATGGCCGCGCTGATGCAGCGCCAGCACACCGGCAAGGGGCAGGAAGTGGAGTCCGCGCTGTTTGAGAACAATGTGTTCTTGGTGGCCCAGCACATGATGCAGTTTGCCATCACTGGCAAGGCGCCCGACCCCATGCCACAGAAGATTTCGCCCTGGGGCATTTACGACGTGTTCAGCGTGCGCGACCAGGAGCAGATCTTCCTGGCCGTGGTGGGCGACACCCAATGGGCCGTGTTCTGCAAGGCCTTTGGTTTTGACGACCTACATGCCGATACGCGCCTGACCACCAACAACGACCGCGTTCTGGCGCGCGCCTGGTTGATCCCCCTGCTGCGGGAGCGGCTGGCAGACCACACTGCCGCGGAACTGGCCGCCGTGTTTGAACAAAACGGCCTGCCGTTTGCCCCCATCACCGACCCGCAGCATCTGTTTGAAGACCCGCATCTGCAGCAGACCGGCGGCCTGACGCCCATGAACCTGCCCGACGGGCGCCAGACGCAGGTGCCGCTGTTGCCGCTCAAGCTGGACGGTGAGCGTCTGGGGTTGCGCCTGGACCCGCCCAAGTTGGACGAGCACGGCAGCGAACTGCTGCTGGCACTGGGCTATTCCGAATCGGACATTGCCGCCATGCGCGCTGGCGGCATCCTGTTGCCCGAATAACCATGTCGCAGGACAAGCTCAAGCAGATGGAGTCCTTTGTGGCGGTGGTGGCGCGCGGAAGCCTGACGGCCGCGGCCCACGTAGAAGGCGTGGCGCCAGCCATCATCGGGCGGCGCATGGACGCGCTGGAAGAGCGACTGGGTGTGAAGCTCATGGTGCGTACCACGCGCCGCATCACGCTCACGCACGAGGGCAGCGCCTTTCTGGAGGACTGCCAGCGGCTGCTGTCGGACCTTGCCAACGCCGAAGCCAGCGTCAGTGCCGGTGGTGTCAAGGCCAGCGGCCATTTGCGCATCACGGCGCCGGCGGGTTTTGGCCGGCGCCATGTGGCGCCGCTCATTCCCCGTTTCTACGAGCGCCACCCGGAAGTCACCATCTCACTCAACCTGAGCGACCGGGTGATAGATATTGCAGGCGAGGGATTTGACTGTGCCGTGCGCGTGGGCGACATGCCGGACTCTTCACTGGTGAGCGTGCGCATGGCGGATAACCGGCGGCTGTGCGTGGCCACGCCCGAATATCTGGCGCGCCACGGCGTGCCTCGCTCGCCTGCGGACCTGCCACGCTTCCACTGCCTGACGCTTTCCAGCGACGCCTCGCAAACGCGTGGCTGGGCTTTCCAGATGCCGGGCGGTGAGGTGAACTATCTCAAGCCTGCAGGCCCCTTGGACTGCTCGGACGGGCAGGTGCTACATGACTGGTGCCTGGCCGGCTATGGCATTGCCTGGCGCAGCACCTGGGAAGTGGAAGCAGAAGTCGCAGCAGGCAAATTGGTGGCTGTATTGGAGGAATTTACGGCACCACCCAATGGCATCTACGCCGTGTTCCCGCAGCGCAAGCACATGCCGCTGCGGGTGCGGCTGTGGATCGAATTCCTCAAGGACCATTACGCCATGCCCGACTATTGGCAGGCGGTGGCGCGCCAGTCTTAGAGTTCTTCAGCGGGGACGTCGAACGCGTCTTCGAGGGTGTCGCTTTCCATCGTGGCGATTTCGGCGGCTTGCACGCCATTGAGCTGGTGGCGATAGGCCAACAGGGTGTGGCGGGCACTGGCTTCATCGTCGCCTTCGTCATCGGCATCGGCAGCCGCCAGGTGGTGTTTGGCTGCCACAGTGAAGTGGTGGGCGGCTATGCGGTGGTAGTCGCCGATGGTTTCAAACTCTTCGTCCACCGCAACTTCCGCGTCAAGAATGGTCTGGTCGTTCATAGGTACTCACTTTGGGCTGAACCACGGCACATGCCGCAGGTACAGCTTCACCCCTCCGAGTGAATCCTGTGTGACAAACCTAGGCCGCGCTGCCGAATTCGTCGCCCATTTCCTTGGCGCGGTTGCGGGCTGCATGCAGCGCCTTGGCAAACAGCGCCTTCACGCCGCTTTCGTCCATGGAGGTGATGGCAGCATAGGTGGTGCCACCTTTGGAAGTGACGCGCTGGCGCAGCACCTCAGGTGACTCGGTGGATGCCCGCGCCAGTTCGCCCGCACCGATGAAGGTAGCCACGGCCAATTGGTAGGCCTGCTCTGCAGGTAAGCCCATTTCCGCCCCGGCAGCGGTCATGGCTTCCATGAAATAGAACATATAGGCCGGGCCGGAGCCCGAGATGGCGGTGACTGCATCGAGCTGCTCCTCACGCTCCAGCCAGAGGAACTGGCCCGTGGTGGCTATCACTTCTCCCGCCCATTGGCGATCAACAGCGTTGACCCCGGTGCGCGGATACAGCGCAGTGATGCCTTTGCCGATTAGCGCCGGGGTATTGGGCATGCAGCGGATGATGCGTTCATTGCCCAGCCAGGCGGCGATGCTGTCGCTGCGTATGCCTGCGGCCACGCTCAGGTGCAAGGCGTTGGCAGTGTAGGCCTTGGTTTGCAGGGCGGCGTCCTTGAAGGTCTGGGGCTTGACCGCCCACACGATCAGGCCGGCTCGTGCCAGTTCGGAGCCGGGTGCACTCAATGCCTCTATGCCGAACAGCTCCTTGAGCTTGGTACGTGCTTCCTCATAGGGCTCCACCACCAGGATGTTGCTGGCCGTCATGCCTTGTTTGATGAGGCCGCCGATGATGGCGCTGGCCATGTTGCCGCCGCCTATGAATGCAATGGTTTGTGTCATACAGATCGTCTTGTGGAAAGGGAATGGTTTTACAAAATGGTTTGGTGCACCGCGTGCTCCCAGCGTTGCATGTGTTCTTGCACCTGCGCACGGGACATGGTGGGCTCGAACCGGCGCTCGGCGCGCCACAGGGCACTGAGTTCTTCCGTGCCCTGGTACACACCTGTGGTGAGGCCCGCCAAATAGGCCGCGCCCAGTGCCGTGGTTTCCGTGACGACGGGGCGCACCACGGCAATGCCCAGCAGGTCCGCCTGGAATTGCATCAGCAGGTTGTTGACGCACGCACCGCCGTCCACGCGCAGTTCGGATACGGGTGCACTGCCTGCATTGGCTGCGTCCCGCGCCATGGCTTGCAGCAGGGCAGCACTCTGGAATGCGATGCTCTCCAGCGCGGCACGCGCAATATGTGCCAGCGTGCTGCCCCGGCTTAACCCGGTGATGGAGCCGCGCGCATCGGGCTTCCAGTATGGAGCGCCCAGGCCGGTAAAGGCGGGCACCACCATCACGCCGCCGGAGTCGGGCACGCTCTCTGCCAAGGCTTGCACCTGTGCGCTGTGGTCTATGGCGTGCAGGCCGTCACGCAACCATTGCACGACGGCGCCACCCACGAATACGCTGCCTTCCAGGGCGAATTCCGGTGTCGCTGTGGTTTGGGCAGCGCTGGTGGCGATCAACCCGTTGCCCGAGGTTTGAAAGGCCGTGCCGGTATGCATCAGCATGAAGCAGCCGGTGCCGTAGGTGTTCTTGGCCATCCCGGCATGAAAGCAGGCCTGACCGAACAGTGCGCTCTGCTGGTCTCCGGCAACACCGCCTATGGGGATGGCGCGACCCAGTTGGGAGGGGCTCGCCTCACCAAAGTGCGATGCGCTGGGTTGGACCGTGGGCATGAGACTCACCGGAATATCCAGAGCGGCCAGCAACTCGGTGTCCCACTGGTTGGCATGCACATTGAACAGCATGGTGCGTGAGGCATTGCTCACGTCGGTGGCATGGATCCGTCCTTCGGTCAGGTTCCAGATTAGCCAGCTGTCCACGGTTCCGAAGGCCAACTCCCCGTTGACGGCCCGGGCACGCGCGCCGGGGATGTTGTCCAGCAGCCACTTGAGCTTGGTGCCCGAAAAGTAGGCGTCCAACAGCAGGCCCGTCTTGCTGCGGATGGGGTCCGCCCAACCTTGGGCACGCAGCTCGGCGCAAAGCGGCTCTGTCCTGCGGTCTTGCCAGACGATTGCGTGGTGAATCGGGGTGCCGGTCTTGCGATCCCAGACCACGGTGGTCTCGCGCTGGTTGGTAATGCCTATGGCGTGAACTTGCGCGGCGGTGATGCCCGCTTTCTCCAGGGCCTGGCGGGCGGTGGCCCGTTGCATCTGCCAAATCGTGTTGGCATCGTGCTCCACCCAGCCGGGTTGGGGGTAGATCTGCGGCAATTCCATCTGCACCATGGCCTGGATCGTGCCGGGTGTATCGAAAACAATGCTGCGCGAACTGGATGTGCCCTGGTCCAGGGCCAGCAGGTAAGACATGGCATTCCTTTCGTGATAATCGGGGCAGATCTGCCACTTTCAAAGAACACGCATGCTAACTCCCCAGCCACCTCTTTTGACCCACCGCGCTGAGCTGATGGCACGTCTGGCAGAGGATGTGGTGTACGACCTGGCGGTTGTGGGGGGCGGTGCCACCGGCATGGGCGTGGCTCTGGACGCAGCGGCGCGTGGTTTCAAGGTGGTACTGCTGGAGTCGCACGACTTTGCCAAGGGAACCTCATCACGGGCGACCAAGCTGGTGCACGGCGGCGTACGGTATCTGGCCCAGGGCAATATTTCCCTGGTGCGCGAAGCCTTGCACGAGCGCACCACGCTGCTGCACAACGCGCCGCACCTGGCGCAGCCGCTGGCCTTTGTGGTGCCGTCCTATCGCTGGTGGGAAGCGCCTTTCTACGGTGCCGGACTCACCATGTACGACGTGCTGGCTGGCAAGGCCGGGCTAGGGAAGACCCGCTTTCTGGGCGCGCATGCCACCGCCGAAGCGTTACCCACGGTACGTACGGCGGGTCTTAAAGGCGGCGTTCTGTACTGGGATGGCCAGTTCAACGATGCGCGGCTGGCGCTGGCGCTGGCGCGCACGGCAGCGTCCAAGGGGGCCCTGCTGGTCAACTACTGTGGCGTCAAGGAGCTTCTCTATAAGGAGGGGAAGATCTCCGGACTGGTGGCACAGGACACCTTCAGCGGCACGGAGTACCAGGTTCAGGCGCGCTGCGTGGTCAATGCCACAGGCGTCTGGGTGGACTCTCTGCGCGAGATGGACAGCGCCGCGCACAGCGCGGGCGGTGGTCGTGCGGTCAAGCCCATGGTGGCACCCAGCCAGGGCGTGCACATCGTGGTGGACCGGGACTTCCTGGATTCGAATTCGGCACTGATGGTGCCCAAAACCTCGGATGGACGGGTGTTGTTTGCCGTGCCGTGGTTGGGCAAGGTCATTCTGGGCACTACCGATACGCCGCGCCATGATCTGGCGCGCGAACCGCAGCCATTTGCGGAAGAGGTGGAGTTCATTTTGAAGGAGTCGGCCCGCTACCTGAAGCGTGCACCTACGCGAAAGGATATCAAGAGCATCTGGGTCGGGTTGCGTCCCTTGGTCAAACCCCAGGATGAGGACGGCGAAAGCACCAAAGCCATCAGCCGGGAGCACACCGTGATTGTCAGCCGCAGCGGGCTGGTGACCGTCACCGGCGGCAAATGGACTACCTACCGCGCCATGGCGGAGGATGTGCTTAAAAAATGTGCAGAAAAGCACTTGTTGCCCGCACGTCCGGAAGGTCAGACCACGGATTTACGCCTGGTCGGGGCGCAATTCGGGTCGGAATTCACCCCGGTCTCGGTCAGCCAGGCAGAGGGCGGGCACTCGTACGGAAGCGAAAAAAACCTGGTGGAGGCTTTGCCGGGGGCTGGCGTCGTTCTTGCCGCGGGGCTGACAGAAGCCATGGTGCGTTTTGCTGCGCGCCACGAATACGCCGTCACGGTGGAAGATGTGCTGGCCCGCCGTTGCCGCATGCTCTTCCTGGACGCCAGGCTGGCGGCAGAACTGGCGCCGCGCGTGGCCCAAATACTGCAGGAAGAAGCGGGAATGGACCCCAAACTGGACGATTTCATCCAGTTGGCGCGCCACTATTTGCAAGTCCCTTGAAAAAAGTTGTTGACCGCCCAGAAAAGCGTGGGCATAATTGTGGGCTTCGCTTGAAAAAGTATGAAGGTTCTGCCCAAATGAAGGTCGCTTGAGTGGTTTGAGCGGCGGACAGCGGGCCCAAGACTGACTTGATGAGATGGTTTGCCATGAGGCAGATGTTGATTCAGGTGCAAGTTGGGAATATTTGAAATGATCCAAACTGAATCTCGATTGGAAGTTGCCGACAACACCGGCGCTAAGTCCGTCCTGTGCATCAAAGTGCTGGGTGGTTCTAAGCGTCGCTATGCAAGTGTTGGCGACATCATCAAAGTTAGCATCAAAGAAGCTGCTCCGCGCGGCCGCGTCAAAAAAGGCGAGGTCTACAGCGCTGTGGTGGTTCGTACGGCCAAGGGCATCCGCCGTGGCGACGGTTCTTTGGTGAAATTCGACGGCAACGCAGCAGTGTTGCTCAACGCCAAGCTGGAGCCCATCGGCACCCGCATCTTCGGACCGGTTACGCGTGAATTGCGTACCGAGAAGTTCATGAAGATCGTGTCCCTGGCTCCTGAAGTTTTGTAAGGACCCGCCATGAACAAGATTCGCAAAGGCGACGAAGTCATCGTTATCGCAGGTCGCGATAAGGGCAAGCGCGGCAAGATCAGCCTGCGCAAGGATGACTCTCACGTCATCGTAGAGGGCATCAACCTGGTGAAGAAGCACACCAAGCCCAATCCGATGAAAGGCACAACCGGCGGCATCGTTGAGAAGACCATGCCTATCCACCAATCCAACGTAGCCATCTTCAATGCGGCTACCGGCAAGGCGGACCGTGTTGGTATCAAGGTGCTGGCGGATGGAAAGCGCGTTCGCGTTTACAAGTCCAGCGGCGAAGAAATCAAGGTGGCATAAGCATGGCACGTCTTCAACAACACTATCGCGAAAAAGTAGCGCCTGAGCTGACAGCCAAGTTTGGCTACAAGTCGCCCATGCAAGTGCCTCGCCTGACCAAGATCACCCTGAACATGGGTGTGAGCGAAGCGGTCGCCGACAAGAAGGTCATGGACAACGCCGTGGGCGACCTGACCAAGATCGCTGGCCAGAAGCCCGTGGTAACCAAGTCCAAGAAAGCTATCGCCGGTTTCAAGATCCGCGAAGGCCAGGCCATTGGTTGCATGGTGACCCTGCGTGGCGTGCAAATGTATGAATTCCTGGATCGTTTCGTTACCGTGGCTCTGCCCCGTGTACGTGACTTCCGTGGTATCTCTGGTCGTGCTTTCGACGGTCGCGGTAACTACAACATCGGCGTCAAAGAACAGATCATTTTCCCTGAGATTGAATATGACAAGGTGGATGCCTTGCGCGGCCTCAATATCAGCATCACCACGACGGCCAAGACTGACGAAGAGTGCAAAGCACTGCTCGCAGCTTTCCGTTTCCCGTTCAAGAACTGAGGTGACCTGTGGCTAAAATGGCTTTAATCGAGCGCGAGCTCAAACGCGACAAGTTGGCTGCCAAGTACGCTAAAAAATATGCGGAACTGAAGGCAATTGCTGGTGACGCAAAGCGTTCTGACGAAGAGCGTGCTGCAGCCCGTTTGGGTCTGCAAAAGTTGCCCCGCAACGCAAACCCCACACGCCAGCGCAACCGTTGCTCCATCACCGGTCGTCCTCGTGGCACGTTCCAGCACTTCGGTCTGGCACGTGCAAAGATTCGTGAAATGGCCTTTGCCGGTGAGATCCCCGGCATCGTCAAGGCCAGCTGGTAAGCGACAGGAGAATCCAATATGAGTATGAGTGATCCCATCGCCGACCTGTTGACACGCATCCGCAATGCGCAAATGGTGGCAAAGACGACAGTGTCCGTGCCCTCTTCCAAAGTGAAGATTGCGATTGCCCAAGTGTTGCAAGACGAAGGCTATATCGACGGATTCAAGGTTTCTACCGAAGGTGGAAAGTCTGAACTCCAAATCGCACTGAAGTATTACGCCGGTCGCCCTGTGATCGAGCGCATTGAGCGTGTGAGCCGTCCCGGCCTGCGCGTTTACCGTGGCAGCGATGCTATCCCCCAAGTCCAGAACGGATTGGGTGTGGCTATCGTGACAACACCCAAGGGTGTGATGACTGATCGCAAGGCGCGCGCTTCCGGTGTCGGTGGCGAAGTGCTGTGCTACGTCGCCTAAGCCACATTGAGGAGTATTTAAGATGTCCCGTGTAGGCAAACTTCCCGTCACCATTCCCGCAGGTGTGGATGTGTCCATCAATGCAGGCCAGATCAGTGTCAAAGGCACTGGTGGCGCTCTGCAATTGACACTGAACACCCTGGTGAATGTGGCTAATAACGCAGGCAAGCTGAGCTTTGCCCCTGCCAACGAATCCCGCGAAGCAGATGCCATGGCTGGCACCATGCGTCAGCTGGTGAACAACATGGTGGTCGGCGTGACCAAAGGCTTCGAAAAGAAGCTGAGCCTGATCGGCGTGGGTTACAAGGCCCAGGCTACAGGCGCCAAGTTGAACCTGGCTGTGGGTTATTCGCACCCCGTGAACATTGACATGCCTGCCGGCATTTCGGTGGCCACCCCCACACCTACAGAAATCCTGATCAAGGGCGCTGACCGTCAGCGCGTTGGCCAGATTGCTGCTGAGATCCGTTCTGTTCGTCCTCCCGAGCCTTACAAGGGCAAGGGCATCCGTTATGCGGACGAGAAGATCACGATCAAAGAAACTAAGAAGAAATAAGGAGCTGCATCATGTTGACCAAAAAAGAGCAGCGTCTTCGCAGAGCCCGTCAGACGCGTATCCGCATCGCCACACAAGGTGTTGCCCGTTTGACCGTGAACCGTACCAACCTGCACATCTACGCCAGCGTTATCTCTGGCGACGGTGGCAAGGTGATCGCTTCTGCTTCCACGGCAGAGGCCGAAGTGCGCAAGGCATTGGGTGCTACTGGCAAGGGCGGAAACGTCGCAGCAGCAGAGATCATTGGCAAGCGTGTGGCTGAGAAAGCCAAGGCTGCTGGTATCGAGAAGGTTGCATTCGACCGCGCAGGTTTTGCGTACCACGGCCGTGTCAAGGCGTTGGCTGATGCCGCACGTGCGGCTGGCTTGCAGTTCTAAGCAGATCGGAATACACAAATGGCTAAAGTTCAAGCAAAAATGCAAGGTAAGGCCGAGGGTCCTGAGGACGGTCTGCGCGAGAAGATGATCGCGATCAACCGCGTCACCAAGGTTGTGAAGGGTGGTCGTATTCTCGGCTTCGCTGCGCTGACCGTGGTGGGTGATGGCGATGGTCGCATCGGTATGGGCAAGGGTAAATCCAAGGAAGTTCCTGCTGCTGTGCAGAAGGCCATGGAAGAAGCCCGTCGCAACATGCTGAAGGTTTCCCTGAAGAACGGCACCATCCATCACAAAGTGATGGGTCACCACGGTGCTGCCAGCGTCATGATGGCTCCGGCTCCCAAGGGTACCGGCATCATTGCAGGCGGCCCTATGCGTGCCGTATTCGAAGTGGTTGGCATCACCGACATCGTGGCCAAGAGCCACGGTTCTACCAATCCCTACAACATGGTCCGTGCGACTCTGGATGCCCTGTCTGTGTCTACGACACCGGCTGAAGTGGCTGCCAAGCGTGGCAAGACTGTCGAAGAACTCTTCGCGTAATCGGAGATTTCAAACATGACTACACAACAAACCGTCAAAGTCCAATTGGTGCGTAGCCCGATTGGTACCAAAGAGTCCCACCGTGCCACCGTGCGCGGCCTGGGTCTGCGTAAGCTCAACAGCGTCAGCGAACTGAAGGATTCTCCTGAAGTGCGCGGCATGATTAACAAGATCAGCTACCTGGTCAAGGTTCTCTAAGAGGTTGATGATGGAACTCAATGACATCAAACCCGCAGAGGGTGCAAAACACGCCAAGCGTCGCGTTGGTCGCGGTATTGGCTCTGGTCTGGGTAAAACGGCTGGTCGTGGTCACAAGGGACAAAAGTCCCGCTCCGGTGGCTACCACAAGGTTGGTTTCGAAGGCGGACAGATGCCTATGCATCGTCGCTTGCCCAAGCGCGGCTTCAAGTCGCATTTGCTGAAGTTCAATGCAGAAATCACTTTGACTGCCCTGGAAGCTCTGGGTGTTGCTGAAGTGGATCTGTTGACCCTGAAGCAAGCTGGTGCCGTGGGTGAGATTGCCAAGGTTGTAAAGGTGATCAACACCGGCGCAATCACCAAGGCTATCAAGCTGACCGGTATCGGTGCTACTGCTGGTGCCAAGGCTGCTATTGAAGCAGCTGGCGGAAGCGTTGCCTGAATTGCTGACTGAAGGATATCCACGTGGCAACTAGCGCAGCTGATATTGCAAAGACAGGTAAGTTCGGTGACTTGCGTCGCCGGCTTGTCTTCTTGCTGCTTGCGCTGGTGGTGTACCGTACCGGAGCGCACATTCCTGTGCCTGGTATCGATCCATCGCAGTTGCAGCAGCTCTTCAAAGGGCAGCAGGGTGGCATATTGAGTTTGTTCAATATGTTCTCCGGTGGTGCTTTGTCTCGCTTCACGATCTTTGCATTGGGGATCATGCCGTACATCTCGGCATCCATCATCATGCAATTGCTGACCTATGTGCTGCCCTCGTTTGAGGCGCTCAAAAAGGAAGGCGAAGCAGGTCGTCGCAAGATTACGCAGTTCACGCGTTACGGCACGCTGGGTCTGGCGTTGTTCCAGTCTCTGGGTATTGCAGTAGCGCTGGAGTCTTCTGCAGGTCTGGTGATCGCCCCGGGATTTGGTTTCCGTCTGACTACGGTGGTTACCTTGACGGCAGGAACGATGTTCCTGATGTGGCTGGGTGAGCAGATCACTGAGCGTGGTCTGGGCAATGGCATATCGATCCTGATCTTTGGTGGTATCGCGGCAGGTTTGCCCAATGCCATTGGTGGTCTGCTCGAGCTGGTGCGCACAGGTGCCATGAGCATCATCGTGTCGCTGCTGATCGTGGTATTGGTTGCGCTGGTAACGTATTTCGTGGTGTTTGTGGAACGCGGTCAACGCAAGATACTGGTCAACTATGCCCGCAGGCAGGTTGGCAACAAGGTCTACGGTGGACAGTCTTCCCATCTGCCTCTGAAGCTGAATATGGCAGGTGTGATTCCTCCCATCTTTGCTTCCAGCATCATCTTGTTGCCGGCAACGGTGGCAAACTGGTTCAGTACGGGTGACTCCATGCGCTGGCTGAAGGATATCTCCAGCACACTGAGCCCAGGCCAGCCCGTGTATGTGATGCTGTATGCCGCTGCGATTGTGTTTTTCTGCTTCTTCTATACGGCGCTGGTTTTCAACAGCCGTGAAACTGCAGATAACCTGAAGAAGAGTGGCGCGTTCATTCCAGGCATCCGCCCGGGTGACCAGACTGCGAAGTACATTGACAAGATCTTGTTGCGCCTGACTTTGGCAGGTGCGGTCTACATCACCTTCGTGTGCTTGTTGCCCGAGTTCTTGATATTGAAATACAACGTGCCGTTTTACTTCGGTGGAACGTCGCTACTGATTATTGTGGTGGTCACCATGGACTTCATGGCCCAAGTGCAGAACTACTTGATGTCCCAGCAATATGAATCACTGTTGAAGAAGGCGAATTTCAAGTCTTCTTAGGGCAGTGTGGGGTGGTAGATGGCAAAGGACGATGTCATACAGATGCAGGGCGAGGTGGTCGAAAACCTACCAAACGCTACCTTCCGTGTGAAATTGGAAAATGGCCATGTGGTGCTGGGGCACATATCCGGAAAAATGCGAATGCATTACATACGGATACTGCCCGGTGACAAGGTAACAGTTGAGATGACGCCGTACGATTTAACCCGTGCACGCATCATCTTCAGAGCAAAGTAATATCGCAGGTTCCGCGCGATTCAAAGTCGGAACATGGCGAAGGTTTTTAGGAGAGAAATATGAAAGTTTCGGCTTCGGTCAAGAAAATTTGCCGTAACTGCAAAATTATCCGACGCAAGGGCGTTGTGCGCGTGATCTGTACAGATCCACGCCACAAGCAGCGTCAGGGTTAATTGCAAGAGTTTTAGAGGACGAAAATGGCACGTATCGCTGGCATCAATATTCCGCCGCAACAGCATTCTGAAATTGGCCTCACGGCTATCTTCGGAATTGGTCGCACCCGCGCACGCAAGATTTGCGAAGCTTGTGGCATCGCATATTCCAAGAAGGTCAAGGACTTGACCGACGCGGATTTGGAAAAAATTCGCGATCAGATCGCTCAGTTCACCATCGAAGGTGACCTGCGTCGTGAAACAACAATGAACATCAAGCGTTTGATGGACATTGGTTGCTACCGTGGATTCCGCCATCGTCGCGGTCTGCCCATGCGTGGTCAGCGCACGCGTACCAACGCACGTACCCGCAAAGGCCCGCGTAAGGCTGCTGCGTCTTTGAAGAAATAATCGGGATTGAGAAACCACTATGGCAAAAGCTCCCTCCAATAACGCGGCACAGCGCGTTCGCAAGAAAGTCCGCAAGAACGTTGCTGACGGTATCGCTCACGTGCACGCTTCGTTCAACAACACCATCATCACCATCACCGATCGCCAAGGCAATGCGTTGTCCTGGGCTTCGTCGGGTGGCCAAGGCTTCAAGGGCTCTCGCAAGTCCACTCCGTTTGCAGCTCAGGTTGCTTCCGAAGTGGCTGGCCGTGCAGCACTTGAGCAGGGCATCAAGAACCTTGACGTTGAAATCAAGGGACCTGGTCCTGGACGTGAGTCCTCCGTGCGTGCTTTGGCCGCATTGGGCATTCGCATCAACATGATTGCTGACGTGACACCGGTGCCGCACAACGGCTGCCGTCCACAGAAGCGTCGTCGCATCTAATTTTTCACAAGCCCACCGCCACCATCTCTTGATGGTGGCTCCCGCATTTGTAGTGCGGAAGATGACATAAAAGGAAGTTCAAGTGGCACGTTACCTAGGCCCCAAGGCCAAACTCTCCCGCCGTGAAGGCACCGACCTGTTCCTGAAGAGCGCACGACGCTCCATCGGCGACAAGGCCAAATTCGATTCCAAGCCTGGTCAGCACGGTCGCACTTCTGGTGCCCGTACGTCTGACTACGGTCTGCAACTGCGTGAGAAGCAGAAGGTCAAGCGCATGTATGGCGTGCTGGAGCGTCAGTTCCGCCGCTATTTTGAAGAAGCTGATCGCCGTCGCGGCAACACCGGTGCCAATCTGCTGTTCCTGCTGGAATCGCGTCTGGACAATGTGGTGTACCGCATGGGCTTTGGCTCCACTCGCGCCGAAGCGCGTCAGCTGGTGTCCCACAAGGCCATTACCGTGAACGGCAACTCCGTGAACATTCCTTCCTACATGGTCAAGGCTGGTGACGTGATCGCTCTGCGTGAAAAGTCCAAGAAGCAAAACCGTGTGGTGGAAGCCCTGCAATTGGCTGCACAAGTTGGCATGCCTGCCTGGGTGGACGTGAATGCTGACAAGGCTGAAGGTACCTTCAAGGCCGTGCCCGATCGTGACCAGTTCGGTGCTGACATCAACGAATCCCTGATCGTTGAGTTGTACTCACGTTAATTCGTCTGAGTATTTGAATTCGTTCCCTGACTGAAGGGCACTTTAGTCAGGGTGCTTCACCAGCCTTACCGATGTAACGAGTCGGGGGTATTGAGAGGAAGTCTGCATGCAAAACAGTTTGCTGAAACCAAAATCCATTAGCGTAGAACAGCTCGGTACGAACCGTGCCAAGGTGGCCCTGGAGCCCTTTGAGCGTGGTTACGGTCACACCTTGGGCAATGCGCTGCGTCGCGTGTTGCTGTCGTCCATGCCCGGATTTGCAGCAACCGAAGTCACCATCGCTGGCGTGCTCCACGAGTACTCCTCCATTGATGGCGTCCAGGAAGACGTGGTCAACATCCTGTTGAACCTCAAGGGTGTGGTGTTCAAGCTGCACAACCGCGAAGAAGTGACACTGAGCCTGCGTAAGGACTCCGAAGGTGTTGTGACTGCGGCCGATATCCAGACTCCTCATGACGTGGAAATCATCAACCCCGGTCATGTCATTGCCAATCTGTCGCATGGCGGCAAACTGGACATGCAGATCAAGGTTGAAAAGGGTCGTGGCTACGTGCCTGGAACCATGCGCCGTCATGCTGACGAACCCAACAAGTCCATCGGCCGTATCGTGCTGGATGCGTCGTTCTCTCCGGTCAAGCGTGTCAGCTATACCGTGGAAAGCGCTCGCGTCGAACAACGTACCGATCTGGACAAGCTGGTGGTTGAGATCGAAACCAACGGCGCCGTGTCTGCTGAAGACGCAGTGCGCGCATCGGCCAAGATTCTGGTCGAGCAGTTGGCTGTATTTGCACAGCTCGAAGGTAGCGAGTTGGCTGCATTCGATGCGCCTGCCCCGCGTGGCAATACGCAGTTCGATCCTATCCTGCTGCGTCCAGTGGACGAGTTGGAGTTGACAGTTCGTTCTGCCAACTGCCTGAAGGCCGAGAACATCTACTACATCGGTGACCTGATTCAGCGTACCGAAAATGAGTTGCTCAAGACCCCTAATCTGGGTCGCAAGTCGCTCAATGAAATCAAGGAAGTGTTGGCTTCCCGCGGTTTGACTTTGGGCATGAAGCTCGAAAGCTGGCCGCCCGCTGCACTGGAAAAACGCTAAGTTTTCGCCAAGAGCGTTAACTAGCGCTTTTGCTAGCAACTTTTAATTAAATCTGCCCCTCCCGGGGTAACGCGCCTAGGGCAGTACCTGATACGGCTGCCCAACATAACTGAAGGAAATTACCATGCGCCACGGATACGGACTACGCAAACTCAATCGCACCACATCGCACCGCCTCGCGATGCTGCGCAACATGATGAACTCGCTCATCGAGCACGAAGTCATCAAGACCACTGTGCCCAAGGCCAAGGAATTGCGCCGCGTGGTTGAACCCATGATCACCCTGGCCAAGGAAGCAACTGTAGCCAACCGCCGTCTGGCGTTTGACCGCCTGCGTGACCGTGACAGCGTGACCAAGTTGTTCAATGACCTGGGACCCCGTTTCAAGACTCGTCCAGGTGGTTACACACGTATTCTGAAGATGGGCTTCCGCGTTGGTGACAATGCGCCCATGGCATTGGTTGAATTGGTGGATCGCCCTGAAACTTCTGCTGCAGAAGCTGACGCAATCGCTGCAGAATAAGGTATACTACTAGCTTACCGCGCGATGGAGCAGTCTGGTAGCTCGTTGGGCTCATAACCCAAAGGTCGGAGGTTCAAATCCTTCTCGCGCAACCAACAAAATCAAGTACTTACTTGATCATTGAAGCCCGCTAACAGCGGGCTTTTTGTTTGTAGCCAATCTGTAGCCAATTTATAGACGTTTCATAGCCAGCACGGTTTGCTTAGATATTCACTGTGACCATTAGGCTCTAGCCAAGTTGTATGGCCCGGATGCACTCATGGCAGACAATAGAACCCCATTGAGGCTATTATTTGCAATGGGTTCAATAAACAATTTTGTTTTCCCCTCGCAATGTTGGGTGTCTTTCTCCATGAACCAGGTGCGAACTAAAAATCGAAACCCATCAGTCACTACGAAATTCCCCGCGTCGCTCGGTCGCGTCGCGCTTTTAGAACTGTAAATAATCGCCTGTAGCATGAATGAAGAGACAAACTAGCATCTAGCAAAAAACGGGCTGCAAAAGATATCGGTCGACCAAATCTTCGACGGATCGGATTGAGTTATCGCCCTGTCTGAAGTTCTCATTCAGACTCTCCGTTCTCAATTGTCGTCCGGTACTTGTGCTTAGTCCGCCAATCCCCTTCTTTGCATGACCCATCCAAGTTATAGACATCCCTTTGAACACACTCAGGAATTCCGATTGCGCAGCGTGTGGCACTAAGCAGGCCAATTGCCAATCACCGAAGTGATAGCAAGCATTTTCGAAAGGGATGTTGTGGTGCATCAGCACCGTCGATGTGGCCGCGGTCATGCTCCAACTTGGCTTGTCAGGAACAATCAGATCTAGGCGATTCGTCGTTGTCAACTGGTACAGTGCGTTCGCAGGGCCGTCAGAACAGTCCATGCAAGCCACTGCAAAAGGGAGGGCAGCCAGAAGTTTGCCAGCCGCAACTTGTGGAAGTGGGGACAGCAGCGCTTCGCGAAGAGCATTCTGAGATGGTGCCGACAGGGGCCCCCATCCTCGCAGATGCCCAACAACCGCCCCCCAAAAAGCACCACAGGGACCGATGAGAAAGGCATCGCAATAATCAGCGGTGATTGAGCGGCGAACGGACATAGGCCCCTCTTCGCCTAGGACAGTTCCTGTCGCAGAAAATCGTTGGGCGCTCTTTACATTTCCACCTAGTAGAGGTGTGTCAAATTTGCTAAGTGCGGCAATTAGCCCTTTTTGGAATTCTTCAACAAATGACACAGTCGTCTCGTTTGGCAATTCCAAAGATACCAAGAGTCCCTTAGGAGTGCCGCCGCACGCAGCAATGTCCGAAAGGTTGATCAAGGCCGTGTATACGCGGCTGACGTCTTTGCTCCGTTGCGGAATTGGAAACTGCGTTGGACGCAAATTGACTTCTAGTCATGCTTGGCTACTTTGCAGAGACAATGGTCGGCTCTGCTAACTCAAGAAACTCACCAATGCTGACGTCGAAGTAGCGACACAAGATCTCGATTGCGCTCAGGTCAACACGCTCAGCCGTTTCCTGGTACAGAAGCGTGACAGTGTTTCGGTGAAGACCAGTCTCTCGCGCGACATCGACAACTTTGAGCTTTCGCTCACCCATGAGTCGTGATAAGTGACATTTAATCATTCTATTTAAATATTTTTTACTCTAAATGTAAAAAAGAACTTGCAAATGCACTTCTTGTCTCCATAATTCATCCAGGGCGACAAAAAATCGACTTGCGCGAATCTTTGACGGCCTAATTGTCTCATTTGCAAGAAGGAGTGAATAGTGAAAAGTGCCACATATCTGACGACCGAAGAGTTGTCAGCCCGTATCAAGTACGACGTGCGGACGATTCGAGAACGTTTGATGGATAGCGTCCTGCTTGAGGGAGAACATTACTTCCGGCCGTTCGGTGGTCGCAAGATCCTGTTTTTGTGGGAGCGGATTGAGCTGGACATGCGGAACGCACGCAATCACACGAAGAAGCCGCTAGCAGGAATTCCTATGGCAAATGGAGGACAACTCCGTGGCTAACGTACGTGTTCATAAACCGAACGGTATGCTGTTCCTAGACTTTATGTATTTCACGGTCAGGTGCCGGGAATACACCATGCTTGAGGACAATCAAACCAACCGCAGGAAGTTGGAAAAAGTCCTCTCTCGCATCGAATCCGAAATCGAGGCTGGATCGTTCGTCTACGCGGACTACTTCCCCAACAGTAAAGCCCTGCCTAAGGTAGCGGCCGCAGTGGCAGCAGCCAAGGCAAAAGCCGAGTCTTACAAGCTTGGAGAGCCAGCGGTCACCGCAGTTGCCCAGGCCGCGGCAGTGGTCGGCAAAGATGTTGGCCCCCTGTTCGCAGAGTTCGCCAACCGTTGGTTCGACCAACGCTGCATTCAATGGCGGCGAAGCCACATTCGAGCACTGAAGTCCACGCTCCACGGGCACCTGATCCCCAACTTCGGGGCT
>NZ_JBXAMW010000021.1:0-57958 GCF_058801025.1 Rhodoferax sp. GW822-FHT04A08
CAAAAAGTACATTAAAGAATGGGTGGCGATGGCGGGTCGGGAATTCGGCATGACATCAAAGACCTGAATGCACATTGCGATCTCGCTGCAATTGGCGACCAGGACGCTTTTGCTTTTTTCCAGGTTTCAAATAATTGAATTTCGAGTAGGCCTCTTTCGGCTTCCTATTTGTAGAAGATTGCGATCCGTTGGCAGGTTATGCTCACAAAACCGTATGTCGTATCGTGAATCCTCAGTCGGGGAGCGCACGGCACGCTCCCCTATATCACGCCATCTTCATGCGGCGGGAACCCCCAGTTCGATGGTCTGGCGCCAAGGGGTCGTTGGGCGGCCGATCAACGCGCTCAGTTGGCGGCCATTGTCTTCCAGTCCCCCCTTCGCGGCACCGATGTCCGAGTCCGCGATGAGTTCTGCCAGGACTTCGGGAAGCCCCATCCCGATGAGTGCCCCCTTGAAGACAGCTTTGGGCATGTCCTTGTAAACAACGGGCTTGCCGGCGGCGGCGGCGATTGCGGCGGCCAAATCTGCAAGGGTGTAGCTCTCGTCGCCAGCCAGTTCATAGACACGTCCCGCATGTCCAGTGGTCGTCATTACGACGGCTGCCGCTTCTGCGAAGTCTTCACGTGTCGCAGTCGAGAAACGGCCGTCGCCTGCGCTACCGAGAACCACTCCGTGCTGGAGGGCGGGCGCAATAGACTGTGCATGGTTCTCCGTGTACCACCCGTGCCGAAGAAGCGCGAAAGGGAGGCCGGAAGCCTTCAAAAGCGCTTCGGTCTGCCGGTGCTCTTCTCCCATGGCGAGGGGTGACGTGTCAGCATGAAGCATGCTCGTATAGGCGATTAGGCCGACACCCGCAGCCTTCGCCGCGTCAATGACATTATTGTGCTGGACACGGCGTGCGCCCAGCGCGCTCGACGAGATCAACAGAAGTTGATCAATACCTTCGAAGGCTTCAAGCAGGGTGTCGATCTTTGTGTAATCAGCAACGCGGACCTCGACGCCTTGCAAGGCGAATTGTTTGGCAACTTCGTGATCGGTCGATCTGACACCTGCCACGAGATTGCTCGCCGGAACCCGTTTCAAGAGTTCATGGATCACTAGGCGTCCGAGCTGGCCGGTCGCGCCGGTTACGAATAGCCGGAGTGGGCTGGAACTCTCCATCTGTATATCCTTTCAGTTTTTTAGAAGGCCACTACGAGAGACGGCAGCGGCCTTGGGGTAAGCGTTTGCACACCCACTTCCGCCGATCTCCCTCACTCAGGGATGCGCGATCGTATGCGGCGTAATCGTGTAGCCAAACGGGTCGCGAAACGCGAAGTAACGGCCAAACGGCCCGTCTTTCGGCGCGAAGACAATTTCTGTTCCGTGCTTGACAAGATGATCATGTAGCGCATCGGCGTCATCGCAGCCAAACCAGATAGCTATGCCCTCTCCTAGCCGATCCGTCCCCTTTAGTTCGACCACGGGAGTGCGAACGGCGAACGGAACCGGCTTGGTATCGAACACTACGGCGCCGGGAGGACTTTTAGCGGCGACCTTCAGCCCGAGAACTTCGGTGTAGAAGGTCCGTGCAGCATTGATATCTTCAGTTTGAATGCCGATGAAATCGGGGCCGATCAGATGTGGCATGACTTGGTTTCCTTTCATTGAATGAGATATAGTATCAATGCCCTGATATTAATATAAGGACCCTTACATGTCAAGCCCCAAGGCCAACCTGGTGATGAATGATCCATACGCGACGATCGGCTTTTCATTGAAGCTGGCTCAGCAGGCTCTGCGCGCACACTTGGACTCTGCACTGCGGGAGATTGGTTTAACCACACCCCAATATGCAGCCCTCACCTTTCTAAAGAAGGAGGCAGGTGCTTCAAATGCCGAACTCGCGCGCAGTTCTTTTGTGACGCCACAAACGATGCAGGCAATCCTGGTCGCCCTTGAGCGTGCGGGCTTCATCTTGCGGACCGCCCATCCCGAACATGGGCGTATCCAAAAAACCGAGCTGACGGCAAAAGGGCATGATGTACTTGAGGCCGCCTCAGTGATCGTGGCCGATGCCGAAGCGCGCCTACGGGCCGCTTCAGCCCCTATCGATTCGCAAGTAGTCACTGCGATGCTTCTGCGACTCGCAGAGGCGCTGCGTTGAGCGACAGACGATTGCCCGCAGCATCGTGTTTAACAAGCTAACGCTCTAGCGCCGTGGACGGCTGAGGCACTCGCGGACAACGCAACTGTGCTGCCCGCTTACGATACGGGCAGGCCTGCGTCAATCCAATGTGCTCAATTCTTGAACAGATCCATGTTGATCGCATTGCCCATTGCGGCATAGCCCGCCGCATTGGGGTGGGTGTTGTCGCAGTTGAACTCGGGTTTTATGATCTCAGCGCCCGTTGCAGACTTGCCACCTCCGACCATAAGCGCGTCAAAATCAATAACGCCGTCGAAGCGCCCGGACGTGCGAATCCAGGTATTCACCTCTTGCCGCACCTGCTCCTGCGACGCCGTAAATCCGCCAGTCGCAGCACCGCGCGGGATGATTGTGCCCGCAATCACCTTCAGACCACGTGCGTGAAGCCGATCTAACACTTGTTGCGAACCAGCAATCAGCGATGCCGTCGAGGCCCCACCCGCAATGTCGTTGGTTCCCTCGAAAAAGATTACATGGCTTACGCCTGAAAGCGCCAAGACATCGCGGTCCAGGCGGTCCATCGCCGACGGCCCGAAGCCGCCAGCCAATACAACACGATTGCCAATGATGCCCGCGTCGGCTACGGCCATTCGCTGGTCCGCAGGAAGCGCCGCGAGGCGGTTGGCCAGGATGTCAGTCCAGCGTTGATACTGGTCCATCACCACGACGCCGCCAGCTAACGTTCCACCATTGGTCGTGGTGCTGCAATAGCCGTCGGTGATGGAGTCGCCTAGTGCGACGATCGTGCCGCGTGTGCTGGTCATCACGTCCACCGCGCCGACCCAGTACACCGGGTACGCCGAGACGGAGGCGCCCGCCAATATGGGATTTACGGGGCTGAAGCCAGTACCCCCCACTGCTCCGGCCAGGTTGCCTTGTGCAATGTAATTAGTGGTCAGGCCCAGCGTGTGTGCGCTCGCGTCGGTTGCCGAACTCGCATGCAGGCTGACGGCCAAGCGCTGGAAAGCCTGCACGGACATATTCACGGTATCGCTCCATGCCTGCGCCCCAGGTGCCAACGTGAGTGTGTTGTTGCCGCTGAAGGTCATTCGCACGTTCGGCCCGTCAACCGTTGCGCCGGCACCAGCCACTCCGATATAGGCGTCCGAGAACGTGACCGGCGCGGTGCCCACAGTGTTCTCAATGCGCACGCGCACAGCACTGCCCACTGCCGTCGGTCGCACAATCATTCGAACTGTGCTGTCGGACAGGTTGGCTGGTGCTTCAGGACGGTTGTGAGACGCGGCCCAGGAGGTGAGCCAACTTCTGTCGCTACCTCCACCACCGCAGGCAGAGAGCAGCGTAGTGCCTACCAACGCCAAGGTGGCTATCCACCATACAGGGCGGTAGATTGCAGTTCGCCGGTCGCGCCGCACCACATCTCTTGTCGTTTCAGAATTGCTTTCAGTTCGGGTCATACATGTCTCCTATGCTTATAGAGTTGGGTAAGGTTAGCGTGTCAGCCCGCTGATATTAATATAAGCCCACTGATACATGTACCCCGAGGTAACCCGTAGATGAACGTTCCGCACGCGACTGCTACACAGCGCCACCACAAGAGTGGCATTGGTGAGCGCATTAAGGCTGACCGCCGCGCACTCATGCGATACCGTCACCTCAACGCAGTACACGTACATGAAGGCGTTGTGGGTGGTGGAAAGGCCTTGTTCAAACCGGGTGCATGAGGGCATATGCACATTCAGATACAGCGGCTGGGTGATTTCGCGACTGCCCGCTGGACTTCGCAAAGCCTAGGGCGGTCAGTTTGCTGGCAGCATCTGGACTTGGCGATGAGCGGTTTGGCGCCAGTACCCCTCAATAGCCCCGCCAACCTTTGAAGGTTCGTTCAAACGCCTTTGCAAGGCAAAGAAAGCTGCACGCTGAGGTATCGACCGTAGAGGGGTAGGAAAATCCCTACCCCGTCGGACTCATCCTACAAAGAAATGAGATTTTTCTGACTGGCGTCAAAGTAGGTAGACGTGCACCATCAATCTATGGCAATGAACCTTCTGATAGTGGAGCCCTCAGACGTAGTCTGCATGAGTCTATATCGGCTGCTGCATGGTGTCGGGGCAACAGTGAAGGTTCGAACTTGCAGCACGCTGAGTCAGGCGTATGAGAGTCTACACAGCGGATGGCCTCACTTCCTCGTCGTTGAGCTGGCGCTACTCTGCGGAAATGCGAGCAATAGCGTTCAGGCGATGAAACAACATGCGACCGGGGTCAAGATTGCAATTCTTACAAACGAGTCAGTGGAATTTCTCCGCAGTAAGTGTGTAGCACTTGGTGCAGATTGGATCCTAGACAAGTCTCTGGAGTACGAGAACCTCTTCGAAATCGTACGTAGGTTATCCATACATGCCGGGCGCGCACGCCAATCCTCAAGGCTAAAAATTAGCGGGACCTCCTCATGAGAAACAATCTTCCAGTGACGCAGCGGGAGTACGTCTTCCCCAATGGGGAAACCTTACTCTCGACTACAGATCTCTCTAGCCGAATCTCCTATGCCAACGCGGCCTTCATAAGGGCCTGCGGATACAACGAGGAGGAGCTCATCGGAAGCCCTCACAACATGGTGCGCCACCCAGACATGCCCCAAGAAGCGTTCGCAGATATGTGGAGCAGTCTAAAACAGGGGCAGTCTTGGACAGCACTCGTCAAGAACAGGCGCAAGAATGGCGACCACTATTGGGTGCGCGCCAATGCGGCTCCAATGCGAAGGAACGCAGAGGTGACCGGTTATCTATCGGTGCGAACAAAGCCGACGCGTCCGGAGATCGAGGCGGCAGAAGTTCTGTACCGCCGCTTCAAGGAAGGGCGTGCTTCGGGCTTGGAATTTCACCGCGGACTTGTCGTGCGGAAGGGGTTCATGCGATGGAGAAGCGCCTTCCAGTTATTGCCTACTGCCTGGCGGGTGCGATTGCCCCTTCTGCTCGTTGGCGTGGGAGCGCTTGCATTCCAATTCTTAGGCTCAAAGGACCTGAGTGTGGCACTGACGCAATGCATGCCTCTAGCTTTGGCATTTCTGCTCGCCGATTTCTTTATAGAGTCACAGGTAACTGTACCTTTGAAGAAGATTCTGGGTGTAGCTCAACAAGTCGCCAGTGGAGAGGCTGCTAAAGACCTTGACCTCAATCGCTGCGATGACGTAGGACTTCTCGCTCGGGCCATCAATCAAGCCGGACTGAATCTGCATTCACTGGTTGCTGACGTGTATGAACAGGCATCAGGCGTTCAAGAGTCCAGCTCGGAAATATCGACGGCAACACACGATCTCTCCAGTCGTACAGAACAGACCGCTTCAAATCTAGAACAAACTGCTGCTGCCATGGAGCAGCAAACAACCACAGTACAGCAAAACTCGGACACCTCCCATCAAGCCAGCCAACTGGCAAACACGGCAACAGTGATTGCAAGGAAGGGTGGGGATTCAGTTTCTGATGTGGTATCCACTATGGCGGCCATTTCGGCATCAAGTAGCAAGATTTCAGACATCATAGGAGTGATTGAAGGAATTGCCTTTCAAACCAATATTCTGGCCCTTAACGCCGCGGTGGAAGCGGCCCGCGCAGGTGATCAGGGTCGGGGTTTTGCTGTAGTTGCAAGTGAGGTACGCAGCTTGGCTGGCCGATCTGCGGGAGCAGCGAAGGAAATCAAGAACCTCATTGAAGAGTCTGCCGCGCAGGTCGCAAATGGCAGTCGATTGGTTGCACTGGCCGGTGCGACGATGACGGATATTGTCAGCCAGGTCAAGGAGGTCGGTGACCTCATGATCGAGATCAATGCAGCTTCGAAGGAGCAGGCCCTGGGCATTGGGCAAGTGGGGCAGGCAATCGCCCAACTCGATGAAATGACGCAGCAGAATGCAGCCATGGTGGAGCAAAGTAGTGCTGCGGCCGCCAGCATGGGCGACAAATCTCAACGCCTAGTGCAAGCGGTGAAGGTCTTTTCAGTTTGAGAAGGCCCATGTATCACTCGGGCATTGGTGCGAGCAATAGAAAGCTAATTGCCAGACGGCGCAGGCGCGTCTTTGAGTGGTTCTTTCTGATTCTTACGCTGCTTGCAATGGGAAGTCTCATTGCGTATTCACTGCAACACGACTATGTCGATACGGAAAGGCAAGAATTTCAGCGGCTTTCCAACCAAACTAACGTTATCGAACGCAACTTGAATGCTCAAGTTGCTACTACAAAGCGTGTTCTCGACAAAATCCTTGAGAGCGTACCTGCCTGGACTCGTACAAAGGATGGATTCAAGCAAGCCAATCGTGAACTACAGTTCGTTGCCGCAACCACCGTTGGCATCCGCAGATTGCTTGTGATCGACGCGCAGGGGCGCGTACTGGCATCAGACAAGGATGACTTCCTCAGAAAGGATGTAGCGGATAAGGCGTACTTCGCCAACCGGGAGGTGGATGCATCACCAAAGACCCTACATGTTATGGCGCCCTTTGAGACTTCCGCACACACTCTTGCGATGGGGATGTACTTAGTCATTCCAGGGCAACGAGGTGAGTTTGCGGGAATGGTTGTCGCAATACTAAACCCAGAGTACTTCGCTACGCTACTCGAATCTGTCCGCTACGCTTCGGACGCCAGATCCTTCGTATTGCACGGTGACGGATTGATGTTTGCGTCAGCGCCTCCGTTTGCAGCAATAATGGCTCGGGCTCTTTCGACTACCAGCGAACCTTTCCGCCTCCATCGTAGCAGTGGTCGAAAGGAAAGCCTTTCATATGGATCTGATCCGCTAACTGGTGAGGCTCGCATGCTCTCCTTTCGCACAGTACAGACAGCGGAAGTACAAATGGACAAGCCATTGGTCGTGAGTGTGTCACGCGACACCCAACTGGTATTTTCTCCGTGGTGGAGGGACTTGTACGAACGGCTGACTTTCCTCTTCGTATTAGTCCTATCTTTCTGTTTGGGACTCTATCTCTACCAAAAGCGGCAGCAAATGTTCGAGCATTTGGCACATATTCAGGACCAGGCATTGCGCGCTAGTGAAGCTCGCCTGCACTCATTCTTCGACTCTACGCCTGATGCCTTGCTGATAAGTACCGCCGAGGGTGAAATAACCATGGCCAACCAGCAGGTCGAAAAGTTGCTTGGATATACAGCCGAAGAGCTGACTGGCATGTCCATAGAGAGCCTCGTTCCAATGCAGGCCCGTGATCATCATCCCACACAGCGCATGGCATTCACTTCTAATCCAAGTGCACGGAGAATGGGACAAGGTCTGCCGGTCCAGGCAAGACGAAAGGATGGAACAATTTGCGATGTTGAAATCAGTCTGAGCCGCATTCATACCGATGAAGGACTCTTCTTTGCCAGTGCCTTGCGTGACATCACACAGCGAAAGCAAGCGGAGGAGCAGCTTCGTATTGCAGCCGTCTCATTTGAATCGCATCACGGGGTAGTTGTAACAGATGCAAGAGATGTAATTCTTCGCGTGAACACTGCTTTCACCAAGATAACAGGTTACGCAGCGGACGAGTCGGTAGGACGCAAGATGAGCTTTCTGAATTCCGGAAAGCACGACAGGGAATTTTGGGATTCCACTTGGGCCACCATTCAAGAGAGAGGAACCTGGGAAGGTGAGGTCTGGAACTTGCACAAAAGCGGAGAAATTCGTCCCCATTGGTTGACGATTGCCACGGTCAGAGATGCAAAGGGCAGCGTGTCACACTATATCGGGACCTACACCGATATCACTGAACGCAAGCAGATTGAAGCAGATCTGGTGAGAAGTGAGGCCAGGCTGCGCACTATTATTGAGAGCGAGCCACAGTGCATCAAGATCGTCGATAGAA
This sequence comes from Rhodoferax sp. GW822-FHT04A08, assembly GCF_058801025.1. Lineage (NCBI taxonomy): Bacteria > Pseudomonadati > Pseudomonadota > Betaproteobacteria > Burkholderiales > Comamonadaceae > Rhodoferax > Rhodoferax sp. GW822-FHT04A08. Next base: position 8,001 of record NZ_JBXAMW010000021.1, read on the forward strand.
ATGGAGATCTGAGGCATATCAATCCGGCTGGGCTTGCCATGATTGAAGCCGACTCGCTGCAGCAGGTCCTAGGCATGCGCGTGGCGGACATTGTTGCGCCTGAATTCAGGAAGTCCTACCTTGAAATGCACGCGCACGTGATGGAGGGTGCGTCAGATCAATTGAGATTTGAAATCATCGGACTCAAGGGGACGCGGCGCTACCTGCAGACACACGTGGTTCCCATGCAGGACCAGGGATCAACGGTTTGCCTGGCTGTTACCCGTGACATCACCGCCGAGCAGGTTGCAGAAGAGGAGTTGCGCATTGCGGCAGCAGCGTTTGAGTCACAGGAGGGTATGGTCGTAACGGATGCGCACAACGTGATACTGCGTGTAAATCGTGAATTTACCAGACTTACCGGCTACACGTCGAACGAAGTGGTTGGACAGACACCCAGGCTCTTTAAGTCTGGCCGACATGATGAGGGCTTCTATAGGGATATGTGGCGCAGCATCGTCGATACAGGAAGCTGGCAAGGGGAGATATGGGATCGCCGAAAGAACGGAGAGATCTACCCAAAGTGGCTCACCATTTCTGCGGTCAAAGGTAGCGACGGCGTGGTATCACACTATATTGGAACCTCTCATGACATTACCGAACGCAAGCGTTCTGAGGAGAAAATCAACGAGCTTGCCTTCTTCGACCAGCTTACTGGACTGCCCAATCGAACTTTGCTTCTGGACAGGCTTAGGCAGGTTGTAGCGGACAATAGCCGCGCAAAGAGTACAAGTGCTTTGCTCTTCATAGATCTGGACAATTTCAAGACTCTCAACGACACCCTGGGTCACGACATGGGCGATCAGCTGTTAAAGCAAGTGGCTCAGCGGCTTAAACTATGTGTACGCGAAGGGGATACAGTGGCCCGTTTGGGGGGGGACGAATTCGTGGTTGTTCTGAAGGGTGTAGGGAGCGATTACATAGAAGCGGCTAATAGAACTGAAGTGGTAGCGGAGAAGATTCTTACTTCTCTCAATCAGACCTACCAACTCAATGATCTATCCCACCGCAGTACCTCGAGCATTGGTGCCACAGTTTTCAATGGAAATATTCCATCTATTGACGAATTGATGAAGCAAGCTGATCTGGCAATGTATAAGTCCAAGAGTGCTGGACGCAATGCTTTTCGTTTCTTTGATCCATCCATGGAGGCTGCCGTCAAGGAGCGCGCCGAGTTGGAGGAGGACTTGTTGGCAGCGATGGCTTCGCAACAGTTCACCTTGCACTATCAGGCCCAAATCGAGGGCGATGGACAGATTACCGGTGCCGAAGTCTTGTTGCGCTGGGCCCATCCCGATCGCGGAATGGTTTCACCTGGCGAGTTCATACCACTCGCTGAAGAAACGGGCTTGATTCTGAAGCTCGGGTCATGGGTATTGAACACAGCCTGCAGCCAGTTGGCCGAGTGGGCAACTCAACCGAACATGGCGCACTTGACGATTGCAGTCAATGTCAGCGCTCACCAGTTCCGCGAGGCAGACTTCGTAGAAAAGACGTTAGCAGTGCTTCGTGTGACCGGCGCCAATCCGAACAAACTCAAACTGGAGTTGACGGAAAGTCTTCTAATTGACAATGTGGAAGACATCATAGTCAAGATGCGCGCGTTGAAAGCATCTGGAGTTGGATTCGCGCTGGATGACTTCGGCACAGGATACTCTTCGCTTTCCTATCTCAAGCGTTTGCCGCTGGATCAGTTGAAAATTGATCAATCGTTTGTTCACGATGTCCTTACGGACCCTAATGACGCGGCCATTGCGAAAACAATCGTCGCTCTGGCCGGCAGCCTGGGATTGAATGTGATTGCAGAAGGAGTTGAGTCGCCTGCGCAAAGAGACTTCCTGGCCCGTGTTGGATGCCATGCCTATCAAGGCTATCTGTACAGCCGTCCGTTGCCAGTCACCGAATTCGAGAGCTATGTGCAGACACTGGAAATGGTGTTGTAGAGGGCTGGATGAGTGTCTCAACGAAATTACATAATCATCCCAGCAAGTCGTATTGCATTGCGTAGCGCATCAGATCAGCCACATTGGCGCAGTTCATCTTCTCCATGAGCCGAGTTTTGTGCGTGCTCACGGTCTTATTGCTGATGCTGAGCTTTGCCGCAATCTCATTGACACCTTGCCCCTCTATCAGCAAGTGCAGGATTTCAAGTTCACGATCAGAGAGCCGGTGGTGCGCAGGACCCATTGTGGTCGTTGCCTTGTCAAACAGGATCTTCTCCGCAATTTCTGGCATGATGAATCTGCCATCCAGCATAACTTTGCGAATAGCTGCTAGTAGATCATCCGACTCACAGTCCTTCGTTATGTAGCCTGAGGCACCCGCCTTGAGCATGCGCGATGCAACACTTGCATCGTTGTGCATACTGAGAACAAGAATTGGCAAGTTTGCCCTGTGCAGCTTGACCCGTGAAATGAGGTCACCGCCACTGATTCCTGGCATGTTGATGTCCAAAAGCAGCAAGTCAAAGCTGTACTTATTCAATGCCGCGAGCACCTCAGCGCCATTGACGGCTTCAGCAACCAACTGAATGTCTGACTCCAGCGCAAAGATCTGGCGCAGTCCGTCGCGCATGATGGCATGGTCGTCAGCAATCACTATTCTGATCATGAATTCACCATTAGATTCTTGTCGTCGTCCAAGGGTATGGACACACCAATTACGGTTCCCTGTCCGGGCACGCTTATGAAGTCTATCTTTCCGCCCAGTGCCAGTGCTCGCTCACGCATTCCGATCAGACCATACGACTTACTATTGGAGATGGAGACATTGAAGCCGCAACCGTCGTCTCGGATTTCAACGCCCAGCCATTGACCATTGAGTCCTATGTCGATATCGACGCGATTAGCCTTTGCGTACCGGGAAATATTAGTCAATGCCTCTTGCACAATCCTGAAAATGGCAACCGACTTGGTGTCATCCAGTTCAATGCTTTCCTCGGAAACCATCAATTCACAGGGAATTGAATTACTCTCCGAGAACTCCCGACACAACCATTGAATGGCGGGAATCAGCCCCATATCCAAAGCTGCAGGTCGCAGGTTTGATGCAACATTTCTAACACCTTGGATGGCGCGGTCTACCAATGCCTTCATGCTCTGAATGTCTTCAAGAATTTCTGGTGAATCCTTGCAATAGCGCTTCCCGAGTAACGTCATATTGATGCGTAGTGCGGTCAAGGCTTGCCCCAATTCATCGTGCACCTCACGGGCTATATGCTTTCGCTTTTCCTCAAGCTTGACTTCATTCTGTGCTGCAAGCAATCGGAGTTCTCGCTTGGATTGCTGCAGCTCGTAGTTGCTTTGCATCAAGGCTTCCTCAGTCTGCTTTCTTTGGGAGAGCTCGTTGTGGCATCCAATGTAATGGGTGACTTTGCCTTCGCTATTCTTGACAACGGAAATTCGGAGCCACTTTGGATAGATCTCGCCGTTCTTGCGCTTGTCCCAAATCTCACCTTGCCAAGCACCAGTGGAGCCTATTTCACGCCACATGGCTCTATAGAAAGCCCAGTCATGGCGCCCGGACTTTAGCAACCGCGGAGTCCGACCTACCACTTCCTCTTGCGTGTAGCCAGTCATTTTTGTGAATGCTGAGTTCACACGCAGTATTTCGTTGTTGGCGTTTGTAATCATCATCCCCTCCTGCGATTCAAACGCAACTGCAGCAATAAGTAGCGCGGTTTCCGCCCGCTTTCGCTCTGTGATGTCATGGGTCACAGCCAGTTGCACCACCTCCCCTTTGAAGCAAAGCGGAACGGCATGCGTCTCCAAGCAAAGTCGGCGACCTTTAAGACCAACTATTTCAAATTCCATACGCGCGTTCTCGCCCGCAAGGACCCGACTATGTAGATCAAGAAACCTGTCTTTGTGCTCCGGAACGACCAGTGAGGCCACGAAAGTGTTGACGACCTGATCCAGTGACTCCGCTTGAATCATTCGCAACCCTGCTGTATTCATCTGCACTAGACGTCCGTGCGCATTGACAATCTTGATGCATGCGGGTTCCGCTTCAATGATGGCCCGTAGCTGGCCTTCACTTTCTGCAATTCGCAATTCATCGAGTTTTCGTAGAGTGATGTCTCTGGATAGAGCAATGAAGCGGGCGTCTTCTCCGTCTACCTTTCCTTTTCTGGAGATTGAAATCTCAAACCATTTGATGCCACTGAAGAGTTCAAGCTTGTATTGCCGTCCGAAAGAGCTTCCCTCCTGAAAAGCCTCATCCATCGCAGCATGTATTACTGAAGATGCTTCCGGGGGCAGTATTTCTGAGCACGTGCGACCTATGTGATCCTCACAGGATATGACCAGAAGTTCCGCATTTCCTGAATGAAAGGAGTGGTATGTTCCTCGTAGATCCATTTCAAACATTAAGTCCGGAACGGCATCTATTGTGGCGCTCAGTGTGGCTTCACTTGCCTCGAGCTTCTTTTGCGCGGTCTTCCTATCGTCGATATTTCGCAGGAAAGCAAAGAATCGAGGACGTACCACCGTTCTATAGGTCGCACTGATTTCGACATTCCATATCGTTCCATCCTTGCGTCGATGTTGTGTTTCAAATTGATCGTGGCCATTGCTGAATAGCCGATGTTTTCGCGTTGCTATGTCATCGGGAGTTTCGAAGCAATCTATTTCAGAAACATGCATTCCGACGAGTTCCTCTTTTGTATAGCCCGACAATCGACAATACGCAGGATTGACATCGACTAGAAAGCCGTTGGCATTCACTTTCCAATACCCATCGGATGTCGTCTCTAGTATGCTTGCGACATCGTCATAGCTCTCTCTAAGTGCTATCTCGGCAAGCTTTTGTACCGATATATCCGTGTGGGTCCCGATCATGCGCATTGGTTCGCCATTGGGGGCACGCTCGACCACTATTCCTCGACTTAATACCCACTTGTAACTTTGATCTGCGCACAGAAATCGAAACTCCTTGGTGAATGTCCTTCTTGTACCCTTCAGATACTCGCTATTCGCTTGAATTACTGACGGCCGATCTTCCGGATGAATAAAGTTGATCCATTGGTCGCCTTGAGATGGCAATCTGGTGTCGTCATAGCCAAAGATGGACTTCCAATCCTCAGAGTGACGTGTGATGCCTGTTTGCATATCCCAATCCCACACTCCTGCACCTGAACCGGCCACGGCAAACTTCCACAGCCTTTCTTGGTCCCGGAGCGACTCCTGTGACTCCTTCGTCTTCGTGATGTCTTCATGGATCACCACAACTCCGTCGTCGGGAGATTTCAAGGCGATCACGTTCATGCTGTACCATCGCTGGACGGCCTGCATGTCAACTTGGTACTCGACTTTGTACGCGCTAAGTTGTTTTAAAATTACGTTCCTAATTCCCTCTACACGTGAGGCCACACACTCAGGATCCTCGGAGCTATCTCCTGCCGCTGCCGTTAAGAGGTCTTCTTCCTTGCTGCCATTTTTGTGTTGGTGTTGGAATGAAAATTTTTTCCAAGCATCATTGGTTGCGGTGATTGTGCAGCTTGCGCTCAGAGCAACTATCCTTGACGGAATGGAATCGAGAATTGCCTGTTGCAATGATTCACCTCGCGGTGACGTCTGCATTTCTACTTCTGTTTTGCTCTCTTGCATGGCGAATTCAAATGTCTTTGTTAATCATGGCTAACGCATCAGACTCAATCCTTGAACTGATACCAACGGAAATGCTTGTCTCTGTCCAATCACGTTTTAAAATTGACCAATGTCAATTTGCTTTGGCGTTGAATTCTGCAAGTCGTTAGTATGTAATATTTAGGACGATGATTCACTGTGGATGCTCTTTAGTTTGACGGGTGCAGCGATCTGATCTTCACAACTAATCGTCACTCCCGGCGTTGCCCAATGAAGGGGTGTTGATAGGCAAGGCTAGGCGATCCCCGTATTCTGTGCTCCCTGTTTGCTCGAGATTTCGCATTTGCCAATTGTGGCAATGGCCGCCTTGCTCAGATCAATAGGTCGCTGTTGGTGTTGCAGCTCTAACTAAGCGTCTGAACTCTAATTTAAGACATGAAGCTGTTGCCGTCGGGGTCTGGGTGACAGGTTTTCAGCACTTGTGCCGAGCCACCAGTAATACCCCGTTGCGTTAAGCAAGTCGCATAAAACCTGATTACCCCAGGAATATTACCCTGTCATTAAAGTATCGGCAAACACTGTCATGAGGCAATTGGCGCCAACAACCTTGGACACTCGGCGGTCACGAACTTCAACAACGTCTCTCATTGGGATGGAGCAAAGGCATGGAGTCCTTGTTGCCTTGACCCAGCCATAGGTAGGCACCCGGCCACTGCGGCAACACGTAAGCAAAGTCTTCCGAAGCAAACGCAGGGTGGGCATCCGTCTGCCTTTCCTCACAGCACTTGTCGCATCGAATCGATGCCACTGGCAACCGGGAACTGTCGTCTATGAACTTCATGAGGTCAGCGTACCCAGCGCAGATGCAAAGGCTTATTGAATGCAGTTTCCACTTGCGTTATTACGAGCTGGGGCCCCTGCACCAGAAATCCAATGGAACATCGGTCCAGTGCATTAGCTTCCACCTAATCCAATGGGTGCAGGCGTCAAATGCACGATGCGCTTAAACAGCGCATCAAATTCGTTTGCTGTATCCGGCCCATACATGGGGTCGTGGTTCGTGGCGAATCCATCAGCAGCAGCAGCCCAATCGGCCTCTTCAAGAATGCGTTCAGCGAGTGGCAGAACAATCGTTTCCTCGGTCATCATGTGCGCCCAGTAAAAACGAGCGTATTCATCAACTGCCTGAGAAAACCGTTCCACGGCTCCAGATGTATGCGCCGCAAGTTGGTTCAGAGCATCCGACATTGCCGCTGCGCGAATATCACCAGCCGCGTGCTCAGCCTCCAATGCATCCAAGACGTCTTTAGATTCTGATGTCTTCACGCGCAAAGGGGCAAAGATGAATCTGTCTTCTGCCGGGTGATGCAGCTTTTCAGGAAATTGCAAAATGTAGTGTGCAATCGCACCCAATAGCACTTGATTGGGCTCTTTACCCTGGATCGATTGCTTCGTCAGGTACTGCAATGCATGAACCACAGCCGCCAACGATCGATGCTCATCTTTGATCAGGGCTAAAGCCCGGTGTTTTGCGCTTTCTTTCGTGCCCATTTTGTCTAGCTTTCAGATTTTGGACTGGCCGAAGTAGATTTCACCGCTCGAAAACGTAGTGGGTAACGGAGTCAAGCCCGTTCCAGCACAGGGTCCGTCTACGCAGGCGCCGTCGTCAAAATTAAAAAACGCGGTGTGGTGGGCGCAAATAACCATTGCATCCATCACCACAAAGGTTTGGGGGTGATAGTTCAATGGCAAGGAAAAGTGAGGACAGTTGTTCAGGTAAGTCCAATACTGATCGCCTTGCCGCAATAAAAGAATTCGGAAGTTTTCGTCTCCCTCACCGAATGCGACCTCAAAACCGCCTTGGTCAGGTATATCGCCCAAAGCGCATAGTCTTGTTCCAGGCTTGGGACAGTCGCGGTGTTCAATCCAACTCATAGTTCGCTTCCCAAAAAAAGTTCGAGTGATTTCGGCATGCACCGGAATCACCCGACATTTTCTCTACCTTCTTACAAGGATTTAGAACTCCACGGGATAGGGAGGAAGTTCGCCAGATTCATGCATCTTCACGATGTTGGGATTGCTGTTCTCCCACACCAGCAGCATGGAACGCTTCTTGGAAAATCCCTGATGGCCGCAGTCTGCAGGCATAGCGGCAATGTCACCTGCCTTCATTAGAACGCGTGCGCGGGGACGACCCGTTGCGTTGTCAGTGATATTCCACATGATTTCATCCGACATCTGGAAGAACCACTCCACTCGGTCATTGCCATGAATGATAGGCAGAATGTATTCCTCTGTGGTTGGGCAAAACAGGCTGTTCTTACAAACTGAAGTAACAGACGGGTTCCATGTGACATCCGACCGCGAGAGATAGGCAAACAGATTGAAGGCATGCATCTCATCTTCAAAGCCTGGCTCTGCCTTGATTTCAGGCTGGTCCTGAGCCACGTCTGCAAATGCACGGTTGATTTTGTAGCCATTGCTCTGCTCGCGCAGAGGGGAGTCACCCTTCATGCCAGGCATACGTTTAGTAGCCACGCGGAAGCGGTCGATGGCGCTGAGGTTGTCGCCGTTCTTCTCGCCAAATGCGGCGTCACCGGTTTCCATGGGAGCTGCAAATGGGTCGAATCCTGCATTAACCCAATTGGCCAGCATTTCTTTGATCAACTTCATCGCAACCGGAGAATCGAAGACTTCTACATAGGACAAGCCCGCTCCGTGGTAATACTCATTGAGTCGGCCACCAAAGAATTCCACCTTGCCGTACAAATTGCGGGTTCCAAACACGTTATCGAAGTTAACCACACCGTAAAAGAAGCCCCAGGCAATATCGCGCATCAAGGCGCGAAGGAACGCATCAGCGCTCATGGTGTGGGATTGACGGCCCGATTTCACGGGCCAAGTGATCGTGACAAAATACTCGTCACGGCTGAAAGTGAATGCACCCAGTTCAAAGGTGCGATAACCGGCCACCGTAAGGGGCAACTTTTCTGCGACTGCGTTCATGGTGTTCTCCTGAATTGCTCAATTGGTAAATGGGATGGATTAGCGGTAGCAGATTTCTGCCCACTTTTGCACGGTCAGATCACCCACAATGGTCTGTTGGACGAGAACAGAAGGCTTGGCGCAGTTGAAGCGGTACGCGGCACCCTTTGGCAGAAGTGCCTGATGGCCGCGACCCAAACGAATGCTGCCCATCTTGCGACCTTTGGGTTCACCTTTAACGGCTACCGTGCCTTCTTTGCTGGAAGGAGCAACCGATTCCGCATCGTCGAGTTTGACCAGCTCAACCGTCACCTCTCCGTCCATCACAATGCAGAATTCATCGTGACCAGCAGCCATCCAGCCAGAGGTGCCCTCGGCGCGAATCGCCTCGATCACGTATTCCAGATTTTTCGCCACGGCAACCTTCTCATAAGGCTTGGAGCCGTTTGCGACTTCAAACACGTTCGAAAACGCGTAATTGCGTGGAAGGTCATTGATGATCTCAATGTGGCCTTTTTCATAGCTCTTCAGGGACCCAAAGTGGGTTACAAATTCAGTCATGCATGTCTCCTAGATGTGGTTAAGTAAGGGAAATTGGACCTTTGTCTATTGTTCTTTGCAGAACTCTAAACAAGGGATGGCTAACGTGGTAGGTCACATCACCCGATCGATGTGTTTGCGCTTTCAGAACAATGGTTCGTCGGTCAATGTGTGAGGCGTGTTTCATACGCGCTCCAGGACAAGTGCAATGCCCTGACCTACACCAATACACATGGTGCACAAGGCATAACGTCCGCCGGTTACGTGAAGGCGATTGATCGCAGTCGTGGCCAACCTGGCGCCGCTTGCGCCGAGTGGGTGCCCCAGTGCAATGGCCCCGCCCCAGGCGTTGACGCGCTCATCGTCATCTGAGAGACTCAATTGGCGCAGAACAGCAAGGCCTTGCGCAGCAAATGCCTCGTTCAGTTCAATTACATCCAGTTGGGCCAAAGTGAGACCTGTTAAGGCCAATACCTTTTGCGTCGCCGGCGCAGGGCCAATGCCCATGATCCTGGGAGGCACCCCTGCAACAGCCATGCCGACAACGCGGGCGCGGGGAGTCAATCCTTGACTTTGTGCGGTCGCCTCGTTGGCCAAAAGCAAGGCGCAAGCGCCATCGTTAACCCCACTCGCATTTCCGGCGGTCACCGTACCATCAGGGCGGACCACCCCTTTCAGCTTGGCCAATGACTCCATGCTGGTGGCGCGGGGGTGCTCGTCAACTTCAACGACCAGCGCATCGCCCTTCTTCTGGGCAACATGGACCGGCGTTATCTCTCGCCCCAGATGGCCAGCCTGCTGCGCAGCGACTGCCCGCAGCTGGCTAGAAAATGCCATGCGGTCTTGAGCATCGCGTTCAATCTTGAATTCCGTCGCAACGTTTTCGGCGGTCTCTGGCATGGAATCCACACCGTATTTTTCCTTCATAAGCCGATTCACAAATCGCCAGCCAATGGTGGTGTCGTACACCGCGTTTGCACGGCTGAAGGCCGTCTCAGCCTTGGGCATGACGAAAGGCGCACGACTCATGCTTTCGACGCCGCCTGCGATCATGAACGTCGCCTCGCCTGATTTGATGGCTCGTGCCGCACTGCCCAAGGCGTCCAGACCTGATCCGCACAGACGATTGACTGTTGAACCGGCGATTTCGAATGGCATTCCAGCCAATAGGGCGCTCATCCGGGCAACGTTGCGGTTGTCTTCGCCCGCCTGGTTTGCGCAGCCGTAAATAATGTCATCAATACGCGCCCAGTCGACACTTGGATTGCGAGACATCAACGCGCGGATTGGCACTGCCCCCAGATCATCAGCGCGCACACTGCTCAATGCAGCGCCATATCGTCCGAACGGCGTTCGGATCGCGTCACAAATATATGCTTCTGTCATTATTAATTCGTCCTTCAAGGGAGCTCTTGCGGGGTAGTGGCCACTGGGAGTCCGAGTAGTCGTTCCAACTCTGCAAGTTCCAGTCCGTCCACCTTGTCGATCAATACCAAGCCCTTGGCTGTGCATTCCAGTGTGGCGAGGTCGGAGTAAATGCGTTTGACGCAAGCAATCCCGGTAAGCGGATAGCTGCACTTCAGAACCACCTTGCTTTCGCCCTTTTTGGTCAGCAAATCCATCATGACCCAGGTCTGCTTGGCTCCGATGGCCAGGTCCATCGCACCACCCACAGCAGGAATTGAGCCTTCCTCACCCGTACTCCAGTTGGCCAGGTCACCGGTTGCAGAGACTTGAAAGGCGCCAAGTACGCAGATGTCCAGGTGACCGCCGCGCATCATGGCAAAGCTGTCCGCATGGTGGAAGTAGCAACCGCCATCCAGCAGCGTGACCGGTTGCTTGCCCGCATTGATCAGGTCGTAGTCCTCATCACCGACGGCAGGTGCAGGCCCCATCCCCAAAATGCCGTTCTCGCTGTGGAGACTGACCTCCAGTCCCGGTGGGATGTGATTGGCCACAAGTGTCGGCATGCCAATCCCCAGGTTGACGTAAGCCCCGTCATGGATGTCCTGCGCAACCCTTTGGGCCAGCGCGTCTTTGCTGCGTTTTGTATAGGTGCTCATCTCAATCGTTTCCGTTCATGCGGCTGCTTTGAATCCGCCGGCCTGTGTGGCGATACGCGCAATCTGAACTACATGGCTCACATGGATACCCGGCGTGACGATGGTCTCTGGATCAAGTGAGCCCAGCTCAGCGATCTCATGCACGCTGGCGACCGTCCTTGCTGCAGCCGTTGCCATTACTGGTCCGAAATTGCGGGCCGCCTTGCGGAACACCAGGTTGCCCCAGCGGTCACCCCGCTCGGCCTTGATGAGTGCGAGGTCGCCCCTGATCGGGTATTCAAGAACATAAGATTTACCGTCAATCACTCGGGTTTCTTTTTCAGTGCCGTCTGCATGGCGTGCCAGTTCGGTTCCAAAACCGGTGGGCGTAAAGAATGCACCGATTCCCGCTCCTGCTGCACGCAGACGCTCAGCCAGGTTGCCTTGCGGCACCAGTTCGAGCTCCAGCTTTCCTGATCGATACAGTGCATCAAACACTTGGGAGTCCGCTTGGCGGGGAAAGCTGCAAATCACTTTGCGCACGCGCCCGGTTTTTAGCAATGCGGCCAATCCAGTGTCGCCGTTGCCTGCGTTGTTGTTCACGATGGTCAGGCCCCGTGCGCCTTGTGCTATCAGCCCGTCGATAAGTTCATTGGGGATGCCCGCGGTGCCAAATCCCCCTATGAGTACAGTGGCCCCATCAGAGGTTCCGGCCAGCGCCTTCTCAATACTCTCAGCGATCTTGTTGATCATTTGCTCTCCACCATTTCATTTACGGGTTGGCCCAGGCTCCACTGCCACTGGCGCACCTCCAACTGTTCAAACATCTGACTTCGGCAATAAGGATCATCAGCAAGAAAAGCATGTACTGCTTCCTCGCTCGGTGCCTCAACGACCAACAGTGTTCCGTCCATTTCTCCATCTACACCCAGCAGCGGGCCACCGAGGCGCACCACAATTTGGTGGTCGCCGGGCATTCTGAGCCAGGCTCTGTGATCTGGGCGCAGACGCTTGCGCAGCTCAGCCTGGCCTGGTTTGTCACGGGCAATAACAGCAAAGTACATATCGGTTCTTGATTGGTAAATGCGCGAAGTTCAAACAGGCTGCAGAACGAAATCAAAGTTCAATGTGTGGAAGGGAACGCTTTGCGCACTGCCATCGGGTGCGACGCCCGCTGGGTGTTCTACGAATTGACCAATCAGCGAAGATCTAACACCAAAGACAACATCGGAATCTAGATAAGGATCTCCTTCACGAAACACATGTGTAATCAGCCGCTCATATCCGGTGGCCACCACCATGAAGTGAATATGCGCAGGGCGCCATGGGTGCCGCCCGGTCGCCACCAACATCTTGCCAACCGGACCATCGGTTGGAACAGGGTAGGCCACCGGAAGTACCGTGCGAAAACGAAGATATCCCTCTGCATCCGTTCGCAATACGGCACGCGCCTGGTGGTGCAAAAGGCCCGGGCGTTGTACGTCGTACAAACCATCTTCATCGGCTTGCCATACATCCACATCCGCCCCGCTCACTGGCCTACCGTCCGGTGCTGTGACTCTTGCGGTGACAAAAAGCGGCTCACCGCTGGCGCCCGCGCTGATATCCGCGCCTTGCGTCACATGTGGAGCGCCTGCTACATGGAACGGCCCGAATACGGTTGATTCCGTAACCCCGGGAGGGCTGGCATGGTTCATAGCAACCGTCAGCATAGAGAAGCCAAGGGTGTCAGACAACAATATGAACTCTTGACGCTTGTCGTTGCACATATGGCCGGTGGCAGTCAAGAAATCGATGCCGGCCATCCATTCCGCCTCGCTCAGATGGACTTCGCGCACGAATTCGTGCAGGTGACGTATTAGGCTGCCAAGGATCTCCTTGAGTCGAGGATTTTCGCACGCCTCCATGCGTTTCAGGACGGCGTTGGTAATGTTGGTTTCATCTATATTTCTCATCAACCGCTCCTAATTTCGGGTGCTATCTGATTTGGTGTTCACGCTACTTCGCTTTAACTTTCGCTCAGAAACTTGCGCAGCTCTTGGTATTTGGGACGGTTCTTCTTGGCCGTGAATTCAATAGCCTCCGCGTTAAGCCCCCGCAATGCTAGGTCCAATGCATCTAACCGAAGTGATGAATATTCGCGCCACAGAGTCCAAAACTCATCGGCGATGTCGCTGGACTTACTATCAGCCAGCACATTGCTTAATTCCTCCTCTAGCACACGAATCTTTTTGATTGCCTTTTCAACCTGAAGAGGCTGTGCATTCAATGCGAGCATAGTTTCACCGCGCGTAATTTCCGTTAAGTTCAACAAGCGCACCTTTAAGGGTGTTTCTTCATGATTCAAAGATATTTGGTCTTGCCTTTTAAGGAAAATGGCAGACTCCAGCACGGAGCGCGCCGACTCGCGCGCTTGCGACGCAGTTGTGGTTATTTGCTGCGCACCGGCAGCCAAACCACGAACACGCTCGTCTAAACTGCTAGTCGATAAAGTAAATGTGTCTAGCTGTTCCACGATCACTGTGACCTGAGAATCCACCGTTGAAGCTTGTGCTTTTGCGTCGACAGAGCGTGCAGCCACTTGGTTAGCCAGCCTTGCACTGACAGTGACTTCTTGCATGGCAATATTAATCAGCTCGCCGGCATGTCGTACATCGCTCACAGTCGACCCAAGCAGCCTTTGGATGGTTAACGTTGCCTCATTAGTTTGCACGGCAAGGTGCTTCACTGAGTCTGCAATTACCGCAAACCCTCGTCCGCTTTCGCCAGCGCGAGCCGCTTCAATTTTTGCATTGATAGCCAGCAAAGTGGTTTCACGCGCTATTTTTTCGATAAACTGCACAATCTGCTCTATTTTGGTGGATTTGGAAGACAATTCATTGAGCAAAGTCTGTGCGTCTAAAATCGATTTGCTTACGCTGCGAATGTGGTGTTGTGTTCGTTGCGCGTCCACCTCAACTTCTAAACTCGCTTCCTTAGCCAAGTTGGCGGCGGTGCGCGTTTCCTGAGTGGCCCAAAGAACCTGCGCCATCGCTGCACGCAAATTGCCCATTTGCAGTGCGGCATCCGCAGAGTTACTGGCTTGCGCCAGAGCGATTCGCTCAAAATCAGCCTGAATAAAAGTAAGGCGAGAAGAACCATCCAGGCAAGCACCTACCGCTACACTGAATTTGCCTGCACCCGATTCCAAATCTCTCGGTCTTTGATGCCGAGATAGGTGAGGCAATTTGCGCTTGGCGCCAAGAATGTTCCACATGGCTTACTTTGCAGACTCCGTAAGCACGCGCTGGGTGGAAAACAGTGTCCATCCCCACCGCGCTTGCGCGTAGCCCCACAAACCTTGTTTGAAGTAAATGGTTACCAGAATTGCCATGCAGCCCAAACCCAACAAGTACCAGGTGCCATAGTCACTGAAGAATTTATTCAGTGCCCAAAACAGTACGGCCCCCGCAATCGGCCCTTCTATGCTCCCCAGTCCGCCAATGACCACCATGAAGATGGCAAATGCGGTCCAGTTCACACTGAACGCAGCATCCGGACTGATTCGCAGATTGCCTACAAAGTAAAGTGCGCCGGCCAGCCCTGCACCAAAGGCAGCCACAGCGTAGACTGCCAACTTCATGCGGCGTACTGGAATGCCTTGCGACTCGGAAGCAATCTCGTTATCACGAATCGCCAATAGCGCTAGGCCACGCTTACTGCGCAGAAATAGGTAGACTAGTGCTACGGCGGCAACAACACAGACCAATGCCATCCAATACGTTACGCTTTCGCGTGTGGCCTTTTCAATGCCGCGCAAAGCGGTAAGCGTTGTGCCGGACCCCCCACCCACGGTAGAGATATTGGAAATGCTCAGGCGAAAGACCTCAGAGATGACCCAGGTGCCAATCGCAAAATAGCCACCTTGCAAGCGGAAGGCCACATAGGACACCGGCAAGGCGACCAACCCTGCCGCCAACGCCCCGATAGGGATGGCGACAAACGGGTTCATTCCGGCAAAGTTGCCCAGGGCCAGCATGACGTAGCCCCCAATCCCAAAGTATGCCTGCTGTCCGATGCTGACCATGCCGCCATAGCCGGCCATCAGGTTCCACATCATGGCGAAAATGAAGTAGCAGGCGATTTGAACGAATTCGCGCATCCAGCTCGACTCACCCCAAAAGGGAAGGCTTGCAGCAAGTGCAATCAAGGCGACCCCAGCGGCTATGGCAGCACCACCATGGCGGCCTCCGCGTTCTACGATAACTTGTGTGTGTTGCATGACTGGCTCAACCCCGAGTTTTTGGAAACAAGCCTTGTGGTCGCACCACCAGAACCATTAGAAAGACCAGATGGCCAAACCAGATGCCCCAGCCAGGGTCAACTCTGAACCCGATTTGCTGGGCTACACCCAAAATCATGGCCCCGAACAGGGTTCCCCAAAACGAACCCATACCACCGATGATTACGGCCTCAAAAGCAAACAGCAAAAGCAAAGGGCCATCGGCGGGTGACACCGTGGTGCGCATACCTTGCAAGATGCCTGCAATACTGATCAACACGAATGCGATGGCTGTTGCCAATGCGTACACCTTGGCAGACTGAAGTCCCATAAGCTCTGCAATCTCGCGATCGTCAGAGACGGCACGGAATGATCGCCCAATGGCTGTTCGAGTGAAGAGCCACTGCAATGAAGCCGTTGACGCTATTGCGACGACCAGGATCATCAAGGGCAAGACACCCAGTGAAAAGCTGTCAGTCACTGCGAACCCTTCAGAGGAGAGCCCGCCCGTCTCGATTGAGCGGGGGTCTGCCGAGAAAAGCTCCAGTAACAGGTTTTGGATCACGATGGAAAGTCCAAATGTCACCACCAATGAAGGCAGGGGATCACGGCCCAACGTTCCATTGAGGACGTATCGCTGCAGCAAGAATCCAAAGCCAAATGCGACAGGCAACACCGCAGCCAATGCCAGTCCAACAGGTAGCCCCAATACGGAGATCCCTGCGATAGCTGCGAAAGCACCGAGCACAATGAAGTCACCCTGCGCAGTGTTGGTGAGGCGCATCACCCCAAACATCAGTGACTGACCCAGGGCGAAGAGCGTATAAAGCCCTCCCAGCAACAATCCTTGAACAATGGTTTCAATCATGGTCTTCCTCAGATTCCAAAATAGGCTTGTGAAATCTGCTCTCGTGTGAGGTCTTCTGAGCGTCCCTGCAAGGACACTTTGCCTTCCTGGAAGCAATACACGCGCTGCGATACCTGCTGTGCCATGGAGACATCTTGCTCCACAATCACCACCGTCATGCCCTCTGCCGTGATGCTTGGCATTACCTTGTAGATTTCGCGAATCACAATGGGTGCAAGACCCAAAGACAATTCATCACACAGCAAGATTTTCGGATTGCTCATCAAGGCCCGACCCAGCGCCACCATTTGCTGTTGACCACCGGACAGGGCGGTTCCTGGACTCAAGCGCTTTTCTTCAAGAATGGGGAAAAGACTGAACAACCGCTTCAGATTCCAAGGACCGGGCCGACCCGCAGTGGCCCCCATCAACAAATTCTCTTCCACTGTCAGGCTTGGAAAAAGGCGCCGCCCCTCCGGCACCAATGCCAGTCCATTACGAACAATATGTCCTGGTGGAAGACCACCAATGGGCTCACCATTGAGATGGATAGAGTCTCTGCTTGCCTTCACCAGCCCAGTGAGTGACTTGAGGAAGGTACTCTTGCCCGCACCATTGGCACCAATGATGGCGACCATTTCACCTTGTGCCAGTTCGAAGTCGATCCCAAACAATGCCTGCGCATCGCCATAGAAGGCTTGCAGACCATGGGTAGAAAGTATCGTGCTCATGCTTCCATCCCCATGTACACGCGGCGCACGTCCGGGTCATTCATCACAGCCTGCGGCTCACCTTCGGCCAGCTTCTGGCCGAAGTTGATAACAAACAGCCTGTCGGCAATAGACAGCAGTGCATGAACCACGTGTTCAATCCAGATCATGGTGATGCCGCGCGCTTTGATGCGTTGCAGTTCCTCCACCAGTTCGTGTGCTTCATGCTCTGTCAGGCCACCGGCAATCTCATCCAGCAGCAGAAGCTCTGGTTGGGTAGCCAGCGCACGCGCCAATTCCAGACGCTTGCGATTGAGCAATGTCAGACCACCGGCAGGCTTGTTGGCATAGGAAAGCAAGCCCGTTTGATCCAGCACATCACGCGCGGTTTTCCAGGCTTGCATCTCGGTTTGTTGTCCCCCAAAGCAGGCTGCAGTCACCAGATTCTCAAAGACGGTCATATTGCCGAAAGGCTGAGGGACCTGGTAACTGCGCCCGATTCCTGCATGGCAACGCTGATTTGGCATCAGGCGTGAGACATCCTTCCCCGCATAGATGACCTGGCCCTGATCGCAACGCACATCACCCGAAATGAGGTTGAACAGCGTTGTCTTGCCCGCGCCATTAGGCCCAAGAATGCCCAGGGTTTCGCCCTTGTTAACGGACAACGTAATATTGTCCGTGACCTTGAGCGCCCCGTAGGACTTACTAACTGACTGAAGTGCGAGGAGTGCCATACACGCGAATGGTCAAAGACTTAGAACGGCACCACTGCCTTGAGCCAGAAGGCCTGACCTTCGGCACGGTTGGCAACGTTGGATTCCTGTTGGAATTTGGCAGTCACAAACCAGCCCTTGCCGCTGTCGTATCGGATGGATGGGCCCAAGGCAAAGGCGAGCCCCTTGTTGTTAGCCACGGTGTTGCCGTTGAGCGTATCGTCGGTGGTCTGTTGGTAGATGTAGCCCCCCACGCCAACAACCCAGCCGTTGCCCAGGCCCCATCCAAGGGAGTAATCGGTAATGAATTCCTGGCCGTCACGATAACCTGTGGCATCGTTCTGACCATTGAACGTGTACATGATTTTGGCGTCGGCGTTCAAGCCATTAGGATCGATGTAGCTCACGCCATAGACCGGCTGGATTGCCCAATGGTTCTTGCCAAGATTTGCCAAGTCGTTCTTGTTGTAGGAACCTGTTGGTGTAATCACGTCAATCGCCGCCACAGTATGCAGCTGAGGGCTGTGGTGATAGCCCAATACCGCGCCCAGAACGACGTCACCGTTGCCGCTCTTGGTCTGGCTCAGTCCGGGAACGGTGACCTCCAGGTTAACCATCGGCAGGATTGCGTGAAAGCCCAGCGATCCGCCCAGAACGGTTTCCTTGGTGACATAGACCAGTCGCGGCACAACTGCATTCGCAGTGACCTTGAAGCCGGGCGGCGTGGCATCATTTCCGTTGTTGTCACGTAGTTTTGTTGCGGTGTAGTTCTCCACGAAAGCCTGACCATACAGTCCGGGGGGAGGCAATGCACAGCAGGTGTAGTTCTCGGTTCCCACGGGATAAACAGAAGTTCCACCTTCCGTTGCGTTTGCAACAGCAGAGAATCCAGCCAAGAGCGCGAAAGAAGCGCGTACGAGTTTATTTTGCATAGTGTTCAGATGTAAAAAGGGACGTGGCTACCCATGTCCCGGCAATATTGCAGGGACAAAATGGTTCGGTTTGTTTAGAGCGGCTTGAGCGTTCCGCCGGTCGGGATGTTCTTGGCGGTTTCGTTGTTGACAATCACCAGATCGACTTTGTTCTTTGTGCCTTTAACCCACTGCCCCAGCACCAGTGGTGTTTTGCTGACGTTCTTGAACGGTCCCTGGCCACCCCATTTCACCGGTCCGACAACGGAATCAATGCTGGTTGCCGCAATGGCATCACGCACGTCACTGGCGTTAAGCGACTTGGAGCGAGACAGTGCGTTAGAAGCCACTTCAAACAGCGCATGTGCAAAACCAATTGGCTGAGTCCATTGCTTTTTGGTGCCTGTTTCGTAGGATTCGGCCAGCGCCTTGGCACTTTGCTTTGTCAAGGAGGAAGAGAATGGATGCGAAGGAGACCACCACACTTCCGTACTGAGCCCGTAGCCCAGATCACCCAGGGCTTCAATCGCGCTGGGGAACAGCAATGCCTTACCCAAGGTAATAACCTTGGGTTTGAACCCTTGTTGCTTTGCCTGCGTCAGGAATGTCTTGGCATCCGGTGGGATCACCACGCCCGTTACAATTTCAACGCCATCTTTCTTGAAGGCAGCGATTTGGGCAGAGAAGTCTTGCGTCCCATTTTGGAAACGACCAGGATCAGTCAGAGAGAAGCCCATGCTGGTCAGTGGTTTAGGGAATCCCAATTCCTTATCGCCCCACGCGTTGCCATCTCCGTCGTTGGGAAACAGTCCGCCCACCTTCTTGTTCGATGCAACAGTCTTCCAGCCATTGGTGTAGTTGCCAATCACGTCTTCCAGTCCCCAGAAAATGTGATACGTGTAATTGAATCCTTTGGCCGGATCACCCTTGCGACCGAAAAACCATGGCTGCCAAGGCACAACGCTGGACACACAGGGTACTTCGTTCAGCTCGGCCGCATCGCTGACCGGGTTGGCTGTCTCAGGTGTGCCGGCAGTCAGAATCAATGCCACCTTGTCCTTGAGGATGAGGTCGCTGGCCACTTCACCAGCCCGGTTGGGGTTGGACTGGCTGTCTTTCAGAATAATCTGCACTTCGTGCTTTTTGCCGGCGATGGTAATGCCATCCTTGAAGGCAGTCTTCATCTGATCAATCACCCACTTGTCCGCTTCTCCGAAAGGTGCGAGTGGACCAGTTTGGGGCGACACATAGCCAATCTTGACGACATCGGCGGCCCATGCAAATGACGCGACACTAGAAGCAGCAATAACAGCTGCCACTTGCGTGAACTTTCTGCGATTAAATTTCATGTTTGTCTCCTTTGTGGTTGTGAATAATCAAGTTGGCCGTGTGCCATCGAAAGCACGTTGCAGCAGTTCACGAATCAAGTTTCGCTGCTCCTTGCCAAAGGGGCTGGGGTTCCAGTACGGATTGGAGACCGCTATATCTGCAGCTTTGTCCAAGTCTTCTTCGCGCATGCCGATATCTTTTAGTGCCACGGGTGCACCGTTGTCTGCAGCAAGATCAAATAGTCCGGCAGCAGCAATGGGTCGATTCAGTGCCCTTGCGATTTTTTGCATGGCAGCCGGTGCAGCTTCTGCGTTGAATGCCATCGCATGGGGAAGCACGACGGTATGCACTTCTGCATGGGGCAGATTGAAGCTGCCGCCCAAGGTGTGACACAGCTTGTGATGCAGGGCCATGCCCACGTTACCTAAGACCGATCCACACAACCAGGCGCCGTAAAGCGCATCGCTGCGCGCCTCGACATTACCGGGCTCTTTGCAAATGCCTGGTAGGGCGCGCGCGATGGCAGCAATGCCTTCTTCGGCCATCAAATCCATAATCGGATTGCGATCCTGAGCGTATAGCCCCTCTGCAGCATGCGCAATGGCGTTGATGCCACTGGTCACACTCAGTCCCACTGGAAGCGTCAGGCACAACATGGGATCGTAGATAACCGTGCGGGGCAATACACGCGGGTCACGTCCGGTCTTTTTCAGGCCGCCTGCCGTAATGCCATAAATTGGCGTCATTTCGCTGCCAGCATAGGTTGTGGGTATAGCCAAGATTGGAAGTCCCGAATCCATGGCAATTGCTTTTCCAAGGCCGGTCGTGGAGCCACCACCTACTGCAACGGCGCAATCTGCACCCAGTCTAGTGGCAACCTCACGTGCCTCGCGAGCGGTTTCAATTGGCACATGCATCACTGCCTTGGGAAATATTCCTGCGGCCCGCGATCCAAGGAGATCCGCAATGTGCTGAGCCTGTTCGGCCTGTTCGGGTGTGGAAAGCACAAGAGCACGCTTAGCACCCATGGCGTCTATTTCTCGCTCCAAGTGCTTTAGCGAACCTGCGCCAAAGACCACCCGAGAGGGTTGACCGTTGTAGACAAAGTCTTGCATGGCTTGTATCTCAGCGCTTGTAGTGCGGGGAAATTTGTGCATCCACATTGATCCACACGCTCTTGACCTGCGTGTACTCACGCATTGCGTCAAATCCCATTTCGCGGCCGTATCCACTTTGTCCAACACCACCGAATGGTGAGCCGGGATTCACGCGTTTGTAGCAATTCACCCAGACCATGCCTGCATACAAATCACGAGCAAACTTGTGGGCACGTTGGACGTTGTTGGTCCAAAGGCCGCTACCGAGTCCGTAGTCCGTGCCGTTGGCAATTTGCATCGCTTCGGCGTCATCTTTGAAGGTCAACACGGTAACAAACGGACCGAATACCTCTTCTTGGGCAACCCTGTCCTTGTAACTTGCCGCTCGAACAATAGTCGGCTCGACATAGCAGCCTTGTGCCAGGCTTCCATTGGGCGTTTTGCCGCCTGTCAACACTTCACCGCCTTGGCTTCTGGCTACTTCCACGTAGCTCAGCACGCGGTCGCGATGCTGTTGGCTGGTGAGAGGGCCCATTTCGGTCATCTCGTCCATGGGATTACCCAAACGGATGGACTGTGCGAGCGGTACGAATTTTTCGAGAAAGGCATCTGCAATCTTTTCGTGCAGCACCAAACGTGAGCCCGCTATACAGGCTTGACCCTGGTTGTGGAATATGGCCCAAGCGCTGCCGTTGACTGCCGCAAGCAAGTTGGCGTCTTCGAAAACAATATTGGGACCCTTGCCACCGAGTTCGAGTTGCACTTTTTTCAGGTTGCCTGCGCTGGCTTCGACAATGCGCTTGCCGGTAGTAGTGCTACCAGTGAAGGCAACCTTTGCAATTCCTGGGTGCTCGGCGATGTATTGGCCAGCTACGTTGCCCAAGCCAGGCAGTATGTTCACCACGCCCGGAGGCATTCCGGCTTCTGCCATCAACTCCGCAATTTTTAGGGATGACAGCGGCGTAATTTCAGCTGGTTTCATCACCACGCAGTTACCTGCAGCCAGCGCTGGCGCCATTTTCCAGCTCGTAAACATCAAGGGGAAATTCCAGGGCACCACTTGCCCGACCACGCCAACCGGTTCGCGCAGGGTGTAATTCAGGAAGCCCGCTTCCACAGGAATCGTTTCACCTTGGAACTTGTCCGCCATGCCCCCGAAGTAGCGATAGCAACCTGCAGTGCGAGGAACGTCCAGGAATCTTGAATCTTTGAGGGGATGGCCGGTATCCAGGGATTCGAGGCGCGCCAATTCTTCAGCGTTGGCCTCGATAAGGTCTGCAAGCCTTAGCAGAATGCGACCACGATCGGCGGCTGCCATGCGGCTCCATGCAGGAAAGGCGTTCTGTGCAGCCGCCACTGCCACGTCCACATCGGTGCGACCCGCCATGGCCACGTTCGTAATTACCGAATTGTCGTGCGGATTCAAAGTCGGCAATGTCTCGCCGTTCAATGCATCAACGAACTTTCCGTTTATGAAAAGCTGGTTGCGAATGGGGGACTTAAGTCCGGCGGCTTTCTGAACTTCCGAGAGGTCCATGCTATCTCCTGCGTTTTATCGCGGGTATGTTTTTGCGATGGAGTGGACTTTAGAAGCTGCACCACATTTCGAGTAGTCAGCGAAGAGAAACCGAATTGTTCGGCATTACAGAACAATAGTGCGGGTTTACCCCTACGGCAGGCAATGGCCAGCCAGCATGGGCTCAGGCATCAATCAACTTGCTGAAAATATGGCCCTGTTGAATCAGCGCTTGGTCCCAAGGGGGCTCTCCCCCAGCAAAGCTCGCACTCAAGGCTTCAATGAACAGCCTGAGTTTGTAGGCACCGCGTAGGGTGCGCGGGTATACGGCACTCAACCAAAACGTGGACAGCTGGTAGTCACAAAGCACCAGCTTGAGGCGCCCATTCAGCACACTGCTGGAGGCAACCAGCGTTGGCACACAAACAATCCCTGCATTCTCCAGTGCGTATTCATTCAGCAAATGAACACTGTTTGTCAGCATTACCGCTTTCAGTTCCAGGGTCAACTTCTCCTCATCACGGTAGAAGGTCCACTTGTCCCTTGATGGGTACTTGGAATACAGCCCCAGGCGGTGACCGAACAGGTCGTTGGGATGCCTGGGCGTTCCATATTTCTTCAAGTATTCCGGCGTCGCACAAAAGACTCTGCGCACGGGAAACAACCTACGTGATACCAGATCCTCCGAGACAGATGGGAATATTTGCAGAGCACAATCCATGCCTTCCTTCACAGGATCGATCATTGCGTCACTCACAGAGAGGTCGAGATTGATTTCTGGATACTTTTCTTGAAAATCGCGCAGTATCTGAGCCAAGTGACCCAGCACGAATCCCGGTAAAGCGTGAAGCCTCAAAGTGCCGGCCGGGGCACTTCGGACATCTCGCATCTGATCAACGATGTCGTTTGCGCGCCCAACAAGATCAGTGCAATCACGTAGGAAAGCCTGTCCTGTCTCGCTCAAACGAACGACCCGTGTACTTCGATGAAAAAGTGGAGCCCCAAGGTAGTCTTCAAGCTGCTTTATCCGGGTGGTTACGACCGAACGCGCAACACGCAGTTGCCGAGCCGCCTCTGCAAAACTTTGCGTTTGCGCGACTCGTACAAAGGTCTCAATATTTTGCAGGCGATCCATTGCACGAATATATCAGTCATATCAGTCTACGATTTAACGGGGGTGCAATCGCTCGAACATGTCACTTGATACTTCAGGCCCACGCAGCATAGCAATGACCAATCAATAGACTTTTGCTGAGTAAAGCCTCGAAGCTAAGGTTTGCTTGTTGGCCGTGATTTCAATTGGCTTACTGACCGATAAGGACACACTGGAGGTGCTCGGCAGTGTCAGCAGTCCGGCGCTCTGATTTTGAGAAACATGTCAGGTAACGGGCATAGCCATCAAGCCCAGGCAGTGCTCCTGACGATCAGTTGCAGCCCTAGAGTTTTGACTGTAACTGCTTGCTTCAGCAGTGCTGACTTCTGCAGCGGATTCAGCATAGATGAGCAGTTGGGGCTCCGGTGCACAGCGCATTCCGAGAGCTTCAATTCACCGCAACTCGATCAACAAGTCCTTTGCATTAATCACATCACCCGAGCGAACGTGTACCCCATGCACCGTGGCATCCCGGTCGACCGTGAGCATGGTCTCCATCTTCATGGCTTCCATGGACACCAGCGGATCACCTTTTTTGACCGTTTGCCCCACCTTCACCGCCACTGTGACTACCATGCCCGGCATGGGCGCACCTACGTGGTTGGCATTGCCTTCTTCGGCCTTGGCCTTGGCGTGACCCGTGCCCGCAATACCCGCCTTGGGCACCCGCACCGTGCGCGGCTGGCCGTTGAGCTCGAAGAACACCTTGACCTTGCCCTCTTCGTCCACACCTTCGGAACGCCCGGTCTGGCGCACCACCAGCGTCTTGCCCTTGTCGATATCAATGGACACCTCTTCTCGGTCACTCAGGCCGTAAAAGAAAGGCGATGTGGGGAGCAGCGACACATTACTGAAGTAGCTGCGGTGCTCGGCGTAGTCCTTGAACACCTTGGGGTACATCAGGTAGGAAGCCAGATCGGTATCGCTGATCTTGCGCCCGGTGGCCGCTTCGGCCTCCTTGCGCTTGGCTTCCAGATCCACGTCTATCAGGTGGTCACCTGCGCGGCCCTGCATGGGGGCTTCGCCCTTGAGCACCTTCTTCTCCAGCTCCTTGGGGAAGCCGTCTGGCGGGAAGCCCAGCTCACCCTTGAAGAGCGAGACCACCGAATCAGGAAACGCTACGTCCTTAGCCGGGTTGCGCACGTCCTCGGGCTGCAGGTCATTGGCCACCATGAAGAGCGCCATGTCGCCCACCACCTTGGAGGTGGGCGTGACTTTCACAATGTCACCAAACAGCACGTTTACTTCCGCATAGGCCTTGGACACTTCAGGCCAGCGGTGCGCCAGGCCCATCGCTCGCGCCTGCTCGCGCAGATTGGTGTACTGACCACCGGGCATTTCGTGGTTGTACACGTCCGAAGTACCAGCACGCATATCGGCCTCAAATGGAGCATAGGCCCGGCGCACTCCTTCCCAGTAGTGCGAGAGGGCCTGCATGGCATCCAGGTCCATGCCGGGGTCGCGCGCGGAGCCTTTGAGGGCAACGGCTATGGAGCCCAGGTTGGGTTGTGACGTAAGCCCACTCATAGAATCCAGCGCACCGTCCACCGCATCGCAACCGGCTTCAATGGCGGCCAGCACGCTGGCGGCCGAGATGCCGCTGGTGTCGTGGGTGTGGAAGTGGATGGGCAGACCCACCTCTTGCTTCAAGACTCGCACCAGTTCTGCTGCCGCACGGGGCTTGCATACACCGGCCATGTCCTTGATACCCAGGATATGCGCGCCCGCCTTTTCCAACTTCTTGGCCAGGCCGACGTAATACTTCAGGTCGTACTTGCTACGCCTGGCATCGAACAGGTCGCCGGTGTAGCACAGCGCGCCTTCGCACAGCGCGCCGGACTCGATTACCGCGTCCATGGCCACACGCATGTTGTCCACCCAGTTGAGCGAGTCAAAGACGCGAAACACATCCACACCATTCTTGGCCGCCTGCTGCACAAAGTAGCGCACAACGTTGTCGGAGTAGTTGGTGTACCCAACGGCATTCGATGCACGCAGCAGCATCTGGAAGAGGATGTTGGGCGTGGCCTCGCGCAACCTGGCCAGGCGCTCCCAGGGGTCTTCTTTCAAAAAGCGCAGGGCCACATCGAAGGTGGCTCCGCCCCAGCATTCCATGCTGAAGAGTTGGGGCAACATGCGCGCGTAGTACGGCGCTATCTGCGTCATGTCGTGGCTGCGCATACGAGTGGCAAACAGCGACTGGTGGGCGTCACGCATGGTGGTGTCGGTCAAGAGCACCTGAGGCTGGTCTTTCATCCACTGGGCAAAGCCCAGGGCACCCAGTTCCTTGAAGCGGTCTCGGCTTCCCTTCGGAATGGACGTGGTGATGTCACACAGGGGCTTAATGGGCGCAGGCAGCGGGAGCGCAGGTAAGGTACGACCTTTCATCTCTGGGTTGCCATTTACTGCGACCTCGCCCAGGAACTTCAGGAGCCGCGTGGCGCGGTCACGACGCTTGACGAAGTTGAACAGCTCAGGCGTGGTGTCAATGAAGCGCGTGGTGCATTCGCCCGAGCGGAACAGCGGGTGGGCGATAACGTTTTCCAGAAACTGCAGGTTGGTGGACAGGCCCCGCACGCGGAATTCGCGCAAGGCCCGGTCCATGCGCGACGCAGCTTCATCCGGTGTGTGGCCCCAGGCGGTGACCTTGACCAAGAGGGAGTCGTAGTACGGCGTAATCACTGCACCGGCATAGGCCGTGCCTGCATCCAGGCGGATGCCAAAGCCTGCGGCGCTGCGGTAGACGGCGATCTTGCCGTAGTCGGGGGTGAAGTGGTTTTCCGGATCCTCGGTGGTCACACGGCATTGCAGGGCATGGCCGCGCAGGCTGATGTCCTTTTGCAGAGGGATAAAGGAATCTTCGCCTCCGACCCGCGCACCTTCGGTCACGCGGATCTGGGCCTTGACGATGTCCACACCAGTCACCACTTCGGTGACGGTGTGCTCCACCTGGATGCGTGGGTTGACCTCAATGAAGTAATACTTGCCTGTGTCCACGTCATACAGGTACTCCACGGTGCCTGCGTGGCTGTAGTGTGCGGCGCGCGCCAGACGCAGGGCCGATTCGCACAGCTCGGTGCGGGTAGCTTCATCCATGTAGGGGGCGGGTGCGCGCTCCACCACTTTCTGGTTGCGCCGTTGCACCGAACAATCGCGCTCGAACAAATGCACCAGGTTGCCGTGCTTGTCGCCCAGTACTTGCACTTCCACATGGCGGGCGCGGCGCACCAGCTTTTCCAGGTACACCTCGTCATTGCCAAAGGCGGCCAGCGCTTCGCGTTGGGCCAGCTCCTTCATGGGGGCCAGGTCGGCTTCAGTCTCAATGACGCGCATACCGCGTCCACCACCGCCCCAGCTCGCCTTGAGCATGAGCGGGTAGCCCACTTGCAGGGCCATCTGCTTGCAGACTTCGATGTCATCAGGCAATGCGGTGGTGGCAGGCACAACCGGCACATTGGCAGCCACGGCCACAGCACGGGCCACCACCTTATTGCCCAAGGTACGCATGACATCGCCGTTCGGCCCGATAAAGGCAATGCCTGCTGCCGCGCATGCATCGGCAAAATCGGGGTTCTCCGAGAGAAAGCCATAGCCGGGGTGGATGGCGTCCACTTCAGCCTCTCTGGCAATTCGCACTATGTCTGCGATGTCCAAATAGGCGGCAATCGGCTTCTTGCCCGCACCCACGAGATACGACTCGTCGGCCTTGAAGCGGTGCAGCGCAAAGCGGTCTTCGTTAGAGTAAATGGCAACCGTACGGATGCCCATTTCAGAGGCCGCGCGCAGTACGCGGATGGCTATCTCGCTGCGGTTGGCGACTAAGATGCTGCGAATGGGTTTTGTCATTTTTGGGGACTGCAAAGGCGGACCGAAGCCAAGCGCCCCTGGCGGAGGGTGGAACGGAAATAACAGGCAGCACGCAAATTCTGTGCCCTGCCTGAGACCAGGCAGACCACAAAGCTGCCAAAAAACGCATTAAATGCGCCAACGGCCACGGTAACCTAGTGCACCGACCTGGCGCCCCCCCCGGCATACAGGTTTCCTGCCGCCGGAGCGTGGAGATGCTTACACGGCTACCGGTCTAATCCAAGGCTGGTCTGTCGCGTGCGCGCTGTCCACCACGGCGTCCACAAAGGCTACACCTTTAAGACCATCGTAGGCCAGAGGAATGTTTTGACCGATGGCGGTAGGCTCACGCTTTTCAAGACGTGCTTGAATGGCTTCAGCAAATCCGCTGTACAGATTGGCAAAGGCTTCCAGATAGCCCTCGGGGTGCCCCGGTGGCGTACGGGTGCGGGCTTTGGCCGCTTCTGACAAATCACCTGCACCACGCTTGATGCGTTCCGTGCGACCCAAGAGACCCGTGAATTGCAGGTCATTAGGCTCTTCCTGGAACCATGTCAAAGAACCCTTGTCACCGAAGACGCGCAGACGCACGCCATTGGAGCAACCGATGGCTACTTGCGACGACCATAACAGGCCGCGAGCACCACCCTGGTAGCGAATCATCACGTGGGCGTTATCGTCCAGTTGGCGGCCGGGCACAAAGGTGGCTAGGTCAGCAGTGATAGTGTCGGCCTTCAGGCCGGTTACAAATCCTGCCAGGTGGTAGGCGTGGGTGCCGATGTCACCAATGGAGCCGCCACGACCTGACTTTTTGGGGTCGGTACGCCAGGCCGCTTGCGCATTGCCTTCGGACTCTATGGCAGTGGCCATCCACTCCAGCGGGTACTCCACTTGCACTACGCGGATATTGCCTAGCTTGCCTGCAGCTACCATTTCACGCGCTTCGTGGATCATGGGGTAGCCCGAGTAGGTGTAGGTCACGCCCATGAAGCGGCCGGTCTTTTTCACCAGCGCTTCCAGAGCTACCGCATCTTCCAGGGTGGTGGTCAGCGGCTTTTCACAAATCACATCAAAGCCTGCTTCCAGAAATGCCTTGGCAATCGGAAAGTGAGTGTGGTTGGGTGTGCAAATCGCCACCACATCGATGCGGTCCTCACGCTTGAGTTCGGCTTCCAGCATCTGCTTGTAGTCGCCATAGGAGCGGTCCGCTGGAATGCCCTGGCTGGCCGCAAAGCGGTGGCCGCGCTCGGCATCCACATCGAAGGCACCGGCCACCAGTAGCAGCATGCCGTCCTGGCGCGCAGCGATGCGGTGGATGTTGCCGATGTAGGCGCCTTCACCGCCGCCCACCATCCCAAGGCGCAACGTACGCCGCGTTGTTGTTTTGTTACTCATGTTTACTCCTTAAATTCCCAGAATGCTGCGGTTGATTTCCTTGTTGGCACCAGACTTCACGAAGTCATCGAACGCGCGCTCGGACACCTTGATGATGTGTTTCTTGATGAACTCGGCACCTTCGCGGGCACCGTCATCCTGGTTCTTCAGGAAGCATTCCCACTCCAGCACGGCCCAGCCGTCGAAGTCATAGGTAGCGAACTTGGAGAAAATGGCACCAAAGTCCACCTGGCCATCGCCTAGCGAACGGAAACGCCCGGCCCGGTTTTTCCAGGGCTGGAAGCCACCATACGCACCGGTCTTGCCATTGGGGCGGAACTCGGCATCCTTGACGTGAAACATCTTGATGCGCTCATGGTAGTGGTCGATGAAGGCCAGGTAGTCGAGCTGCTGCAGCACAAAGTGGCTGGGGTCGTAGAGGATGTTGCATCGGGGGTGGTTGTTCACACGCTCTAGAAACATTTCGAAGGTCAAACCGTCGTGTACATCTTCGCATGGGTGCACTTCAAAACACAGGTCTACACCGTTCTCGTCGAACTGGTTGAGGATGGGCTTCCAGCGCTTTGCGAGCTCATCAAAAGCCTCTTCCACTAGGCCTTCGGGCCACTGCGGATACGGATACAGATAAGGCCACAGCAGCGAACCAGTAAACGAAACATGCCGGTCCAAGCCTAGGTTCTTGGACGCGCGAGCACAGTAGCCCATTTGCTCCACGGCCCATTGCTGACGTAGCGCCGGATTGCCACGTACAGCTCCAGGGGCAAAGCTGTCCATGATCTGGTCGTGCGCGGGATGCACAGCCACCAGTTGCCCGGTGATGTGCGATGCCAGCTCGGTTATTTCCAGGCCCTTGGATGCCAATGTTCCCCTGATCTCGTCGCAGTAGGTCTGGCTCTCCGCAGCCAGCTTCAAATTGATAAGGCGGGTATCCCATGTGGGAATCTGCACGCCCTTGAAGCCTCGATCTGCAACCCATTGCGCCAACGTATCCAACCGGTTGAAGGGCGCGTCGTCGGCCGCGAACTGTGCCAAGTAAATGCCGGGTCCTTTAATCGTCTTCATTTGTGTCCCGCCTTTTCGTTATGCTTCCAAAGGACCGGCAGGCACTGGAGGTGCGGCGTCGTAGCCACCCCAGACCGACTGGTCAAAGTGTATGACCGAGCCGGTCATCATGCCGCTGTCGTCGGATGCCAAAAAAGCTACGGCTTTGGCCACTTCAGCGGGGTCCAGCAGTCGACCAAAGGGCTGTGCGGCAGCGGCCTTCTCTAGCCAGTTTTCATCGGCACCGTGGTATTCGCGCTGTGTGCGGTCCTCACCGTCAGAAGCCATCCAGCCAATGTCGAGTTGGTTGACGCGAATGCGGTTGCGCATTAGCGCATAGCCCGAGTTGCGGGTGAGTGTCGCCAGCGCTCCCTTGGAGGCGCAGTAGGGTGCAATAAAGGGCTGTCCGGCACGCTCGGAGGTGGAGCCGATATTGACCATATTGCCTTCGATACCGTCACGGATCATGCGTTTGACAGCTTCTTGCATCAGAAAGAAAGGAGCGCGGACGTTGACTGCAAACATGCGGTCAAACAACTCTTGCGAAGTGTTGAGCAGGTTGCCGCGATCGGTGAGACCAGCGGCGTTCACCAGTACGTCAAGGCGCCCGAAAACCTTGTCAGCCTGGGCAATCACATTGCGGCAATCGTCTACGCTATTGAGGTCGGCAGCAACAAACACGGTTTTCACCCCGGTGTCTTTTTCAATACGTTGCGCAACCGCTTCGCCTTTGGCTGCCGAGCGACCGCAAATGGTCAAGCCGGCGGCACCTGCCCTGGCAAATTGCTGCGCAATGGCTGCGCCAAGGCCTTGGGTTCCGCCGGTGATAACGGCTACTTTTCCATCGAGACGATTCATGCTATTTCCTTAAGTTCAATTTTTAAATGCCAACACGTTGTTTGCTGCGAATTTCCATCTGGTGCGCACGCGCTGCCTGCACAGTGGCACGGGTGCTCACCTCGGGCACGCCTACGTCCCAGTCGGCATCGCCCGGTACCCAGGCGAAGGCATCCGTCACGATGGTGATGAGCGTTGTACGGTCGTTGTTCTGCGCCCACTCCATGGCTGCGGCCAGTTCGTCCAGAGTCTTGCAGCTGCGAGCGAGCGCGCCCATGGATTCGGCATGCTTTACAAAGTCCACCGGGAAGGGTTGCTTGACGCGGCAGTCTTTGAGCAGGTTGTTGAAGCCGGGCACTCCCTTGAATTCCTGCAAACGGTTGATCACGGCATAGCCGCCGTTGTCGCAGACCACCACAATCATCTTGTGACCCGACAGTACGGTGGAATAGATGTCTGAATTCATCATCATGTAGGTGCCATCACCCAACATGACGATTGGCGTTCCCTTGCCGCCCTTGGCCATGGCGTGGCCCCATCCCGCGGCAATTTCGTAGCCCATGCAGGAGAAGCCGAATTCGCAATCAAAGGTGTGAGGTTCCTTGACTCGCCAGCCCTTGGTTACCTCGCCCGGCATGCCGCCGGCAGCAGCAATCAGTGTGTCGTTGTCGCGCGCACCCTTGTTGACCACATCCACGACTTGCGCGTAGGTTGGGATGGGTGCGTTGGTCGGCTTCTTGTGGCTTTCCAGCAGCAACTCCCAATCGGCGAACAATGCGCGCGATTGGTTAAACCACTCCGGAGATGCCTCCCAGGCGCCAATGGCGTCTTCCAGTTCCAAAATGGTTTCGCGTGCATCGCCCACTACCGACAACGCGCGGTGCTTGGTGGCGTCCCATCGCGCGGCATTGACCGAAATGAACTTGGCCTCGCGATTGAACAATGTCCAGGAGCCAGTGGTGAAGTCTTGCAGGCGAGTGCCAATGGCCAAAATCACGTCAGCGTCTGAGGCCAATGCATTGGCCGAGGTGGAGCCGACAATGCCGATGGGGCCTGCGTGGGCCGGGTGATAGTGGGTCAGGCCACCCTTGCCTGCAATGGTTTCCACCACGGGGATGTTGTGGCGCAGAGCAAAATCGGCCACCTGCGTTTCGGCCAAGGAGTAGCGCACACCGCCACCGGAGATGATGAGAGGCTTCTTGGCTGACTTGAGCAGTGCAACGGCTTGTGCGATCTTTTCCTTGTCAGCGCGAGGGCGCGGCACCGTCCAAGTGGTGGGTTCGAAAAATTCCGCAGGATAGTCAAATGCAATTTCCTGTGTGTCTTGGCACAGACCAATAAAGGCTGGTCCACAGTCCGCCGGGTCCAACATCGTCGCAATGGCTTGGGGCAATGACGTGATGATTTGCTCGGGCAGCGTGACGCGATCCCAGTAGCGCACCACCGCCTTGAAACTGTCGTTGACGGTGATGGTCGGATTATTGAAGTGCTCGACTTGTTGCAACACCGGGTCTGGCAAACGGTTGGCAAAAGTGTCACCAGCCAACAGTAGCACCGGCAAACGGTTCGCGTGAGCAGTGCCAGCAGCGGTCACCATATTGGCGGCACCCGGGCCGATGGAGGTGGCGGCCACCATCAACTGGCGGCGCTTCTTGGCCTTGGCAAAGGCCACGGCAGATAGCGCCATGGACTGTTCATTCTGTCCGCGCCAAGTGGGCAAGGTGTCTTTCACAGCTTCCAAGGCCTCGGACAGGCAGGTCACATTGCCATGACCAAAGATGGCAAAGACACCGGCAAAGAGCGGTACTTTTTCGCCCTCGATTTCAGTGAATTGGTTGCATAGGTACTTGACCAGCGCTTGCGCCATGGTCAGCCTGACGGTCTTCTCGGGCATGGAATCTCCTGGTTTTGAGTGGTGTATTGACGATTGCAATTAACAGCAATAATTATTGCACAATGACTCACTGCAGTGTCGATATTGCACGAGGCTTAGGGAAAACACGGATGTCCATCAGTGAGACATGTCGACCACCACCGAATTCAATTCAAAAACGTTCCGGAGATCGAGAAAACCTAGGGACTTTCCCTAGGTTTTGCAATATTAATTGCTAGTTTCGTTGACTTGCAATTTGCGCAAACATACCATCGACAGGCGCTCAAGATCACGGTCTCAGGACCGAATCCTGCATCGCTGAGGATTGGCTCTTTGGAGCGGTTCAAGTGGATCCGGTTACCTCAAAAGTGTCATGAATATCTATACAAATTTAAAGGAGAGCAGCAAGACAACGCAAACATGCATGCATGCAATCAGTTACTTGCTCTAACAGAGCAATTTAGTCAACACAGATTATTCAAATGAAGGATGGCAAATGAAACTCGCTAAGCTAATTAAAACCACCGTGATTGCCGCTGGCATCGCACTCGCAGCAGGCGCTGCTTTGGCAAAAGACTATCGCTTTGTGATGGTCTCTCACATTGGCTCGAACGACGCCAACATGGGCTGGCTCACCGAGTCGCTCAAGGAGTTCGAAAAGAAGTACCCGAACGTCAAAACCGAGTACATATCCACCAACAACTACTCGGTGCAAGAGCATGTGCGTCTACTCGAACAAGCTATTGCAACCCATCCGGACGGCATTGCAGTGCCCATCGTCGACGCCAATGCCTTTGAAGGCCCGCTGCGCAAGGCGATTGCTTCCGGCATCCCCGTTGTGGCATTCAACATTCCTGACAGCCGCCCCGAAGGCAAGCGCATCCCTTACCTGACCTATGTCGGCGGTGACGAATACTTGACCGGCAAAAATCTCGGTCAATACGCCCTGGCCCAAGCCAAGGCTGGCAAAGTGCCCATGCCCACCCGCGTAATGTGCGCTGTGCACGATGCGGCCCACCAAGGTCTGAAGGCACGATGCAAGGGCATGCGTGAAGTGATGGAAGCCGCAGGTGCCAAGTTCGACGAACTGTTCATCAGTGCTGAGCCAACTCAGGCCCGCAATGCAATGCAGGCCTACCTGCAATCGCACAAGGATGCCAACTACATCTTTACCGTGGCCGGCTGGTCGTCGCCCTGGGCTTGGGACGTGGCCAACAAGATGGGGCTGAACCCTGACATCGGCAAAAAGGGCATGACCATCATCACTGTGGACGAAGGTCCAGTCTCTATCGAAGGTGTGCGCCAAGGTCACATTTTGGCAGCCAACAGCCAAGGCTTTTGGCTGCAGGGCTACGCTCCCATGGAGTGGCTGTACTGGTACCACGAACTGGGCTATGAGCCCAAGTCCGACATCTTGACCGGTCCGGTCATCATCAACAAGGACAACGCCGACAAGTGGGCCAAGCTGGTACGCGGCGTGTTCGGTGATGCCGAGTACAAGAAACAGACTGGCTGGCAATAAGCTGAGCCCTTGGGCCGGACTTGAATCCGGGCCATGGTCCCCTGCGGCCACCGGGTCTATCCCGTTGGTCGCAGGGGCTCACATCTCTTGACTTCAATTGCAATCCATGACGAATATTTACCTTCGCAGGCTTCTGACCGGCCAGTCTCTGGGCTCGGTTATCGGCGTGAGTGCCATGCTGGTTCTGTTCACGTTAATCGACTTCAATGGCTGGTGGAACACCAACTCCTTGGCGAACGTGCTGCAGTTCTCCGCCATCCTGGGCCTACTGTCGATGGGCCTTGCGCTGGTCATCATCGCCCGCGAAATCGACCTGTCTGTGGGCTCGGTCTACGGCCTGGCAGGTGTTTCTTTTGTGACGCTGGAGCCGGTGCTTGGCGTCCCGATGTCTTTTATTGCGGCCATGGCGTTGGCCGCCCTGATCGGCCTACTACAAGGCCTGGCCGTCGTGCGCCTAAAGCTGCCCTCCATGATCGTCACCTTGGGTGGACTTTTCAGCGTGCGCGGCGTCATCTACGTGTGGACCGGTGGCACCGTCAGCACCTTCTCCGCCGATGCGCGCACCCACTGGCTAACACAAATGTTTGGCGGCCACCTTCTAGGCCTGCCAGCCGTGATCTGGTGGACAGTGCTTGTGGCCGTGCTGCTCAGCGTGATGCTCTTGCTCACCCGCTTTGGCAACCACCTGCTGGCCACTGGCGGACAGCAGGACAGTGCTGAATCTCGCGGCGTGCGCACCGACCACGTCAAGCTCGCAACCTTTGTGCTGTGCTCGATGCTGGCGGGCTTATCCGGAATCATCACACTATGCGACAACCCTCAAACCCACGTCACGCTGGGCGAACTGATGGAGCTCGAAGCCATTGCAGCAGCCGTAATCGGCGGCTGCTTGCTGACTGGTGGACGTGGCTCCCTGATTGGTGCACTGCTGGGTACCTTCATCATCGTATCTGTGCGTTATGAGCTGATTGCGCTGGGCGCCCCCTCTTCCTGGTACATGACCTTTGTCGGCGCAGTGCTGATCGCAGCTGTCATCTTCAACCAATACCTGGCCAACAAGGTCAACCGTTCCCTGTAAACCCGAGCACCACCATGTCGAATCATCCACTCATCCAAGTCAAAAACATCGACCTCCATTTCGGATCGTTCCATGCGCTGAAAAACGTATCAGTGGACTTCCATGCTGGCGAACTGGTCGGCCTGGTCGGCGACAACGGCGCCGGCAAGACTACACTGATCCGCGTGCTGTGTGGCATTCACACGCCGAACGCCGGCGAGGTGTATTTCGATGGCCAACGCGTCACGCAATTCCATCCCAGCCTGGCTATCAACCAGGGCATAGAGACGATCCAGCAGTCAGTTGGTCTGTGCGACAACCTATCGATTGCGCGCAATTTCTATCTCGGACGCGAGCCGGTCAAGCGCATCATGGGCATTCCATTTCTGGACTTCAAGACCATGCGCAAAACCTCTACCGAGGTCATCCGTGAATTCGGTCTGCGCGATAACGTCTCCACCGATGACGAAGTGGGTCGCCTCTCTGGTGGTGAGCGCCAGTCGGTCAAGATCGGTCGCGCTGTTGAGTTCAAGAACCGCGTCGTGATCATGGACGAGCCGACCAACCACTTGTCGGTGCGTGAGCGCGAACACGTCAACGAACTGGCGGTACAACTCAAACAGCAAGGTCTGCTGGTGATCTACATCACACACGACATTTTCCAGGTGCACAAACTCGCTGACCGCATCGTGATCATGGAAAACGGTGAAAAGGTCGAGGACGCCAAGACCAGTGAAATGACCGCAGATGCGCTGGAGGAAGTGATTCGCCAGGGCGGACGCCAAGTAGAGAAGCGAGCCGCGTAATGAGCCCCACCTCCTTAAAAAGACTGTTTGCACGCCACGGCGAGATCGGCATCTTCGCCATTGCTGTCGTTGCCATTACCTTCTTCTCGCTGTCTTCGGGCGGTCGCTGGGCCAACTCCTTCAACGTCGGAACCATTTTGCAGGTCACCGCAACACTGGGCCTGATGAGCCTGGGAGTCGCCCTGGTAATGGGTACCGGCGAGATCGACATCTCGGTCGGCTCGACCCTGGGGATGGGCGCGCTGGCCTACCTGTGGTTGTCGATACGCATTGATCCTTTGCTTGCTGCACTTGCGGCCACGGTGGTAGGTGCTTTGATTGGCTGGTTCAACGGCTACCTGGTAACTGTGACCAAAACACCTTCACTGATCATTACGCTGGGTACCTTGATGATCTTCCGTGGCATTGCCATTGCGCTGACCGACGGATTTTCGTTCTCCATGCCCTACGAGCAGCGTGACTCCGTCACTTACACGATCTTAGGTGGTGGTGATGTACTGGGCTTCAACACTGCCATTGTGTGGTTGATGCTGGGCATGGTCATTCTTTCGGTGGTGCTGTATGCGACTCCGTTTGGCAACAGGCTACTAGCTGTAGGCGGTTCCAGCGAGAGCGCTCACTCGCGCGGAGTGCATGTTGGCAAAACCAAAATCACTGCGTTTATCGTCTGCGGTGCCCTGTCTGCCTTTGCCGGCGCACTCGAAGCGGGCAAGCTAGGCTTTGCCGATGGCTCAATGGGGCGTCAAATGGAGCTGCAGGCCATCGCCTCCTGTGTGCTGGGTGGTTGCCTGTTGTCCGGTGGACGGGTTTCTCTAATCGGCACCATCCTGGGTACCTTTTTGCTGTCGTCCATCCAGTCGTACTTGGTGGTCATGGCGGTAAAGCCGCAATGGTTCATCTTGCTGCTAGGCCTGATCGTAGTGTTTGCCTCTTATGGCGACCAGCGCTTCCGTATCTGGGCTGCCAAGGTCTAAGCCAGCAATCAACTGATTTTTCACTTTCTTATCTCTTCTTTTTTGGGACTCTTCATGATCAAAGTCGGATTACTAGGTGCCGGACGTATCGGCAAAGTGCATGCCAAAAGCATTTCTGCCCACCCAGGCAGCAAGCTCGTTGCCATCGCTGACGTCAATCAAACTGCTGCCGACCAGCTGGCGCTTGAGTGCGGTGCCCGTGCAGATTCGGTCGAAGCCGTCATCAATGACCCGGCAATTGGCGCCATCTTGATCGCCACGTCCACTGACACGCACTCGGATCTCATCGAAGCCGCCACTGCGGCCGGCAAAGCCGTGTTGTGCGAGAAACCGGTAGATTTGAGCCTGGAGCGCGCTATGGCCTGCCAGGCTGCAGCGGCACGCAACGGCCGCCCGGTCATGATCGGCTTCAACCGCCGTTTCGACCCGAATTTCGCCATCCTGAAAAAGGCACTGGATGCAGGTGAGATCGGCAAAAGCGAGCTGCTGGCCATTACCTCTTTCGATCCAGCGCCTCCCCCCATCAGCTATGTCAAGGTTTCGGGTGGCATCTTCCGCGATAGCTCCATCCACGACTTTGATATGGCTTGCTGGATGTTTGGTGGCGTGCCAGCCGAAGTCTCAGCTTTTGGCAGCAGCCTGGTCGACCCCGCCATTGGTGAGGCTGACGACGTGGATACAGCGGTGACCACGCTACGTTACGCAGACGGCCGCCTGGTGGTCATCCGCAACTCCCGCCGCGCCGTTTATGGCCACGAACAGCGTCTGGAAATTCTCGGCTCCGAAGGCATGCTGCAAGTCGGCAACGTACTAGAGAACACCGTCGTCAAGAGCACAGTCGTCGGCTCACTGGCAGCACGCCCGGAACTTTTCTTTCTAGAGCGCTATATGAGAGCTTATGAGGCCGAGTGGCGTGATTTTGTGGATGCAGTTCAGCAAGGCAAACCTATGCCAGTCACGCTGCAAGACGGCGTAAACGCGCTGCTGGTAGCCGAAGCCGCAACACTGTCCAAACAACTGGGCCGTGTAGTAAAACTGATCGACGGCCACGCCGTCGCCTCCTGAGAATTGGGACTACCGCATATGATGAAAATGAGCCTGGTGACCGACGCCCTAGGTCACCTACCCTTTGAAGAAATGCTGGACACTGTCTCGGCCCTGGGTTTTGAAGCCATCGAATTGGGCTGCGGCGGCTGGTCCAAAGCACCTTTTGTCGCGCTGGATGAATTGCTGGCCAGCAAGACAGCGCGCGACAAGTTCATGGCGGCGATTTCCGGCCGCGGGCTGGACATATCCGCCCTGAATTGTTCGGGCGAACAACTAGCCCCCAACGCCAAAGGCGAGGCCCATAAAGTCGTGGTCGAGAAGACATTCCGCTTGGCCGAACTTCTGGGCGTTAAAACCATCGTCATGATGTCGGGTTGCCCCGGTGGCAACAAAACGGATACCACTGTCAACTGGGTGGTTAGCAGCTTCTGGCCCGAACACCGGGCGATGCTGGACTACCAGTGGAACGATGTGTTCTTCCCTTATTGGGAGAAAACGGCCCAATTTGCAAAAGACTGTGGCATTGAAAAGGTGGCACTTGAAAACCACCACTACAACCTGGTCTACAACCCGCAGACCATGAAAAAAATGCGCGAAGTGATTGACCCGGTGGTCGGCATGAACTTTGACCCCAGCCACCATATGTGGATGGGTGGCGACCCAATTGCAGCCCTGCGTGCATACGGCAAGGACCTGATTCACTACATGCATGCCAAGGACGTGCGCATTGAGCGCGGCATTGCAGATGCGCAGACGCTAATTGACACCAATTGGATGTTTGATCCGGCACCGCGCTCCTGGAACTACGTGGCTCTGGGACATGGCCACGATGTGCAGTGGTGGAAGGAGTTCTATTCCGTGGCCCGCTACATCGGTTACGAGGGCACGGTAAGTCTGGAAATGGAAGACCTGTCCATGGACCCGCTTACCGGCGTGAAGAAATCCTTGGCAACGCTGAAGGCTGCACTGCCTCGCTCGTTTGACTAGAGAAAGCACTATGACCTTGCGTATTGGAATTATTGGGTGTGGCGCTATTGGTCAGGACCATGCACGTCGCCTGCACTTCAAACTCAGTGGTGCCCAAGTGGTGGCGCTAAACGACATCAACCAGGAAGCCACGCAAGCCTTCTCATTGGCCTCGGGCATCAACGCGCGTGTCTATGCCAACTACCAGGATGTCATCCTGGCCGAGGACGTGGATGCGCTCCTGGTCACCAGTTGGGGGCTGGCCCATGAGGAGCAGGTGCTCGCATGTATCGCCGCCGGCAAACCGGTGTTCTGCGAGAAACCCTTGGCAACTACTGCGGCCGGTGGTCTTCGCATCGTCGAAGCCGAAGTCAGGCACGGCAAGAGCCTGGTGCAGGTGGGTTTTATGCGGCGCTTTGATGCAGGCTATCGCGCACTCAAGCAAACCATAGACGCGGGCACCATAGGCAATGTGCTGATGGCCCACTGTGCACACCGCAACCCTGCAGTGCCTGCCAACTACGGCGGCGATATGGCCATTACCGACTCGCATGTGCACGAACTCGACGTCTTGCGTTGGTTGCTCAATGACGATTACGTCACCGCACAAGTGGTGCAGGGTCGCAAGTGCCGCAATGCACAGGGTGATCTGCACGACCCCATCATGGTGCTGCTGGAAACCAGCCAGGGCATTCGCATCGACACAGAGATTTTTGTGACCTGCCGTTTTGGCTACGACATCCAGTGCCATGTGGTGGGCGAGACGGGTGTAGCCAGTCTGCCTGAGCCTGCATCCGTAGCGCTGCGCTCCGAGGGTCGCCATTCCACCGAGATCCTCATGGACTGGAAGCCGCGATTCATTGACAGCTACGACGTGGAACTGCAGGAGTGGCTGCGTGATACCCAGGCCGGCCGGGTCACCGGCCCCACAGCTTGGGACGGCTATTTCGCCTCGGCCACGGCCGAGGCCTGCGTGGAAGCCCGCCACAGCAAGCAAATCGTGCCTATCCGCATTGCTGAGCGCCCCGCTTTTTACGAGCGGGGCACCCCAGGTTCCAAGCACCAGGTCTGAGGCTAAGGCCCTAGACTGAATGATTTATTGACAGTTGTTTACAATCGCAATTAATATTGCAGAAAGAGGATTCGAATGGTCAAGATTGCAGTTTTAGGTTGCGGTCGCATCGGTGTGATGCATGCACGTAACATCGCCAACCACCCACGCGCCAGTCTGGCCACGGTGTTTGACATCCACCAGCCCTCGGCTGACAAAGTGGCAGCCGAGCTAGGGGTGAAGACTTCCAAGTCCGTGGAAGAAGTCCTCGCCGACCCTTCGGTGGATGCGATTCTTATTGCCACCTCCACCAACACCCATGCAGACATCTTGGAGCAGGCCGTTGCAGCTGGCAAACCCATTCTGTGCGAGAAGCCGATTGACCTGAGCCTGGAGCGCGTCAACGCCTGCTATGAAAAGATCCGCAACGGCAGCGTGCCCATCATGTTGGGCTTTGTTCGCCGCTTTGACCCGGGTCACCGTGCCACACGCGATGCAGTTCGCCGTGGTGACATTGGTGAGCTGCACCAGGTGGTCATCACCTCACGCGACCCGGCCATGGCACCCGATGCCTATATCCGCGTCTCGGGCGGCATCTTCCGCGACATGACGATCCATGATTTCGATATGGCCCGCTTTGTGTTGGGTGAAGAGCCTGTGGAAGTCTTTGCCACCGGCAGCCGTTTGGTCAACCCCGCACTGATGAACGAATTGCGGGATTACGACACCGTGCTGGTGACACTGACCACCGCCTCGGGCAAACAGTGCGTGATCACCAACTCCCGCCAGGCGGTCTACGGCTACGACCAGCGCGTCGAAGCGCTGGGCACGCTAGGGCTGGCCAGCTCGCAAAACCGCAAGAACCATGAGGCCACCTTGCACACCAAGACCTTTACTGAGCGCTCGGAGCCGTACCAGAACTTCTTTATCGAGCGTTATTCGGAAGCCTTTGCGGCAGAGATCGGCGAGTTTGTGGACGCTATTGAAAACAAGCGGGAACCTGAAGTCGGCTTTGCCGATGGCCGCCTGGCCCTGATGCTGGCCGAGGCAGCACTGAAGTCCGCGCAAACGGGCTGTGTGGTCCATATGAACGAAATGGGTTGAGCGATGTACAAGAAATTTGGACTGTTTCTGAATGGGCAGTGGCGCGAAGCCTCTGACAAGCAAAGCGCGCCCGTCTTCAGCCCGGTGACGCAGGAATCCCTGGGGAGCGTGCCCTATGCAACCCATGCGGATACACAGGAAGCGATTGCCTGCGCAGAACAAGGTTTTGAAGTCTGGAAGAGAAAGTCCTCGTTCGAGCGCGCCGATGCGCTGCACCTAGTCGCCGACATCATGACGCGTCGCCGCCAGGAAGGTGCCACCATGATTTCCATGGAAACCGGTAAGCCCCTGGTGCAGTCTGAGCGCGAATGGAATCTGTCTATCGACCAGTTCCGCTGGATGGCCGAGGAAGCACGCCGGGTTTATGGCCGCGTGGTGGAAAGTCGCGTGCCGGGTGGCCGCTTTGAAATCAGCCATGAGCCGGTGGGTGTGGCGGCGGCCTTTACCGCCTGGAACTTTCCGGCGGCCCTAATTGCCCGCAAAGTAGCGCCTGCACTGGCTGCCGGCTGCTCCATCATCGTGCGCCCCTCCAGCCAGACGCCAGGAGTTGCGATGGTGATGATTGATTGCATCCGGGAAGCCAATCTGCCTGCCGGTGTGGTGGGTCTGGTCGTGGGCCCCACCTCCACCACCTACGCACCCATCATGGCCTCTGCGGTCGTGCGCAAGGTCTCGCTAACAGGCTCAACGCGGGTGGGCCAGCAAATGCTGCGTGACGCCGCAGACACCGTGAAGAAGACCTCCATGGAGCTCGGTGGCAATGCGCCACTGATCGTTTACAACGATGCGGACCTGGAACTGGCGCTCAACCTATCGGTGCCCACCAAGTACGCCAATGCCGGCCAGGTGTGCGTCACGGCCGACCGCTTCTTTATCCACGAAAGTCTGCACGATGCTTTTGTCAAAGGCTTTGTGCAACGCGCCAAAGCACTGAAGCTAGGCGACGGCATGGATGCTGCCACACAAATGGGGCCACTGATCAATGCCGCACGTATGGATGAGATGGAATCCATTGTGGAAAGCGCGATTGCGGCCGGTGCCAAGGTGGCAACCGGTGGACGCCGCTCGCCAGCACACGCCAAAGGATTCTTCTTTGAACCCACGGTTCTGGTGAACGTCACAGACTCGATGAAGGTGTTTGATCAGGAAAATTTCGGCCCGATTGCAGCCATCACTACCTTCAAGGACGACGAGGAAGTGATCCGGCGCGCCAATGCATCGGAGATGGGCCTGTCGGCCTATGCGTTCACTACCAGCGCCAAGCGCATCCGCGCCACTGTGTCGGGACTGAAAGTCGGCATGGTGGGCA
Source organism: Rhodoferax sp. GW822-FHT04A08 (assembly GCF_058801025.1). NCBI lineage: Bacteria > Pseudomonadati > Pseudomonadota > Betaproteobacteria > Burkholderiales > Comamonadaceae > Rhodoferax > Rhodoferax sp. GW822-FHT04A08. The sequence goes on from NZ_JBXAMW010000021.1 coordinate 50,560, forward strand.
TCAATAGCTTTGCCATGGCAGCCTCGGAGGCTCCGTTTGGCGGCACCAAGTATTCAGGCATGGGGCGTGAGGGCGGTATCGAGGGCATCTCGGATTACCTCGATATCAAGCTCGCACAGATCGTTCTTTAAGAGAAAAACATGATTAAAAACAAACTCAAGGAAATTTGGGGACAAGGCAAACCAAGCATCAATGGCTGGTTGTCCGTTGGCAATCCGTTTACTGCGGAAATCATGGCAGCCCAAGGCTACGACAGTATTTGCATCGACATCCAGCACGGCGCGCTGGATTACAGCGACGTGCTGCCCATGTTCCAGGCCATGCGTGCCTCCGGCATCACGCTGTTGGCGCGTGTGCCCTGGCTGGAACCCGGAATCATCATGAAGGCGCTGGACGCCGGCGCCTATGGCGTGGTCTGCCCCATGGTCAATACCGCAGAACAGGCCGCCGAGTTTGTAAGCTATATGCGCTACCCACCTTTGGGCCAGCGCTCTTTTGGCCCCACCCGTGCCAACTTCTCCGCTGGTGCCAACTACGCGCAAGAAGCCAATGGCGAGATGCTGGCGTTTGCAATGGTGGAGACGGCCGAAGCCATGGAAAACCTGGATGCGATTGCAGCGACTCCCGGACTGGACGGCATCTATGTCGGACCAGCCGACCTGACCTTTAGTTTGGCGCAAGGTCGTCTGGCCCCGGCTTTCGACCGTGAAGAGCCAGAAATGATTGAAGCACTCAAGAAGATAGTGGCAGCCTGCAAGAAGAACAACATTCGCTCTGCCCTGCATTGCGGCACGCCCGAATATGCGGTGCGCGCCATTGAATGGGGCTTCAACATGACCACCGTGTCGGGTGACTCGCGCCTGCTGGCTGCGGCCGCCGCCGATAGTGTGACCAAGTTTAAGAAGCTGGTGGGACATCTGTCTACCCAAGCGGCCGAGACAAAGGGAGCCTACTGATGCCACACCTATTGATCGCCGGCAAAATCCATCCCAGCGGTATGGCGCTGCTCAAGAATGCGCCCGGCATAACTTATGACTATGTGGAAGAAGTCAGCGAGGCCAGTTTCGCCCCGCTGATCCACAAGGCCGATGGCCTGGTGATTCGCACCCAGCCTTGCAGCGCTGCGACGATTGCTCTGGCCGACAAGCTCAAGATAGTGTCACGCCATGGCGTGGGCTATGACACGGTCGATCTGCAAGCCGTCAACGCCCGCGGCATTGCGCTGGCCGTCTGTGGCGATGTCAACTCCGTTTCGGTGGCCGAGCACAGCATGATGCTGATACTGGCTGCAACCAAGCAGACCGTCAAAGCGGACACCTCGGTTCGCAATGGCGAATGGGGCTGGCGCAATCTGCTGGCCGCACGCGAGGTCAGTGGCAAGAACTTGCTGATCATTGGCTATGGCCGCATTGGTAGGCACCTGGCCCGCATGGCGTCTGGCTTCAGCATGCACATCCGGGCTTATGACCCCTATCTGGAAAAAGCTGGCTGGCCTGCTGGTTCCGTGACGCCCGTCAGCACACTGGAAGAGGGCTTGCGCTGGGCAGATGCCGTTTCCGTCAACGTGCCGCACAGCGGCAAGGCTTTGATTGGCGCGGAAGAACTGGCTCTGATGCGGTCCAACGCAGTGCTAGTCAACACCGCACGCGGTGGTGTGATTGATGAAGCGGCATTGGTTGCGGCTCTGAAGAACGGCGTGATTGCCGGTGCCGGCGTGGATGTCTTTGAAACCGAGCCGCCGACCAAGCACAACGCCTTGTTTGGCTTGCACAACGCCATCCTAACCCCACATATCGCGGGCCTGACCACCGAATGTGCGGAGCGCATGGCCATCTCCTCCGTGCAAAACGCATTGGATTTCTTCAACGGTTGTATCGACCAGACATTGGTGGTCAACCGCGATGCCATAAAGGCAGTCGCTTAGACTTTTCTGAGGTGTCTCCTCTTTTGGGTGTCGTTTGAAAAGATGGCACCCTTTTTTATCTCTTGGTCCGTGGGATCAGAACACAAGCTTTGTAGCCTATAGCCGATTCGGTCCTACGAAATCGCCAACCTTCATTCAGCAAAACGTATGTTAAGCAAATTCACACTGATTATTTGGGGCTGGAAAGAAGAAACCCTCAGGTGCAGGGCCAAGAATTGGCATTTTGGTGAGGATGTACTGGCAGTGGTGACCTGGATCTAGCAGACCAATATCTAGCGCGTGTGACTAAGTCAAGCCGATCGGTAGCTGCAAGCGAGCGCGCTGGATTACGGATCGACCATCCACTCATGGACCGGGTCGTTCTTAAAAACCCAAAAGCGATTGGGTCCAGCCATGACGTTCAGGTAATACAGGTCATAACCATGGGGCGCGACTACCGGATGGTAACCACGCGGCACCATCACCACGTCGTGGTCCTCCACGGCACAAGTTTCGTCTAGGCTTCGGTCGTCGGTATAGACGCGTTGGAAAGCAAAACCCTGGGGCGGATTGAGGCGGTGGTAATAGATCTCCTCTAGCAGAGTTTCACTGGGTGGCGTCTCCTGGTCGTGCTTGTGGGGAGGGTAGCTAGAACTGTTGCCGGCGGGCGTGATCACTTCCACCACCAGTAAGTGGGCCGCGCGCGGGTCGTCGTGGGGCAGGATGTCACAGACATACCGTGTGTTGCTACCCTTGCCGCGCACGCTGCGGCGCATGGCCGTCGAATCGATCACGCTGACCGTGCCGGACCCACCCTTTCCAGGTGCAGTGCACAGGGCAACTTCCGCCACCGTGCTGGCACCCGGCACATTGCCCACGGTAACGGTTTTGCCGACCGGAACATAGACGGCTGCGGGCGACACCTCTTCAAACACGGATTTGCGCGAGCCCAGGTTCATGTAGCTAATGCCGTCAACCGTTACGTCCACCGTGCCGGTCAACACCACCAGACAGAGTTCGCGGGTCCCTGTGTCCACGGTCGCGCTCTCCATGGGTTTCAGGCGCAAGGCGCGAAAGCCCACATGTGTCCAGCCGGCGCGCTCGGGTGAGACGTTGACGATTTCGCGACCTGTCGGCGCAGGTTTGACCAGCAGAGAACTCAGCATGCTTTCTTCTTTCGGTTATGCGGAACAGCACTCTTGCGGCCCCTCCATGCTTGCACTAAGACTGCATAGTTGGCGGCTACTTCATCAATAAGGCCCTGGTCAGTCAGCTCGCTCTTGAGCCAACGCAAGGAGGCATCCGCCCACAGGCTACGCCCGACCATAAAGCCCTTCACCACAGGGTTGGTGGCATGCGCAAAACTGTCAGCAAGGTATTGCAAGGGTTGGTTCAATCCCAAGATCACCGCACCCCGACAGTAAGGGTCGTGCGTATGCAAAAGCTTTTGCAGTGCGTTCCAGCCGGATTCCTGCATCGGCGCGAGCTTCCACCATTCTGGTTTGATACCCAGGTCGTAGAAACGACCGATCGCACGCAATACCGCAGAGTCTTCGTCACTTTCCCGTGCCATGCCTTTGGGCAGAATGACTTCCAGCAGCAACTCGTTGCCTGACGCGCGTGTAGCCTCCCACAGCTCGCGCACTCTGGCTTCCTGTTCCAGACGCAGTTCTTCGACGTCATCCGGGTGGTAATGCACCAAGCACTTAGCCACATGCTCGGTGGGCCAATGAACCAATGCGCTGCCAATCGAATGAGTTTCGTCGAAGCGCAGCGGGCGCGAGCCAGGCAGCTCGACCGGGCGCCCCACCCACCAGCCGCGTCCCGTAGCAGATGCCAGCGCGTCAAGGCCCATGCTGCTGCCGTCGATTAGCACACCAGTGAGGCCTTGCAGTTGGCAGGCTTCCTCTACCTTTTCCGTAGCTAGGACCAACAGCTTTTTCAGATAAGGAATCCTGGATTCACTGGCGCCCACGTCCTTGGCCATGTCCCTGAACTGGCTGCGGTGGTCATAGGCCATCACGCACAACTCGTCCCATGCCTTGCGCTTGACGCTGACGCGGTGCAGATGGGCCAGTTGGGCATCGGCATCGACCTTGGGGTTGCGGCTACCACTGAACCAGTGTTCCAGCTCCGCCTGCGTACGCATAGCCGCGGAGCAGGCGTGACGGGACACCACGATGGCGCCACAGACGTTGGCAATCTCTGTGGCATCAACCCAGTCCTTGCCCTGCAACAGGCTGGCCAGCAGGCCCGACAAAAAGGCATCACCGGCACCCAACACGTTGAGCACCTCAACACGCTCACCTTTGAAGGTGGGGGCGCCATCGATATGGAAGGGAATGTCACCGGCAATCACACAGCAACCCAACGCACCACGTTTGACGACCAGCGTGGCCTTACTGGCCTTGCGTACGGCTCGCAGACTGGCAACAAGATCGCCCGCGACACCGCCGGCAATAAAGAACTCTTCCTCAGTTCCCACCAAAAGATCAAATTCACCCAGCATTTCCTGCAATTGCTGGGTAACCCGGTCATCGGCAACATAGCGGTTTTCGCCGGCACCCCGCGAAGTCAGATCCCACAACACTGGTCGGTAGTCAATGTCGAGCACGCGTATGACGTCATGCTTTTTCGCATAGGCCAAGGCGGTTGCGGATGCGGCACGGGTGCCAGGAGTAGACAAATGGGTGCCGGTGATGGCCAGGCAGCGGCATTGGGCGATGAAGTCTTCGCTGATGGCGGCGGCATCAAGGGCCATATCGGCACAGTTCTCGCGCACAAACAGCAAGGGGAAGGTGTCGCGGTCCTTGAGCCCCAGCAGCACCAGAGCCGTCAGCCGCGTGTCGTCAACTTGCACCTGGCTAGTGTCACAGCCTTCCTTCTCCAGGGTCTCAGTTAGAAAGCGGCCCATCTGCTCATTGCCCACGCGCGAGATCATGGCGCTTTTGAGGCCCAGCCGCGCCACACCAAATGCCTGGTTAGCCGAGCTTCCGCCCAGATACATGGCCATCGAGCGGGCATCTTCCAGCCGGCTGCCAAACTGCTGGGCGTACAAGTCCACGGCCAGGCGGCCGAGACAGACCAGGTCAACGGGACGACCGTGAGGGAAGTTGAAAGTGCGCATATGCTCTTGCTCAGGTGGCCGAGAGGGGAATGCACCGGGGGATGCCCAGGTGCACACCGTCAAGCGGTGTCAGGCGACTACCTCGTAGCCCGCGGCCCGCATGACGCGCAATAATTCCTTGTGACCGATTTGCGCCATCTTCAAGGGCGGATTGGGTTTGGGGTCTTGCTCGGCCTCAACTACAAACCAGCCTTCATAACCGTGCGACGCCAAGCGTTTGACAATCGCTTCGAAGTCCAGCGAGCCATCGCCCGGCACGGTGAAAGCGCCTTTCAAAACGGCATCCAGGAAGCTGTCCTTGCTGCGGTCCAGGCTGTCCACCACGTTGCGCCGGATGTTCTTGGCATGGACGTGGCTGATGCGTTTGGCATGTTTGTCGATAACGCGCAAGACATCGCCACCGGCAAAGGCCATGTGTCCGGCATCAAACAACAAAGGCAGCGTAGATCCCGAATGCTTCATCATCAAATCCAGATCCTGCTCGGTCTCTATGGGCGCGGCCATGTGGTGGTGGAAGGCGATGGGCATGCCCTGCTCTGCGCACCACTCCGCAAACGCGGTCATCTTGCGCGCATAGATCTTGATCTGGTCTTCGGAAAGTGTGCGCCGCGTATTCAGGGGAGCATGGCGGTCGCCCTGGATGGTTCCTGCCGTTTCGCCATAGACGATGCACGGTGCGCCCAGAGCCTTGAAGGTGGCGAGCTGCTGGGCGATTCGCTCCTTCTCGGCTGCCAGCTCTGAATCCAGCAGCAAGCCGGAGAACCAGCCGCCACACAGCCGGATGTCGTGGGCCTTGAGGATGGGGCCCAGAACAGCCGCATCCTGAGGAAATTTACCGCCGGTTTCAATGCCGGTAAAGCCGGCCATGCGCGCCTCGCTCAGGCACGTCTCCAAGCTGACATCGCCACCGAGTTCGGGTAGGTCATCGTTGGACCATGCTATCGGGGCGATTCCAAGTTTTGCCTTCATTTTGTCTCCTAAATGTATTTGTCTGACGGGGTGAAAAGTCGTAAAGCAAGGCTGCCAGCAGTGCCCCAAAGCCAACGATTTTCGAAGCATTTATTGCGTAAATGCATCAAACGGCAATTTTAATTGCGTCTCTGTATTTCCTGCAATAGCTTGGACAACAAATTTATGAGCTCAGATCCAACGCATCCGGACATCCATTTCAACCCCGTTGTTGGAGATGCTTGAACGGGCAATAAGGCGCGAAGAAGGAAGCCCTCCGCGACCGCTTTGCGCGTCCGCGGAGGGCTTCTCAAGCTTCCGGTATTGGTTTCTTGGCTTACTTGGCCGTAGGCATCACAAACTCGGCGCCCTTGCCAATGCTCTCGGGCCAGCGCTGCATGATGCTCTTTTGCTTGGTGTAGAAGCGCACGCCCTCTTCGCCGTAGGCATGCATGTCCCCAAACAGGCTCTTCTTCCAGCCGCCAAAGCCGTGCCAGGCCATGGGCACGGGAATGGGCACGTTGATGCCCACCATGCCCACCTGGATGCGGCGGCTGAATTCGCGTGCCACGTTGCCGTCGCGGGTGAAGCAGGAGACACCGTTGCCGAACTCATGCGCGTTGATCAGGTTCACCCCCTGGGCCAGGTCTTTCACATGCACGCAGGACAGCACCGGGCCGAAGATCTCCTCCTTGTAGATCTTCATCTCGGGCGTAACGTTGTCAAACAGCGTGCCCCCCATCCAGAAGCCGTTGTCACAACCGGCGCCGGCAGCCTTGCCACTGAAGGTGCGGCCATCGTGCAAAAGCGTAGCGCCTTCCTTCACACCTTGTTCGATGTAGCCGGTGATGCGCGCGTGCGCGGCCTGGGTCACGATGGGGCCCATCTCGGCAGAGAGGTTCATGCCGTCCAGCACCTTCAGGGACTTGGTGCGCTCCAGCAGTTTGGGGATCAGGCGATCACCCACATCCCCTACCAATACGGCCACGCTGATGGCCATGCAGCGTTCGCCAGCCGAGCCATAGCCCGCGCCCACCAGGGCGTCCACGGCTTGATCAATGTCGGCATCGGGCATCACCACCATATGGTTCTTGGCACCGCCCAGGGCCTGCACGCGTTTGCCATGGCGCGCGCCGGTTTCATAGATGTGATTGGCAATCGGTGTGGAGCCCACGAAGCTGATGGCCTTCACATCGGGGTGCTCCAACAGCGCGTCCACGGCTTCCTTGTCACCCTGCACCACGTTGAACACGCCATCGGGCAGACCGGCCTGCTTGAACAGGTCCGCAATCAGCAGGCTGGGGCTGGGGTCCAGCGGACTGGGCTTCAAGACAAAGGTGTTGCCTGCGGCAATCGCCACCGGGAACATCCACATGGGCACCATCACGGGGAAGTTGAACGGAGTGATGCCGGCCACCACA
>NZ_JBXAMW010000022.1:0-45733 GCF_058801025.1 Rhodoferax sp. GW822-FHT04A08
TCTCGGCGGAAGGGGGGGCCGTACTTTTTCAACGCTATCAACGCCAAGCTGCTCGGGCCCCGTCACATATCGCGCGAGAATGAGCCGTCCAACGTTACAGCAAGCCAGACCACGGTTCTGAACCGGGCCAGGAACCCATTTGAAATGGAGCGCGAGCGTGAGGTACAGAAAGTGCATGGCCGCAACCGAGTTTGCAGCTACGACGCATTAGTTTCAAGTGGAGCCCTGATCGAATCTGGTACCAATATCGGCGATGTGGCGTTATTCTAGAATTTCCAATATTTCTAGTAGCTGCACTGCGTTTGGGCCTTATTTTCGATCAGACAAAACATGCTCTGTCGATTGATCTGAATGATAGACGCAGAATCTATTCTTGCCGCTATGTTTTGCCTCGTACATGGCCTGATCTGCGCACTTGACAAGCGCATCTGCGTTGGCATCAAGCTCTGGGTAAAGTGCTACACCGATGCTGGCACTTACATTGGTGGATATGCCGTTCTTTAAGTCCACCGGTTGCGAGAGTGCATTTAATAGCCTGTCGATAGCAACTTCTAAATGCTCGGCGTCACGCGGATCATTCAGCAGAATCACAAACTCATCCCCGCCCATGCGGGCTACTAGGTCGTTACTGCGAACGCATTCAGTCATGCGTCGTGCGGCTTCCCGCAACATTGTGTCTCCAGCTTTGTGACCAAATTGGTCGTTGATATTCTTGAAACCATCCAGGTCGATGTAGCAAACTGCCAACCCGCGCCCTGTGCGCTGCGCATCGCGCAGCGCATACTGTAGTGAATGACTCAATTGCGAACGATTGGCCAAGCCTGTCAAAGTATCATGCTGCGCCATGTGCTTCGCCCGTGTTTCACTCTCTTTGACAGCACTAATGTCAACCATCATCCACAGCGACTCGTCCTTAGGTAAGGATGCGCCACTTAAGGCAACCCATAGAGTGTTTCCATCTTTTCGCACCATTTGCAGCTGCGCTCGGTATTGGCCACTACCCCTCAATTGCCTATAACCTTGACCTACTTGCTCATATGACGCTTCATTGAGATAGAGCAGGCGTGAAGGTTTGCCCAACAACTCTTCGGATGTGTAGCCAAATAGCTCGCACAATGCTTGGTTATGCCACAGAATTGTGCGATTTTTTACCTTGGCCATGCTCACAAGCCCGCTTTGAAGCAGTGCCTCACGTTCAGCCGCCAAATGGGCACTCTCTTCTTTTGAGCGCAACTGAATTACCTGACGTTTGTAGGAAAGCACTGAGAGTCCCCCGCCCATTAACACCAATAGGACGGTCAAGCACGACATCTCCAAGGCCTGGGTGCGCCATGCTGCGAAGAAGTCCTCGGTATCGAGCCCCACCAATACGATCAATGGATAGCCTGGTACGCGCTCGTAGGCTGAAGCACGTTCAATACCGTCCAAGGCAGTTCTTGATACAAAGTATCCGATATTGGGATTGGTTGCCAGCGCCGCCGTAAGTTCTGCTGACACATTGTTGGTACCAACCCCCGCGTAGGAAGTCGGGTCCGCAGCTGTGAATCGTGCAATCAGCTGGAGGGATTCAGAGCGCAGAGTGACTGCGCCCTTGGGCCCCAGTTTGTAGTCGTCAAACATGTTTAGGAAGTGGTCTGTCGACAAATTGGCATACACGACGCCATCAAATTGACCGTTTGCCTTCACCCGGGCGCGCGCGAGAGCGACGCCCCACTTCTTGATAATTCTTCCTTGAATAGGTTCAGAGATGACAAGTCGATTGGGCTTATCGCGGGCTTGGCCGAAGTAGTCCCTGTCGGAAATGGAAACGGCAGGGGAAGTGCCACCGTTGAGCACAGTTCCATTTGCATCAGTGAACCGCAAGGTATCGACTTGCGGAATTTCGGCCAGCAGTTCCTTAGCGATGCGTGTTCCCAATGGAACGTCGAACTTGCCCATTTCTTCTAGATGCGCAAATTGCTGAGATGTGAAGAGCAGGGTGTTGTCGATTTGGCGTATCTCGGCAGAGACTCCGATGCTCAAGGTGTGCGCCAAGTTCTCGGCCGACTCTTGTGCACGTGCACTGTAAGCCTGCCGACTGGCCTGCAACGCAAGGACCATTGTTAGCAGCAAAATGCCAATCATGACCAAGTTGCCCAGAACAAGGACTATTGCGTAACGTCGCAGGTTGTTAGGGTTCAGCATGACGCGTAAGTACGAATTCTTGGCTCCCCGGACATCTCACGCCGTTGGGCGACGCTTTTTAGTCGTATTTTATGACTAAATTAATTGGATATTTTGTGGCGAAATTGTCGTCCGTTGAAAAGCAATATGTGAGAGCTAGATTTAAGTCGTTGCACTTTCTGTCTAGGTGCCAGTCTGCTGTTATTTCCAATCGCAAACTCAGTGCTCAAGAGTCCCGTTTGATAGAGGCAGTCCATGCTGTCTCCAGCGCCCAGGAGGCTGTCCGTGGTGTCTGCTGAACGCAGCACTGAATGCATACAAAGACGAGTAACCTCATCATCATTGCGGCCTTCGTACAGATGCATGACGACAAGGTGGCCGACCGCACAGCGCAGCTGGTTCTTGTGGATGAGCGTAACAATTGGACCGAACTGGGCAACCAAGTGCCAACCCAGCATTTGTAATGTCCGACTGGAGCTGCGTCTTTCGGCCAGTGATGAGTGAACCGTCCGGGAATTGATCGTCGCTCAGCGGCTCCATCCACTCAACGCTATTGCAGTCGACTATCGCAGCGAAGGTGAGGTTGGAAACGGCAGCGGACCGGGAATCTTGCTTGTCAAACTTCAATTTTGCTTTGGAGCCGCCGAGGGGTAAACTGAGCCACCGAATGGTGAAGGAGCAGCATAGAAAATTCGACCCGCTAAGGAACGCTCGCACTTGTGCAGTTCTCCCAATAGTCAAGAAACAGTTCAGAGCAAATACAACAATGGTTGCAACAAGAGTTCAAGCAATTCCGGACATCCATATTGGCCGCGTGTATGACAGGCGTGATCCGGAATCCGACATTCACTACGAAACCTTCGAGCGCCTGGCCCAGTTCTTTGGTCGAAACACACCAGCACATCGTCACTACTGCTTCTTCCAAGTGCACTTCCTGATGAGTGGAAGTATCCGTCTGAATCTGGATGGTCGTGTGTATAGCGGTAATGCCCCGTTGCTGATCTTCACCCCACCTACGCTTGCGCATGCCTTCCACTCGGATGATGACACCAACGGCCATGTCATCACTGTGCGCCAGGAGGTAGTGCGCGCTTGGTTCAAGGCCATGCCGGGCCAGCGGCCCGATACATTGCTGCGTGAAGCCACTTTTCTGGAACTGCACAGTCTGCCCGAAGGGCTTTTGCCTGACTTCAACGGACTGCTACAGATTGTTGGATTGCTACAGCAGGAGTCTGGTCGCAACCAGACTGGGCGTGATGCTGCTCTGTTGGCTCTGGGTCAAAGCTTCTTTATCATGATGGGTCGCCTTTTGAAGGCTGGAGCACCTGAGGGCGCTATGCGGCACGAGCGATCCGAGGATTTGCGCCTGTTCCTGACCTTTTGCGACATGGTGGAGGCCCATTTTCGGGAGCATTCCACGCTTTCTGAATACGCCAAGCGCTTGTCGGTTACCGAGGCACGGCTCAATGATATTTGTCGCCGCATGACCCAGCGCCCATCGAAGGAAGTAGTGCATGACCGTGTGCTGCAAGAAGCGCGGAGGTTACTGCGCTTCTCTGGCGTGCCTGTCAACGAAATCAGCTACCAACTGGGTTTTGCAGATCCGGCCTACTTTTCTCGCTTTTTCACCAAGCGTACCGGCATGCCACCTGGACAGTACCGCCAAACCAGCAACCCTTGAAGTTCAGGGCACGCTGCGAAAAGTACAAGACATTTTTCCAAATGTCCATTTGCTAACATCTTAGCGAATGATCTAATCATCCTCACAAATGCACTGCGTTCACGCAGAGCCATACCAGGAGTGAGGCAAATTGAATCCTAAACATTTCGACGTGACGCGCAAGTATGTGCGCGTCAAGGGTCGCATGCCCAATGGCTTTATTGAGTTTGACTTCGCTGTCGGCGAGCCCGAGCTGTTTGCCGAACTGGTCATGGCTCCGGCGGACTTTGAAACCTTTTGCCGTGACAACCAGGTGGAGAACCTGGATGCACCACTGCCATCAACGTCGGGCTCACCCCTTGCCGACTTTCAGTGGAGCCTGCATCAGGCTACCCACCAACGCTTCCGTTGAAGCGCATTTCCATTTCGAGGAGATATCTGTGCAAATTGACTTAAGAACCATCACCATCACACCTCTGCGCCAGACCTTTGGCCATCTGGCGCGCCGCATGGGAGCCGACAAACCTGCGTCGCGCTACATGGAAGCCACCATGGACCTGCAACCTGTGGAGAACTTTCACTTTCGCCCGACCTGGGAGCCGCAGTACGAAATCTTTGATGCCAGCCGTACACAAATCGTGATGAAAGACTGGTATGCGTTGAAGGACCCCCGCCAGTACTACTACGGTGCCTGGACACTGGCACGTGGGCGCATGCAAGAGAAGGCTGAGGGCGACTTTGAACTGGTGGATGAATTGGGCTTGGCCGCTAGCTATTCCTCCGAGGGCAAAGACCTGGCGCTCTCGGTGTTCCTGCCACTTCGCCATGTGGCATGGGGCTCCAACATTAACAAGGGCTATGTTTCGGCCTATGGCTACGGCATCGCTATTTCGCAGGCCGCTTGCTATGCCAGCATGGACCAACTGGGAGTGGCCCAGTACGTGACCCGTCTGGCCATGGCTTTTAACGATATAGACGCCCTCAGCATCGCCAAAGAAGCTTGGCTCAAAGGTGCGGCGTGGCAGGAGTTGCGCCACTTTGTGGAAGACCTGATGGTGGAAAAGGACTGGTTCGCACTGTTGGTGGCGCAGGACTTTGTTATCGAAGGCTTGCTGTACCCGCTGGTCTACGAGAGCTTTAACGACGCATTGAACAGTGCCCACGGCCCGGTGTTTTCCATGCTCACGCGCTTTCAGCGCGAGTGGTTTACCGAGACCAGCAAATGGGTGGATTCGGTGCTCAAAGTGGCTGCCGCAGAGAACCCTGAAAACAAGGCACTGCTCGCCGGCTGGATCAGGAGTTACCACGAGCGTGCCCTCAAGGCGTTGGCACCGATAGCCCGCCTGGCCTTTGCAGACCAAGCCGAATCCATGCTCGACGACGCAACCCTACAACTCAATGCCCGTGCTGCCAAAGCCGGCATCACCATTTAAAGGCCACAACATGGCTTCCAATGCATTCATTGCCTTTCAGAAAAACGAGGAATCCCGTTGCATCGTGGAGGCCATTGTTGAAGACAACCCCGAGGCAGTGGTCACGGACCAACCGGCCATGGTGAAGGTCGATGTGCCAGGACGCTTGGTCATCAAACGCAGCACCGTCGAAGAAAAGATGGGCCGCGAATTTGATCTGCAGGAACTGCAGCTGCACCTCATCACCATTTCGGGTCACCTCGACGAGACCGACAACGAATTCAGCCTCAGCTGGAATTCCTGAAATTCAAGAACAAGGAGCACACACATGGACATGAAAGTTGCCAAGAAGCTCGGCCTGAAAGAGCGCTACACCCTGATGACGCGCGACCTCGCGTGGAACACGACTTATCAGCGTATGGACAAGGTCTTTCCGCAAGTGGGATATGAGGGATTGAAGATCCATGACTGGGACAAATGGGAAGACCCGTTTCGCCTGACCATGGACGCTTACTGGAAATACCAGGCCGAAAAGGAGCGCAAGCTTTACGCAATTCTGGACGCCTTCAACCAGAACAACGGGCATCTGTCAGTGACCGATGCGCGCTACATGAATGTGCTCAAACTGTTCCTGGGATCCACTCCGCCCCTGGAACTGATGGCGGCGCGTGGCTTCTCAATGGTTGGGCGCCAGATGGTGGGTGCAGGTCCGCGCGTGGCCTGCCAGATGCAGGCGGTGGACGAGTACCGCCACTTTCAGACGCAAATCCATTCCATTTCGAATTACAACAAGTTCTACAACGGCATGGATGAGTTCGCCCACCAGCAGTCACGCATGTGGTACCTGTCGGATGGCAAATCCTTCTTCGATGACGCCATCACAGCCGGGCCGTTTGAGTTCATGGTGGCCATTGGCTTTGCGTTTGAATACGTGCTCACGAATATTCTATTTGTGCCCTTCATATCGGGTGCAGCTTACAACGGTGACATGGCTGCCATGACCGTGGGATTCTCGGCACAGTCCGACGAAGCCCGCCATATGACGCTGGGCCTGGAATGCATCAAGTTCATGCTGGAGCAGGACCCAGATAACCTGCCCATCGTGCAGCGCTGGATTGACAAGTGGACATGGCGCGGTACCCGAAAACTGGCCAGCATTGGAATGATGATGGACTACATGCTGCCCAAGCGCATCATGAGCTTCAAGGAAGCTTGGGAAATCTATTTCGAACAAAACGGTGCGGCGCTGTTTGGCGATCTAGAGCGCTATGGCATACAGATTCCCAAGTGCTTTGGTCAGACTATTGAAGAGAAAGAGCACGTTTCGCACCAATCCTGGATTGGCTTTTACATGAAGCCTGATGCCACGCCCTTCCACCTGACGGTACCGGAGCCGGACGAGCTCGACTGGTTGTCTGAGAAGTATCCCAATACATTTGACCAGTACTATCGCCCGACACTGGAATATTGGGCCAAGATGGAGAAGGAAGGCAAGCGCTTTAACAACAAGACGCAGCCTATGAACTGTCAGGTGTGCGTGAGCACGATCAAGTTCAACGAGCCGGGTGACCCGATGTCCACCTGTTTCCGTGAATCGACTTACTTAGGCGAAAAGTTTCACTTTTGCTCCGATCACTGCAAGGAGATCTTCGAGCACGAGCCGGAAAAGTACGTGCAGACTTACATCTCCTCGCACCAGGCGCTGCAAGGCAATTGTGTCAACGAAGGCGTGGACACCAATGCCCCTGATTTCAACACAGGCGCCCATATTGCTGACTGGTGGCGATTGGATCCGCGTGCTACCGGTGACTTCAAGGGCTCGGATGATCAGAAAAATTTTGCCGCTTGGCGCGCGCAAGCCACTAAGAACTAAGGAAACTCCATGACTGTTAAAGCCTTGGCGGAATACGCCTACGAATCCAGTGATGCACTCAAAAATTACAAAGGCAAGCAACTGCTGTACGTCAACTGGGAAATGCATCGTATGTTTTCACGCCCCTTCGTGCTGGCTCTGCCACCAGAAACATTGTTCTCGGTGATCATCGACAAATACATCACCGACTGTTACAGCTACCACCCTGACTTTGCCCATATCGACTGGAGCAAAGTGGTCTGGCAGAACTCCAACTCCGTGTTCTCACCTGACCCGGCCAAGAGTCTCAAGGACAACGGCATTGGCCACAAAGATCTAATCCGCTTCACCACGCCCGGTCTCAATGGCCTTGCGGGCAGCGGCTATTGAACCGCGGAATTGCGCATATGAGCTACGAACTGACGATAGAGCCGATGGGGCGCACCATTGAGGTGGGCGCGGGGCAGACCATCCTGGACGCCGCCCTGCGCGCGGGGTTGTTCTTACCCCATGCCTGTGGCCAGGGCTATTGCGGCACCTGCAAAATTAGCGTGACCGACGGCGAGATCGACCACGGTAATGCCTCCAGCTTTGCACTGATGGACTACGAGCGCGAGGAGGGCCAGTGCCTGGCCTGCTGCGCCAAACTGGAATGCGACACCGTTATCGAAGTCGAAGTCGAAACCGATGAAGATTCCAGAAACCTGCCGGTGCGTGACTACCAGGGCGTGGTGAGCCGCATGGAGAACCTGACACCCACCATCAAGGGGGTGTGGATCAGTCTCAATAATGCGGAGGTGCTCGATTTTCAGGCCGGCCAGTACATCAATCTGCAGTTGCCCGGCGAACTAGGTGTGCGTGCGTTCTCGCTGGCAAATGCGCCTTCCGGCGGTAGTGAGATTGAGCTCAATATTCGCATCGTGCCGGGTGGGGCAGGAACGGCTTGGATCCACAATGAGTTGAAAGTGGGTGATGCGATTGGTCTGAGCGGTCCCTATGGTCGATTCTATGTGCACAAAGCGGCCGATGTACCGTCGCTGTTTATGGCGGGTGGCTCGGGGCTGTCAAGTCCGCGTTCCATGCTGCTCGATTTGCTGGAGGGGGGTTCGACCCGGCCGATCACCTTAGTCTACGGTGCACGCAACCAGCAAGAGCTGTATTACCACCAGGAGTTCATGGATCTGGCGGCAAAGCATTCGCAATTCAGCTATGTACCGGCGCTGTCGGACGAACCCGCCAGCAGTGACTGGTCAGGCTTCCGAGGCTTTGTCCATGAAGCTGCAAAGCAAAGGTTCAACAACGACTTCCGTGGCAACAAGGCCTATCTGTGTGGACCACCGGTAATGATCGAAGCCTGCATCAAAACCCTGATGCAGGGGCGCCTGTTTGAGCGCGACATCTACACCGAGAAATTCTTTTCGGCTGCTGACGCGCAGCAGGTACGCAGTCCATTGTTCAAGCGTGTGTAAAGGTAGCAGGCGGGCGGTTGACGCGAGGCCCTACATACCCTTCTTGGTCCACTCTTTCTTCTTGGGAAGTGGTACCTGGGGAATGGCCTCATCTTCCACCAACAGCACCCGGTCCATCACGTCATACAGTTCGTTGATCAGCTCAGAACCAAAGGAGTTTTCGATGACCTTGTACTGGGCAGTAATCAGTGGCCCCAACTCTGCCACCAGTCGTTCACCTTTTGGTGTGAGGCACACCGTCACACGGCGCTGGTCGGTCTCGAACCGGGTACGCGTCACCAGGTCGCTTTCTTCCATGCGCGACAGTACTCCGGCCAGGCTGGGACTCAGGATATGGCACATCTCGCAAATTTGGCGCGGTTCTAGCTGCCTCATCTCTCCAAGAGTGCGCAAGATGCGCCATTGCTGCTCCGTCAGTCCGAAGTGAGAAATGATGGGCCGAAAGTGGCTTAGCAATTTTTCGCGGGCTTTGAGGATCAGTTGTGGCAGGTTTCTGTACGCGATTTTTCGGGTCACAGGCGGCTCCCAGAGCGGGTTGGTGATGGGCCTAACCGGCTACCGGTCACGACCCTGCGGAATCTGCCCAAATCATAACAGTTGAATGACTAACATGTTAATGAACGAAACTCCTGAAGCCTAACAAACATAGGGTAAACCCCACAAAAAAAGACGCATTTCCCCAGTTGACTCACTAATATGTTAGCAATATGATCGCTAGCATGTTAGTGAAATAACGTTCACCTATTACCCACAACAATGCAGGAGACAAACATGCAGTACCGTGCTTACGCCGTAGTCGCAACGCTGGCCCTTTCCTTGTCCGCAGAAGCGCAAGAAGTGACGCTCAAAGTGGCGCACTTTCTGCCTGCCGGCGTGCCTACGCAGCAGCGCGTATTGCAGCCCTTCTGCGATAGCTTGAAGAAAGACTCCAACGGTCGCATCGCCTGCCAGTTCTACCCGGCCATGCAACTGGGCGGAACGCCGGCTCAGCTGGTGGATCAGGTCAAGAACGGAGTGGCCGATATCGTCTGGACGGCGCCGGGCTATTCCACCGGTCGCTTCCCCATCATTGAAACCTTTGAATTGCCCTTCCTGGTGTCGGACGCCACTTCGGGCAGTCGTGCCGTGTGGAAGTTCTACCAACAGTACGCACAGCCGGAATTCGCTGCCTACAAAGTCCTGGCCTTTCATGTGGACGGTGGCCAAGCAGTGCACGCCGGTTCGCGTGAGGTGAAGGTGGCGGCCGACTGGAAGGGCTTGAAGTTGCGTGCCTCTACGCGCCTAGGTGCCAAGACCGTGACTGCTCTGGGCGCAACACCTGTTGGCATGCCACCTTCGCAGCTGACAGAGTCCATTTCCAAAGGGGTGGTCGACGGTGCCATGGGTGCCTGGGAGTTGGTAGTTCCGCTCAAGCTTGATGAGGTCACCAAGTTCCACTCTCAGCCGCCTGCCGGACAGCCCTTCCCGTCAGCTACGGTGTTGATGGTTCTGATGAACAAGCAGAAATATGACGCGCTGGCGCCTGACCTCAAGGCATTGATTGATAAGTACAGCGGCTCGGTCATGAGTGAGAAGCTCGGACAGGTGTTTGACGAGGAAAATAAGAACGCCCACAAAAAGGTGCTCACTGGTGGGGCCAAGGTCACCGACTTCAGTGCCGCTGAAATGGATGCGATGCGCAAGCTCACACAGCCGGTGGAGGATGAGTGGGTACAGCAGGTTGCCGCACGCAATGTCGACGGCAAGAAGTTGGCTGCATCCGCGCGCGAACTCGCAGCCCAGGAACTGGCCGGAATGAAAAAGTAGTCTGAATCGACATCAGAACCAAAGAAGCGAGACTAGCCATGAGTCAGCCATCGAGTGATTCGCATGTTGTACATGGGCGCGGCCCCACGCGCATGCTGCTCGCCGTCACCAAGGGCTTTGCCCTGGCCGGCGGCGCCCTGTTTATCGGAATGATTGTTTTGTCCGTCATCTCCATTGTAGGGCGCAAATTGTGGAGTGCACCCATCAATGGCGATCTGGAAATTCTGCAGATGGGAACTGGTGTCGCAGCAGCAGCATTTTTTCCCTATTGCACATTAATGGGCGAACATCTTCGCGTCGAATTTTTCACGGCCAAGCTCTCGGTTCGGGCGCATTCGGTGCTTGATGGAGTGGCAAATTTACTGCTCACCGTAGCTATGGCCCTGTTGACCTGGCGCACCAGCATCCAGGCCTTCGAAATCCATGAGGCCGGTGAAGTGTCACTAATGCGCAATATCCCGATCTGGATTCCTGTGCTCTGTCTGGTGCCCAGTCTGGCACTTACCACAGCGTGTGGTGTGAATCGCACGATCCATCATTTCTTGGCAAAGGGAGACCGTTCATGAGCGGCATTACCGTCGGCCTGCTGGGCTTCGGCTTCATGCTGGTCATGCTGGCCCTGCGGGTGCACATCGGCATTGCCATGTTCACTGCGGGAGCGGCCATTTATCTGGTGATCAATGGGGGCAATGTCAATGCACTGTTGTTTACCCTGAACGACTTGGCCTATGCGCGCCTGTCCAATTACAACCTGTCAGTCATACCGCTGTGCATGTTGATGGGGCAGTTTGCAACCCACGGAGGGCTGTCACGCTCACTGTTCCGTGCGGCTGGAACCCTGATTGGGCATTGGCGCGGCGGGCTGGCGATGTCGGGTTCCCTGGCCTGTATTGGCTTTGGCGCGATCAGTGGATCCTCGCTGGCCACGGCCGCCACTATGGGCCAGGTCGCATTGCCCGAACTGATGTCCAAGGGCTACTCGGGGCGCCTGGCCACGGCCACACTGGCCGCCAGTGGCACCCTGGGCATCCTGGTTCCACCTTCCGTGCCCTTGGTCATCTATGCTGTGCTCACGCAGGAGTCAATTGGCAAGCTCTTCGCTGCGGCAGTGGTTCCCGGCATCATTGCCTTGCTGGGATACCTGGTGGTGATCCGTATCGTCGTCACGCGCAACCCGGAAGCAGGGCCTGCTGGTGAAAAGGCCAGCTGGCGTGAGCGCCTCATTGCTCAGTTCAAAGTGCTACCGGTAGTTGGCCTGTTCCTGGTGATTGTGGTGGGCATCTATGGTGGATGGGCCAGCCCGACTGAAGCCACATCGATTGGCGCTGCCGGTTGCGGCCTTATTGCCTTCTTCTTTGGTGGCCTGCGTGGCAAGCAATTGGTGACCAGTATTTACCGCACAGCTATTGCGACGGCCATGATTTTCCTGGTGCTGGCTGGTGCCGATTTGCTTAACTCTGCATTGGCGATTTCGCAGATGCCTGTGGAACTTTCCGAATGGGTCAAAAACAGTGGGCTTTCCCCTGTATTGATTCTGTTCGCTGTGCTGGGCATCTACATCTTGTTGGGCTGCGTGATGGACTCTCTGGCCATGCTGTTTCTGACGATCCCGATCTTCTATCCCATGATCATGGGTCTGGATTTCTGGGGCATGGCGTTGGCAGACAAGTCTGTCTGGTTTGGCATCCTAGTGTTGATGGTGGTGGAAATAGGCTTGGTTCATCCGCCCGTTGGTATGAACCTTTACATCATCAACAAGCTGGCCAAAAATGTGCCGATGTCGGAAACCGCCTGGGGTGTTCTGCCCTTCCTGGCTTCTGACTTCCTGCGCATCCTGCTGTTGGTCTTTGTTCCCGCCCTTCCGCTATGGCTGGTTCACATGCAGCACACCTGATCCCTTTGTAAGAAACCACCGTAATTACAAAATCATGACCTCAATTGCACCTTCTGCAGCTGTCTATGGCGTCATCCTGAATGATCGTCAGTCGCTGCAAGCCGTAGGTAATCTGGAAGATGCCCCTTACAAAGGGGCACCCAAGGCACCTGTGCTGTACATCAAACCTGCAAGCACGCGCGTACCCTCAGGCAGTGTTGTGCGATTGCCGCAAGGCGCGCATAGCGTGGAAGTCAGCGCCACCATTGGCCTGGTGATGGGCAAGGATGCGACCCGCTGCACATCTGCAAACGCAACGGAGGTGATCGCTGGACTGGTGCTGGCCTCGGACTTGAGCCTGCCTCACAGCAGCTACTACCGCCCAGCGATTCGGGAAAAGTGTTTTGACGGAGCTTTGCCGTTGTCCGATGTGCAACCCCTGCTGGCACTGAGCACTCTGGAACTTCGAACCGAGATCGATGGCAAGTTGGTGCAGGTGCGCTCTATGAACGACCTGATTCGTTCACCGATTGAATTGCTGGTGGAGGTCACTTCTTTTATGACATTGCGCAAGGGTGATGTGTTATTGCTCGGGGTTACCTACAAAGCTCCTCAAGCTGCCGCTGGAAGTCGTGTGCGCATCAGCTGCGAGGGCTTGGGAACTTTGGAATGTTCAATTGTCGAAGCTGGAGCCCAAGAATGAAACACGGTCGCATTCTTTACCAAGGCGCAGTGCATGCCGTCACAGCCAACGCACTCGGTCAAGCCTGTTTGCCGGACGGACATCAATTGGCAGAAGGCAGCTTTACTTGGTTACCACCCGTCGAGGTCGGAACCGTGTTTGCACTGGGTTTGAACTATGCCGACCACGCTAAGGAACTGGCCTTCAAGGCCCCGGAAATTCCGTTGGTGTTTCTCAAAGGCCCGAACACCATCGTGGGTCACCAGGCCAAGAGTTGGCGCCCAGCGGACGCCACTTATATGCATTACGAATGCGAGTTGGCCGTGGTGATTGGCAAGAGCGGCTACCAACTCAGCAAGGCGCAGGCAATGGACATAGTGGCTGGCTATACCGTTGCAAACGACTATGCCATCCGCGATTACTTGGAAAACTACTACCGGCCCAATCTGCGCGTTAAGAACCGCGATGCCTGCACGCCTTTAGGCCCCTGGCTGGTGGACCGTGACGATGTTGCCGACCCAATGCAGCTGACGCTCACCACCCGTGTGAATGGCAAGACCACGCAGCAGGGCACGACCGCCGACATGATTTTTGATATTGCCACGCTGATCGAGTACCTAACGTCCTTCATGACACTTAATCCAGGCGACGTGATCCTGACTGGTACGCCCGAAGGCCTTGCCGACGTGAAAGCCGGCGACCTGATCGAAACCGAAATTGAAGGCGTGTGTTGCTTGCTCAACAGCATCGTCGCAGAACCTATTTAACAAACTCGCTCGCAAAGGAATAACCATGATTCACCACATCATCAACGGCAAGAAAGTTGATAGCCGCGAAACCTTTGAAACCATCAATCCTGCAACTGGTGAGGTGCTGGACACCGTCGCAGCGGGTGGCGCTGAAGAAGTCAATGCAGCCGTGGCCGCTGCCAAGGCGGCATTTCCCGGCTGGTCCACCACGCCCGTCAAAGAGCGCGCACGCCTGGTGCGCAAGCTGGGCGATCTGATCGCACAAAACGTAGCCGAAATTGCCGACATGGAAACCGCCGACTGCGGTCAGGTCACCAATCAGACCAAACGTGTGCTGATTCCCCGCGCCTCAGACAACTTCTATTACTTTGCCGAACTGGCCCAGCACCAGCATGGTGAAACCTACGACTCCGACACCGGTCACTTGAACTACACGCTGTGGCAACCGGTCGGCGTATGCGCGCTCATTTCGCCTTGGAATGTGCCCTTCATGACCGCCACCTGGAAGACTGCGCCTTGCCTGGCCCTGGGCAATACCGCAGTGATGAAGATGTCGGAGTTGTCACCTCTGACTGCCAATCGCCTGGGTGAACTGGCGCTGGAAGCTGGCATTCCACCAGGCGTGTTCAACGTGGTTCACGGTTATGGAAACACCACGGGCGAGCCCTTGGTCGCACACCCCGACGTGCGTTCCATTTCCTTCACAGGCTCTACCGTCACCGGCAACCGTATCGTCAAGTCGGCTGGCCTGAAAAAGTTCTCAATGGAGCTGGGTGGCAAGTCACCCTTTGTCATCTTCAACGATGCTGATTATGAGCGTGCCCTGGACGCCGCCATTTTCATGATCTTCTCCAACAATGGTGAGCGTTGCACAGCGGGCTCACGCATCATTGTGCAAGATGGCATCTACGACAAGTTCGTGGCCGACTTCGTGCAACGTGCTGCCCGTCTGAAGGTCGGTGACCCCATGGACCCCGCCACGATCATCGGCCCGATGATCAGTAAGGGCCATATGGACAAGGTCAACAAGTACATTGAAATAGGCAAGAAGGAAGGCGCGATTGTGGCCTTTGGCGGTGGAACACCAATTGTGGAAGAACGCTTCAAGAACGGCTTCTGGGTGCAGCCCACGGTATTTGCCGATGTGGACAACAAGATGACCATTGCCCAGGACGAAATCTTCGGCCCGGTCCCCTGCATCATCCGCTTCAAGACCGAGGAAGAGGCGATTCGCATCGCCAATGACACACCCTATGGTTTGTCGTCGTACCTGTGGACCGAGAACAGCAGCCGTGTGATGCGCATGGCAAAGGCCATCGAGGCAGGCATGACCTTTGTGAATAGCCAGAACGTACGCGACCTGCGCCAACCGTTTGGCGGCACCAAGGCATCAGGAACTGGCCGCGAAGGCAATCACTACAGCTACGACGTGTTCTGCGAAGCCAAGAATGTGGCCGTCTCCTATGGCAGCCACCACATCCCGCGCTGGGGCGTTTGATTTACAAATTCAGGAGACAAAAAATGGGAAAACTCGTACTCGCTGCCAAGATCACCCACGTTCCTTCCATGTATCTGTCAGAGCAGGATGGCCCGCACAAGGGCTGCCGCCAGGCAGCCATTGATGGCCACAAGGAAATCGCCCGCCGCTGCCGTGAACTGAACGTTGACACCATCGTTGTCTTCGATACGCACTGGCTGGTGAACTCAGGCTATCACGTCAATTGCGCGCCTTCCTGGGAAGGCATTTACACCAGCAATGAACTGCCGCACTTCATTAAAAACCTGCCCTTTGCCTACCAGGGCAACCCGGAGCTTGGTAAGTCCATCGCCGCACAGGCCACGGCTGCCGGCGTGCTGACCCGCGCCCACGACGCCACCAGCCTGGCGCTGGAATACGGCACCCTGGTGCCCATGCGCTACATGAACGAAGACAAGCGCTTCAAGGTGGTCTCGGTGTCGGCGCTGTGCACTGTGCACAACCTGCCCGACTCGGTGGAACTCGGCCGCGCCGTGCGCCGCGCCATCGAAGAAGACTTCGAGGGCAACGTAGCCGTGCTGGCCAGCGGTTCGCTGTCGCACCGCTTTGCCCAGAACGGTGTGTCTGATCAGTTCCTGCACAAGGTTTGGGACCCGTTTCTGGAAACCGTGGACCACCATGTGGTGGATCTGTGGAAGAAGGGTGACTGGAAGACCTTCTGCGGCATGTTGCCGGAGTACGCGGTCAAGTGCCACGGCGAGGGCAACATGCATGACACCGCCATGTTGCTCGGTCTTCTCGGTTGGGATAGCTACCAGGGCAAGGTCGAAGTAGTTACCCCGTATTTCGGGTCTTCGGGAACTGGCCAGATTAACGCGATCTTCCCGGTTTGAGGGTTCGCCTATTTACCGGACGAATGCAGTCAACTAAACACATTAGTTCAGGAGAGTAATTCATGGGTGAAATCGTCATGGCCGTAAAGGCCACGCATATTCCTTCTATGTTGATTTCGGAGCGACCTGGTCCTGCCCACGGCTGTCGCCAAGCAGCCATTGACGCTGAACTTGAAATCGGCCGGCGTGCCGTGGAACTTGGTGTTGATACCTTTGTAGTGCTAGACACCCACTGGCTGGTCAATGCCGGATACCACCTCAACAACAATGCCGTGCACAAAGGCACGTACACCAGCCACGAGTTTCCGCACTTCATTCAGGACTTGCCCTACGAGTTTCCGGGTGATCCCGAGCTAGGGCGCTTGATTGCGCAAGAGGCCACCGGAATGGGCGTCAAGACGTTGGCCCATGAAGTGGCTTCGCTGGATTTGGAGTACGGCACCATCATGCCAATGCGTTACATGAATCCGCAGGGCAAGCTCAAGGTTGTGTCGATCGCTGGATGGAGCACTTTTGGCTCATTGGAGGAGTCTCGCATCGTCGGTCAGGCACTGGCCAAGGCCATTGCGCGCAGCAACAGCAAGGTTGCAATCATTGCCAGCGGCTCTTTGTCACACCAAATCTGGGAGAACCGCCTGGTTGAACAGGGCTTTAATTCCATCAGCCGCGAATTCAACAAGCAGGTCGATCTGCGCGTACTGCAATTGTGGGAAGCCGGTGAGTGGGATGTGTTCTTGCGCATGTTGCCCGAGTACGCCCAGTACTGCACGGGGGAAGGTCGGATGCACGACACCGCGATGCTTTTTGGAGCCTTGGGCTGGGACAAGTTCCAGGGCAAGGCGGAGATTGTTTGCCCCTATTTTGAAAGCTCGGGAACCGGCCAGGTTGTGGTCAATTTGCCGGTCGCTGGAATCCCGCTGGAGTCACGAGGTATCGGTGCCGGCATGCCGGTGACCTGATTTATCACCCTTACCAAGGACCAGTCCATGCCCCATCTCGTCTACGAATACACCGACAACCTGGACACGGCCGAGGCCGACATCAAGGGTTTGCTGCAGAAATCCTGCAAAGTACTGATCGCCCAAGGCGGCGTGTTTCCCATTGGCGGAATCCGCGTTCGCGCCCATCGCCTGAGCGACTATTGCATTGCCGACGGTAGCCACCCTGATGACGCATTTGTACATGCATCGCTCAAGGTGGGGGCAGGACGCAGCGAGGCCGAAAAGAAGAAGGCCTGCGACGAGCTGTTTGCCATGATCACCGAACACTTTGCTTCCACTTTCATGCAACGCGGCCTGGCCTTGTCCATGGAATTCTCCGAATTCAGCGAAGCCGGTACCTGGAAGAAAAACAACATCCATGCCCGCTACAAAAAGTAGGCCTCTTTCCTCACACACCACACTACCTATGCTTAGCCAAGAAACCATTGCCGCTGCGGCGCGCCGTCTGCACCAGGCCGAAAAGAGCTGCCAGCAAATCCGCCAGTTGTCACTGGACCATCCTGAGATCACCATTCCAGACGCCTATTCCATTCAAAAGGAATGGATTGGTCTCAAGTTGGCCGAAGGTCGCAAGATCGTTGGCCACAAGATTGGCCTGACCTCGCGCGCCATGCAAATGTCCTCGCAGATCAATGAGCCCGATTACGGCACCTTGCTCGACGACATGGTGTTTCCCGATGGTGCCGAAATACCGCACAGCCGTTTCATCGTGCCCATGATCGAGGTGGAACTGGCCTTTATTCTGAAAGACCGCTTGGAAGGTGAAAACGTTAGCATGCTCGATGTGCTGTCTGCCACCGAATACGTGCTGCCAGCACTGGAACTCATCGATGCCCGCTCGCAGCGCATCGATCCAGAAAGCAAGCGCCCGCGCAAGGTGATGGACACCATTTCTGACAACGCGGCCAATGCCGGCATCATCATGGGCGGCCGCCCCATCAAGCCCATGGACGTCGATCTGCGCTGGATCTCGGCGCTGCTCTACCGCAATGGCGTGATCGAGGAAACCGGCGTTGCCGCTGGCGTTCTCAACCACCCGGCCAACGGCATTGCCTGGCTGGCCAAGCGCTTTGCGCCTCACGGCATTGCACTGGAACCGGGCCAGATCATCCTGGCCGGCTCCTTCACCCGCCCGGTATCGGCCAGCGTAGGCGACACCTTCCATGTGGACTACGGCACCATGGGCAATATCACCTGCCGTTTTGTCTGAAGCCACGAGAGAAACACCATGCAGATGCCTAAGAATGACTTCAAGCGCGCTCTGGCCGCAGGCGAGACACAGATCGGCCTGTTCCTTGGCCTGGCCAATGCGTACACCGCCGAGGTGGTGGCCACTGCTGGCTTCGACTGGCTATTGATTGATGGCGAGCACGGCCCCAACGACCTGCGTTCCATCCTGGAGCAATTACAGGCTCTGGCGCCATACCCGTCCCGCACGGTGGTGCGCACCGTGGACCACGACACGGCCCGCATCAAGCAGCTCCTGGATGCCGGAGTGCAGACGCTGATGGTGCCCATGGTGGAGAGCGCAGCCGACGCAAAAGCGTTGGTGCGCGCCATGCGCTACCCACCCCATGGCATACGCGGTGTGGGAACGGCCATGGCCCGTGCGGCGCGCTGGAATGGCGTGAAGGACTACTTCGGACAAGCCGATGGAGAGATGTGCCTGATTGTGCAAATCGAGTCGACGAGCGGGCTAGAGGCACTTGACGACCTGCTTACGGTGGAAGGTGTGAATGGCGTCTTCATCGGCCCGTCGGACCTGGCTGCCTCCATGGGCCATCTGGGCAAGCCCGGTCACCCGGACGTGCTGGCGGCCGTGGAGGGCGCAATCCGAAAAATTGACGCCGCCGGCAAGGCCGCAGGCGTGTTCTCGGCTGACCCCGCGGTGGCCGCCAAGTACCAGCAGATGGGTGCGAACTTTCTACTGGTGGGTGTGGACGCTCTTTTGTTACGCAATGCCGCTGTGGCACTTGCCGACACCTTCAAGAATGCGCCTGCGGCAATGTCCGGCGCAGCCTACTAACCACTTCACGAAAGACAGCCCATGCTGGCACTCAAAGACCCTACCCTGCTGCGGCAGGCCTGCTACATAGACGGCGCCTGGGTGGCTGCCGATAGTGGCGAAACAATTGCAGTCACAAACCCTGCTACCGGTGCGGTCATCGCCAAGGTGCCCTACTGCGGCGCGGCGGAGACCGAGCGCGCTGTTGTTGCCGCCGACAAGGCCCTTACGACTTGGCGCGAAACCACGGCGGCCGAACGCAGCCGCATTCTGCGGCGGTGGTTTGACCTGATGCTGGCCAACCAGGAAGATCTGGGCCAGCTCATGACGGCCGAGCAAGGCAAACCCTTGGCCGAGTCCCGTGGTGAAATTGCCTATGCCGCCGCCTACGTGGAATGGTTTGCTGAAGAGGCCAAGCGCGCCTATGGCGAGGTGATTCCATCGCCCTTCAAGGACCGGCAGCTCGTGGTGGTGAAAGAGCCGGTGGGCGTATGCGCTGCCATTACGCCCTGGAACTTCCCCTCAGCCATGATTACCCGCAAGGTGGCACCCGCTCTGGCAGCGGGTTGCACCATCATCCTGAAGCCGGCTGAGCAAACACCATTGTCGGCATTGGCATTGGCTGAACTTGCCGAGCGCGCCGGCGTGCCGCCTGGTGCCTTTAGCGTGGTCACCGGCAAGGCCAGCACCATAGGTGGTGTGCTCACGGCCAGCCCCATTGTGCGCAAGCTGACCTTTACCGGCTCCACGCCCATAGGCCAACTGCTCATGCAGCAGTGTGCTGGCACCGTCAAGAAAATGTCGCTAGAGCTGGGTGGCAATGCGCCTTTCATCGTCTTTGACGATGCCGATATTGACGCGGCCGTGTCAGGAGCCATCGCCTCCAAATACCGCAACGCTGGACAGACCTGTGTCTGCAGCAACCGATTCTTGGTGCAGGACGCTGTGTACGACGCCTTCGCTGCAAAGTTGGCTACAGCAGTTGCCAGCCTCAAGGTGGGCAAGGGTACGGAGGAGGGTGTGACGCAGGGTCCGCTGATTGATGAAGCCGCAATCACCAAGGTCGAGGAACTGGTGAAGGACGCCGTGGACAAGGGTGCAAGGGTTGTCACCGGCGGCGCACGCCATGCGCTAGGCGGCACTTGGTACCAGCCCACCATTCTGGCTGACGTGACACCTGCAATGGCCGTTGCCAAGGACGAAATCTTTGGTCCAGTGGCACCCTTGTTTCGCTTCACCACCGAGGCCGAGGCAGTGCATATGGCCAACGATACCGAATTCGGATTGGCCGCCTATTTTTATTCCAAGGACCACGGCCGCGTATGGCGTGTATCCCGGCAACTGGAATATGGCATGGTGGGCGTTAATACCGGCATGATTTCAACCGAGGTCGCACCCTTTGGCGGCGTCAAGTCCTCCGGCATTGGCCGCGAAGGCTCTAGCCAAGGCCTGGGTGAATATATGGAAACCAAGTACCTGGCGCTGGGCGGCTTGTAGGAGAGCGATTGAGTACAACAAGCGGCCCGCAGAGGCCGCAACTGCCACCTGCGCTGCGCGCCCTGGCGCATCGCAATTTTCGCCTCTACTTCAGTGGCCAGGCGGTATCCATTCTGGGGTCCTGGATCCAGCAGGTGGCGCTCTCGTGGCTGGTGTATCGGCTGACCGGATCGGCCGCACTGTTGGGTATCACCGCCTTTTGCAGTCTGATTCCGCAGCTCTTGGTCGGGCCGCTTGCAGGGGCTTGGATCGACAAGCAGGACAAGAAGAAATGGTTGATAGCCGTGCAATCACTGCTTGCCGTGCAGGCCTTTGTGATGGCTGCGCTGTGCTGGTTGCAGTGGATCACGCCGGGTTTCATCCTGGCCATGGCGGTGTGCCTGGGAGTGGTCAACAGCTTTGACACACCGCTGCGCCAGTCGCTGATTGGCAGCTTTGTGAACCAGCGCGAGGATCTGCCCAATGCACTGGCACTCAACGCCATGCTGTTCAATTCCGGCCGCTTCCTGGGGCCACCGATTGCCGGCCTGCTGCTCGGGTTGACTTCAGAGTCCTTTTGCTTTGCGCTCAACGGATGCTCCTTTCTGGCGCTCATCACTACGCTGCACATGGTGCATGGCGATGTACCAACGCGCGCAAAAGGCACGGTTGGCGAAGTGTTCAAGGAAGGTCTGGTCTATGCCTGGCAGACCTGGACAGTGCGCATCCTCATCCTGACCCTGATTGCCGTCAACCTCACGGCTTCAAGCTATGCGGTTTTGCTTCCCATCTTCGCCCGTGAGGTGTTCGCCGGTGACGCCAAGACCCTGGGCTGGTTGTGGGGTGCGGCCGGTTGCGGAGCCTTTGTCTCCACGCTCTACCTCACCACGCGCTCGCACAGCCAGTTGCTCAACAGCATCGTCGCCGGCGTGGTCATTAGCGCTGTCTCGCTGCTGCTGTTTGCCAGCACTTCCTGGTTGGCGCTGGCGCTGTGCGCCATGGCCGGGCTGGGCTTCGGCATCTCGGTGTGCAATGTGGGCATCAACATGGTGCTTCAAAGCACTTCGCCCGAGCGTCTGCGCGGCCGTGTGGTGTCGTTTTTCACTTCGGCGCGTTTTGGTTTTGACGCACTGGGCGGTTTGCTGGCCGGCCTTGTAGCGGCCGGTCTGGGTGTGCAGCGCACGCTGTGGGTATCGGGTGCAGTGCTACTGATATTTGCCGGCTTCTTGCTGACCCGGCGGCGCCAACTCCATGCCCAAACGTGGGCGAAAAACAGAGCGAATTGATTAGCGGGCATCTTTGTGCTCCGTCGAAGCCAATGTGGCTAAAAACCCAGGAGCGCGCAGATCACAATGGCAGTCGACTGTTGTGGCAGCTTGAACAGGTCGTTCAAATTTGGCGGATCTACTCCACAGCGCACTCATATTTGAACCTTGGCGCATGGCCTTGCAAAACGCTATGTGCTACTGAAGCCTCGCACCAGAATGAAAGACACAAAAGTGCAGAGGCGACAATGGAAACAAACCAAACTTACGACAGCATCGTGATCGGTGCCGGTTCGGCCGGTTGCGTCATCACGCGCCGGTTGGTGGATGCCGGACAAAAGGTCTTGCTGCTGGAGGCCGGGCCGGCCGACAACTCCCAATTTATCCACATGCCGGCGACCTTTGTGCGTGTCATCGGCACGGAGCGCACCTGGGTCTACGAGAGCACGGCGCAGAAGCACGCCAACGGCCGCAAGATGTATGTGCCCCAGGGCAAAACCTTGGGCGGCGGCAGCTCGGTCAATGCCATGGTCTATATACGCGGTCAGCACCAGGACTATGACGACTGGGCGACGCAGGGCTGTAGCGGCTGGGACTGGGCCTCGGTGCTGCCCTGGTTCAAGAAGGCCGAAGCCAACCAGTTGCTCTCTGGCCCCCTGCATGGCACAGATGGCCCGCTGTCGGTCAGCGAAACGCGGCACCGTCACCCGTTAAGCGAAGCCTTCATCAAGGCCGCACAGGAAACGGGCCTCGCCCACAACGCCGACTTCAACGGTCACCACCAGGCAGGTGTGGGTTTTTACCAAACCACCACCCGCAATGGCGAGCGCGCCAGCACGGCCGTGACCTACCTGGACCCGGTGCGCGGCAAGCCGGGTCTGACCATAGAGACTGGCGCCCTGGTGCAGAATATCACGCTGCAAGGCAAGCGCGCCACCGGTGTGGTCTGGCGCAATGCCAGCGGCAATCTGGTGCAGGCAACGGCCAAACGCGAAGTGGTGCTGGCCGCTGGTGCCTTGGCCTCACCCAAGCTCCTGATGCTGTCGGGTATAGGCCCGGGCCAGCAGTTGCAGGCGTTTGGCATTCCTGTGGTGAAAGACCTGAGCGGTGTAGGGCGCAATTTCCAAGATCACCTCGAGGTCAGCGTGTATGGCCGATGCAAGGAGCCGATCAGCCTGGCCGGCAATGACACGGGTCTGCGCGCTTTGCGCCATGGGCTGCAGTGGAAGCTAACCCGCACCGGCTTGCTCACCTCCAACGTAGTGGAATCCGGAGGTTTTGTCGACACTACGGGCGCCGGTCGACCCGACATCCAGTTCCACGTGCTGCCGGTACTGGTGGGCGATGTGGACCGTGAGCCCCTGCCTGGTCACGGCATCTCCATCAACCCCTGCTTTTTGCGCCCCAAGTCGCGTGGCAAGTTGGAGCTGGCCAGTACCGATGCCAGCGTGGCTGCGCGCTTTGACGGTGGTTTCTTGAGCGAGCAGGACGATGTGGACACGCTGGTACGCGGCGTGCAGATGGCGCGCAAGATCATCCGTGCACCCTCGCTGTCCCGACTTATCGGCGAAGAACTGGCGCCTTCCGCAAAGTTGGACATGTCACGCGACGAGTTGGAGTCCTATGTGCGCAGCCGTGCCAAGACCGTCTACCACCCCGCCGGCACCTGCCGCATGGGAGCGGCCGCCGACCCTGCCACTGTGGTCACACCCGACCTCAAGGTGCAAGGCATAGAGGGTCTGCGCATATGCGACGCCTCGGTGATGCCGAATCTGGTCAGCGGCAACACCAATGCGCCTGTCGTGATGATCGCCGAACGCTGCGCGAGCTTCATGCTTGGCCAATAAGACAACCAGAGACAAGCAAGGAACACACAATGACGCCCGTTCAATACAGCACTGAACAACTCCAGCGCACCGGTTTTCTGTCGCGCACCCAAAGGGGCAATTTCATCAACGGCCAAGAGTTGCCACCGCACAGCGGCAAGTACATCGCTGTGGTAGACCCGGCCAGTGAGCTCGAAGTATCCCAGGCCCCCGACAGCGACAGTGCCGATGTCAATGCCGCCGTGGCCTCGGCCCGCTCTGCCTTTGAGGACTCGGAGTGGTCGCGCCTGCGCCCGGCCGACCGCGAGCGCCTGCTTTTCAAGCTATCGCTGCTGATCGAGCAAAACGGCGATGAGCTCAGTGCACTTGAGACACTGCAAAGCGGCAAATTGCAAGGCATTGCCCGCGCAGTTGATGTGGGTTCTGGCGCCGAATTTGTACGCTACATGGCGGGCTGGGCGACCAAAATTGAAGGCCAGACGCTGCAGCCCTCTATCGGTTTTCCACCCGGTGTTCAGTACCACACCTGGACCCGGCGTGAACCGGTCGGCGTGGTTGCAGCCATCGTGCCCTGGAACTTTCCGCTTGCAATTGCCCTGTGGAAGGTGGCGCCCGCGCTGGCCACCGGCTGCACCGTAGTGCTCAAGCCATCGCCCGAAACACCGCTGACAGCTTTGCGCTTGGCCGAGTTGGCCATTGAGGCTGGCTTTCCGCCTGGCGTGCTCAATGTGCTGTGCGGTGCGGGTGAGACCGGTGCCGCGTTAGTGGCACATTCCGGCATCAACAAAATCAGCTTTACCGGTTCCACCGCCACCGGACAGGCCATAGCTCGTTCGGCCGTGGACAACCTCACGCGCACTACGCTGGAGCTGGGAGGCAAATCACCCTTGATCATTCTGGAAGATGCGGATGTGGAGCAAGCCGCGTTTGGTGCGGCCATGGGGATCTTCTTCAACCAGGGGCAGGTCTGCACCGCAGGCTCGCGCATCTACGTGCAGCGCAAGACCTTTGATGCGGTAACCCATCAGATTGCTCGCATTGCCGAAGGCATGAAGATTGGCTCCGGCTTTGATCCCAGCGTCCAGTTGGGCCCTGTGGTGTCCAAGCGTCATTTTGAGCGTGTCATGGGTTATCTGGACAGTGCGCGCGCGGAAGGCGCCACAGCACTGACAGGCGGTGCGCGCAGCGGTAGTTCCGGCTACTTTGTGCAGCCCACAGTGCTGGTGAATGCCGAGGCAGGGATGCGCGTGGTGCGTGAAGAGGTCTTCGGCCCGGTAGCCGTAGCCATGCCCTTTGACAACGTCGAGGAGGTGGTGCAACTTGCCAACGCCAGCCCCTTTGGCCTTGCCGCCAGCATCTGGTCCAACAACCTGTCGCAGGTGCACCGTCTTATCCCTCGGCTGCAGGCTGGCACGGTCTGGGTCAACTGCCACAACATGTTGGACAACAACCTCCCGCTGGGCGGCTACAAAAAGTCCGGCACCGGCAAGGACCTTGGTCGCGCCGCAGTCGAAAGCTATACCGAATTGAAGAGCGTTTGCATGGCCGTGTGAGCCTGACCGTTCGCACTAAGCCAATCCCTTTTTAAACCAAGCATCAGGAGACAAGAAAGATGAAATCACGCACCTCAATCCGCATGTCACATATCGCAGCCGCCATTGTTGTACTCGGTGCAACATTGGGCGCGACCAGCGCCTTTGCCCAGGGCAAGCCCGCATGCGGCATGAACAACGGCAAAAAGGCCACAGGCGAGCCCATCGCCATTGGCGCCGTGGTCGGCAAGACGGGTCCCGACGACTTCAGCGCATCGGCGCTGGCATCGGCCGCCTACTTTCGCTGCGTAAATGAAAACGGCGGCATCAACGGCCGACCCATCAACTACATCATGGCCGATGACCAGTGGAATCCCGAAACGGCTTCCCAGGTCGCAGCCAAGCTAGTGCGCGACAACAAAGTCGTGGCCATGGCTGGCAGTTCCAGCTTCGTGGAGTGTGGTGCCAATGCCAAGCTCTATGCGCAGGAAGATGTGATGGTCATTGCCGGGACCGGCGTGCCGCGCGAATGCTTCTTCAGCAAGAACTACGCGCCCGTGAACACGGGTCCGCGCGTTTCCGCAACACTGGTGGGTGCGTACGCTGCACAGGCCTACAAGGCCAAGAAAATGGTTTGCGTCATCCCCAATATTCCAAGTCTGGGCAACTGGGCATGCGAAGGCATCAAGGGCTGGGGTAAGGAACATGGAGTGGACGTGGAAACGATCACCATCGATCCGGGTTCTGCCGACGCCACCTCGGTCATGCTGCAAGCAGCGTCCAAGAAGCCGGAGGTCATCTTGCTCAACGTGCCCAAGGGCATCATGGTGCCCATGCTGGCAGCTGCCGAGCAACAAGGCCTGAACAAGAAGATCCACTTTGTCACCACCGCGCCTGGCTATAACGCCGACGTGCCCAAGGCCATTGGCGCAGCCTGGAACAACGCCTTTGATGTGCACCTGGAATTCATGCCGGTGGAGTCTGCTGGCCCCGACAACAGCAACTGGAAACTGGTCATGAATGCCTTTGCTGACAAGGACGCGCCGCGTGACTCTTTCTCGCAAGGCGGCTACCTGGCTGCACGCATTGTTACCGACACCTTGCTGAAGCTGGACCCGAAGAAGCTAGATCGCGCCAGCGTCAGTGCAGCTCTTCGCAAGGTTGTCGGTTTCAAGAGCGACATGCTGTGCAAGCCCTTCTATGTGGGTGATGGCGCCCGCCATAACGGTAACACCAGTGGCCCTATCGCCCAGGTCAGTGGTAATGGCTTCAAACAGATCGCAGCCTGTGCTACTGCGCAGGAACCCGAACTGGCTGACATCCGTGCCGATGAAAAGAAACTGGGTATGTAAGCGGCGTGCCCCTGTCCATCCATTCTTGCAATCATGAGTGAGCTGCTGCCATTTCTTATCTCCGGTCTGGGCATTGGATCGGTCTATGCACTGTCCGGCGTGGGATTGGTGGTGTTGTACCGTGCCTCGGGCGTGCTGAACTTTGCCTTCGGTGCGTTGGGGGCCATCGGCGCCTATGTGGCTTGGTCGGTGTTGGACGCCGGCCTGCCCATGTGGATGGCTTGGGGCGCGTCGGTTGCCGCCGCCATGGGACTCTCGCTGTTGTATGGCTGGTTAATCGCACCGCTGCTGGCGGTGCGCGACTCAACCATCCGCAGCATTGGTACCCTGGGCCTGGCGCTGTTGCTGATGGGTTTTACTGAATGGTACTGGGGCTCCAACCCGCGACGACTGATTCTGCCCAGCGATGCCTGGGGACTGGACATCGGCGATGTGCGCTTCACGGGGACGCGCATTATCAGTCTGGTGGTGGCAATTGCCATGATGGGCGCCATAGCTCTGCTGCTGGCACGCACACGCATCGGCCTGAAGATGCGTGCACTTGCCAATGACCGGTCCCTGAGCGCCATTCTGGGCATTTATGTGTTGCGTGTGGATACCGCGGCCTGGCTGCTTTCGGGCGCCTTTGCTGGCGTCTGCGGTCTGCTGTTAGCCAATATCGTGCGCCTGCAGGCGACGCTGCTGACCTTTCTGGTCATTCCCGCTTTTGCCGCCGCCATTCTGGGGCGGCTGAGTTCTCTGCCGGCCACAGTGGTCGCTGGCATTGTGATCGGCGTGATCGAGGCCACGGCCATCTTGATTCCGGGCTTTGCGCCATTTCGCACCTCTGTTCCATTTTTGCTGGCCCTGCTGGCCATCATCTTGTTTCCCAACACGCAGCGCCTTGCCTGAGCTGTTTCAAAAAGCACATTGCCTGCCATGTCGAATAACTCTAACCCACCGCCGCTCAAGGCGGAACTGGCAGCACGCTTGCGCGCTCTGCACTCCAGTCGCACCCGCAACATCAAGCTGATGCTGCTGGTATTGCTGGTGGTCGCCGTGATGCTGCCCCAACTTGCCAATGGCTACTGGATCAAGACCCTGATCTCAGTCGTGGCCATTGCTGCCGCCGTCAGCGGTGCCTCGCTCTTGTATGGTCAGTTGGGTCTGGTCAGCCTGTGCCAGTATGCGCTGGTCGGCGCGGGTGGCTGGATTGCACTGCGCCTTTCACATGGCCTGCATCTGCCGTTTGAATTATGTGTACTAGCCGCAGGCATCTTTGCCAGTGTCACAGGCATGGTGGCCGGTCTGCCGGCCCTGCGCATGAAGGGTTTGTATCTGGCACTGGTAACGCTGATGATGGCTGGTGGCTACCAGGTGCTGATCAGTGCTTGGGGCTTCCCGGACGGTGGTGAGGGCTGGCTGGGTCGGGCGCAGGGAACGGATCGCTTGTTGATGGCGCGCCCGCCCTTTGCCGAGTCCGATAGCATGTATCTCGCTTATGCCATCGTTTGGCTGGCCGCGGTGCTGCTGCTGGTGGAACTGCATAAGTTGAGTAAGCCAGGTCGCGCCTGGGCACTGATACGCCGCGGCGAGGCTGCGGCTAATGCAGCCGGTGTGGACGTATTGCGCTACCAGACCTGGGCCTTCGGTCTGGCGGGCTTTTGCGCGGGTGTCGGCGGTGCCTTACTTGCCGGTGGCGTGGGTCAGCTCGATGGCAGGGCCTTTGGCGCAAGTGAATCCGTGATGCTGTTTGCCCTGGCTGTGGTGGGCGGTGTCTACCACTGGTTAGGCGTGTTGCTGGCCGGTCTGTTGCTGCGCGCCGTACCCGCCTTGCTCACCGACTATGGTGTGAACGGCTACCTGGCCACCATGTTCTTTGGTGCTTCGTTGCTGCACGCCTTGACCACAGCACAGCGCGGAATTGCCGGGCAATTGCTGGACGGGTTGGCAGCCCTCAAGCGCCGTCTGAACGCCGACAAGACCAGCACTACCACCAAGACCACTGGGGAACTGCGCCATGATTGATATTGAGAATGTCACGGTGCAGTTTGGTGGCCTCAAGGCGATTGACAGCCTGACAGTGAAACTGAACGAGCCAGTGTGTGGCCTGATTGGGCCAAATGGTGCGGGAAAGACGACGCTGGTCAATGTGTTCAGCGGCTTCGCACGCGCCAAGACCGGCCGCGTGGAGGTGGACGGCCAATCCATTCTGGGGCTGTCTCCTGTGGGCCGAGTGCGCGCAGGCATACGTCGCAGCTTCCAGACCGAACAGGTTGTGGAAGACCTGACGGTGTGGGACAACGTGCTTGCCATTCTGGAGCAGGTAGATACCGACAAACGGCATTACCCGGCCAAGGTCGCGGCGGTGCTGGAGTACACCCAGCTCGACACCATCTGCAATGCACTGGGTTCACAAATCAATCTCTTTCAGCGCCGCAAGTTGGAATTGGCCAAGGCCTTGGTTGGAGCGCCCAAGCTGCTGCTGCTGGATGAGCCGGGTGCAGGCATCAACGAGCAGGAGGCCGAACAACTGCGGGCGCTCATCCTGGGCATCCACAAATTCTGTGGCGCCCAGGTGCTGCTGATTGACCACGATGTGGAACTGATCAAAGGCACTTGCACACAGACACTTGTGCTGGACTTTGGCCAACTGTTGGCGGTCGGACCCACGCTGCAAGTATTGAACGCGCCAGAAGTGCGCAGTGCCTATTTGGGAACATGATGGTGATGACTCCAACCAACCAAGCGCCAGCCGACCTGGCACTGCTCGATGTGCAGGGCGTCGTATTGCACCGCGGCGGCAAAGAAGTGCTGCACGGCGTTTCCCTGAGCATTCGCCAGGGCGAGGTGACGGCCCTCGTGGGTGCCAATGGCGCTGGCAAATCCAGTTTGGTAATGGCTATTGCAGGTGACATTCCGTTGACTTCGGGTCACATCAAATTGGACGCCAAAGACCAACGTGGCCTTCGCCCCGAGCGCGTGCGCGCCAACGGCGTGGCAGTGGTGCCAGAGGGGCACAGGGTGTTGGGCGACCTGAGTGTTCTGGACAACCTCCGGGTGGCGGCAAGCCTCATGCCCCTGAAAGCCGTTCCGAGGGCGATTGAGGAAGTGCTGGTCATCTTTCCTGAGCTGGAAGCCAAGCTACAGGCGGCCGGGCGCTCACTGTCCGGCGGTCAGAAGCAGATGGTCTGCATGGCGCAGGCGCTCTTGGCCAAGCCGCGATTCCTAGTGATTGACGAACTCTCGTTGGGCCTGGCACCCATGGTGGTGAAGCGCCTGGCCGAAGTGATTGTGACTGTGGCCAAGCAAGGCGTGGGCGTGCTGCTGATTGAGCAGTTCACTTCGCTGGCGCTGTCCATGTCGCAGCACGCCCACGTGATGGTGCGGGGCAAGATTGCCTGGAGTGGCGCCTCTGCCGAACTCGCCGCCCATCCGGACATCTTGCATAGCAGCTATCTGGCCTGAGGGCCGCAACCGATTTAAAAGGAACTAGCGATGGAACAGGACTTCGATGGAAAAGTGGCCTTCATTACGGGAGGCGGTACCGGCATAGGCGCGGCAGTTGCTCGTGACTTTGTCCGTCGCGGTGGGCAGGTGGTGCTCATGGGACGCAGAAAGCAGCCGCTGATGGATGTGGCAGGTCCTTTGAGCGGATTGGTAGTGGAAGGAGACGCAGCGAATGCGGCCGATGTACAGGCTGCGTTGGCCCAAACGCTGGATAAGTTTGGTGGGGTGGATGTGCTGGTGGCCAATGCCGGAGGACACGGCATTGGTGAGCTGATGCAAACCAGCGATGAATCCTGGCGCATGGCCACCCACTTGAACCTGGATACAGCCTTCGTGTGCGCCCGCGAACTGATGCCCAGCTTGGTCGCGCGCCGGGGCAATATCGTCATCCTGTCCTCACTGGCCGGTCACTTTGCCGGCCCGGCTGTAGTGGGCTATGTGACCATGAAGCATGCGCTGATTGGCCTGACCCGATCGCTGGCGCGCGACTATGGCCGGCAGGGCGTGCGCACCAATGCGGTCTGCCCGGGTTGGGTACGCACAGCCATGGCGGATGAGCAAATGCAGGTGCTGGCCGGCATGCGAGGTCTGGTAGACCCAGACAGCGCCTATGCGCTGGTCACCAAAGACATTCCTTTGGGCCGGCCTGCGCAGCCCGAAGAGGTGTCCGATGCCGTCCTGTATTTGGCCTCGCGCCGTGCCAGTATGGTTAACGGAACCTGGCTGATGGTCGACGGCGGCGCCTCTGCGGTGGACCTGCCCACCATTGCCTTTGCATCCTGATTCTTTTTCCCATCACCGGAAAGCACACCTATGACTGAAGAGAAAAAACCCGCCGATTGGAAGACCTATGACGAGTTCGCGGCAGGCATCGCGACCAACCGACTACCCGCAAGTGAAGCCCTGGTGGGAAGCACGCTGACGGTTCAACTGCCCGGGCGCACGTTCACGCTTGCTTTTGAGACGCTGCATCGGGTGCAATTCAACGATCCAGTTTTGGGCAATAGCTCGGATTGGTACGAGGCCATTGAGGTGGCACCGTTCACGTACTTTGTGGACATCACCTTTGCCAAGCGCCTGCTGCATGCCACCACCCTGATCCTCAATACCGTCACGCGGCGCGTGCTATCAATTGAATGTGAGGTTCGTACGGCCGAGGTGGCTCAGGCTGAACCGCGTGTGGCGCAAACCTTTACGGTGGGGCGGCTCGAAGGCGGGGAGGTCAGTGCAGCCTTGCCACACGAAACCCGCGATCTGATTGGTCTACGCACCTGGCAGACCTACAGTCCCAACCACACCTATGAGCACACTTATCTGAATTCGCAGCGCTACTGCTGGCAATGCCTGGTGGGCGTGCAAAAAGGCCACGGAGATGTGGACATGGCCAGCTATTACAAATTTGCTGAAGACCAGTACATTTTCACTTTCCGCGAGTTTCTGATTCCAGTGGCCTCGGTCTTTTTCTTCAACTTTGCGACGGGCCGGTCCACCGGCAAGTTTCTGGGCCTCACCGGTACCGGTGAAGTGGCCAATAGCCCAGCAGGTGCCTTTATGCAAAAGGCATCCCAGACCACCTACGCTTCTGCAATCACACCCATCTAGGAACTCCATGAGCCCCAACTTCGAAATCATCAAAGCCCACTACGCTGCCTCCGACCGCAAGGATATAGACGGCATGATGGCGCACGTTTCACCCAGCGTGGAGTGGACCGAAATGGCCGGCTTCCCGTGTGCCGGTACCTGGGTCGGACCTCAGGCGGTGATTGAAAATGTGTTCATGGCCTTGGGTGCAGCCTGGGATAATTTCGGCTTCGAACTGGAAAGCCTGATCGACGGCAATGATGCGATCATAGGCATTGGCACTTACAGCGGAACCTTCCGCGCCACGGGCAAATCCATGCAAGCGCGCGTAGTGCACGTATGGCGTCTGAAAGGCGGGCAGGTGGTGAAGTTTGAGCAATTTACCGATACCTTGTTGGTAGGCAACGCCATGCGTTGATCGGCGACTTGAAGCCGGGCAGGCCGCACATGCCTGCTGCGGCGCTCAGTTCAATGTGCGCTTTGCGCGCAGTGGGAATTTTTCTTTCGCAACTCGGACGGTGCGTAGCCGTATTCGCTCTTGAACAGCTTGCAGAAATGCGCATTGCTGTTGAAACCGCAGGCCACTGAGACCTGGGCAATGGTGTTTGAAGCGTGCGAGGGAGAGAGCAGGCAACGGTGTGCCATTTCCAGGCGCGACTTCCAAATGTAGCGCTCCACCGACAGGCTTTCGTCTTCAAAAGCGAGGTGAATGTACCGCTTGGAACAGCGCATGGCGTTGGCGATGCGGTCCAGATTGAGGTCGCTACAGGTGAGGTGCTGCTGTATGAATTGCCGAACGCGTGACTTCAAGATGGCGTGGGGCAGCACACGCTCCTTCAAGTTGCCTTGGTGCCGGCCCAGGGTGTAGGTCAGCAGCCCCAGAATGCTTTCACTGATGGCATGGCCAGAATCATCGGGCAAGGAGGGCAGTTGCTCCGACAGCGACTTCAGCACCGAGCCCAGCATCGCAGACAAGCCAGCGCCATCATTGCGTGGGGCCTCGCAGGAATGAAGCTCAGGCACTCTCAGGCCGCTCAGGCGGCTGCGTGGAATCTTGACCACCATTAAAGAGGCGGGCTCATAATTGTGGATGGAATATTGCGTCCGCGGGTCGTAGAGGCTCCAGTCGCCCGGGTTCAAATCAAAGCGGCGTTCTGCTATTTCCAGCCTCGCGTGGCCCTTGAGCTGCAACATGAGTTTGTAGCTGTCATCCAGCGTGTCATGCATGGGGCGATGGATTCTACGTACGCGATGCGAGGGCGCTTCGATGCGATAGATCTGGACTGCGCCCAGATTGTAGACGTCGAGCTGGGCTTCGACCGCACTCAGTTCCATGGCATCAACTTCCAGGTCGCCGAAGTACTGGTGGTTGATATCCGCCCAGTGCTCCGCCCGCTCCGAGCGCGGTGTGCAAAAAGTATCGAGGTGAAGGTATTTCATGGCGTCTCCAACAAGGGATTTGGGCGCTGCAAACCAGTGCTCGAAAGTATATTCACTTCGATATTAGTAAATGATGGAATTTATTCAGGGATTACCCTTGGTGCCGAATAGGGCCATGGGTGCCGCAGCGATGGGTCTGTGAATCTTCTCCATCGCTTGTTTCGGCTCCTAAGTACTCTGCGAGTGCACTAACTTTTTCCTCAGCGCGCACAGGCAAGTAATTCACTTCGATGTGAGTAATGGTCATCGCAGAATTACGAGACAAAACAAAGAGGAGACACTTCAGAAGCGGCAAATATCAACGATCTACCGATCACCTGCGGGGTGAATACCCAATTCAAAAATACAAGTTATCGAGGAACAAATGAAACATACATTCAAGACAAGTGCACTGATGTTGGCCGCGATGGCCATGACCTTGGCTGTCAACGCCCGAGCCGAAGGCATCGGCTTTTATGCCCTGCTGGATGGCGGTCTGGCGCAAACTTCCATATCCGGTGGTGCCGCTCCCATCAACGGAAAAACCGAATTCATTAGCGGTGGCAGTGTGCCTAATTTTTTTGGCATCAAGGGTGACCGGGATTTGGGCGAAGGATACACCGGCGGCTTCGCACTGGAGCAGGGCTTTCTGCTGCAGTCTCCCAATAATCCCAACGGACCCGCTGGCCCGTTTGCCGCCAACTCCCAGTTTGCCTTTGGTGACAAGGATGGCTTGTTCAACCGCCTGGCGAACCTGTATCTGACTGGCGCCGCGGGGACTTTCCGCATAGGCATACAGCCCAACCAGGCTTTCAGTACGGTAGTCGCATTTGATCCGCGCGGTGGATCGAACTTCGGTAGCGCGCTTCCTGCTGTTGTCACCGCGGGCGGCTTGACCACGGATGATTTTGGTTCATTGTCCTACACCACCCCAGCCTACAGCGGCTTGACTGCATCACTGCAATATAAACCGCAAAACTCTGACGCCTACTCCGGCACTCGTTTAACCGTCAACTATGCGGGCGAGGGCATGAGTGCGGCCATTTCCGGCTACACCAACAGCAGCAGCGCGAACGGTGATTCAAATGGCTTTGTATTGGGAGTAGGCAAGCAACTGGGTGACTTCAACCTAAAGCTTGTGGCCGCAGATCAAACCACCGCAACGTACAAGGACCTGATGACAGTAGGTCTGGGTGGCGCATACCAGGCAACGCCTAAGACTACGCTGGATGCGGGCTTCTACACATCTAAAAAGGACAGCTATGACGTCAGCACGGCAGCTGTCGGTGCGCAATACAAATTGCTGAAGGACCTGACCTTCTATGCACAGTATGCCTCAGTGAAGAACAGCGGCACGGCAACGGCCGTGTTCAATTTCACTCCGCCCAATGACACCAATTTCCAGGGCATTATTGGTGCCGGGCAAACCGCCCAGACCATCAGCTTAGGATTCATCTACGCATTCTTTTAAACTGGCGGAAGTGGGGAGCGCGCTGGGGAGGTGCGCTCTTTCAGTTCGGTCCTTTCACTCCTGTCCGCGTGCCTCGCACGGTTGCTCCACTGCGTGCACACCGGTCAGTGTGGCCAGCCAGAGCGTATGGCGCACCCGATTCTGGCCGTAATGCGGTTTCTCAGCCCGTGATGAGCGGACCGCCCTGGTACTGTTCGTCGCTCACCGGCTCCATCCACTCAACGCTCTTGCCGTCGATCATCTCTGTGACAGCGAGATGGGACATCGCCGTAGTCAGTGAAGCGCCATGCCAGTGGCGCCTCTGGCAGGGGCACCAAACAACGTCGCCTGCACGAATTTCGGTGCGCGAACCGCCCTCGCATTGGGTCCAGCCAGTGCCTGACAACACCACCAGGGTTTGACCGGCAGGATGGGTATGCCAGTGCGTGCGGGCGCCAGCTTCGAAGGTGACGATGGCGCCGACGGACCTGCCATCCCCTTCGGCTTGAAAGTGGTTGTCGATCCGGACCGAACCGGTGAAATAGCTTGCGGGGCCTTTGGCAGATGGCGTTGTCCCATTGCGGGTGATTTTCATGGATAGTTTCCTTTGCGTGAATGTGTAGAGTGCTGTCTCAGCCCGCCAGTCCCGCACGCGGCGAAGTTGGCCTGTGCGGGCGGACGATGAAAAAAAGTACCAGCGCCAGGGCGCCGGTCAGCATGACCGTGCTCGCAGTGAAGGTATGGGCTATGTGCCGTGCCAGTCCCGCCGCAGAGCCCGCTTCGACCGGGCCTCCCCATGCAAACACCACAACCAGAATGCTTAAGCCCAGCGAGCCTCCCAGCTGGTGGGCCATGTTGACAAGGCCGGAGGCTGCGCCCGCGTCTTCGCTGGCAACACCCTGGACGGCGGACACGGTGAGTGGTGCAAGCGATAACCCCTGGCCGATGCCAATCAGCAGCATGGGCAAGGCGATAGCTGTGGTGTACGCGGACCGATCGCTCAGGCAGGCCATCCAGGCCAGGCCAGCAATGCAAAGGCACAAGCCAAATGCCAGCACCCTGGCGTTGCCAAACCTGCGGCTCACGCGGGGCACCGCGATGGCCGCCACAAAGTTGGGAATCGTCACCGGCAGAAACGCGAGGCCGGCGTGCAGCGGCTTATAGAGCAAAACGCCCTGGAGAAATTGCGTGGTGAAAAACCAGAAGCCCACCATGCCGCCCAGAAACAACATGCGGGCGGCATAGGCTGCGTTGCGTTCGCGGTTGCTGAACAGGTGCAGCGGCAGAATGGGTTGCAGCGCACGCGACTCATGGAGCACAAAGTACAGCAGCAGTGCCAGACCGGCTGCAACCGACAGGACGGTGACCGGATCGGTCCAGCCGGATTCCGCAGAACGCACAATGCCAAATACTAGGGCGCCCATGCCCAGCGTGGAACTCACTGCTGCGGCCACATCCAGCCGGCCTG
Organism: Rhodoferax sp. GW822-FHT04A08; assembly: GCF_058801025.1. Lineage (NCBI taxonomy): Bacteria > Pseudomonadati > Pseudomonadota > Betaproteobacteria > Burkholderiales > Comamonadaceae > Rhodoferax > Rhodoferax sp. GW822-FHT04A08. The sequence goes on from NZ_JBXAMW010000022.1 coordinate 35,901, forward strand.
ACTTCAGGGGCGTCTCCACCAGCCAGCGCCTGGCACCCAGGATCAGCGCCATGCCAATCGGCAAATTGATGAAGAAGCCGACGCGCCAGGAAATCATCTCGGCGACCAGGCCGCCCAGCACCAGACCCAGGCTTGCGCCCACACCGGCGGCAGCCGCATACAGCGAGAGAGCTCGGGTGCGCGCATGGCCCTCGGCAAAATGGATGGAGAGCAGGGCCAGGGTGGATGGTGCAAGAATCGCAGCCCCCACACCCTGAACGGCGCGGCCCAGTAGCAGCCAGGCGGGCGAGGGCGCCAGGCCAATCGCCATGGAGGCGGCCGTAAACAACGCCAGCCCGGCCACAAACATGCGCCGGCGTCCTAGAATGTCACCGGCACGTGCACCCAGCAAGAGGAAGCCGCCAAAGGTCAGCGTGTAGGCGTTCTGCACCCAGGACAGTGCTGCGTGCGAGAAGCCCAGCTCGGCCTGGATATTGGGCAAGCCCGTCAGCACGATGGAGATGTCGACCACCAGCATCAGGTAGCTGGTGACGATGATGGCCAGGATGGCGGCCTGCCGTGTTGCCTGGGTATTCTTCATGCGCATCCCTCGCCAGGGCCGTCGCACAGATTGAGCGCAGGTTTCATCGGTTGACCATCTTTTGCATCGCAGCCGTATAGCGGGCACCCTGAACAGGAATCGCGGCCACCGCGGCGTTGATGCGGGCCACTTCATCGGCCGTCAGCGGGACGGCAGCGGCAGCGCAGTTTTCCTCCAGCCGATGCAATTTGGTGGTGCCCGGAATCGGAACAATCCAGGGCTTTTGCGCCAGCAGCCAGGCCAGTGCGATCTGGGCCCGGGTGGCCTGCTTGCTGTCGGCCATTACGCCCAGCAGTTCGACGATGGCCAGATTGGCCTGGCGCGCCGCCGCTTCGAAACGGGGTAGTTGCTTGCGATAGTCACCGTCTGCGAACTCGGTGCTCGCAGTGATGGCGCCGGTCAGAAAGCCTTTGCCCAGCGGCGCGAAGGGCACAAAACCAATGCCCAGTGCTTCCAGCGTTGGCAACACGCTCTGCTCCGGCTCGCGCCACCAGAGCGAGTATTCGCTCTGCAGTGCCGACACGGCTTGCACCGCATGGGCGCGGCGAATGGCATCCGCTCCGGCTTCGGACAGACCAAAGTATTTCACCTTGCCCTGACGGATCAGTTCCCCGACCGCGCCGGCCACTTCTTCCATGGGTACCGCCGGATCAACCCGGTGCTGGTAGAGCAGGTCGATATGGTCGGTGCGCAGGCGCTTCAGCGACTGCTCGACCACCAGCCGGATGCGTTCCGGGCGGCTGTCGAGCCCAAGCGCCGGGCTGCCATCCTTGAAGCCAAACTTGGTGGCAATCACCACCTGGTCGCGCACCGGTGCCAGCGCCTCGCCAACCAGTTCCTCATTGAACTGGCCATAGGCTTCGGCGGTATCGAAGAACGTGACGCCGCGCTCCACGGCAGAGCGGATGAGCGCAATTCCCGCCGTCTTTTCTGTGGCCGGGCCGAAACCAAAGCTCAGGCCCATGCAGCCCAGGCCCAGGGCCGAAACTTCCAGTCCGTTGCTTCCCAGTTTGCGTTTTTCCATGCTTCTTCTCCGTTGCTGTTGCTGTGTGTTTTCCTGTTCCTGCCGGGCCTAAGCCTGCCAATTGCCCTTGTGCCGGCGCCCGCTACTGCGGCAGCGCTGCAGCGGCGCGCTTTGCCGCCAGCGCATCGCCACGCTCTGCCAGCACTTCGGTCAATTGGCGCAACTGCGCGGCCGTCAGGCCCACCCGCAGGCTGGCTGCCATATGCGAGCGCAGCTGCGGTTCCGCGCCTGGCGTTGCGGCCAGTGCGCCGACCGTGGCCAGTTCGCGGCTTTGCCAGTCCAGGTTGTCGCGCTCAAAAATATCGCCGAACAAATGGACCTGCAGATACTGGTTGATAACCGGCGCGAAGTCGAACAAGGGGCCCTGAACCGGCGCCCCGGAAATCTTGGTTTGGTTGGCTTTGCCCGCCGCGAGCAAGGCGTCCCCGGTAGGAATGGCACGGCCGGGTTCGCACCCCGGCGTGTCCTGAATGCCGCGCTGCCTGCGCGCCTCCAACACCTTCATCAGCTCACCCAGCGCGTTGAGGCTGCGCGGAAAGCCCACGTAGGCATAGAGCTGCACCAGAATTTCCCTGGCCTCGCCGATGCTCAGGCCCGCGTCCAGTCCCTCCTGCAGGGCTCGGTTGAGCCCGGCCATGTCGCTGGCCGCCATGCAGCTGGCGATCAGCGGGATGGCCTGCTGCCTGGGGGAAAGCGTCTCGGAGTGATTTTGTGCGTTCATATGGGGTGCTTCCGGCGGGGTCTGATCGGCGTGAGCGGGCAAGGACAGCAGTCCCATACCCAGCAGCAGGGCAACGCTTGCCGCGCGGACCGAGCTGTGCTTAACGTGCGTTGTATTGTTCATCGCTTACTTTCTCCAACCAGGTTACAGATTGGCCATCGACTGCGCGGCCCACAGCCAGATGGGTCATTGCGGAGTCTGGCGCTGCGCCATGCCAATGCTTGACGCCGGGCGGGCACCACACGACATCACCCGCGTGTATGACTTGCACGTGCTTGCCCCACTCTTGTGTCAGTCCCATGCCAGAAGTCACCACCAACCGTTGCCCAGCCGGATGCGTATGCCATGCGGTGCGCGCGCCGGGATCGAAAGTCACATAAGCGCCTGAGGCATCGATGGCGTCATTGGGGGAGAACAGGGCGTCGACCCGCGCAAGCCCGCTAAAGTGTTCTGGTGACCCGTAACTTGTTGCTTGGTCGCCTGCGCGCGTGATGTGCTGGATTGGGGTGGGTGATGCAGCCGGTGCGCCGGCCGGGACTTGCGGGTCGGCAGCAGTGGCAACGGCAGTGAGAGCGCACAGGGTGATTCCCACAAAGAACGATGGTTTCATACCTTGCTCCCGACCCGTATGCGCTGGCCGCGCTGTGTACACCACACGGTGTAGTAGCTGGCAACTGCATAGAGCCCTGCGATGGCGAGGCAATGCAGGAAGAACCCCACGGACGATTCTCCAAAATCCCACCAATCGGGGGTGGGCTGAAGGAGCAGTTTGGCACCGATACCAAGCTCAAATGAGCTGCGAATGCCCTGAACCGCAATGGCAAGAGAGGCCAGTCGCAGTACCCATGTGCGCGTTGAACTTGTGTAATGGATGCCGAATGCACGGCGCACGACGCCCATAAGCATGCTCCAACGCATGCCCACATGGCTTGCAACGATGATGATTCCCCACCAGGCCGCCAGCGCGTGGATTTGCTTCGCGCGAGAGGAGTTGTCCAGCTCCAGTGCGGCGAAAAGAAAGTTGGACACCATCACACTTGTCACCAGCAAGGTCAGCATAACGCCCACCAGGCACAGTACAACAGCCCGGTGCATGGCACTGCGCGCGTCAGATGGCCTGCGCACCAGGCCTGTGTACCAGCGCCGGTTGAATACGTTGTGCACCATCAGCAGCACCAGCATGCCGGCCCCTGTGAGCTCGTGAAAGATGTTGCCCTGCCAGTAGTAGGGCAGGGCCAGCAGCAACAGGACAGCTGCCGCAAGAATGATGCCCAGGCGGGTTGCAAGATGGGCACTCATTTGGCGGGCGGCATCGCAGGGTCATAGCTGCGCAGTTCGCTCAGGGTATAGAGGAACTCATCGCCCTTGCGCTGCTCATGGCAGGACTGGCAGCGCGCTGTATTCTCACTTGGATTGATGGACTTCTGATCCGTGAGGAACCACTGGAACTGCCAGTCGTCGGTTCGCCGACGCGCATCGTAGTCCTGACCCCAACCGGCGCCCTTTTGCATCACGAAGTAGCGCGAAGGCTTGCCGTCACGGTAGTCGACCAGCACGAAGTGGGTGCCGGTCGGGATGGGCTGTCCCTTGCGTGCGGCATTCATTGCCTCGCGTGTGGTCAACATGGTTTCCACCGAGTTGCCACGCCGTACCGTGGTGTAGTGGATCAGCTTGTCCAGTTCCGGGAAGGTCACGCGGTTGGTCTCTGCCAGTGCTTCTGCACCCAGCAAGGCCGCGCCGACGGTGCATGCCACCCATGCTGCGACGCAAAGGCGGATGGTTGGTTTTTTGCGAAGGTTTCGTGCCATAGCGTTGGATAAGAAAAGAGGCATGTGCATCCTTGGTGCGTTCAGGGCTGCGCGGCCAGACGCCACCAATGGCCGCGCGGCGCGGGCGCAAGCAGGTCCGAGCGCTCGCCCATCATGGGCGTGCTCAGCGACAAGTGGTTGGTGCCAGCCAAGCGCGTGATCTGTTCCATCGGGTTCATGGCGTGGTGGTGAAGCGTTGCCAGAAGCGGGTGGCATCCTCTACCCAGCCCTCGGCCGTGGTGCCGGCGCCGGTACCGAAGCCGTGGCCCAGGCCGGAGTACTTGTGGTACTCCACCCTGGTGTCGGCCTGGCGCAGGGTGGCGACGCGCCGCTCCATGGTTGCTGGCGGGGCAATGCCGTCCTGCGCACCTACGACAACAAACGTGGGCGGTTCATCCGACACGGTATCGGAGTGGCCGGTGTAGGCCATCACCACGGTGGCGGGCCTGGGCAGTGGTTTGCCGCCAAACGCAGCGACCCCGTGCGAGCCGATGGAAGCGGCCATGCGGGCCCCGGCCGAACTGCCCCATAACGAATAGCCTTGCGTGGCGACATCCAGCCGGCTGGCGTTGTCGAAGATGTAGGTGACGGCAGCAGCCATGTCCTGTGTTGCGACTGCTGCGCCCAAGCCGGCCCGGTATTTCAATACAAAGGCGTTAAAGCCCAGCTGGTTAATGTCTTGCGCATAGGGAAAGCCTTCATGCACCGAGGCGACATAGGCAAAGCCGCCACCCGGGGCAATGAGGGCAAATGGCGCACCCGGTTTGCCCCGAAAGAAAAACAAGCCTGCATTCCTTTTGGAAGGCTCCAGGCGCTTTTGTTCCTCGGTATATATATCGAAAAACACAGCCTCGCCTTGGCCGACATCGTTCACCAACCGGTTCAAGCCGCTAACGACCACCTCGGGAAGCACATGGCTGTGGTACGGCAACAGCGCACCGATATCGCTCAGCGGCATCTGTGCATCGTAGGCACGGTCATCCCAGGGCAGCAGCAAACGGGAGAAGCCGGTAAAGGCCGGATGGCTCAGCAGTTCTGACAGGCGGCTGGCGGTGCCCAATGGACTGGTTTGGGCCCTGGATGCCTGCTGCGTTGCGGTGTTTTTTGGCACGGGAGCATGTGCCTGCGCATCGCTGTTGCCGGCCTCGGCCAGCAGGGCCGTGGAGGACAGCAACAGCGACAGGCCGGCCGATTGCAGCGCATGCATTTGGAACTTCCTTCGCGCCATCTGCCTTGCTGCTCAGTGCTTGAGCGGCGCCTCCACCCCGGACATCGCCATCACAGCCGGCGGCAGGCGCGCGCCCTGGATTGTGACGGCCACCACATCGGCATTCAGTTGCTTGAGTTCATCTGGCGTGAGGCGGATCGCGGCAGCACCCAGGTTTTCTTCCATGTGGGCGATCTTGGTGGTGCCCGGAATGGGCACGATCCAGGGCTTTTGTGCCAGCAGCCAGGCCAGAGCCAGTTGGGCCGGCGTGGCGCTCTTTCGCTCGGCCCAGTTCTTGACCACATTGACCAAGGCCATGTTTGCCGGCAGGGCCTCGGGCGCAAAGCGCGGCACCGTGGCGCGGAAGTCCATATCGGGACTGGTCTCAAAGCGGCTGTCGGCCTTCACCGTGCCGGTGAGAAAGCCCATGCCCAGCGGGCTCCAGCAAACAAAGCCAATGCCCAACTCTTCACAGACGGGCAGCACCTGGGCCTCCGGCCCGCGCCACAGCATGGAGTATTCGTTCTGGATCACAGCCAGTGGAAGTTCGGCGTGGGCGCGGCGAATCGTTTGCACGCCCGGTTCGGACAAGCCGTAGTGCAAAACTTTGCCCTGTACAACCAGATCTTTGACGGCACCGGCCACGTCTTCAATCGGCACCTGCGGATCGACCCGGTGCTGGATCAGCACATCGATGCGGTCGGTGCGCAGACGGCGCAATTGGGCCTCGACCACCTGTTTGATGTGCTCGGGCCGGCTGTTCTGGACGCCCAGGCGTTTGCCTGTCTTCAGGTCGATATCAAAGCCGAACTTGGTTTCCAGCACCACTTTGTCGCGCAGGCCTTGCAGCGCCTCTCCCACTATCTCTTCGGAGAGAAAGGGACCATAGGCTTCGGCTGTGTCGATCAGCGTGACACCACGCTCCACCGCTCTGCGAATCAGCGCGACGGCGGCCTGGCGGTCAAAGCCGCTGTGGTAGGCGTCGAGCACCGCTCCTGGTACCGAACCGGGATGCCATTGGCAACCCAGGCCAACCGGGAAGACCTCAAACGGCCCCAGTTTGCGCCGCTGGCCTGCCGTGCGTTCGCGCGGAGCACCCGCAACAGGGGCGGCGGCCTGGCTGGCGCAGGCGGACAGCAGCCAAGGTGTTAGGCCCAGGCTGGCGGCTGTGGCCAGCAGTTGGCGGCGTTGCAGGCCTTGGGACGCATGCGATGTGCGGGTATCTTGCTTGGACATGGTGATCACTCCGGGTCGGAAACAGGCTGTGCGGCCAATCAGGTGGGAATGCGGCGTTCGCTCATCCACTTCACCATGGCCGGATCGCGGTGTGAGAAGAAACTGCTGGTGTTGGTATCCAATGTGGCAATGCGCTCCATCTCGGTGGCGTCGAGTTGGAAATCAAACACGGCCAGGTTCTCCGCCATCCGCTCCTTGCGCACCGTCTTGGCCAGTGCTGCGACACCGCGCTGGATCAGCCAGCGCAGCACCACCTGGCCCACCGACTTGCCATGGCGCGCGCCGATGGACACCAGCACCTCGTTCTGGAACAAGTTGTTGCGGCCTTCGGCAAACGGTGCCCAAGCCTGCGCCTGCACACCCAATTCCTGCATGAAGGGCACGCTCTCCAGTTGCTGTTGGAACGGGTTCACCTCCACCTGGTTCACGGCCGGGGTGATCTCGTTAAACACCTTGATGTCCATGAGCCGGTCCGGGTGAAAGTTGCTCACGCCAATGGCGCGCAGCTTGCCCTGTTTGTGGGCCAGCTCCATGGCGCGCCAGGCGCCGTGCACATCGCCATAGGGCTGGTGGATCAGGTATAGGTCGAGGTAGTCGAGCTGCAGGCGCTTGAGCGATTTGTCGATCGCTTGCTGTGTGCGGTCAAAGCCGACGTCCTGAACCCATAGCTTGGTGGTAACAAACAGTTCCTCGCGGGCCACGCCGGCAGCGCGCAGGCCTTTGCCCACGGCCTCTTCGTTCATGTAGGAGGCGGCGGTATCGATCAGGCGATAGCCGGTCTGGATGGCATCGATGACGCTGCGCTCGCACTCCTGTGCATCCGGGATCTGGAAGACACCAAAGCCGAGTATGGGCATTTTGCTGCCGGTGTTCAAAGTGACATGTTCCATGGAAAGCTCCTAAGCGGTTCGTATGGGCCAGACTGTAAGCAGTCCAATCCCATCTGAATAGCTGCAAAAGCATTGTTGGATTAGCATCCAAAAAGGGATAATGCGCAGCAGGAGAACACCATCCATGGCCATCAATGAACTGCGTTCTGTCTCCACCTTTATCAAGGCAGCCGAGCTGGGTAGCCTGCGCCGGGCCGCGCAGGATCTGGATATCAGCCCCCAGGCCGCCAGCAAAGCGTTGGCGCAACTGGAAAAGCATCTGGCTGTGCGACTGTTCCATCGCACTACCCGCGTCATGTCCCTGACCGATGCAGGCCAACGCCTGCTGGAAGAGGTGCAGCCGGCCCTGTTCGGGGTGCAGCGCGCGCTGGCAAGGGCCAGAACCACCAGCGATGAGTTTGCCGGGCCACTGCGCATCGCCGGGCCGCGCACCACCTTTCAACCCATTCTTTGGTCGCTGATCGAGGAATTCTGCGAGCGCTATCCCGGCATCCAACCCGATGTGCTGCTGGAGGACCGCGTGGGCAACTGGGTGGAAGACCGGGTTGATGTGGGCTTTCGCCTGGGGCCTTCGGCGGATGAGGGCGTGATTGCGCGCCGGCTGTTTCCGTTGCAGTTGGTGATTTGTGGCGCTCCGGCGTATTTCGCGCGCCATGGCGTGCCGGATTCGCTGGCGGCGTTGTCCGGCCACCGCTGCAGCGTATTTCGCCATCCGGCCACCGGCAAACTCGCGCCCTGGCATGTGATGCTGGACGGACATCTGGTGGAGCAACCGGTGGTGCCGGCCATCATCAGCAACGACGAGGTGCTGGAGTTGCATGCGGTGGTGGCAGGCAAGGTACTGGGGCAACTGGCCGGGGCGAGCGCTGCTCCCTATATCCGAAGCGGCCAGCTCGTGCCCATTCTGTTGAACCACATGCCTGACATTGCCAGCTACTTCGTGTACTTCGGCAGCAGGAAATCGCAGCCGGCACGTGCGCGGGCCTTTGTCGATCTGGCTGTGGAACGCCTTACCAACTGCCCGCAGTACACGCTCAGCAGCAAGGAACTAGTCCGCGCCAAAAGCCAGCTGCCTAGCCTGATGCTGTCGCTCAAGAGCCAGGCTAAACAGTAGCCCTTGATTGAAACGGCCACCTTGGATCTGGCTGATCGCAAATTTCGATACCCGAACACGCTTCGGTGGAGTCTGCTGTCTGCACATTCCACTATGGGTGACTGTTATGTGGATTTCATGGGAATCGTCTCCTGTGAGGTGCCGCACCCTAATAATGGACCTGCACTTACTTCTTATGCTTAACATAACCGGTGCTTGTATCAACTGCATTTGTTACAGCCAAGTTGTAATGTCCGGTTCTAGCCAAATAGAAATGTCTGATTTGGCTCCGTGCCTCATGCTGTGAAGCTCCCTGCCGGCTAAGACACGCAGGGTAGGTCCTACGTGAGTCAGTTTTGAATGGAAATTACTGTTCTAAGTGGATCAGTTCTCGACCCATTCAACAAAAAGACCTACGAAATGAGCCTTGGTACCACTTAAAAGATGCGTTTGGGGGGTAGAGCCAAAAAGGTCGAAAAACGCAACCAGGCCCATTTAAACCGTTTTTGGTTGAAAAAAGTGCATGAAATTGGCCAAAGGTAAAGGCCTGCGTCAGAAGTGGTGGAAATGTAATGCGCGTTTTATGCCATATGGGTATCTAGGAGTCCAAATGATGAACTTGGTCGCAAGAAATACATATTCAGATGGCGGGAATCAACCGAATTGAAATACGGTCGATTGATGGAGGTTTCTCAAGGGATGAGGTCAGATAGCCAGCCGGGTGGTGGCGCTCATATAAGGCCCAAGGAGTCAAGAATGTAGGTGAGATTTCCAGGCGTACAGGCATGGCTAGCAACACCATGAAAAAGTACCTGTGTTCGTATGAACCAGAGCTGGCCTACGCAAAGCGGATCAGCTCAAGCAAGCTCGCCCCCTGTGCTGAAAAGCTGTCTACTTGGCTGGCAGTAGAGATTACAAAACCACGCGAACAGCGGCGCAATTTAAAGCAGATCTACACACAGTTCGGCAAACTTGACGTAAACGTGTTTTGATAAAGCACTCAATAGGGACTTCTTTGGCGAGAACAGATCATCCCAATATTGGAAAAACCATAATTTGTTGCAATAGGCCATGTATAGCGGGCTCACGTCATAAAAATAATTTCTGCCAAACAGATAAGCTAGTTTTTCTTGAAGCTACCAATGGAAAAATCATGGCAACACAGAAGAAATCACAAGCAAATGACAAAAAAAATAAAGGAATCAACAAAGGAGGAGCCGAAAACAGCGGACCTTATAAAGAAGTAGCGGTCGTTGGATCAGGAAAGGAATTAA
>NZ_JBXAMW010000023.1:0-42699 GCF_058801025.1 Rhodoferax sp. GW822-FHT04A08
GCGCTGGAGGCGCTCGGAATCAGCGGCAAACGCCGTCAGCGTTTGGGCGATGCGACGTGAGCCCAACAAAGCCAGTGGCACTAGCACGAGTAAAACCGCCATAGCAACCAGCATTACGTCGCGTTGCGCGGCCCTAAATGCTGCGGTGAAGTCGGTAACTGGTGCCCAAACGGTGACGCTAAAACTTGCGCCGTCTGCAATTTGAACGGTCTTATGATTGACGACAAAGCGAGCACCTTTGGTGCCCACCGGCTCTACGGCCAAACCGCCCGGACTATTGGTCTTGAGCACCGAGAGGTATGCACTCTTCAACGATTCTGGCTTGGTTAAGGGGGCGATCCTTACGTTATTGAAGTGGGAACCCGAGCCATGGAAAGCCAGCACACGGCCCTTTGCGTCCTGAATTGCAATGGCACCGTTGGGTGGAAGCTTAAGCCGTGCCAAAAATCCCCCCATGGAACGCAGGCTGATATCGGTAGCCAGCACGCCACCTCCAGCAGCCAGGGGCGCTGCGACCGTGATGCCCAATTCATTATTGGAGGCAAATACATAGGGCTCCGTTATGAACAGGCCTCCTCTTTCAGTAGCTCCACCATACCATGGACGTTGCGTGGGTACCAGCTTCGCTGGGCTGGGAGCGATTACCCAACATGGTTCTGTCCTTGTCGAAGAATTGGTAGTCGTCACTGCGACGCCCTTTGCTATCGTGGGTGATGCGACGCACCGCAAAAAAAGTTCTAGCTGGAGCTAGAAGCGCAGCTTGGACTCTTTCATCCCCTTCGACATTAATCATCTGCAAAAAATCGTCATTGCTTAGCGCAAAAAAGTGGGAACCACGCCGTTCGGATTCAGCGTGCCATCTCTCACATAAGTCAGCTGCTCCGCACCTGCACGTACCTTTACCAGCTTAGCATTTTGCAGCACCAAACTTTCCAACTGCATTGAGGCCTGCGCGGCAATCAAAGAGAAACGTTCCTGTGCGGAATCTTCGGAAATACTGGTGAACGTCTGAAACACGGTGCCAAGAAAAATCGCAACCAGTGTGACCACAATTAATGAAGTACTCAATGCGATCCAGTTTTGGAAACGGATTTTGATACCGATCTTCATCGAAAACCCCCTGCGTTTGGTATTAGTTTCGTAGCATACTCGCGATATAAAGGCGTCTGGCAAGATCGCATCCACTCAGGCATTCGGCCACAAAAATCAACTGCAATTTCTCCCAACTGAATGCCCAAGCATATGAATCTGACGGGACTAACAATGTTCTGCACTGGCGCGCGGCTGAGTTATCTCTGTGGGTGTGCAAATCGTTTCAACGTGCCTAATTTCCTTCAGCCACAAGAGACCTCTACACACCAACTAGGGAGTCTTTATAGAAGATCATCCCAATGATTGCTAACAATTGACCATTTAAAGACGTGAAGACTATGAAATCCAAGCCACGCATTGTCATTTGGCTAACGCTCTTGGTCTTGTTGCCCGTTATTCCCTTATTTTTCTTTTCTCTTTACTCGGCCCAGCAGTATGCCAAGGAGCGTCAACTAGCCGTCGAATCTGATTTGACCCAGAGGGCCGAAGCTATCACTAACCACCTTCAGAGCCACCTTGAAAAAACGCTTGGCTATCTGAATGGCCTGGCCGTTTCGGAAGCCAGTAACCAAGGCGATGTCGCTGCGCTCTATCGTGGTGCACTGCGCATCCAAGCAAGCAATCCGGACATAGCAGGCATTTCATTAATTGATCGGGCAGGAAAACTTGTATTTCTAGCACCTCAACCTTTGGGAACTCTACTGCCCACCGGGCAGCCGGAAGCGGTCAAGGAAGTGTTTGAGTTTAAACGGCCTGTTCTTTCCGAGCCATATCAATCTTCCATTTCAAAGTATCTGGTTGTGGCTCTCGGAGTCCCTGTATTTCAGAACGGTGAGGTGATTTATTGCATCCGGGCACTCCTGACTACGGAATCGATTAATAGTGTGTTGAAGCAAATGCCGCTGCCGTTGAACGGCATTTCAGGTGTGTTTAGTCCGAGCGGAGTAACAATCGGACGCTCAAAGGGGCCGGAGTTCATTGGACAGAGTTCACCTAACATTCTTAAAGCAATTCGTGACCACAGGCAAGGCTCTTGGGATGCATTGACCAAGGAGAACGTGCTGACCCGAACGGTGATACGCCCCGTTGGGAACTGGAAGTGGTACGTTGCTGTCGGAGTACCCTCAGAAATACTCAATGCTCCCCTGCGGTCGGAAATAGCGGCTCTGGCCTCCTTCGGTGCTGTGCTCCTTGGTGTGGCTCTGGTAGCTGCCGCGTGGATATCTCGGCGTATCACACGCGGACTCAAGGGGGCGGTGGAGGCCTCGCGGTCCGTGTTGGACGGTACTTTCGTTGCCGAGCGCTCGTCTGGCATCCTGGAAATTGACCAGATGAGGGACAGTCTGACGGCGGTGGACGTGCGCAGCAAATGGCTTGAGCAAAAAGTCTCTGAGCGTACACAGGACTTGACGCAAGCGCGAGCACGACTGGGTCGCTTTGTGGTTGAGCAAGAGCGCGTCGTGGAGGCGGAGCGTCACCGCATTTCCAGAGAAGTGCATGATCAGATCGGCTCCGTACTGACAGGGCTAAAGATGATTTTCCGCGGCATTCCCAAAGGCTGCTTGCCCAGCGACCAGGAAGTCGCATTTCTCGAGGCTCTTGACTTGGGCATTATGATTGCACGACGTATTGCGTCGGAATTGCGGCCCCCGCTGATAGATGATCTGGGCTTGCAAGCAGCTCTACAACATTTGCTGGGAAATATGTCTCGCGCCGGTAGTGTAGCTTTTTCGGTTCAGCTTGAGGACCAGCACCTGCTTGCGGAGCACCAAACTATTGGAGCGTATCGAATTCTTCAAGAGGCTTGTACTAACGTCGCACGACATGCGCAAGCTTCTGAACTGAAGATCTTCGGTGAGCCGGTGAACGACCTCCAGTATCTGATCACATTGTGTGACAACGGCGTCGGTCTTCCCACCCCAGAGTTGCGGCATGGTGGCCTAGGTTTGACGGGCATGCAGGAGAGGGCGAACTTGCTGGGCGGCGCCTTAGAGCTGGATAGCCCGGCCGAAGGTGGTACATGCCTGAGGCTGCGACTACCATTGAATTCACCGGATCAACCATCTACTTTATGAAAATCCTGTTGCTAGAAGATCACCCGATCGTGCGTATCGGACTACACCAATTGGTGGCCAAACGCTGGCCCGAGGCCCTCATGCAGGAGGCACCATCACTTGCAACGGCATTGGAGCTTGTGCGCGAGCAGGTCTTTGACGCGGCTATCGTAGATCTCAACTTACCTGACGCCAAGGGATTGGAAAGCGTTTCCCGATTGCGCCGCGCGGCTCCACAGTTGCATTTGTTAGTGCTAAGCCTGAATGATGAGGTCGCCTATGCTAGCCACGTATTGCAATTGGGTGCTCTCGGTTATCTTACCAAAGACAGAGCGGCAGACGAACTGGTAGTGGCGCTCGAACGCGTCATGGCGGGAGGTCGCTACGTCACCGCAACCCAAGCCGACCATTTGCTCGATCTCGTGTCAGGTAGGGCCTCAATTCTCCCCCACGAAGAACTGTCTGCGCAGGAATATCGCGTCATGCTTCTGCTATCCCAGGACATGCGTTTAACCGAAATCGGCGAATTGATGCACCTATCGCCGAAGACCGTCAGCACCTACCGATCGCGCATTTTAGAAAAACTCGCTCTCGCCAACAATGGTGAACTGATTCGCTATTGCCTGGATCACGGTATAGCCCTCTGAGTGTTTGGCCACTGCCGTAGGCCTTCCCCTACAAGGTAATCCGCCAAACCTGACAGGATGATAGGGTTCTCGCTGCTATTAGAACTCTCGGGTGTGGAAGACACTCAGGGTACCCATTCAAATGCTCAAGCGCTTCATGAATATCCTTATCGTCGAAGACAGCGAGCTGATTTGCAGGCAACTAGTTCGTTTGCTTGAACCGTATCCCGCGATTCATGTCATTGGTACTGCCTCAACAGAGGCAGAAGCAGTGGAGAAAATTCTCAGTAATCCGATTGACGCTGTATTGTTGGATTTATCTCTGGCGTCAGGAAATGGCCTTCAAGTATTGCAGCAAGTAAAAGCCGCTGGGCACAGTGCACGATTCCTGGTATTGAGCAGCAAAGGGGGGCGTTTATTGAGGGATGCGTGCCTTGCTTTAGGCGCCTACGCCTACTACGACAAGAATTCAGAAATCGACGCGTGCTTGGCGCATCTTCAAAGTTGGATACCGTTCTTCTCGCAATACAAAGGACAAGAATAAATTGAAGTATTGAGCATAAACAGTTGGAAGGTAAGGGGAGTATTCAAATCGGACGCAGAGCCGAGAAAGCATGTATGGCCGGATAGACCTACTGCTTAGACCCACTTCAAAGGTAAGAAAATGCGTACTAATTTGCCAATCACCCAGCGTGAATATGAGTTTCCGGCAGACGCCACGCTGATGTCAACCACCGACGCACAAAGCCGCATCGTTTATGCAAATGCTGCATTTATTAGCGTTAGCGGTTTCGAACGCGAAGAAATCATTGATCAGCCGCACAATTTGGTACGCCACCCTGACATGCCAACGCAGGCGTTCGCCGACATGTGGGCCACATTAAAGGCCGGGCGGTCCTGGACTGCACTGGTGAAGAACCGCCGTAAAAATGGTGACCATTACTGGGTACGCGCGAATGCTACACCCGTAGTGCGCAACGGACAGTTGACAGGCTATATGTCAGTACGCACCAAACCCGGCACAGACGAAGTGCGCCAGACCGAACAGCTCTATAAAAAGTTCAGAGAAAACAAGAATGGCAGCCTGGCCTTTCGTGAAGGCTTAATCGTGCACACAGGGCTTTTATCCTGTATGTCGCTGTTCCAAATTTTACCTGTGCGCTGGCGCATCCGCCTGGCTCTAGCCCTTACCCTGGCCTTGACCTTGGGCTTGGCGGCTGCACTATTTCCCATAGGATCAGCCATGGGTTGGCTGTGTATAGGGTCCCTAGGATTGACTCTGGCAATATCTGTCATTTTGGAAAGCCAGATTTCGCGCCCTCTGGAGGTGGTTTTGCAACAGGCGCTAAACGTAGCCGCAGGCAATCCCGGGGCCAACGTCCAGCTGAACCGGGTGGATGAGATCGGGATGGTCCTGCGTGCCATCAACCAGTCTGGCCTGAACTTGCGCTCGCTGGTTGACGATGTCAGTGAGCAGGTAAACGGCGTACGAGGTGCCAGCGGCGAGATTGCCCAAGGCAACAACGATTTGAGTGCACGTACCGAACAGGCAGCTTCCAACCTGGAGCAAACCGCCGCTTCAATGGAGGAGATGACATCCATTGTTCACAACAATGCCGACACAGCGCTGCAAGCCGCTCATTTGGCTGCTTCTTCTAGCGCTGCAGCAGAACGAGGCGGCCAGGTAATTGCACAGGTAGTGGGTACCATGGGTACCATCACTGATGCCAGCCACAAGATCCGAGACATCATCGGCGTTATTGATGGCATCGCTTTTCAGACGAATATCCTAGCTTTGAACGCGGCGGTTGAGGCTGCGCGTGCTGGAGATCAGGGGCGCGGTTTTGCGGTGGTGGCTGGCGAGGTGCGCGCCTTGGCTAAACGAAGCGCGGATGCGGCCAAAGAGATCGCCACACTTATTAAGGACAGCACGGAGACAGTGGATGCTGGCAGCAAATTGGCTGTCCTTGCCGGCTCAGCCATGGCTGAGATTGTCGCCCAGGCGCAGCAAGTTGCCCACATGATCCGTGAAATGAGCGAATCCACACGTGAGCAGTCTAGCGGCATTGGACAGGTGAATATTGCTGTCGGGCAACTCGACGAGATGACGCAACAAAACGCGGCCTTAGTTGAGCAGTCCGCCGCCGCTGCCGGTAATCTTCAGATCCAGGCAGGCATGTTGGCGGAAGCCGTGGCGGTGTTTAAGGTACAAACCGGCCCCTGTTCCACCATGTCCTTTGTTTCTCACATACCAGCCAATTCGCCGCAAGACAAGCCCCGAATTCAACAAGTTAAAGCTAGACCTACTTTGGTTGCACCCAAGGCGCTTATTCAGCATCGATCCTAGTTCTCAATGCGGGCAAGGCGGTTGTAGTGCGACGGTTCAGAGATTATTTAAGCAGAAAGGCTGCGTTCGAAGTGATGTCTGTTGGTGACGCTCATCAATGTCAGTTCGGGAAGTGGCTTAATAATGAAGGGTATCGGCTGACGCTTAAACGGCGGCGAGAGCAAATTTGCATTGCACATGACGAATTCCCAATGTGATGCTCCTCGGAAAAATGTGTTGCCTCACTTATGGTTAATTTTACAAATGGGTGACAGGCAAAAGCAATACAAATCACCATTTCCCATACGATGATTAGAACATTACACTCCAGCATCTCATCTCGGAATTTTATATAAGAAATATCATCATGTCGAACCAGTGGATTCCTATTTCTTATCATCATTTAAATATACAGATTCAAATATTTCACTTGGAATTGGTTTGCTAACCAAATAGCCCTGCATTTCATCGCAGCTCAATAGAAGCAACTGACGTGACTGCTCCTCGGTTTCAATGCCCTCTGCAACAACCTTCAATCCCAATGAGTGAGCCAAATTTATGATCGTTGCCACGAGCGCAAGTCCCTGTGGACCAGATGTAATATCAGTTATGAATGACCTATCAATTTTAAGTGTGTTCGCCGGCAATTTGGCCAAATAGGCAAGTGAAGAATAGCCTGTACCAAAATCGTCTATCGCAATACTAACCCCCATATCGCGTATTGCCATTAGTTTAGAAATATTCGACTGAACATCGTCCATAATCACGCTTTCCGTAATCTCCAACTCTAGACCATCAGCCGCCTGCTTATTTACACCGATAACTTGTGCGACTTCGGCTAAAAAATTGCGATGCCGAAGCTGCAGAGGAGATACATTGACCGCTACGCGTATCGGTAATAGTCCTGCCATTCGCCAACGAAGGCCATCTTCCACGGCCTTTCCAAGAGCCCAGCGCCCGACCTCATAGATAAGTCCAGTTTCTTCAAGAATAGGAATAAATAAGCTGGGCGGGACCAACCCCGACAGAGGATCGTTCCAACGGATTAATGCCTCTGCGCCTGCCAATTTTCCTGAAATCATATTTATTTTTGGTTGGTAGTGCAAAACGAATTGACCTAGCGCGAGCGCCGCACGTAATCTACTTTCTATGATGAGTGTTTCTGCCGCACGGGTATTCATTTCCGGCCCATAAAACAGTAGTGTTTCTGCCGCACCTTTTGTTCTCGTAAGAGCCGCTTCGGCATTTGCTAGCAATGCGTCAGCTTCTTCACCATCCAACGGGTATAGGGCAATACCCGATTTTCCTGATATCCTTAGCTCAGATCCGCGAATTTGAAACGGCTCGGAAAAACAATGACGATGCAATGTCTCAACTGAAAGGGCAAGTGCGCCTGCATCCAATACATTACGAATAGCAATTCCAAAACAATTAGTGCCAACGCGAGCAATCGTGCCACACTCAATATCGCTTCGTTGGATTCTTGTTGCCACCAATTTCAATAATTCATCGGCAGCTTGCCTTCCCAATGTTTCATTGACGATTCGGAATCGATTTATATCCAGCAAAACCACAGCCACCTGACTATTATTACTATTGAGAGCATGTATATGCTGACTAACTTGCTCAAGAAATAAACTGCGATTTGGCAGGTTCGTCAGAGCATCGTAATATGCCAGGTAATTTAATCTCTCTTCCTTTTCAATATGATCCAGTGCAAAACCGATATCCCCCGCGAGTTCCGTAAGAAGGTGCATTTCCTCATCATCAAAGAAATTAACTTCATCCGCATACAAGGCCAGAACACCTACGGCTCTATCTGACACGACCAAAGGTAGAAATGCCATGGATAGAATCCCTTTTTCGTTTCGCTCACGATAGAAACGACTGGAAGATTCATCATGTATGTCGTTAATAACAATGGGAATCTTCTCCCTGATGGCTCGTACGCCGAGCATACTCTTAACGTGATCTTCTTCTTTCAATGAAAATTTTCCCTTAATAATTTCCAAAAACTCTGTCGATACTCCAGAAGATGCCAGCGGTTCAATTTTTTTGGTGATTTCGTTAACTATTCCTAACCATGCCATTTTAAATTTCCCATGTACCACGGCAATGCGACAAGCTTCCTTGTACAGTTCCCCTCGATCACGAGTGCGCACGATTAATACATTAATACCACTAAGTACTGCATAGACGCGATTTAGTCGAAGCATTCGTACTTCAGCTTGTTTTTGTTCCGTGACGTCCTGAATGGTGTTGAACCAGCGTCCTTTGCCCGTCTGGTGCGTTTGGCTATTAAGTGGATCCATGACTTGCCGTAAGTGAATCCAAATACCATCACCCCGTTTCAGTCTGTATTCAATTGCTTCGGATCGTGCGCCGCGAGCACCTGATTCAATTGCCGTTTTTCGAAAAAGTGCTCGATCAACTGGGTGGATTATCCTAATCCAATCGCGCGTACTTTTGATCATCTGGGCTGGTTCGATACCTATCATTTCGGGCATATTTTCAGGCCAACTCTCAAACTCTCCGTTTGGTCCGGTAATAACATGCGATATCTTTGCCATTAGCTGTGCCCGATGCAATCCCGCTTCTTTAGCTTCTAGCTCATCCGTTGCGCGCTTACGTTCAGAGATTTCAACCTCCAATTGCTCAGCATGTCGTTGCACTATGGCATAAAGGCTGCCGTTTTCGTAAATGCGACCAACTTGAGCAGATAAAACCGAAGCAATTTGCTCGTCTTCATCACTAAATTCAGTCGCCCCCATTTTGTCGCAAAGGCAGATCCATCCATACACGTGCGACAGTGATGCTATTGGAACAATGAGACAAGCGTAAATGGATGGATAACCGATGGGCAATCCAATTCTGGAAGGACTCCCATCTGAGACCCCCATTCGAATGGCGCGATGTTCCGCGCATGCCTTTCCAAGCATACCTATACCAAGCTGTGGCGCAGGCAATTTGTTTAGAAGTGCGGAATCAATTCCACTGGTAAAGAATCGTGCCCTCCCAGTTTCGTTCATGCCATTTACTCCCATCACGGCATACTTGGAGCTAAATAGATCACGCGCCCCAACGCAGAACTTACTTAAAAGAATATACGGATCGCGTTCAGATGCGAGATGAAGATTAAGATCTGTCAGCGCCGCCAAGCGCCTATTTGTATTCTTTAAATCATCGAGTTTCTCAGATAGTTTGTCAGTTATCAATCGCAAATGCTCACGGTCAAAATCTTGCTGAGTGGAGACGATAGGCTCCTTTGCTTCATTTGACAATGATTCGTTAATAGCGTTGAGAATATCTCGGGGATCACTTGGTTTCACGAGCACGCGTAATACTCCGCACGCGCGTGCTAAATTCTGCGCATCTCGTTCACGGTAATGAGCGGTGTAGAAGATCACATCCGTCGCAGCAAGTTCAGGGTCTGCACGTAGCTGGCGGACGAACTCATATCCATCCATGGTTGGCATTAGAATGTCTGAAATGACCAGTTCAGGCCTTTGTGCACGTACCAATGCCAAGGCTTCACGTCCGTCACCAGCCTCAAGTGGTTCGTGACCAGCATGAAGGATTAGTGTTACTACAAGCGCTCGATTCGAGGCGTGATCGTCAACTACTAATATTTTTGCCATGATTAAGGTACCGATTTCCGAGATTGCGCTGGGAAATTAATCCGTAATTCAGTCGGCAGATATGCCTCTATTTGTGCAACAAAAAACTCAGGAGCAATTGGTTTTGTGATGTAATCGTCAAAACCCGCGTCAAGTGCCCTTCGTCTATCCCCAGTCATTGAAAGCGCTGTAACTGCTATGACAGGCACTCGCCGCCACATTGGGCTAGAGTGCAAGATTCGCACAACTTCATAGCCGTTCAAAATCGGTATTTGAAGGTCACAAAGCAGCATATCAACTACCTCAGTCAAAGCCAATTGAAGCCCCACACTACCGTCCGCGGCTTCCAGGGTGGTATATCCTGAGGTATTCAGAAGATATTTCAATAAATTGCGGCTGGCGGTATCGTCTTCAATAATTAAAATTCGGGCGACCATTTTTTCTGACTCCTTGCAACTCTAATACGAACGTACTACCACGCCCCATTTCGCTTTTAAAGTTTTTGTGTCCGCCTAGTGCCTCCGCCAATTTTCTACTTAGATACAAACCAAGACCAGTACCTTCCATTTCGTGCCAGTCGGCAGCCTCTCCGCGCGCAAAAGAAAAAAAATGTGTACCTGATCGTTTTCTGAAATTCCGATTCCACTGTCCTCCACAAAGAAACTCAATTTTCTGGTGCTGTCTTGATCGTCGTGTTCTTGCACAGCTAGGTAGATATGCCCTATCGCGGTGAATTTAATGGCATTTCCTATTAAATTGATCAGAATTTGACTGAGTGCGCGACGGTCTGTATGTAAAATTATGTTCCCTTCGGATTGTTGAACTTCAAATGCCAGCCCCTTGCTTTCAGCTTGCGGTCGCAAACTCCGTGTAACTTCCTGTATTACTTCATAGCAATTGACATCTTCATTGTTTAGCTCCAACTTGTTGGCACCTAGTTTGGCAAGATCAAGTAGATCGTTCATGAGTGAAAGAAAATGCTTTGCAACAGCTTGAACTGTATTAAGCTGCCTCTCTTGCTCTATGGTAAGAGGCCCAGGCAAGCGCATTAACAGTGTTCCAGTAAAGCCAATTACCGCGTTCAATGGCGTACGTAACTCCTGCGACATACTGGCAAAAGATCTGTCTTTTGCCAGAGCAGCGTTTTCGAGTTCAATATTTTTGTCTCTCAAGGCTTGTTCGAATCGTTTACGCTCAGTGACATCGCGTATGGCACTAGAGACGAATAGTTCTTCCTCCGTCTCAAGGTGACCCAGGCTAATCTCCACAGGGAACTCGGTCCCATCTTTGCGGAGTCCAAAGAGCTCCAATCCGGCCTCCATTGATCGGTGCCGTGGTTTTGTAAAGAACCCCACTCGGTTATCAGGATGCCTGTTGCGAAATCTCTCCGGAACGAGCATTTCGATCTTCCGGCTTAGCATTTCTTGCCGATTCCATCCAAATAGATTCACTGCCTGGGAATTCACCAGCACTATCTCTCCTTCGCGTTTGACAATGACCATTGCATCCGTGGCGGATTCCAACAGATCTTTGAATTTATTATCCACTCGTCGACGATCTGTGAAGTCACGTATGGCGCTCAACACCATAGCGCCTTCTTCGGTATTAATGGGACTTAAACTTATTTCCACGGAAAACTCCTCACTATTCTTCCGAATCCCATGCAGAACTAAGCCAGCCCCCCATCATTCGCGTGCACGGTTGTTCAAAGAACCCACTCCTATGATTCAAGTGGGCATTGTGAAAACGTTTGGGGAACAACACTTCCACAGGAGACCCAAGGGGTTCTCCTCGTGTATGGCCGAACAGTTTCTCACCCTGCGAATTAATAAGCACAATGCGGCCTGTGACATTGACCATTGCAATGGCGTCAGGTGTGGACTCCAGAAGATCATGAAACCGGGCTTCAACGAGTTTTGCATCACGTAAAACCTTGAGTCGCGTCACGTCCTTTTTGTTGGAGAGAAAGAACAACAATTGACCATTTGACTGGTGTACCGCTTTCGTGGAAACACTAACATGCACCAGTGTTCCATCTTTGCGGCGGCGGACAGACTCGTACACAGCGAGACCAAGGCGAACGGCATCGTCCTGAATATGGCGCTCTTCATTGATTCGGTCTTGCGGAACAATTAAAGCTGCGAGGTATTGACCTGTTGCCTCGCCTTGACTGTACCCAAAGATACCTTCTGCAGCACGATTCCAATGAAGAATTACACCTTCGGGCGATACGGCAATCAATGCGTCAGGATTTTGCTCCCACAAGATTTTGGTGAACTCAGGCGTCATATAACCCTCGTGTTCTGGCCCCCGCTACGAGGCATTCACTGTTGCGCAACAAGTAGAGTAAAGCTCATCGAGCTACGTCAGTCACTTGATGCAAATCAATTCTACTTTACGCTTTTTCATTTTTCCAACACTTCGTACATGCCCTCGTCCCTTTGGCAAGTTGTGCTTGGAACAAAAATTTTGCGCCCGCGTTCTGAAATGAGACGAAGTAACTTTGAATCGCCCGGATCTTGAGGAGGTTCCATCTTCTAATAGAAAGGAGCCGTGAGAAATTCAACGAAGTTTTCCCCCGAAGTTCGCGAACGCGCTGTGCGTATGGTGCAAAAGCACCGAGGGAATATCGGCGTGTTGGCCTGGCCGGTGGGGTTGATATGCGAGACGCTCGATGTCTCTCGCAGCAGTTTCTATGCATGCTTGAGCCGCCCCAGAAGCGAGCGCAGCCGAACGGATAAGGTGATGGGCACACTGGTGCGCCAAAGCTTCATCGCAAGCGACCGGACCTATGGAGCCCGACACGTATGACATGACGTACTTACCTTAGGGCACAACTGCGGCTTGCATCGCATTGAACGGCTCACGCGTGCAGGCATTGCGTGCACGCCCCAGACGCCGTGGATTACCGCAGGACCGAGGCCAGTGCAGTGCCATTGCCGACAACGTTCTGGACCGTCAATTCCAAGCAGAGGCACCCAACCAGAAGTGGGTGGCTGACTTCACCTACATCTGGACGGCAGAAGGCTGACTCTATGTCGCGGCGGTGCTGGACCTGTATTCGCGTCGGATTATGGGCTAGTCCATGCACGGCAGCATGACTTTACAACTAGTGGCAGATGCCTTGATGACGGCAGTGTGGCGCCGCGGCATACCAGCGGCACCGTTGCATCACTCAGACCAAGGTAGTCAGGGTGTATTCAACTGGTCGTCGCAACAATACTAGGTTGCCGGTTGGAGAAGAGCAACACCATCTCCGCTCGCTTGAGCTTCGACCTTGTGATTTCTCCAGCCACGGGATCTACCGAGTGCAGTTAATAGAATCGTTTGAAAATATCTAGTCCGATCAAGGCAGGCATGGCGTTCACTTTGGAAGGTGTGGAAAGAATCTCCATCGTGATTGAAAAAGCCGCAGGAGGCGTCTATGTCATCTGCTGTAAATCTCTTTTTCACGTTCAATCGCCAGCCTACGGGATTGGACTCCAAGCTTATGCACTACCAAAATCCGGGCGACGTCGCACAGTTTTCAATCATCTCATGACCTAAATCAATCCTTTTGCGGGAGGATTGGCAAAAATGGCCTAATCGCGGGTCACAACAGCCCCTCTGGATCAGATTGGGTCTTCTTTAGCTGACGGTACTTAGAAGAATGTCCCCGGCTTGAACCTCTGGCTTATTTTCGTCAGGGGCACTCTATACAAAAGGCCATTGAAGCAATACATGCAACAGAAAAAACGGCAACACCACCTTCGCGTGCGCGTCAGGGAGTTTCTATTGCCGCCAATTGATGACGGCTTGGTTTTGGGCAACCGGTCGCCCATTGGTCACGTCGCGGTTGGGCGAGCCTTGAGCTTGCTATCTTCAACCTCCTACGAACATCTCCCCATTACGGATGATGTCATCAGCGACATCCTTATCCGAACGGCCATTTTGCGCAAGCTTGATGCACAGACAATAATTGCGTTCGTTCTGCATGAGATTAAGCCTCTCATGAGTGCAGAAGAAATTTTGCATCTTGATCTGGACGTTGAAGTACTGATTGAGACAGGGCGCCGATGAGTGAAGTTCTGCGAATTAGTGAAGCCTTGTGCGATCGCACGCTCCGTGTGTTGGATACACAAAGGTTACGGGATGTTCTGCCTGTAGAAGGCGCCGGTGCAGTCGAAGCTTACGCGGTTTTCAACGAGGACGAGAAGTTCTGTGGATTGGTTATCGCTCGCGAGGCCACGCTCTTCCCGAGCAGAATTTTTGCTGACCTCATAACACGTAAGCAGCCAATACCACTATCTGCGCAGGCCCCACTACAAGGAGCAGTGGAATTCTTCATGACCGAAAAACTCGACTATGCCGTAGTTTTGGACCAGGAGGATCACTACGCAGGAGTTGTCTCACGATATTCAATATTTGCGAAACTCCTCGCGCAAGAGCGAGAACTTCGGGCGGAGCGCACTGAACTTATCGAGCAGTTAGAAGGCGAGTTGGCGCATCACAAAATCGCCGCCACGGTCTTCGATGCTACGTCAGAAGGTATCGTCGTCACCGGTGAAGACCGAATGATACTGCATGTAAACGATGCCTTTTGCAAAACTACGGGATATCACAGTAAGGACGTAATAGGACAGACGCCACGGATACTCGCTTCGGGAAGACAAGATAACGTCTTCTACAAGAATATGTGGAGTTCGATTCTGGAACGTGGTGTTTGGCAAGGTGAGATATGGAACCGCCGGAAAAACGGTGAAATCTATCCTGAATGGCTCACGATCAACAGCGTCGTGGATGAAAAGGACAATGTGACGAACTACGTTGGCGTATTTTCAGATATTAGCTTGCACAAGGAACTTCAGCGTAGTCTTCATAGACTTGCATATTATGACCACTTGACTTCTCTACCCAATCGCACACTCTTTCGTGACAGACTAGACCATTCCATTGCCATGACGAAACGTGAGGGCTCATGTTTTGCTCTTCTGTTTATTGATCTGGATAACTTTAAGCACATCAACGATGCACTGGGGCACCGCGTCGGTGACGAAGTCTTGGCTGAGATAGGGAGACGCCTCCAAGAGGCTTTGAGGGAAACCGATACGGCTTGTCGTCTAGGTGGAGACGAGTTTGCCGCTCTGATCACTCACTACAAGAGTGAAGAAGTCTTGGTGAAGGTGGTTGACAACCTTTTTGGTCGACTTAATGGCCACGTGGTAATTGAGGGTCATGAGGTCTTTGTTACGGTCAGTATCGGTGTAGCACGCTTTCCACAAGATGCGCAGAACGCTGAGGTTCTTCTCAGCAATGCTGATATCGCCATGTACCGAGCCAAAGATGCGGGGCGCGAGCAAGTGTGCTTCTACACGGCGGACATGAACGAACGCATTGCGGAGCGATTGAGGATTGAAAATGCCTTGCGGCATTCACATGAAAGTGGAGCATTTTGGTTGGCTTGGCAGCTTCAAGTTGACCTCCTCACAAACACGGTCACGGGTGCAGAAGTCTTGATGAGATGCTCCAGCCCTGAGATTGGAGATATTGGTCCGGGCACATTCATTCCTATTGCTGAATCAAGCGGACTTATCGTCATTCTGGGTGAGTGGGTTCTGCAGCAAGCTGTACAGGAGGCAGTGCGTTCCTTGGCTCCTACGATTCCCAAGGGGTTCCGGGTTGCAGTCAATATGTCACTGCTGCAACTCAGCCAGGCGACAATAGAGCGAACGCTTGCAATGGCAGATATATTGGCAACGCGTGGATTCGTTCTGGAGATCGAAATTACGGAATCTGCCTTGATGAAGGACTCAACCCACGCGACGCAGTTTTTGCAGAAGTTGTGTGACCACGGTGTCGAGATTGCTGTGGACGACTTTGGGACGGGGTTTTCTAATCTTTCACGCTTAAAAGACATGCCAATTCATCGGATAAAAATAGATCAGTCGTTCATTCGCGATTTTTCGTCCCACAACGAAAGTGCCATGCAAATTGTCAAAGCTATCATTGCCATGGGCCATTCACTAAACCTTAAGGTCATCGCGGAAGGGGTTGAAACGCATGAACAAGCAACACTCCTCACAGATATGGGATGTGATGAGGCACAAGGCTACTGGTATTCTAAGCCTATCAAGGTGGCTGACCTTTTGCCACAATGGGAACTGCTAAATAGAGGAATTTAATTTCCGTTCTGGACAAGCCAAATGACGCGTTCCGCTATGCGTACTGCACTGTAACTAACGGGAGATTAAATATCTATTAAAAGAACCAAAGGAAAGCACAAGACAGGTAGATTTGGCTCTGATACTCGTAACATGGTGCTTCTAACTGCAAATCCAGTCTGGCGTGCATTGGCGAAGGGTCCAGTTTCACGTGAGACCCAGACCCGCATTAACCTGGCGGCTCCTGTTCTCATAGTTTGGAAACAACTCGAACAATTGAGTCCAGGTAGATCGTAAATCCCATCCGTAGGTATAGCGTGTGAGCACATTTGTTATCTCGCGAGACATGCAGAAATGGGAGTTCGCCTCGTTGAATCTGACGACGTATCAATTTGAGCATCAAGCGCCGAGCAAAACCACGTCCCTGAAAAGCGGGATGTGTGCAAACCCCGCTAATTTCCCGGAACTTGCCGACATGCATTCGTTCACCCGCCATGGCAACCAAATGTTCGCCTTCAAAGATACCGAAATACTCACCAAGTTGAATGGTCTTCAAGCCAAATGGGCCTGGGCGGGTAAGGATTGCCAGTTCGAGCGCCTGAGATGCATGCTCAACACCTAGTCGAATCGCCTCTGGCGCCGAATCGGTACAGGGAATTGGTACATCCCAAACCATTTTGGACATGTTTGTCTCAGCATCAACACGCCATCCTGTTGGAGTAGCACCCGTCCATCCAACGCAATAGAAGTGCTCAGCAGAATTGCAGTAGGGTGCAAGTGCGTCAAAGTTAGGATATTGGGCATCCGCGAAGCCAACAATCGCAGAGAAACCCGGCGCATATCGACGTGCGTCATTAGTACCAACGGCGAATTTTTCGTGTGGCCCGCAAAGGGTATTCCACACGACATTGTCGAGAAGATTTTTCATAGTCGCACCTTCCGTTTAAGCATAAGCAAGGATATACCAATAAATTCATAGCTTACACCCACCCTCAAAGGTGTATAAACTGAATAATATGAACGCTACTGATTGGGTTGAAATTAGACTAATTTAATGCCGACACGCCTTGTGCACTCAAATGCGGCCCACTTCGGTTGCTTGTTTTAGAAAGTATTGCTGCGAGGCCGTCAGATTTTCCGGATGCTACTGACCTGCCGAGAGCAATTACGTTGCAGCCAGCAACAAACGCTTCAGGTGCGTCTGAATTGCACAAAGTCATGTCCCCACTGACGGTTTCCTCTGCAATATTTTCGACCAATTCAAGTCACCATTTGACCGCAATAAGTACGTTGCCGAACGCTATGAACAGTTGTTGAAGAGAGTTAATTTGGGCCATCAGAAGGCTGACTTTCGTATGTTCCCGCTTCCAGCCCGTGTCAGAATTCAGCTTGGCCGGGCAGATTCAACCGGTCGATGCAACACACTAAATACTGCGTTGGCAGAAGGAATGTTGTAAATGAAATACCGGTCAAATACCTTTTACACGGATAGCCAGAAGGCATTGATGTGGGAGCGCTGGAAGAAGGACGTCCCTCGAACAGATAGCAACTCTATTCGACCGGCAGCATGGGACTGTGCGGGGTATCCTGACGTTGACTGAGGGGATACGTCCACCAGAGCGCAGTCGCAGGGAGTTCGCCCTGATCTTGGAGGAACGCGAAGAGATCTCCCTTGCTATAGTCGCAGCCCAACTGCGTATTCCAGTCAAGCCCGGCCACCCATTCCAGCGAAAAGTAGGCCAGTTATTCTGAATAGCGCTGCCACAATTAGCCGTGCGCATTAACCAAGTGAAACGGTAGCCTAGACCATGCTCTTGAATGTCTCCGCCGCTGATTGCGGGTGTTCACGATGGACGGCTTTACGCTCGATCAGTTTACCCAGGACGCAATGCAAAGCATGATGCTTCCTGCTCATGCCAGAAAGTCTAGATCGGGGAGGGTCGGTTGACGTGCTCGCCCTCGATCGGATGTCGGCATTAGGACTTTCGACTTACCACTGGGCGGTTACACGTATGGCGTAGCGTTTAATCGGCGTGCCATCCGGGGTAATCTGCTCGGATTCGCCATTCTGAGCGTCTACCCTACTGAAACCAGCTTGGAGAAACAACGTGCTCCATTCTGAGGCACTTCGCAGGTGAAAGCCAAATTCCGGGTGCGCAAATTGTGGGCGTGCGCGCAGATCAAGGGTGCTCATGACGGCGAAGCCGCCGGGGCGCATGACGCGATGAATTTCCATGAGTGCCTTAATTGGGTCTGTCCAGAAATGGATTACGCCGATGGCGAAGACGCGGTCAAAACTGGCATCAGCGAAAGGCAAGTGCTCGGCGGAGGCGAGATGAAAGCTGGCGCGGCCAGCGACAACGAAGGCCGCGTTAAAGCTATTCGCCTCGTCAACCATGGTTTGTGAGATGTCAACGCCTGCATATCGGACCCCATCGGCAAGGTCAATCACATCGGGCACTGCCCGACCATTGCCAAAACCGATTTCGAGCACATGACAGTCGACTTGCACTCCGAGCAGGGCGAGGGCCTGAGAATTACCCTCCCTGTTATTGACATTGAGCCACTCCGCGACCTCAATGCCGACTGGCCCCACTGGATTAGCCAGTTGGCGGGCCTGCTCGGCGGGATGAAGCGAGCTGAAGATGGTCATTTGTGCTTGTTGATCTCGGTGCACGCGGCACCGGAGAAAATAAATAATGCGCTGACCAACAACATCGGTGTCACGAGTATCATATGCATTCTCCTGCTGGAAATTTTACAGTAGAAGGAATGAAGCGAAACCGACTACTCACTTGAAGGTGGACGTCCTGTTTCGCGGCACTGCCGCAGTAGGTGATGCAGCTTGGACAGTCAACAACTTCAACCTCTTTGGTACCAACTTTATACGACTGCAGTACGCGACCAAGCTGCTGCTTGCTTCAAGGCAGGTAGCCCTCTATCAGCGCAATACTACCAGTGGCGGCTCGCTGGCGAACACCCTTGAGCGGTGTGTATTCTGCGGAAAAGTAGAAGGCTTTAAGCGCTGTCATGTCTGGAAATTCGAGAATGACCTGGCGCTGGGCATTTGCATCACCCTCAACCACTTCCACTGCACCTCCGCGAACGAGGTAGCGCCCGCCATACTTGGAAATGATTGCTGGCACCTGCGCAGCGTATTCTTTGTACAAGACCGTGTCGTGGATCTGAATATTGCCGTGAAGGTACGCTGTCATTTGGAATTACTCCTTTGCTGTGGTGACGCTACTCTAAACCACCTCGCTCAAGCATCGCCAATTCGCTTGCGTTGGTATCTTGTAAGCGAGGGAAACCAAGTGTGGCTGAACAGGCCACCTAGGATCGGGGACGTCGCCCCAAGACCTGCAAGCTTGTGGAGAATAGAGCGCTGGCAAAGATTGTGGCCGGCAAGCTGCAATTGCAGTGGTCGCCAGAGCAGATTGCTGGGTGGCTTAAGTACGCTTATGCCGACGACGAGAGCTATCACGTGTCACACGAAACCATCTATCGCAGCCTCTACATACAGGCCCGTGGGGCATTGAAGCAGGAGCTACTGCAACATCTCCGGCGTACGCGAGGAATGCGTCGCTCGCGCCATCACACGCAAAAGACGGACAACCATGGCCAGATAACCTCCAGTCAAATAACCGCTAGTACCCTGGCGCTGGTCAGATTTCCGAACTTGCTTGCCTTGGCCGCAATCGCCTGGAACGCTTCTGACATGACCTGCGTATCCAGGATACGTTCCCAAGTGCTCTATCGAATTTACATAGTAGGTGATGATCAGTTGGTCCATTTTTGGATCAAAAACGGGAACCACTGCGGCCATGTCAACACTATCGTCAAAAGCGGCTCTAGCCTCAGGCAATAGGGCGAGCGCGTCCTTCAAATTTTGTCGTGAGATCTGATACATGCGCTGCACCAGTACCGGTTGCGCTGTGATTTCACCAAACACCGTTCGATAGACATAGGGGCCGAACACCTCACCAGCTGGATTCGCTTCACGTTCCTTCACAAGCGCCGAGGTTTCAGCATCCTTTGAAGCGGCCATAAAAGAGTTACTCCCCGCCCGGAAATAAGCATACCGTGCAAAAGTCTCAATATTTCCGGTATCCACTCCCATGACTACTTTGAGAACGCGCACTGCGGCCCCCGCCTTGGTGAAAATTGCCGCTCCTCTTTTACTCTCTCCAACGCCAATTCAAATTGGCCAGCAGTCGGCACCATGATTCGTCTTGCAATTACAGATATATAGCTCTCCTGATAAATTTGAAAGGTCTTGAAATAGTTCTAAAAATGCAGGACGCAAACCCGACCAATTGCAAAGCTAGCATGGGCCGGTTCAACCCAGTCCAAATGAGGGCATCTACTTCACCTGGACATTGGAAAACGAGATGTCGGATTTGCCGATGTTCTGCTCGGCATACGGCCGGCTTGGCTCTTGAACATATACCTCCCCGACGCTGCGGACCATTTTTTCCGTTTTGCCATCCGAGTAAGTCCTCAATACGGTGCCGCCGCTCAATACACGGACGACCTTGTAATCTGCATAATTCTCGATTACCAGTTGTCCAGGCTTCCACGTGACCTCTGTGACTTTTACTTTTT
This sequence comes from Rhodoferax sp. GW822-FHT04A08, assembly GCF_058801025.1. NCBI lineage: Bacteria > Pseudomonadati > Pseudomonadota > Betaproteobacteria > Burkholderiales > Comamonadaceae > Rhodoferax > Rhodoferax sp. GW822-FHT04A08. The sequence goes on from NZ_JBXAMW010000023.1 coordinate 20,461, forward strand.
CGTTGTCCAGCATAACTTTTGTTGTGGGGGCTGAAGCACCCGGCACGTTGGGCGAAGCCACATCGGCGCTGGCGAGTTGCATCCACTGGTTTCCCGATTGACCTGCACTGTTTAGTGTACGGTACTGGGCAACATTTTCAGCCGTCAGGTCGTCGGTCGTTGCGGCGGAGACCCCAAAGGACTGAAAACAAACAACGCATGCGATAGCGGTGAAGGGGAAGAGTTTCATCTTTTGATCCTCGTAGATGTGTGACAGGCTTGCAATGATCACCAATTGACCGGCGTTGCGATTTCATTCTTTGACAATTGTCGGCTTGGTACGTTGCAAGTTGAGCCAAACCATGTAGCATTCAGCGACAACATGGGGTGGCAAATAAATCTATCGGTCATTCCATGAACAAGTGGGTAACGCCCTGGGAGAGCTTGTTCTGTGGATCAATATATTTTCAATTCCGACGAAATCAGGCCCAAAAACCGGCCTTCTCTGATTCGGGATGTTGCTAACAGCCATTTCAATCTGGATGTCCGCCTGGGAAAAAGTGGAATTGAAACCCCATTTGCAGATATCAGGGTCAACAAAGGAGTGTTGGCAACCCACCTGCAGGTCAGTACGTCATGGAGCGAAGTGGAGCGCTCAAAGGCCCAGGCACGACGCAGCGACAACGGCAATCTACTGATTTATCTCATCCAACGCGGTGGGAGCTGGTTTCAGAACGAAAGCGGGCAAGAGTTCAGAACCCATAGCGGCTCAGTCGTGGTGGGCAGCCAGGCATCGGTCTACCGCGCCGTGGCCGCAGAAGGGCAGGCCTGGGGATTTCAGGCCTTGAGCATTGCACCGGGTCAGTTGCTACATTCGGCAAACGGCATTCGTCAATGTGGTTTCAGAATGCTGCCGGACGGCTGCGCAATGCAGCACATCCTGTCTGCCTATCTACGAGACTTCTTTGATCAGTTCAATGGTTTGTCGACGCCTGAATGCCTTGCATCGCTGCGGGCTCTTGACCATTTGTTGAAGGCCGCCTTATTGCATGGCGAGACGATATCAGACGAAGCGCATGATGTGATTTCTCACCAGCGTTTTAAAGACGCCATGCAATTCATCCACTCGAATTTGTTGAACCAGCAACTTTCCTCCGCTTTGGTTGCACAACATGTGTGCATTTCCGAACGGCAACTGCAGCGAGTCTTTGCATCTCAACGCGTTTCTGTTGCAAGTGTGGTCAGAAAATTGCGGTTTGAATTGGCACTGGAACTCCTTCAGACCTCCACCCTGCCGGTGACGGAAATCGCCTACAAGACTGGTTACGACTCCCTGTCCACGTTTTACAGAGCGATCAAGAAGTCAAAGGGGTGTACCGCAACGGACATTCGGCATCAAGTGATGAATATCTAGTTTTCGACGACCGTGGTTGATCGCACCCGTCGTCATAGCTCGATCAACCAAGGAATCAGAATGCGAGCTACTGCTTGCCGTGAAATCGTATGTCAGATCCCCACTTTTCATTCCGATGTCAGCCTGCCAGAGTCAACTGCATGAGGCTTCAGCAACTTCGAGAAGGCCAACCCGATTATGTCGCTGGGTAACCGGATTGTTGGCGCGCCTAGTTCAACCAAAAATGCGGACAACTCCAGAGATCCCAAGATGCACCAGACGCGCAAGGGCCAGCAGTGCTGCTTTGACATGAAATGTGGTCGACCACATTTCATGCTTAATGTGTTGTTAGTCCATGTGTGGCGCCCGGCGGCATAGCCTTCTGGAGGGCCGTCGCTGAGCACCACATAAATTTCACTGGCCACGTAGATTCGGGTCCCTTCGTTTCATAGGGGGATCAGATCATGTTCGAGAATCTGTATCGGTACTCGCGCGTCTTGGCCCACCATCTCGATGGACCGGCAGCCGAGGAGCGAGACCGTTTTGTCGCGCATTTTTCGGCGCCTGGGGCCGCGAGAGATTCAGTTTCGAATCGTACAGCATGTGCCTGCCGGCACAACTGAGCCTCTTTTGGCTTGCAACAAAACTGCCAGTGCAGACAGTAGGTAATTAGTATTGCATACTCATCTTCTCACCTCATTTTGAGCTTACCAAAATATGGCACCCCACAAGCGCATCGGACAATCATGGGCGGTCTTCGTCACGATATTGATGTTAGCGGTGACATTTTTCTATTGGCATAACGAAGAGCGTGAGCTGACTCAAAGGCGTGAAGACGGGTTTAGTCAAGCAGCTGACCAGATCGCGCTCAACATTGACCGACGGCTTGCCACCTTTGAATTGGCCTTGCGAGGCGTCAAAGGATTTGTCGAGAACTCTGATGTGGTATCGCGTGCCGAGTACCGGGGCTATTTCCAGGCGCTTCAACTGCCAGAGACACTACCGGGTATGCAAGGACTTGCCGTAGCCAGCTTGGTGCTCAAAGCTAGCCGCAACCGCCATGCGGATGAGATGCTCAAAAGAGGATATGCCAACTACCGAATCCACCCTGAGGGAGAACGTGCACAGTACGCCCCCATTACATTGATCGAGCCCTACAGTGGTCAAAATGTCACCGCAATCGGGTTTGACATTGCTTCAAACGCACAGGTGGAGCCAGCGCTAAGGCTGGCTCGCGATACCGGAAGCATGGCACTAAGTAACACTACCAATTTAGTGCAAGATGGAGGTAAAGACCTCAAAGCAGTGGTGATGTATTTGCCAATTTACTCTCGGGGTAAACCAGTAATCACTCTGCGTGACCGACGTGCAGCCATTTCGGGCTGGGTGAGTGGACCGTTTCGTGTGTCTGACCTAATCATTGGGCTGGGCAAGCAGCTTGATGCTGATATTGGTATTTCCCTGTATGAGGGAGATGACCTGTCTCTTGCGCACTGGCTCTATGGGGAGCGTAGCCCTGTGCGGCCTGATGCCAAAGACAATCACCTTTACACAACTCGAACATTGAATGTAGGTGGACAAAGGTGGACGCTGCTTATGCGTTCACTGCCCGACTTTGACGCAAAATACGTTGGTGAAGATAGCCACAAAATCATCGCTACATTTGGTGGCGCGTTTAGTTTGTTGATGGGGTGGGTGGCATGGTTGCTGGCAACGGGTCGCGATCGAGCGCTGACCATGGCTCATGCAATGACGCAAGAACTGCGTGCAGTGCAAGCAGACCAAGACGCAACGCTAGACGCCTTGCCCGATGTGTTGTTTGAGTTGGATCTGGACGGGCGGTATTACAAATACCGCACGTCTCGCATGAATTTACTGGCTGCACCGCCAGAGTTTTTTTTGGGCAAGCTGATCAGCGAAGTACTGCCCCACACTGCTGCAAAAATCTGTAGTGAGGCTTTGCGCGAAGCTAATTTGTACGGCTTCTCTGTTGGTCGGCAGATTGACATCCCACTTGGCAATGAGCGCCACTGGTTTGAATTGTCGATTGCAAAAAAGGCCGAGGTTCCGAACGAGTCTCAACGCTTCATTATGATTTCGCGCGACATCACTGAACGCAAGCGGGCCGAAGAAGCCCTGCGGATCGCCGCCACAGCATTTGATTCTCAGCAGGGCATGGCCATCACCAACGCGCAGCGCGTAATTCTGCAGGTCAACAGAGCTTTTACGGTCATTACCGGCTATAGCTCCGAAGAGGCGGTGGGGAAGACGCCAAGCATTTTGGCGTCTGGTCGGTATGACAGTGCCTTTTACGCCACCATGACGCAAGCCCTTGAGACCACTGGTGAATGGGCAGGTGAAATATGGAACCGGCGCAAAAGTGGCGAGGTCTACCCAGAGTGGCTCTCCATCAGCGCAGTGAAAGACAACGAGGAAAATATAACCCATTTCGTGGCCATCTTTAGTGACGTTTCTGATCATGTCCAGGCTTTGGCCCAAATTGACGCTTTGGCATTTTATGATCCGCTGACCCAACTACCCAATCGTCGCTTGCTGCTCAACCGGCTGGACCAGTCGCTGCACGCCAGTACCCGACACGCGCGCAAGAACGCCTTGCTCTTTATCGATTTGGACAACTTCAAGACTATCAACGACACGCTGGGCCACAGTCAGGGCGACTTGTTGCTGGTGCAGGTGGCACAGCGCCTGAAAGGTTGTGTGCGCGATGGCGACACGGTAGCCCATTTGGGGAGTGACGAATTCGTGGTGATGCTGGAAGATTTGAGTGAAGACGAAATTGAGGCAGCTACCCACGCTGAGACTGTGGGTCGTAACATCCTCAAGACTTTCGAAGAAGACTTCCAACTAGCTCAAAGTTTGCACCATAGTACGCCCAGTATTGGAATTACCCTGTTTGGTGGCAGTGCTCTGGAAGGCAGTGAACAGCCGCTTCGAAGAGCTGAGCTGGCTATGTTCCAGGTCAAAGCTGCCGGGCGCAACACGCTGCGATTCTTTGATACGCAAATGCAGGCAGACGTCTCAGCTCACGCGGCCATGGAGGCCGATTTGCGTGAAGCTGTGGTCAAACAACAGTTCCTGCTGTATTACCAACCGCAAGTTGTCGGAGGGGGGCACGTCGCGGGGGTAGAGGCGCTAATACGCTGGAACCACCCCCATCGCGGCATGGTGTCACCAGCCCATTTCATTCCGCTGGCCGAGGAAACCGGACTGATTTTGCAATTGGGTCAATGGGTGCTCGATACTGCATGCGTTCAACTGGCAAAGTGGGCCAAGTTGCCCGAACTGTCGCACCTGACCATTGCGGTGAATGTGAGCGCGCGCCAGTTCCAACAACCCGATTTTGTGGAAAGCGTTTTGGCCACACTGGAACGGACCAACGCAAACCCGAAACGACTTAAGTTGGAGCTCACCGAAAGCATGCTGGTGGATAACGTGGAGGCCATTATCGTCAAGATGGGAGCGCTCAAGGCTCACAGCATTGCATTCTCTCTGGACGACTTCGGTACTGGATATTCCTCCCTGGCATACCTCAAGAGGTTGCCGTTGGACCAGCTCAAGATTGACCAAGGCTTTGTGCGAAACATAGTTACAGACCCCAACGATGCAGCCATTGCAAAAATGATTGTGGCGTTGGCAGAAAGCATGGGGCTGTCAGTAATTGCGGAAGGGGTCGAGTTGCAAGCGCAGGCTGACTTCCTGGCGCATCTGGGCTGTCATGCATTCCAGGGTTACCTGTTCGGAAGACCGCAATCGGTGCATTCCATTGAGGAGTTAGTAGTGAAGAAAAAATAGAACATACAGAAGGTTAGGCGCGGGCTTGTCCTGCGTGTACCGCGTATAACGTCATAAGTGAGCGTCGTCAACAGTGCCAATACCGTCAGCTGCTCACCCCCAGTTGCTGTGCAGGTAAAAGCTAGACCGGAAATTAAGAAACCATGGACTTGGATGGGCATCAATCTTTAGTGACCGCCCCACGGGTGAAGCATGGGGCGCACTGGATGAATACGCAAAAGCAGCACTTTGGATGACACCCTAAGCACTTGCAATCAACTGAGTTGGAAGGGCGCTTGCTCCCATTTCTCAGAGGGGCTCCGAATTGATGCTCGCCAGGCTCACAGTCACTCAGTTGCGATTGGCATTCCAAGCGGCGGCCTCTAGAAGTGCCATCTAGGAGATTGTTGCCCAAGTGGGGCTGATGTCTCATGATGCCAGTGGGCTTTAATGGCCCCCGCGCCTACCTCACTGGCACGCCCGTAGCCAAAAAGATCTAACCCAGCCCAGTGCTGGGTTCCTTTTTTGGATGACTCATACTTATGATCCACCGCTGCGGTGCATCAATCGGTGGAAAACTAAGCTGATAACACTAAAAAGCGAGCCAAGATTTTGCTGTGGGGGGTGTGCTCAATATGGCGGCAGGTTGTACGAAAGATTGGGTATTGGTCCATCTACAAAGTCCCCCAGTACGGCGTTAAAGCACCTAGACCTGACACCTCGTCGGGTTCGCAGAAGAATGTGAATCTGGCCTCACGTCAGTTGATGCATATTGAGCACATTCTGTGTGAGGAAGTCGATCTTCCTTTTTAAGGAGAGATGGATTTAATTTGCAAATTGCTCGTTCGCAATGTGCCAGATAGGACTAATTCATTTTGCTTTAATTCCAAGCCTAACGTGGGTAGGATACGGTGACCGTCGAACGGTCCCTCGGTGCTATTACGGTTGCGCGACGCGGAATTGATCAGTAGGATCAGAAGTAGGCAAAGGCACCCGACTCGCGATGCACCGCCCATCGTTGTTGGTTGCACAGTTGCTTGAGCGACTGAGCGTGGCTGTATCCAAGGGGGACAACACTATGGGTATGAGGTTTGAAATCGACGCCGCATTAATGGCGCATTCTGCGTGGAAAAAGCACTTCAGAGATTATTTGAACGGAAAGGCTGCATTCGATGTAACGACCGTTGGTGACGCTCATCAATGTCAGTTCGGGAAGTGGCTTGATGATGAAGGATATCGGCTAATGCCCGAGCGGCGGCGAGAGCAAATTTGCATTGCACATGATGAATTCCATCACGTTGCGGCCGAAATTCTCCAAAAAATCAAAAACAAGCGTTTCGCAGAGGCACGCGCCGACATCGGTGCAGATGGGGTGCTAAGTCACACCAGTATCCGGTTGTCCGAATTGTTACTAAAGGCCAGACTGCATGAGCCAGGTACAAGGGAGGCACCTGAACCAGACAAATCGGTGGGACCTGGGGATGAAGCGCCCTAATACCGCAAATGGGATAGTCCAATACGGTCACTGCCATCGATTTTTCATATGGAACATGATTTTGTTGATCAGGATGTTCGGGACTTCGTGTATCGGCTCGATGACGCCGCACGCGCACATATGGACTGGTCGCAACGAATTCTGCGGTGTGCCGTATTGCATACTTCACCCGGTCAGGACGTTTTGGCCGCTGACGCACATGCTCGCTGCACCTTCGGCAGCTGGTTCGTGTCATGTCGAAATCGTTTTGACGCTATCGACCCCGTTGCGGCGCAACGCCTAGATGAGCAACATCGTCTGATGCACGATGCGGCACGCATCATTTGCAGATGCGTGCTTAAAGGCACGGCTGGAGAGGCGGCGGTGCTAGATAGCTTTGAGCATGCGCAGGTGAGTGTTCTGGCTGATCTGGCATTGCTGAAGACTAAATATTGGGTGACTAGTGGACGTCTGGATGCACTGACCGGGCTGCGACTGCGTTACGGATTGGAGGAGGAGTTCAACCGATACCGCGCCCAAGCCAGGCGCCGGGGGGAGATGATTGTCGTGGTAATGCTGGACGTGGACCACTTCAAGCGCGTCAACGACGAATTTGGTCACACGACCGGTGATATTGCGTTGCAACACATTGCTCATCTACTGCTCAGTCGTTGTCGCTCCGGCGAGCCACTGTTTCGCTACGGTGGTGAAGAATTTCTGGCAATGCTGCTAGCATCTAACCGTGAGGAGGCACAACAGGCTGCGGAGAGACTGTTGCAAGCCCTACGTGATAATCCGCTCATTCTCCCTGATGGACATGTCCTGAGTCTTCGCGTTAGTGCTGGTTTGGCAACGGTTGGCGACAAGGATTGCCTAGAAGAAGCCGTAAATCGTGCGGACCAAGCGCTTTACGCTGCAAAGGCGGCGGGGCGTGACACCTTACGTTGGAGCGAAACCGCCAATGAATGAGGTGTGACCTTCAGAACGCTTGCCTTTGCAACTCCAATCACATAATTTTATTGCGACAAAACCGGGGGTACTCTTGGGATTTCTGTCTATGGAATCGGCCTTATGCATCTGCACTATTGGTAGTTCCATCTTGACCAGCGCGATGGTAGCCATCTTGCAGATCACACGCAGTGGTTGGTTCGATAGGATGAAGTCCAAAATTGGATCGACCAAGGTTCATACCAACGCCGGACCTACTAGTCCTGTGCCAACGAAAACTGCAACTTGAAATTTCATCATTTTTCGTCCTACGTGATTTAGTGGCCGCTATACCGCAGTGGCAGCGGAATTAAGAGTTGAGCAAACATTTCGTGGTGCATTGAGCGATCTTTATTGCGTGTCTTGTGCACGCCGGTATCCTTCGACAATTGCCGATACCAATTCGGCCTTATCGGCTAGCTGCACCTGCTGCTCATGGAGTACTAGAAGGGTATTCACGCAGGCGGCATCCTGCGTACGAAGGATATAGGAAACTCCATCAATCGCCTGTAATCGGCATGTGAGTATGGCATCTAATGCCGTATGAAAGTCGTCCATCAGGTCACTGCCATATCCTTGTTCGGCTAAAACTATCCCGGCGTAGGCGGTGACGACCAGTTCTCTGAAGTGCTCAAACTGCCCCTCTCCATTGGTCAGCGCATACAGCGCCTTGCGACCGGCTAGGCCGATGCAGGTCTGGGTCTCCTGTGAAACCGGATCCTTCGCCAGTGCACGCCAGACTGGATTTGCAGTTAGGAGCACCATGTTACGGGTAACATGGTCAGACTTGCCTGACTTGTTTGTTTTTTTGGGTCTTTTAAAAGCCACTTTTTCTCCCAATCACCCGCCAATCTAACGGGTCAGCCTGGCCATGTTGCAAACTTCGCTCACAGGGATTAAACGTTTTTTCCTGTACATTGCGAACAGTCTGGGCGTCCGGTCAATTGTCTTTCAGCAGTGCCTCGTCACTGCTGCACGTAGCGCTTTACCCATCTTGAAATGGGGCACCCGCTTTGCAGGGACTAGTACCTTTTCACCAGTGCGTGGATTGCGCCCCAAACGTGGTGCGCGGCGAACCGTAGTAAAACTCCCAAATCCGCGGACCTCGACGCGGCGGCCTTGTTCCATGGCGGTATTCATCGCCTCCAGAATGGTCGTGACGGCGAATTCAGTATCGTATTGGGTTAGATGTGTAAAACGGACGGCCAGCCGTTCAACAAGAGTTGATCGATTCATGCGTATAGGAGAATACAGCAACTTCTGTTGAGATTCCCAAGTCGACCAGCTTATCATCATCATCGTCCGTCCGACAACGCCGTGTAATAGTTGTTTGCACTGGGTGAGCGCATTCGGACTGCACCCGGACAACTCAGACACAAATTGAACTCTCTCTCGTCCAGCTCTCCCTTCCTTGACGATTTCGTGCACCAAACCGATACGCAGAGCCTCTTGTGCATCGAACCGTTCCGCAGTCAGGAAATAGCGGTGAGCGCACTAGCCCCCATTTTTCGAATGACATAGGGGCTGATGGTCGCAAGAATGAGGCCCATCTTTACTTCGCTCAGACAAAAATGAACTTGTGCTGAACCCACCGCTCTGGATGCATTGCAAACGCAATTGGCGGTGAATTATGTCTCCAGCACAACTGGGCGGAATTCAGGGCTGGACTTCACTGTCAACGGAACGGTCGCATCGATTAAGCTGGAGGCGGTAGTGTCAGTGAGCGGCGCCGAACTCTATACGGGCGCGGCACTGACAGGGCTGAGCTTGGTGCAGGTACCAGTTTATCGCATTGCGACTGAATTGGCAGAAGGTCGGCTGAAGATCGTGCTCCCCGATTACCCGCCACCACCGATGCCTGTGTCGGTGCTGTATCCGCACAATCGCCAGCCCTCTGCGCGCGTCTTTGTCTTTGCGCAGTGGCTGGGGCAGCGCTTTGAGCAGTGCCATTGAGCAAATAGTTGCCTCCGAAGGGCTCCCCGGCCACCACAAAGCCACACCACCAAGTGGAGCAAGAGTGGTTGCCGCAATCGCAACAGCAGCAAGGAAAGTTCAAAAGCCGGCCCACGTTTGCATCCAAAGTCAACGAGAATGCATTCTCTAAATCAATGAATAGAATAAATATTATTGATTTTGAGAATTCAATGGACTGACTTAACGTTCGTCTCAGTCGTTGACATGCATGCCTTGGTGCCTCCATGCGACGACGATTGATAAATCTCACTAAGGATCGTCCCATGGAAGTACTTGCGTCTAAATTTGCTGGCTTGGCACTGGCTTGCCTCGCGTTCCTTTCACCTTTCTCCGTTCACGCGGAGGACCTAGCCAACATCAAGCGTTCGGGTGAACTCAGGTTCGCCATGAGTGGGGTGTATCCCCCATTCAGCTCAGTCAATGAGCAAAACGAGTTGTTGGGATTTGACGTTGATATCGGGACCGAAATCGCCAAACGTATGGGCGTCAAGGGTGTGGCTGTGAGCAATGCGTGGGACGGCATCCTGGCTAGCCTGTTGTCCAATAAATATGACGCCGTTATTGGCAGCATGACCATCACTCCCGAGCGCGAGAAAGTAGTGGACTTCGTGGGTCCCTACTACCGGTCCGGGCGTGGTGTATTCGTAGCGGGAAATTCGACAATCCAGTCACTGGCAGACATAAAGGGCAAGCCGGTAGGCGTAATCCTGGGGGAAACGCATGAGAAATGGGCGCGTGAACAAGCGGGTTGGGATGTGCACACGTACAAAGGTCTGCCCGAGTTGCTAATTGATGCCAAGGCCGGGCGCGTCCAGGCGGTTGTACTGGACCGCGTTGCGGCAGCTATAGCGATCAAGAATTCTGGTGACGGTTTTAAGCAAATGTCGGTGCCCTTGCTGGAAGATGAAACCTCCAAAAGCGCAGGTGCTTGGATTGGCATTGCCATTCGCAAGAATAACCCTGAGCTCAAGGTTGCGATGCAGCATGCGTTGGATCAAATGATGTCCGACGGTACCTACGCCCGCATCTCTATGAAGTGGATCGGTCGCGATATCCGTTGATGCATTCGTGAATGCGCAATGAACCTCATGACCAAAGATGCAGCCACTGATCAGTTGGCCGGTGGCGCATTTCAACCCAACCGGAGGTCCTGACCATGTTGGATTCTTGGTTCAGTAGTACAGCCTTCTATGGCTCGTATCTTCTGCGAATTGCACCTGCAGTTCTGGCGGCTGGTCTAGTCACGGCGGAATTGGCGACGGCTGCAATTTTCCTTGGCCTGTTGCTGGCCTTTGCAGTTGCGGCACTTCGCTTTTCTCCAATACCTCTTCTGCGTGGCTTGGCGGCAGTATTTGTTAGCGTGGTACGAGGAACGCCTGTGTTGATACAAATGTTTCTGCTCTACTTTGGCGGCCCGCAAGTGGGCATCCAATTGGAACCATTCACGGCAGGCGTACTTGCGTTGGGAATCAACATTGCAGCCTATATGAGTGAGGCCATTCGCGGTGCAGTGGTCGCAGTGGACAAGGGGCAGTTTGAAGCAGCTCGTGCTTTGGGGTTTTCTGCACATCAAACCATGATGAACTTCATTTTGCCTCAGGCGGCACGTTTGATGGTTCGACCACTGGGAGTGAACGCCGTGGCCCTGCTGAAGAGTACCGCGTTGGTGTCGAGCATCTCGGTAGTAGAACTGACTTTCACCGCCCAGCGCTTTGGCAATGCTTCAGGCAATCTGTTTGCGGTCTATGGCCTGGCTGGATTGCTCTACTTTGTCATGGTGGCTGGTCTGACGCGTCTAGTCAATGGGCTAGACCGGCATTACAGGCTGGCATAGGGGCATCCGATGGAAAGAATGGATTTCAGTGTGATTCCCGCTTACGCACCCATACTCGGTGAGGGTGTGTATTGGACGGTCGTGGTCTCTGTGGGAGCGGCACTCCTTAGTCTGGTCATGGGTATCGCCATGGCAGTTGTGGTGCTTTATGGTCCGCCCGTCTTGCGTGCGCCAGTACGCGTATTCATGGCATTGCTCATGGGTACGCCACTTCTATTGCAACTGTTTCTGGTCTATTTTGGCCTGGTACAGATTGGCATAGACATTCCGGCGCTTGCGACAGGCATCCTATGCCTGGGGTTGCACTATGCGGTATACAACGCGGATGTATTCCGGGCTGGCATCGCCGCTGTCGACCCCGGTCAAGCAGAAGCCGCGCGCGCGCTGGGATTCGGGCATTTGCGCACACTGTGGCACTTCATCGTGCCACAGGCACTTCGCAACACCTTGCCTGCGGTGGGTGGCAACATGATCTCATTGCTCAAAGAGTCGGCACTGGTCTCCATGATCAGCATTGCCGAACTGGTGCAAGCCACGCAACGAGCCATCAGCGACACCTACCGGCCCTTCGAGTTTTACATCGTGGCGGCCGCGCTGTATTACCTTCTCAATTTGATGCTGGAGCTTTTGCTCAATCGTTTAGAACTGAAAGTGAAATTGTCCCGATGAATGCCGCCATGATTGAGGTAAAAAATGCCCACAAGTCGTTTGGTTCCGTCGAGGTTCTGAAGGGAATCGACTTGCGCATCACGCGCGGACAGATTGTGGCCATCATTGGCCCCAGTGGATCTGGAAAAAGCACTTTACTGAGGGCCATCAACCAATTGGAGACTCTGGACAGGGGTGAAGTGTGGCTGGACGGTGAGCGCGTGAACGCAGATCTGAAGGGTCGCGCTTTTGATAACCATATCAACCACGTGTGCCAACAAATGGGCATGGTGTTTCAGCACTTCAATCTGTTTCCACACCTCAACGTGTTTGACAACATTACCAAGGGCCCCATGCTCTTGAAGAACGTGGGCCGCGAACAGGCGCATGCGCTGGCCGTGCAACTGCTTCGCAAAGTCGGGCTGGAAGACAAGATATACGCCTACCCGTCGCACCTTTCCGGCGGTCAGAAGCAGCGGGTGGCAATTGCACGCGCATTGGCGATGGAACCCAAAGTGATGCTGTTTGATGAAGCTACTTCAGCACTGGATCCTGAGCTGGTGGACGAAGTAAACCTTGTCATGAAGCAATTGGCCAAGGAACACATGACCATGCTGATCGTCACGCATGAGATGCGTTTCGCCGCTGAGGTTGCGGATCGCGTGATATTCATGGACGGGGGCACGGTCATCGAAGAGGGCACACCAGACCGCATATTTGGATCTCCCCAACAGGATCGCACCCGATCCTTTCTACGTAAATTTCTACAAAACTAAACACGACATGAGCAACCCCCTGCCATCCCATCTTTTTTACCAGTCGGGGAGTCGCCGTCCGCTGGTAGACCGCGCTGAAGGCATCTACTTGTGGAACCAGAGTGGTCAGCGCATGATTGACGGCTCCAGCGGCGCCATGGTGGTCAACATCGGACACGGCAACCGCCATGTGCTAGATGCCATGCGTGAGCAAATGGAACGCGTAACGTTTGCGTACCGACTGCACTTTGAAAACGCACCCGCCGAAGAATTGGCACGTCGTGTGGCGCAAAAGATGCCCCCCGGACTGGACAAAGTGTTCTTTGTCTCAGGCGGCTCCGAAGCGGTGGAATCTTGTTTGAAGCTGGCTCGCCAGTGGGCTGTGATGACGGGACAATCCGAGCGTTGGAAAGTGATTTCCCGTACACCTTCGTACCATGGCAGTACCTTTGGCGCCCTGGGTGTTACGGGCATGACCTCTTTCACCACCCCGTTTGCGCCCATGGTGCGTGAAATGCCAAAAATTCCAGCGCCAACGGCCTATCTGGATAGAGACAATCTAACCTTGGCTGAACGCGGAATACGCTACGCCAATATGCTTGAAGAGCGTATTCTGGCGGAGGGGCCCGCGTCGGTGCTGGCCTTCATCATGGAACCGATTGGCGGCGCATCCACCGGTGCCCTTGTTGCGCCAGATAGCTACTATCCTCGCATTCGCGAAATCTGCGACCAGTATGGCATTCTGCTGATACATGATGAGGTGATGTGTGGCGCAGGTCGCACGGGTGCCTTCTTGGGGGGTGACCACTGGGGCTGCCGTCCGGATTTGATCGCGCTCTCCAAGGGTTTTGGTGCAGGCTATATCCCCTTGGGCGCCATGATCGCGGCGGATCGCTTGGTGCAGCCAGTGATTGAAGCGGGGGGGTTTTTGCACGGCTATACCTACGCAGGTAACCCATTGGCATGCGCGACCGGGCTGGCCGTCCTGGACGAAGTGGAACGGTTGAATCTGGTGGAAAACGCGGCCACTGTGGGCACCTTGCTCAAACATGCGCTGGACGACCTGGCCACACGCTACCCGTTTATTGGTGACGTGCGCGGTAAAGGTCTGTTGCTAGCGGCAGAATTCGTGTCGGACAAGGACAGCATGCAACCCCTGCCCAAGCCTCTCAATGCGTTTCAGCGGATCGTGGATATTGCCTACGACAAGGGACTGATCATTTACTCCCGTCGCACACGCGGCGGCTCGTTGGGAGACCACTTTCTGGTCTGCCCGCCGCTCATCACCACGCCAGCCCAGGTAGGTGAGATTGTTTCCATTTTGGATGACAGTCTGCATGCCCTGGCGCTGGAACTCAAGCTTTAAGGTTGTGCCCAAAATGGCCAGTTCTCCTGTCATCATTACGTGCGCGATTACCGGTTCGGTGCACACACCGACCATGTCGCCCTATCTGCCGTTCACGGCTGAGCAAATTGCCAGCGAGGCCATCGCGGCTGCGGAAGCTGGAGCTGCCATTTTGCATTTGCACGCACGCGATCCGGTAGATGGTCGACCATCGGCAGACCCCGAGGTGTTTCTACAGTTTTTGCCGGCCATCCGTGCCGCTACCGATGCAGTGGTCAACATCACCACGGGTGGATCGTCTGCAATGACGCTTGAGTCACGCCTGGCAGCTCCCTTGCGCGCACGACCGGAAATGTGTTCCCTGAATATGGGATCCATGAATTTCGGGCTCTACCCCATGCTCGACAAGCCAGTTCAATGGCTGCACGCATGGGAACCGCAACTGCTAGAGGGCACGCGCAGTGGCATCTTCCGCAATACCTTTGCCGACATCGAAACCATTCTCCAAAAAATCGGTGTGGAAGGCGGAGCGCGCTTCGAGTTCGAATGCTATGACCTCGGGCATCTTTACACCTTGGCACATTTCCGGGACCGTGGCCTGATCAAAGGGCCTCTATTCCTGCAGTTTGTATTTGGGGTGCTCGGTGGCATGGGTGCGGATGCCGATAACCTGACGCATGCCAAAAGCATTGCTGACAAGCTCTTTGGCAGTGAATACCAGTTCTCGGTACTAGCGGCCGGGCGCCATCAGATACCCATGATCAGCATCGCTGCAGCGATGGGCGGGCATGTTCGTGTGGGGTTGGAAGACAGCTTGTATGACGGTCGTCAGTTGGCACGCTCCAATGCGGACCAAGTACGCCGCATTCGCTCCGTATTGGAGGCCTTGTCACTGGAAGTAGCCACACCGACCCAGGCACGCAAAATGCTGGGTCTCAAGGGTACCGACCAGGTGTCGTTCTAGGCGAGTGACGAATATATATCCAGACGAGGTGCCCACAGCTATGAACCCGACCGAACCTAGTCAACACGCCATTCAAGCCAGCGTATCCGATTTGCAGCGTGACGCAGTGCACTTGCTCGCCCAGCTGGTGCGTCAGCCCTCCTTGCTAGGCCAGGAACACTCAGCCCAGAATTTGATGGCAAGCCATTTTGCAGCCATGGGTCTGGAGGTAAAACAGTTCGAGATAGATGAGGAAAAGATCCGGAGCCACCCCGGGTATTCACCTGCCATCGTGTCTTACCAGGGACGCCACAACGTAGTGGGCACGCATATCCCCCAAGGTCCCGTACATGGCCGCTCCCTCATCCTCAATGGCCATATTGATGTGGTACCGGTTGGGGTGGAGGATATGTGGGCATCGCCACCGTTTGTACCTCGGCTGGAAGGTGACAGACTGTATGGCCGTGGCGCTGCCGATATGAAAGCTGGCATCGTGGCTTACTGCACCGCCATGGACGCGTTGCGGCGACTGGGTTATGAGCCTGCAGCCCCGGTGTACCTTCAGTCGGTTCTGGAAGAAGAATGCACTGGCAACGGTGCACTGGCATGTTTGGTAGAGGGATATACCGCCGACGCTGCACTCATACCTGAGCCCACCCAGGAACATGTTATGCGCGCCCAAATCGGCGTGCTCTGGCTCACGCTTGACGTTTATGGTCTGCCGGTTCACGCACTACAGGCCCACAAGGGCATAGCGGCCATTGCATTTGCCCAATACATGGTGGAGGCTTTGCGTGTGTTGGAGGCAGAATGGAACCTGCCTGAGGCAAGGCACCCGCTATATTGTCAGCACGAGCACCCCATCAATTTCAATCTGGGTATGGTCCAGGGCGGTGAGTGGACTTCATCTGTACCCACGCATTGCCGTGCAGATATCCGTATCGGCTACTACCCGGGGAAAAAGGTGGCCGACGTCAAGGCGGAAGTGGAGTCACTGCTTATGGCCGCTCACAGCGCCCATCCACATGCGCAGACTTTGCGCTATAAGGTCAGCTACCATGGCTTCCAAAGTGAAGGTGTTGTCGTGAATCTTGAAGAGCCCATGATACAAACACTTATGAGTTGCCACCAAGACGTGGTAAAGCAAACCCCGGAACTGCTGGCTTGGACCGCTACCACTGACGTAAAATTCTTTCACCTCTATGGCAACATCCCATCCACCTGCTATGGACCCACGGGGCATTCGATTCACGGTGCGGATGAGTGGGTCTCGATTTCCAGCATGCAACGCGTGGCAACGGTTTATGCGCTGTTCATTGCGCGCTGGTGTGGTCTCAATCGCCTACGCTAAGGACGCAGCATGAATGGTGTGCGTCGTCGGTTTGTCTGGGAGTTGGACTGGAACCTGCTGCGTACGTTTATCGTCATCGTGCAGGAACGTGGCCTCACGGCCGCGAGCGAAAAACTGTTTGTCCAGCAACCGGCAATCAGTAGTGCTTTGAGTCGCCTAGAAACACATATGGGGTGCCGCCTGATTGAACGCAGTGCGGCGCATTTTTCAGTGACGCCTGCCGGGCAACGTCTGTACGTGGAATGTTGCTCTCTTTTCAATATCGTCAATGGACTGCCTGCTGCTACCGATATTGCTCCCAATGAGCTGACCGGCCATGTTGAAATTGCATTGGCAAGCCATGTGGTTTGCGATTTTTTTGATCAACTGCTAACCCAATTTCACTTGGACTATCCCAACGTGAGCCTGAGCACACAGGTGATGCCTAGCTACCAAGCAGCCGAATCTGTGTTGGACAGGGCGGTGGGTTTTGGAATCTGCCTGATGCACGAGCGCCTGCCAAAACTGAATTACGTGGAGCTCTACCGCGAGCATTTTGGATACTTTTGTGGACCGGGTCATAGCCTGTATGGGCAATCGGACTTGCCGCTTGACGCCTTGCGTCATGAGTCCTATGTGTCATTCCAGACCGATCAAATGTCCAGTGCACTTTGGCCCGTAGCTCTACTGCGCCAACAAAACGGGTTTGATGGACCTGTTCTAGGTACCTCCTCGCACTTGGAGGAGGTCAAGCGACTGATATTGGCCGGATTCGGCTTTGGTCCCTTGCCAATACATGTGGTGCAGGATGACGTTCTGGCCGGCCGCCTATGGCGTTTACCACCTTACGAATCCCCACCCATGGTCAGCGTATATGTCATTCACGACCCCAGCGCGCGGCGCAGCAAGGCCGAATCCCTGTTGTTGGAGCGTCTGCTTTCGCTCATCGACTCCGTGCCAATTGCAGAGCGTACCTTCGCGAACAAACGCGTGGCCCCCCCCTCAGACACACCAAACAAGTAAACGCCACTACCATGTCCCTTAAAAGCAACACCAATCTGGCCGAACGCAGGTCTTACTCACATTGGTCGCCGGAGCATGTACGTTGGTCCGATACCGACCTAGTTGGCCATGCCAATAATTTGACCTTCGGCGCTTTTGCGGAAACCGGGCGCTGTTTGTTTTTACAAAAATTTCTTAAGCCCGATGCAGCTGAAGCTGCGATGTTCTTGCCCGCAACCATTGTTATCAATCTGTTGGGCGAAGTGTTCTGGCCTGCACAAGTAGACGTTGGCACTGGTATCTTGGAAGTGGGAAACACCTCATTTCGCTTTGGGCAAGGAATGTTTGAAGATGAACGATGCTTTTGCACGTCCGAGTCGGTCTTTGTATTTGTCGATCCCCAAACCCGTCGCCCGACATCTATTCCGGACGAGGTGTGCGCTTGGCTAAGGCAATACACAATTGCGCTATAGGTCGTTGCGACACGTGGATGCTGCGTTGACAGCTTACCTTGCAGGGGTGGAGCGCCTATCGCCTAGAGTATGATTATGTAGCTGTTGGTTATAGCGAGTGTCTAGTTTGTTGGCAAGTTCCGCCGGTTGTTGCACGTTACCGGTTCACTGCCCCAACACCAGGTGCAGACCGGATCGATAAAGGCCAGAATTCCCAGCTTGGATGCTGCTTGCATAGGGTTCTACTTTATGGGTTCGTGTCACTTCAATAGCCGCTGAGCCAACATCACCAGTGCGCCGATCAGGCCGACCCAGGCAATGCCGGTAAAGGAGTCCAGGCTGGCCAGCAATGTGGCCTGTTGGCTCAGTCGTTGGGCCAGTTGGGCGATGGCTTGTGGCAACGCCTGCGGGCCGCTGGTGGTCGCAAGAGACTCGGCGAGCTTTTGGCTCAGCAATGTTTATGAACTGTCAACGCCATTGGAGTATTGGCGCCGACAAAGATTTGACAGAGCTCGCCAAGACTGATTGTCAGTGGTACTTTGCTCTGCAGTCCACAGCTCATCATGAACTTAAACCAGAACAGCCTGTCAATGGCTTCCGGCACACCGCAATTCGACACTGGCGGTAACAAATCACGCTTGGCGGTCCGTTGGAAGCGCTCCTGCTTGTAGCCAATGCGGCGTAAAGAAAAGAGACTTACGTACGACTACGCGCCCGAATAGCCAATCACGGCGATAACGTGGCAACTAGTGCCACCTGTGACAAAGGCATGCCAAATCGCGTGAGAATAGCGAATGCGGTGGTCCAACACGAAAAACACGACACCGACCGTATACGCCAGACCACCAGCAATTAGCCACATGACTCCAGGCAGTGGAACTCTTTTGACTAACGGAACCGCAGCAACCAAAACAAGCCATCCCATTGCCAAATACAAGCCAGTGGACACCCATGGATATGGAAATAGCTCGAAAACCTTGAGCGAGATACCTATTCCTGCCAGCAACCAGATGACCCCCAACAGGGTCCATCCCCAAAGTCCATGGAGCGCACCCAATGCAAAAGGCGTATAGCTTCCGGCGATAAAGAGGTAAATTGCTGCGTAGTCAATTTTCAAGAAAACACGTTTGATGGGTCCTTGGGGCAATGCATGGTAGATCGTGGAGCTTAAGTAGAGCAATATCATTGTGACCGAGAAGACAATTGCACCAATCAAATTTGCGATTTTCCAACGCATAGCTGTGCCCACGATAAGGGGCGCGCAAGCGATGGCGCCCAGCAGTGCTACGCCATGGCTTACTGCGTTGGCTACTTCTTCACATAGGCTTTGATTGCGATGGTGCATTTCTGATATTGTGCATCGCGCATCCATTGACACTGAACTGTATTCAAGCTTATGGTCATTCCTACGCAAAGTGTGTGTGACGAGAAGTCATATACAACTGTCAAGTGATTAACGGTACACTGGAATGTTGCGGCCAACAACATTGAACCAAAAACAATTGGATGAAACACAGAAACGATCGTCAAGTAGCATGAACCAAAAGGCTTCTGCACTCCATTAATTTGTAATTAAAAGATTTAGCGTGACAACCTGTACAGAATCATATGTAGACGTTGCAATGAGAGTCGCAGGAACTGATGCCGACAATGGGTAACGAGCATATGTATCCAAGCCTACCGAAGTTTGATTCAAAGCGGTTGCCGTTATATTTACGCCTGAGTAGTAGACCTGCGCACCGCTGTTTACCTCAGTTCCTCCTACCACCAATGTCCAAACCACTGGTTCTCCAGCGTCTATGGCCACTGACTGGCCAGCATGGATTGCAAGATCAAGATATCCACCGGGAGCAACTGGAGTTGTGCTGAGTAATTGGCCGCCCACGGTGACTCCAATATTGAAATCAACCGGTGAGCGTGTTTCGCCACCACCACCGCAAGCACCTAATATCAACGTAGCTGAAAGCGTTACCGCAAGAAGTTCGCAACATCTGCCGAACTTGCGATAACACTTACCAACTAGAATCATCCAGCTTTTTATATTTTGAAGCATAAGCATATTCATTGAATCAAAGATAACTAAACGTGACGCATGATCATCAAGATGACCATACGGTGCACCTAATTGCTCCAATTCCCAGGAGAATATGTCAGCAAAGGTAACAACAGAAAAGGGGTGTGGGGCACAATAGGCGCGTAGAAGTCAGGGCGTTCAGCATTCAATGCCAAAGCGGGATGCTAGGACCGCGAAGGGCAACTTGGAGTGTGCACCAATGACCGCAGCGGGGAGTGCCGGCTTTAACAACTGGTCTTTGCTTGGCCCGTCAGGAGCCCCAATCTCTGGAATCGACAACTCCGGTCTTAGAGGTATCAATCGCTACTGACTTCTAAGTGGTGGAATTCAGTCATTGCGACAACGAATCTTTTGTTACCTCAAATCAAAACAATTGGACGTAGCCTCAAACACTCACTACACCCAGATGACGATCCAAACTTAGTTGTCCCCTTGAACCGCAGGCGTCAGCGTTAGCACGACTGCACAACCATCCGTCGAAAATGGGTCACCGGCCGCATTCGTCCCACGTTGCGTGGCTTGACACTAGAACGCTTCCTTCTTGGATCGCACCAAGGCCAATGGCAATGGGATCAATGACAGGTGTTACGTGCTTCGATGCCGGCCTCAGCCAGACGTTCGCTGTACTTTATGGACACGTATTGCGAACCCCTGACGCTGTGGTGAATCAGCGCGTCATCACGTTGCGGCCGTCGGTCATACAGGGCTTGTTCCAGTGCATCCAGAACGAAGTCTGTCTTCATGAAACTGCTCTGACGCCAGCCCACTATCCGGCATGCATAGACGTCAATTACAGAGGCCACGTATTGCCAGCCCTGCCAGGTCGATACGTACGTGAAGTCCGATACCCACAGCTGATTGGGCCGGTCTCATTGAATTGCCGGTTGACGCGGTCCAGCGGGCACGGGGCTCTAGCATCCCCGATGGTGGTGCGTACGACCTTGCCACGGCGCACGCCGCGCAGGCCCAGTTGCCGCATCAATCGCTCGACCGTGCAGCGGGCTACGACGATGCTTTCCCGATTCATTTGATGCCAGACTTTGTCTGCGCCATAGACCTGCATATTGGCCTGCCAGACACGCTGGATTTGCGGTACCAGCGTGACATCGCGTTGGACGTGTGCACAACACAGTTTCGGGTTGCGCTGGCGCGCTGCATGGCGCCGGTAACACGACGGAGCAATCTGCAAGACTTTGCAAATCGGCTCGACCCCGAAGGGGTGGCGATGATGGTCAATGAAATCCTTCAGGACTTGAGTTTGCGGTCGAGCTCCGCCTGGGCGAAAAAAGCGCTGACCAGCTTGAGGATTTCATTGGCACGGCGCAGTTCTTTGACCTCACGCTCCAGCGCTTTGACCCGCTCTCGCTCATCGATAGTCACGCCTTCTCGGGCACCAGAATCAATCTCAGCTGTGCGCACCCAGTCATTGAGGGTTTGCGGCACATAGCCTATCTTGGGTGCGATGGATTCAATGGCTGCCCACAGCGATGGATATTCGCCGCGGTGCTCTTGCACCATGCGCACAGCGCGTTCGCGGACATCGGGGGAAAACTTGGGTGACTTTCTCATGGCTCCATTCTCTCAAAAGTTGGAGCCTCCTCAATTCCCAGGGCGCCTCAATACTGGTATTTGCGCTGGCCAGGAGTCCACTTCTTCAACGCAGTGCTCGCAAGATGGATTGGTGTTCCACCTCTGAGACGCTGTAAATCCGCCTTTGTCAGGGTGTCTGCCTCGACATCGGTGTCGGCCCTGGATTGACTCGATGTTGCATTCAACTCCATTGGCGTCCGTGCATCCGCTACCATTTCAATTGGACGACTGGTATTCATTTGCAACATGAAGTGCTTGCCTCCCTTCATTTCAACGTGCAAGACACCGTGAACAACAACACCATAGCCTGAGGGGTGGAAGTTTTGGTTCGAATCACGGCAGCCGAACCATATGGCCGGCTCGCCTCTGTAGACACCACTAGTGCAATCACAAAGAACGGTTTCTCCAGTTGCGCGTGCGCCATATTCCAGTGTGTAGAGCTTCAAAGTCGAATCGAAGTACGAATAGGCGAATTCGATACCGTCATCGAGAGACGCAATCTTCTGGCTGAGTCTAATGCGCGCCTGCAACACGCCAGCACATTCCTGAAGGAGGATGTGGTGCGTAGTGCGCTTTCGAAGCTTACGCTTTAACAATGATTTGGGCATGTCTTCCGAGTCAAACAATGTCATGCAATTTCAATGGTCGAAATGCTGTAGGCACTCGT
>NZ_JBXAMW010000024.1:0-40421 GCF_058801025.1 Rhodoferax sp. GW822-FHT04A08
CTACAAGCGGTATGCCGAGAAATACCTGCTGCCAGAACAAATCGATGGGGTGGATATAGGCGAATTTATCTAAGAGGGACGAACCAGATATGTACTGCGACCGCTGGATATGTGCACACATGCATAGGAACTGGCGATCTCGTCATGTAGAAAATCCATCACAGCTCTTTCCCTGGACTCTGCTTTTCCTTTCTGGCTGGCTTTGCAGCCTTGACAGGCACCTGAACGACGAAGCTCTTTCCCATATCGATCCATGACTTCAATTCGTTGTCCTCGCTCAGCCCAGGACTTTCGACGAAGACATAGCCCTTCATGGGCTTCCCTGTGAAATCCATTTCCCGAGCATGGGGCCTAGGTAAGGACGATTGATGGGCATCCGGTCCAACCCGCACCATAAGTTCGTCTTTGACCACCCCGCACATCATGTTTCCACGAAGGGTGAAGCACACGCCGCTGAACATTCGCTTTTCACCGACATCGGGCTCGCCAGCCAATACCTCCCGGATTCGTTCAACCAATCCTTCATTGCACGCCATGCCCACCTCCCAACAGTTGATATCTGTCTTTCGGAGACTGAGTGTTTTGATCCGATATGTCCCGCCGTCCGCCTGAGTTGAAGCTTTTCGTTTGATACCACGCCCAAGTCGTTGGGGGGTAGCCGCCCCCGGGTGCGAGAGGGCTTGCATCAACATACTTGCCCACCAAGCAAGGCGCTGGTGATTCCATGGTTTGGCAAGACCTTTGACCGATGCGCCTCCGCATGGCCGCAAAGGCGTTCGGTCATCGCGTTCTTCCGGCCCGGAGTTCCCATGCTGCACTCTTTCCTCGTATCCACCAGCGCCGTTGCCTTGGTCGAAATCGGCGACAAGACCCAACTGCTTTCACTGATCCTCGCCGCCCGTTATAGAATTCGCCCTCCCATCGTTCTTGGCGGTTTTGTCGCCACCTTTGCCATCCACGCGGGCGCTGGCGGCACTGGCACCCTGCTTGCGGAATGACGCATCCACTCCGGCGTGAACGGGATCGTCGTGGCGTCACTTGTTTCGAGAACGGGCTGGATTCTGGTGCCCGACAAGCTCGACGAAGGCGAAATCGCTATGCCTAAAAAGGCCATTGCGTGTTTGGCACCACAATCTTCGCCCTCTTCCTGGCAGAGATGGGCGAAAAGACGCAGATCGTCACCATCGCCTTGGCAGCCGGTTTGCCGATTGCCCGCACCACAAGGCCGTTCACATCGTGGTGACGTCCATCAATTTCGTCGTGCTTGGAGGCTTGGCGCTTCGCAATGCCCTCATGAACACCCCGCTCTTTTATTTAATAGCTTGTATGGCTCGCGCGACGCGGGCCATGCGTTCCCAGTGCCGAAATAAAAAGCGAACCGGAAGCGTACGATGCCAACCAGCTCGCTGCCGATGTTCATGAGCACCGTCCTCGGCACCAGCGCGTTCACCGTCGGGATCATCGAAGGGCTCGCCGAATTCACCGCCCTGATCGTCAAGGTGTTCTCCGGCGCGTTGAGCGACTATCTTGGCAAACGCAAGGGACTGGCCGTGTTCGGCTACGCCTTGGGCGCGTTGACCAAGCCCTTGTTCGCCATCGCATCGGGACCCGGCCTCATCGTCGCGGCGCGGCTTCTCGACAGGGTTGGCAAAGGTGCGCGCGGAGCTCCGCGAGACGCGCTGGTGGCCGACATCACGCCAAGCCATCTGCGTGGAGCGGCGTTCGGACTGCGCCAGGCCCTCGACACCGTGGGAGCCTTCACCGGCCCGCTTCTCGCCGTCGGATTGATGCTGCTGTGGTCCAACGACTTCCGGTTTGTGTTTTGGGTGGCCGTGATTCCGGGCATGCTCACGGTGGCGCTGCTGGCCTTCGGCGTGCGCGAACCCGAGCGCCATGTCGGCGAACGCCGGACCAATCCCATCCAACGATCGAATCTCGTCCGGCTTGGCAAGCCCTATTGGAGGGTCGTGGCCATCGGGTCGGTTGTCACGCTGGCGCGTTTCAGCGAAGCCTTTTTGGTGCTCAGGGCGCAGCAAAGCAGCGTGGCCATGGCGCTCGTCCCCTTTGTGATGGTCGCTATGAACCTAGTCTATTCGGCGTCCGCCTATCCCTTTGGCAAACTGTCCGACCGCGTGAGCCACGCCGCGCTGTTGGCCATGGGGTTGGCCGTCCTGGCCGCCTCCGACTTGGTGCTGGCCAGCAGCACCCATTGGACAACACTGCTTGCGGGCGTCGCTCTCTGGGGCATCCACATGGGCATGACGCAGGGGCTATTGGCCACCATGGTCGCCGACACGGCCCCCGCCGATTTGCGGGGGACCGCCTACGGCTTTTTCAATCTCGCGAGCGGCGTGGCGATGCTGGTGGCCAGCGGAGTCGCCGGTTGGCTGTGGGACGCGCATGGCGCGGCCACAACGTTTTTGGGCGGCGCGGCCTTTGCAACCATCGCGTTGTTTGGCCTGCTCTTTCGTCAGGCTTGGCCCAACACGGATTGATTGGACAGTTTCCCATTCATGTAGATCGACATCTCCAACAAGCAACCATCCATCATTGGGAGTGGCGGGGATGTATTTCGGGAAACCGGGCTTCCGGGCCACAATTCGCTTATGTGGCGTTTCGCGCATTTAAAACGCAAATGCCTGGACCTTGGCAGGGATGCCATGCCGCTAATGCACCGATCAGTGGCAACCCGTCGAACATCCGCACGACGAGGCGGCGGGCGGACTGGCTTCTTCATCGCTATTGCCCGGAGCCCTGTCTTGCACGTATTCGCCACCATCGTGCAACGCAGCTTCTGCTCGGCTCAGCTCGCGTCCAAGATAGGCCGCATGGTCAAGTCGGCTAATCAGCCCCGCCGCTATAGCCGACCCATAAAGCGCCGTCGAAGTTTTGCCTTCGAACACGCGGCTCAGCAATCCCGCGTTGGTGTAGTGTTCCAGCGCCAAGCGGTTTCTCAGGCGATCCACATGGACCACCAGATATCCTGCGGGGTCGGACACGAGTTTTTTTGACTCAACCGCCTGCTCCACCTCAATGCTCGTCGCGTCCTGCGCTGTTTGCGTATCCGCGCCAGGGTCCCTTGCGGCAGCCTCCGCAATGCTCGCGGCCAAGGTTTCGACGTTGGTCTCGCCGATCAAGTCGATGACCTCGATCCGGCGCCTAAAAGCATTCACATTTTCCGCGCTCACGTTCTTGATCATGGGGCGTTTGCCCGCGGCGCCAACAATCCGACCGTTCTCGTCAAGGCCGTTGTCCATGAGGCTCACCAGCGACTGCCCCGGCAAATGGCCTACGGCCTTGCGCGTGTCTTCGCCGCACACGAGGAGGAAGCGGATGTTCGGATTGGGCAGCAAGTTTCGAATGACGCGCTCGATGCCAAGATTTTCCGTATGCATCGCGCCAACGATGGCCACGCCAGGCGGACGCGCTGCGGCAAGTTGATCGGCCAGTTCGCCTGAATTCAGCGCGCACACTGCAACGGGCGCTTGGAAACGCAGAACCTGGTAGTCTCCCGGCAAAGGCGGCCACCCTTCCCGAAGGACCGGTTCGGCTGTCGCGCAATGGCTTGCTTCCGCCAGCTCGGGATCAATCTCCGCAGCGGCGTTGGACGCCACTGCCGGCCAGCAAACCTCACAACCGAGGCAGTCGTATCTGACAGGCTCGAACAGGGTCAATGCCTCTTCGACCAAACCGGGAAGCGCGGCCTTCAAAATGGACGAACCATTAAAGCTGCGGACCGCCTCCTGATAGCAACCACAACGGCGGCACTTGGGGTGTTCCATGGCGGCGAGAAGTTCCGCCTTTACGGTGCTGGCCGCCGTCGGTGCGACTTGTGTGTCATTCATCTTGACCATCCTTGTGTTCAAACGTGGCGATAGCTATTCCAAGTCCGTTCGCGCGCGCTGCGGCCACCCGCGACAGCGGATGCCACCGAAGAGGCGCGCCTCTTCTCGCAAAGACGCTTTTGCCCCTGGCGTGGCTAGGCACATTCCGGGCAATAGACGGACTTTTCGGTCTCGTGATCCTGGCTATTTTTTACCTCAGGCTCTTTGCAACCACAGCTTGGTTCGGAGCAACTGGATTTGCCTGCATCCGTTTGCGCATCTTGCTGCTTGGGTTTGCTGGCGCAGCAATGTGGACGTTGTTGAGTTGATCGCGTTTTGCATGACATGGCGGGTCTCCAAAAAAAGGTTGAGAGGCTGGCCAACCAAACACCGGTTTTGAGCGAAGTTCGCATTGCAATTCGAATGAATTTGACTTGCGCAATGCCGCTGCTTATATTGGTCAAGTAAACTGTAAACCCTGAAGCCACACGAGGGTCAACCCCATGCGCATCGGTGAACTGGCAAAGCAAGCGGGCGTCTCCGTGGAGACCATTCGCTACTATGAACAACAAGGTCTGTTGGAGAAGTCCGCGCGGTCCGATTCGAACTATCGGTGCTTCGGCCCGGACGCGGAAAAACGTTTGCGGTTCATCGTTCAATGCCGCGTGCTGGACATGAGCATGAAAGACGTTCAGAGCTTGCTTGCTCTGGCAGACACGCCCGAGGCCAATTGCGGCGACGTGGATGAAATGCTTGACGAGCATATTGCCAAGGTTCGCGAGCAACGGCGCAACTTGGCCAAATTGGAGCGATCGCTTTTGGCGCTGCGCTCCGATTGCCACCCCTCCATGAAAGTCAAAGGATGTGGACTGCTGCGCGACTCGGCGCTGCTCAAACCACAAGCATAAATTCAGATAATGTCATGCATGCCCTTTGACTTAGCAAGTAACCAATTCCGGACGGAATCAACGCCGCCCCAATCGCAGGGCGCGCATGGGCGAAGCGGCCATCACCCGTGGGTGACGCGCGCCAAGCGAAGGATTTTCAAAGCTCCGGCCAACACGATGGAGGCAATCCCTACTCCGACCAGCAAATCCGGAATCGGGGAACCCGTCACAAACACCAACGCCCCCGCCAAGACAACACCAAGGTTCGCCATCACGTCGGTGCTCGTGAATATCCAACTCGCTTGCATATGGACGCCGCCGCCTCGATGCTTTGAAATCAGGAACATCCCAAACACATTGGCGCACAAAGCCATCGCCGAGACGGCCGCCATCGCGATCCCCTCCGGATGGCTTCCAAAAGCAAAGCGCCTCAGCACTTCCGCGAAAACTCCAAGGGCCAGGGCCAATTGCACATAGCCGCTTACACGGGCCGCACGAGTTTGGAAAGACAACGCTTTCCCCACCGCCCAAAAACTGGTGGCATAGACGGCCGCGTCGGCAAACATGTCAAGAGAATCCGCGATGAGGCCGGTCGATTGCGAAGCAATTCCTGCGACTAACTCAACAAGGAACATAGCCGCGTTGATCGAAAACAAGACCCGCAATGTGGAGCGCTCGTCCGCTTCGGAAGACATCGGCATTGCCGACTCAGGTTTGAACTCGCCCGACTCGGCCACCTCGGCCCCGTATTTCAATGGCGCCAAGAGCTCCAAAATATTTTCAGGCGCGGACTCATGCAAAACTATCGCGCGCCGCTTGCTCAAATCGACATCCACGCTTTTGATCGCTTCCCCGGCCAGAGCCATCCTGACAAGGCGCTCCTCGGACACGCAGTCCATTCCGGGAATTGTAAAAACCGTCCGTTGCATTGACACCTCGATATGCGCCTCGATCAACGCATATTAGCTCGTGATCTCCCTTGCGCAATGGTCAGATTTGATTCGGCGCAGATTGAAAGGACAATTTCTCGTCCACATTGATCGCGATCTCCGATAGCAGTTCAAGTTGTTCGTCTGACAAGACGTTGTCACCTTTCCATCCGAACAGCGCCTTGTCACGCTGATTCAGCAAGTCGCCAACCTCCCTCCGATACAAACGGACCAACGATTCGATCACGGCATCGACAGCCTCGTTGCCTGTGTCGAGCTTCAAATCGGTCAGCAGTTCGGCCGTCAGGTCCGCGCTCAGAATCCGGTCTCCCGTCACCCAACTGTTGACTGTGAATAGAGTCGTCGGGATGCCCTTGGCGTCGAAGCCAATGCTCAGAAGATGGCGTGTGTTTTCGGTTGACGCTGGCTCGCCAGTCAACTTCGCAAAAGCTATCTCGCGGGATGACCTGAGCCTTCTCGCCCACAGTTTGCGCCGCGCGAACAAATGGATGTGGCCGTGCTCGGAGGCCCCCGGCCGATCTTCCGGGGAGTGCGAGTGGTAGAACCAATGAAACCCGCTTGCCTGGTCGATCGCGTCTTCTTCTGGATAGTGGCTCCACTGCTTTGGCATCTGCCCGCCAAGCAAATCCCCGAACAGGTGCGCGCCTCGCTCGGCCAATCCCGCGTAGGTTTCAAGCAGGCCCAGGCCAGCCGAGCGTTCTCCGCCGTCCCGTGACGGCAGGGTTCGACGACTGGCCCTGGCCATCAGTTCTTCGGAGCGCACTTCGGGGCGCATTTGGCCTTCTTCATGTCCTTGGCGCAGCACTTGCCCGAGCACTTCGCGCAGCACTTGGACATTCCGGCCTTGGACGCGCACTTGGCGCCGTCCTTCATGTCTTGGGCGGCTGCGGGCAAAGCGAGGGTTGCGGCGGTCAGGGCTGCCAGGGATGCCATCTTGAAACGTGTGTTCATATCGATTCCTTGGGTTCGTTGGTTTGGGTTGCGAGGTTGTGACCCTCGGAAGCTAAGAGGCGGTGACTGCGGCATCGGGTTCGCGGCCATGCAAAAAAAGTTTGAACCCGCACGGAAAACAGCAAAACGTCGGATGGAATGGACTGGCGCAGCTCAAATTTGTAAGGGAAACGCCGCCCGGCCGACAAACCTATAAATATTTCCGCCCCCCGCGAACCGTTTTGGCAAATTGCCGCCTCTTAGCAGGACAACCACCAAGGATCACCATGTCCAAACTACTGACCGCCTTGCTCGCCGCCGCCATTGCCACCCTCGCCATCCCGGCCGCATTTGCGGCGGGCGACCCCGGAGCCCAGATCACCCGACCTGCAGGCTACAAGCCGATGGCTGGGGACGCCGCCCTGGGCGAAAAGCTCTTCAATGACACCAAGCTCTCCACCAACGGCATGAGCTGCGCTTCCTGCCACACCGACCATGGCGCATCCCAGGCCAGCTTCGCCAAGCCCTATCCGCACTCCGTCGCCATGGCCACAGAACAACTGGGCCGCAAAACGGTCTATCTGGATGAAATGATCCAAGGCTGCATGGTCATGCCCATGGCGGCCATGCTATTGCCTTGGGACTCCAAGGAGCTGGCGGGCCTTACCGCCTACCTGCTGACCGTTCAAAAGACTTTCAAACCATCCCACTAACCTTCCAGGAGACTTTCCATGAAACTCATCAAAACCGCTGCCCTGCTTGCCTTGTCCTCGCTCATGTCGCTGGCCATGGCCGGGGATATCAAACCGTTCAACCAGACGGAGTTCGACAAGCTGACCCATGAGGGCAAGCCCGTGGTGCTCGACATCAGTGCCACGTGGTGCCCGACATGCAAGGAGCAAAAGCCCATCATTGACGGACTCATGAAGCAGCCCGCCTACAAGGACGTGACGCTTATGACCTTGGACTTCGACTCGGCCAAACCCACGCTCAAAAGGTTCAAGGTGACGATGCAAAGCACGTTGGTCGCGTTCAAGGGCGACAAGGAAGTGGGACGCTCTGTGGGCGACACCACGCCCGCAGGCCTTGAGGGCCTCATCAAGAAGACGGTCAACTGATGGAGTTCGGTTTAGGCTCCTACGGTTTCGGGCTTCTGGCGGGGCTTCTCTCGACGCTCTCGCCTTGCGTGCTGCCGATCATTCCCATTCTGTTGGGTTCGGCCACCAACGCCCATCCGCGCGCGCCCTTGGCCTTGGCTGGGGGGCTCGCCCTCTCCTACGCCGTCATCGGCACTGGCTTGGCTTGGGCGGGCTCCGCCTTGGACATTGACGCATCCGTATTCCGAAACGTCGGCGCTGCCATCCTGGGGCTCTTGGGCTTCGTGCTGTTGTCGGGCCGCCTGCAACAACGCTTCGCCTCGGCCACCTCCGGCATTGGGGACGCGGGCAACAACCTGCTCTCGCGCATGAACCTCGACGGCCTTTGGGGCCAGTTCACCATTGGCCTTGTGCTGGGCGTCGTGTGGAGCCCCTGCGCTGGTCCGACGCTGGGCGCGGCCGTGGTCTTGGCCAGTCAAGGATCGCATCTTCCGCAGGTGGCCCTTCTCATGGGGGTATTTGGCATCGGGGCGGCCTTGCCCATCGTCGCCCTCGCCTATGTCAGCCGCAGCGCCATGGCAAAGATGCGCGGCAAACTGATGCAGGCAGGCAAGACCGGCAAGTTGATTCTCGGGGCCATCATGATCGCCTTGGCGGCCATGATCCTGTCCGGAGCGGACAAGCCGGTCGAGACCTGGCTGGTGGACCAGTCACCCGCTTGGCTCACGAAATTGACAACGCGCTTCTAATGTTGTTATCTGAACATCAATCGAAAGGACTTTCATGAAAACCGCGAAGACGACTCTGAGCAAGGCTATCGCATTCGCCACCTTGGGGGTCGCATTGACCGCAGGGTCGGCCATGGCCGACCCTCTGAATGTGCAGGCGACCATGGTCCCCAAAGAGCAAATCAAGCTCGACTTCAAAGACGGCTCGGGCCACTTTGTGCTGATGGTCCGGCGCGAAGGCAATGCCGCCGGGACCGGAATCTTAGATGGCGCCCAGTTCGTCGAGTTCGGCCGCCACGACATCGTGCCGGGCGTTTCCGGCGATCCATCGGGCTACCTCGTTGCGACCAAGGGCGAAGGCAATGTCGCCTATATCAAGTGGACCGTGCGCGCGATCTTCCTACCGGGCAAGGACGGCAAGCCCGAGCTCAATGACAACGGATTTTGGGAAGTTGTCTCCGGCACAGGCGGCTTCAAGGGCCTCAAAGGAGCGGGCACCCTGCACATCAAGTCGGCGAATCCCACCGACCGCAACTTCATCCTCGACGGCAATCTGGTCGCCGCGCAGATGTAAACCAAACGGGGCAACATGTTTATTTCATCTCCCGCGAACCGTTTTGCGAACCAACTGCCTCTTAGCAAGCGTGGGCTGTCCTCACACACCAACGGATCAAAGGAGATCACCATGTTCTACGTTAAAAATGTCCCCAACTGGGAGCGCGCTCTGCGCATCGTCATGGGCCTGATGGCTCTGGGGTTCGCCGCCATGAGCTGGGGTTCGCCTCTGGCCATGGGCGCGGGCATTATGGGCGCCATGCTGTCGATGACCGGCCTCTTCGGCTTTTGCCCGATGTGCGCCATGGTCGGCCGCAATCTCGACAAGGGAGCCTGACGATGGCGGCCAGCGGAACCGTCGAACGGGATAGCCTGATAAGCGCCGCGCAGACGGGCGACCCGGCCGCCATTGGGCGACTGCTCGCCGTCTGCCAGGCCGACGCGCGCCGCTACGCCCGCAAGCACTGCCAGGTGAGCGACGTGGACGATGCCGTCCAGGAGTCGCTTCTGGTCATTTCGCGCAAGGTCAAGGGACTCAAAGCCGCTGCCGCCTTCTCGTCGTGGCTCTTCACCGTCATCAAGCGCGAATGCCGCAAGCTCGAACGCATGATGTTCAAGACCGACGAGCTCGACGAGGACAAGGCCGAGCACCAACTGCTTTGCAAGACCGACAACGACCTGCGCATCGATCTGGCCGCTGCTTTGGAATCCCTGCCCGCTCACTACCTCGAGGTGGTGTTGCTGCGCGACTTCGAAGAACTCACCATCGCCGAAATCGCCGAGCGCCTTGGCGAGCAGGACGGTGCCATCAAGAGCCGCCTCCACCGCGCGCGCGAACTAGTGCGCGAATACATGATCGGGTCAGTCGCTCCGCCCAAGTCGACAACGAAGCGCATTGACGGGTAATATAACCACGCATTGACAAACGGAGCTGCGCGATGAAAGAACAAGAATATTGGGAAAAAGTCTACACAACGAAGTCGGCGGACAACGTCAGTTGGTTTCAAGAGCATGCTACGCGCTCGCTTGAAATCATCCGCTCGATCCACCCAAAGCCCGACGCCAGGGTCATCGATGTGGGCGGCGGCGCATCCACTCTGGTGGACGATATGTTAGCTGACGGCTTTGAACACATTTCGGTCCTTGACCTGTCGGCCTGCGCGCTCGAGGTTGCGCGCAAGCGGCTTGGCGTCAACGGCGAAAAGGTCGAATGGATCGCTGGCGACATTCGCCATGTAGAGCTGCCTGAGCAGTCCTACGATATTTGGCATGATCGTGCCGTCTTCCATTTCCTAACCGACCCTGCGGATCGCTTGGCCTACGTCCAGCAAGTCATGAAAACCGTAAAACCCGGAGGGCATGTGATTGTCGCGACTTTCGCTCCCGACGGCCCTGAACAATGCAGTGGCTTGCCCGTCGCGCGTTATAACCACGCCCAATTGCATGGCGAGTTTGGACCAGCCTTTGAGCTGCTTGAACATGCCAGCGAAGAGCATAAAACCCCCTGGGGGGCGCTCCAGCATTTCGTCTATTGCCATTGTCTCAAACCGAACTGACTTGCATGGACGCGACCATCCAAACGAAGTCAGTGTTGACCTGCCCTGAATGTGGCCACAAAGCAGAGCTTGAAATGCCGAGCGACGCGTGCCAGTTTTTCTATGAATGCGAAGCCTGCAAGGCTGTCCTGCGGCCGCTTGCAGGCGAGTGCTGCGTCTTTTGCAGCTACGGGACGGTCAAATGTCCCCCCATCCAAGAAGCATTGGCGGGCGATTTTGCTTCATCGTGCTGCACAGGTTGCGAATGACCTAGCGTGGGGAGACTTGTTTGCTATGGGTTTCCTTCTATTTTGGAATCACCAACTTCTGGCCAACCGAAATGAAGTTAGGATTTGCCAAATTGTTGCGACTTTGAATTTCTGGGTAGCGCTTCTTGTCACTCAAATGGGTCTGAGCAATCGTACTCAAAGTGTCACCACGAACCACCACATAGACCGTTTCGTTGCTGCCGGCAGCCCGGGCGGTAACCACCTTGTTGCTCATAAAGTAAGTTTTGAGCATCTCGGTATATCCGTTTGTGGCCGTCACCTTGCGAATTGCAGCATTCAAGGCTTCAAGCAAATCCCTATCGCCAGCACGAACACCGATTTTGTACTCAATGTCACTACCCGCAATCTTGGGTGAAACGAACTGCATATCAGTACCTTCCAGTTCAGATAAGGCAAAGGGATAGTCATACATCACAGCGTCGACCTGATGAGATTCGACAAAATCCACAATCCACTTGCCATTCTGGTCAGCCTTGTCGGAGAGTTCGACAATCCGTGAATTAGGGAACTTGAGTTTGGCGAAGGCCATGGCATCAGGATCACCCTTGAGTACACCGATGATCTTGCCATTGGCGGCCTCTACAGACACGATGTTGGAACTCTTTTGGGCAATCAACGCATAACCAAAGTCCTTTACGTAAGGGATCGTGTAGACAACGCCCTTCAAATCATCATCGTTGAATGTCAACCCGTCAATGGCAATATCAACCGCGTTTCCATCGAGCAATTGTTTGGGAACCTTTTCATATGCATCCACCTCGTGGCTGGTGTCGAGCTTTATCTGTTGGCCACCAAATTCGCTCTGAGAGAACAGGGCCTTCATAAAGTCCACATTGAAACCTTTGGGGTTGCCGCGGTTGTCGTGGAAATAGAAAGGCTTGGAAGGATTTTGCGCACTCACACGCACCAACCCGGTCTTAAGGATGTTGGATAGTGCACCGCCATTCGGTGTAGACGCGGAATTGCCTGAGACGTTGGGTTTGGCGTCATTCCAATCAGACTCACCACCATTGGATGTGGCGACCGTTGCAGCTCCACCCCTGTGCAGTAGGTGATCGACTTTGGCTTTGTATCCGTCGTCCACAAAGTAACCACCTACCAACACCAACAACAGGATGACGATTCCGGAAAGTACTTTATTCATGGGTTGCTTTTTCAGTTGAGGGATTTGATGTTCTTGGCGCCTTCTGCCGAATCGAGTCCCGGCAAGGACGGGCTAGGCGTGTTGTTCAGCAAATCAGCGCGATTCATCGTGGTGCCACCCTTGGCCACGGAGTCAGCCAATACTGACGCATCCATCTCCGCAAAAGCACGGTTGATGGAGTTCACCACAGCGTCGATGGCGGCATCCGCTTTGAGCTGCTCCATCGGATCCCCACCATCCACTCCACCCAACGCATTTACCTTGATCAAGGCCTGACTCATCTTCCAGTTGGCCGTCAAAAATGCGATTTTGTCATCCATAAGTTTGATGTTTTCGATGAGCTCCTTGTACTTGTCATTCTTGTAGGCCAATGCCTTCTTCATGGTGATCAGTTGCTCCCGGTAGCGGGGTGCGGTTTCAGGATATTTCTTTGCAAAGTCAGCGGTCATTGTCTCAAAATTATTGACTTCGGTGCTGTAGGCAGTGATGCCTTCCAGGTACTTGGCTGCACGCGCCTTATAGGCCTGTGACTGCGAAGTAGCGGTCTCGATCGGATTTTCAGAGGCGGTTTTCACTACTTTCTGAATATGCGAAATCTTCTCGTTATCCAGTGCGCGATACTTTGCATTTGCAACTTTCAAGGCAATTACCGGAGCTGCGTTGTAGCCAATAAAGGCCAACGCACCAAACGCTGCAAGGCCAACAATTCCCTTGATCGCCAGGTAAGCCAACGGCCCCAGCACGGCGCAGACCACCAACATGACGCCGATCTTGACGATCTTGGCTAGATTTTGCTGCTTCAATTCGACTTCATTCATAGAGGCGCCTTTAGGTGTCGGGGTTGTGTTTTGTTTGAATTGTTCAATTGGCATGTTGTGGTCCTTGTGCACTTAGACGCAGATCGAGATGATCCCGTTCAACTCTTCACATGCCGATTCAAATACCGTTGGTGGCACTTGCTTCCACGCGTGCGGTCGAGCGCCACGATCGCGCCACGCGAATGACTTTGGCTGATGCGCCAACACGAAGCAGACCTCACCTCTGGGTGACGTAAATTTGACGGCAAATGGGTTGGTTTCATTGCTGGGTGCATGGGTCATCGGCAATCCGATTACGAGGTTGGTGCGCTCGTTGAACGCCTTGGATGACAACACCAACATTGGATGTTCGTCCTTCATCTCCGAGCCCACCTGCGGATTGAAATCGATCCAGATCATGTCGCGCCGATCTGGCACCCAGAGCTTGCTCGGAGTCGCCATCAGAACACTTCAGCGCCGACACGGCCAGTCGCCATGACTTCGCCGCCGTGAATGACTGGGTCAAACGCCTTGAGCTTTTGGGCCAACGTCAATTTAGGCTTGCCTACAGTGCGCAAGAACACACCACCTTCAACCACTTCCACTTTGATCGGCAGACCACGGGTAAACCGCGCAGCCTTGGCCACTGGGGCAGTGATACGCACCGCAAGGCCGTTGCCCCACTCCTGGACCGTCTGCTCAACTGAAACTGCTACCGTCATTTGGACACCTCTCTGAAATGTTGATACAAGTTTATACGAGCCCACCCTGTGTGTCAACATGTATCAACCACTCTCTGGGAGAAATGCGACCAATAGGCCACGGCAAGCCTCCTTTTGATTCATCCTGGTCCACAGACTCGGCACGACGCAATAACGAAATCACCGTCGGTGAAACTTTGTCTCGTGAATGGCATTTGCGCCGCGCAGCCGTCTTAGGTCTTCTTCGCCAAAGTCATCAAATTCCTCCACGTCAATCGCCCGATCCATCTGCTCTGACAGGCACTCCGTCGACTGCATAGAACGAGGCTGCCTCTGTCCCATGCGTGTCCGTTTTTCGCTCCTTGTGTTCTGGCGTGGACCTGAACGATCTTCTGCATGGCTTTTGGCTTGGCCCAGCAAGGCAACAAAGTGTGCTGCTTGACTGTCGACTTGCATTCGAAACGAATAACCCACTTTGAGTCTGGTGTGTAGCTGGTTACCCTTGAGATAAGCATGCCCTGCAGGCACTGCAACGCCGCCATCATTGGGCGTGAAGACAATGGCCATGTCGCATGTCTGTCTCCAGAGCTCACAATTGAAGAGTTCGGTTTTGTTGCCCCCAAAGACTCGCAATTCCAACGACAACCTGGCGTGCGCGGCGTCGTAAAACAGGGTGGCTACGGCCACCTCCCATTTCACATGCACCGCAGATGGGTCATAGCATCTGTTTAATGGTTTTGTGGCGCATAGCTCAGCGTAACGGAGATACAGTTTCATCGGTATTGCTGGCTAACAAGAGGTCTTGCCATACATCTTTATAGAATCCATCTCAACGTCTGGTTTTCGGACGGATGCTTCATAGATGTTCAAAATGAACTGGCAATAGCACTGAGTAGCACATGACCGATTCTGCAGAGATACAAACAGACAGCAAACATTTCACAAGGGCCGTAACAGATTTCGGAGAGAGAAAACCCGTCTTGGCCACAGCACCCATTTTCAATGACAAGGGCATCAAAGTTGCTGAGAAAGGTGTGGCTATCAACGCCGACATGTACGAGCGCTTGATGCAGCACCGATTGTCAGAGCCTATTGAAAATCTGGTATCGAGCGCTTCCACCGTCGATGGCAAGTTTCTGCGTGAGACTGCAGAAAATCTGTTCCTGCAAATCCCCTTCCTTGCCCGCATGGCCGCTGACGCCGGCATGAGAGAATTGCTGCTGGATGTCGTTTCCAAAATCTCTTTGCCAGCACCCATTGCATTCCAGGTGACTTTATGCAGCGAAGTGCAGTATGACAGTTTCATTCATGGCGTGCAGGTCGCATTGATTTCTGCCTGGCTTGCCAAGACACCCACCTCATTGCGATTTGATGTTGGCATGGCAGCTACCGTAGGGCTGGTACATGATTTGGGCATGCTCCACCTTGATCCGGTCTTGTTGCAGCCAGAACAAGTCTTGAGCCGCACCCTGCGGCGGCAGCTGTATACGCATCCCCTGATCAGTGCGATGCTATTGAAACGTCACCACGAGTTTCCCAAGGAGGCGGTGCGTGCAGTGGAAGAGCACCATGAAAGCCTGAATGGCTCAGGCTACCCGCGCAATCTGGCGGGAGACGCCATTAGCCCTTCGGGTCGCATTCTGGGATTGGCCGCAGTGGTTGCTGCTATGTTCTCACATGAAAGACGCGCACCTGAAATGCGCCTGTCCGTCTTGCTTCGCATGAACATGCACCGTTACGACAGCGTACACGTTGAGAGAGTGATGCGCTTGCTGCGACCGGACCAAGATGCCGCCAATGCGATGAGCCTAGTGTTGGAAGATCCCGTGCAACGCTTGATGGACATCGAGGACGCTATTGCCCATTGGCCCAGCACGCTCATGAAGACGCCCGGCCTACCTAAAGAACGGCTATATGGACTCAATGCGTTGGCAGCACAAACAGCGCAGTTGCAGCGCGCCCTTGCCACGGTGGGTGTAGCCCGGGAGCAACTGGTGCAAATTGGAGATGGCATACAGGACGATATCGTGAAAGTCGAATTGTCTTTGCTTGCCATAGAGGCTGCTTGGCAATTGCGTTCTATGGCCAGACAAACCCGACGCAGATGGCACGCAGACCATGGCGAGGCATACCCTGATGAACTGCAATCATGGTTGGACAGAGTGGATGACCTGACGGACGAGGGGTCCTTTCATTCAGGTGATACGACCAAAACACACGGAACATAAATCGCACCACCTGATTTCAGTGTCGAGCTCTAAGTCGTCTATGTCAGAGTTCTGAAATCGTTGTGAAGCCCCGGACCCGATGACTGCAAACTGGAAATTCAACCTGCAATGTGACGTCGGAACTTTGTTTCCTTGCTGCGACGCGCTCACCCATGAACTCGACCAAGACTGCGCGCCTGACTTTGGCGTATAAGGCCACTTTCGTGTACATCCTCTCTGCTTTTCCAGAACCAATCTGGGATCACAGGATAGGCTTGGGACTGGTAACCACTTACACCGCCATTACATGAGGAAATGATGCAAGAGCGTGGTGTTTTTGTTGACCACTCAACAGTGCATCGCTGAGCTATCCAGATGCTTCCGGTGTTGACGTCAATCTTTCGGCGACGTAAACGACTAGTCGGGCAGAGTAGACGGCTTGACGAGGCCTATATCGAAGTAGCCGGTCAGTGGAAGTACCTCTATCGCGCTGTCGATCGTTCTGGCGACACGGCGGACTTCCTCCTCACTGCCAACTGAGATCTGGCCTCGGCGCGGCGCTTTCTGGAGCGCGCAATCAACCTGGACGAAGTACCTAACTAGATCGCCATCGACAAGAGCGGCGCCAACACGGCCGCCAATGAAAGTGTCAAAGTTGATGCCTGCGTCGACATCCTGATGCGCCAGCATAAATATCTGAACAACTTCATCGAGCGGATCACGCGACCAATGCTTGGGTTCCAAGCATTTTGGAGCGCTAGGCTCATCGTCGCCCGAATCGAAACCATGCATACGATCAAGACGGGGCAGATAAGCCGTCCCACCGGTCAAACCATGTCCGCAGCCAATCAGTTCTACAGCCTTGCCGTCTGATCGTAAGACTAGCTGAGCGCCTTTTTCCGGCCGGACCCCACTTCCTCGACAAAACTCCGAGATTTACAACGCACCACATACAAAGCATTTTTCAACCTGAAGACTAGGACTTGTTCCCCAGGAGAATAGATGTGAAGTTATCAATGGCACTAGCATTTGCAAAAGCTCATTTCGTACATGACTGTTAATGGCCTTCCATCATTTTGATACTGCAGTATCCACGGCAATACTCTTTTCTAACCTGTTTCGAGAGCCAATCTGTGCATTGCATAACGTATGGAGGCAGAGTGCAGTGGCAAGTCAATCTTGTATTTTTTATGTATTGGCTTCGTGTCGCTTCACCAAATACGCCTTACTCGATCTCTGAAGAACGTCTGCAGGCAACGCGATTTGTAATCGTCTCGTAACTTCCCTTCAAGGAGTATCAATCAAGTCATGATAGTATTTACCCTAATAAGTAAATTGATTTGAATCAACTTTTGATAACGTAAGCATGCAGCGCTTGGAACAAGGTCCTATTTCAATT
This sequence comes from Rhodoferax sp. GW822-FHT04A08, assembly GCF_058801025.1. Taxonomy (NCBI): domain Bacteria; kingdom Pseudomonadati; phylum Pseudomonadota; class Betaproteobacteria; order Burkholderiales; family Comamonadaceae; genus Rhodoferax; species Rhodoferax sp. GW822-FHT04A08. Next base: position 17,045 of record NZ_JBXAMW010000024.1, read on the forward strand.
TGGGCATGAAGGTGAGTTCTATCCGAGGGAGGGGTGGTCATGAGTTTTATCAACCAATTGGAGGCGGGTTCCGATGTTCAGCGGGATCTGTCGAAGTTCATTGCTGATTGGAACCCCAATCCAAGTCGGAACGTTCGAATCCTTTTTGACGCCAATTTAGGCTTCTACGCACACCATTGCGGTATTGTGCTGCGGTCGGTTTTTCAGCCAATATTTTCGATATCAAAATCCATCCCAACGGGTCATGAAGCCTTGCTGAGAGCAACGGATGGCTCTGGCTTAAGCATTTCCCCTGAAAGAGTTTTCGAACAGACTGCCGGATTGAAGGACACGATCTTTCTTGATCGCATTTGTCGCATGCTGCATGTCGTGAACTTTTCTCGTCAGGCCCCCGGGGACGTCAACCTGTACCTAAACATGGACGGGCGCAATCTGATGACCATCAACAGCGGGCAGCACGGGCGCTTTTTCGGGCCACTTCTGGAAATGTGCGGCTTACCTCAAAGAGCACTTGTCTTGGAGATTTTAGAGTCACGTATCAGTGACCATGATCGCCTAGTCGAAGCGGTGTCCGCCTATACCAATCAAGGTTTCAAAATCGCGATTGACGATTTCGGTGCACGTGATTCGAACTTCGACCGACTTTGGATGCTGTCACCTCAGGTGGTGAAGATGGACCGCGCGCTTATTGTCAAGGCAGACGAAGATTCGCGCGTGAGGCGAATGCTGCCTAAATTGGTTGAAATTGTGCACGACTTGGAGGCAGAGGTTATTTTCGAAGGCATTGAAACTGAAGCTCAGCAAACCATTGCGAGAGACGCCGGCGCAGATATGGTGCAAGGGTTCATGCATGCCAGACCTTCAGCTGCGATTTTTTGGCCAGCTGAGTCGACTCTGACATTTGGTGCAAGCAACGACCGAAAAGTGGCGTAGCCGAAAAGTCAATGGCCTTCAATCAGTACAAACAGGGAAAATTATGAATTTCAACGATATGAAAATATCCACCCGACTCACCCTTGGGTTCGGCATGATGGCACTCTTGGTCGCTTTCATAGGTGCTATGTCTACCATTAAGGTCTCGACGGTGGAGCAGGTGTTGTCTCAACTTACCGACGACCGTATTCCTAAACTGGAAACACTTCACAAGATCAATGACAATGTATTGCAGATCGGCCTATCGATGCGCAACATGGCCATCATGGGCGATGAGAAGGAGGTGAAGAAGCAAATAAAAATTATTGAGTCCGCACGCCTTAACATTGGCGAAAATATCGACAGACTCAGAAGCTTAGTTAAGAGCGAAAAGGGAAAGGAACTGTTAGCGAACATTGTAAACGCCCGTTCCACCTTTATACCAGCGCAGGATAAGTACATCGATTTGATAGGGGTTGGCCAAACCGAGGAGGCCAAAGCATATCTCCTGACAGAAGTCCGTCCCGCGCAAATGGTGTATCGCAATGCGGTTGATGCATTAATCGATTTCCAGAACACACAGAGCCAGGCTTCGGCCAATGACGCCAACTCCGCAGTTGCAAGCCTCCAGGCTGCTGTATGGTCTTCAGGAACCATTGCGCTGGTGATCGCCGTGCTGATGGCTATTTGGATCATCCGCTCCATCACACATCCCCTCAACCAGGCTGTAAATATTTCGCGTGCCGTTGCAGATGGAGACTTGAGTGTTCAATTCAATGTCAAGGGAACGAGTGAAACCGCACAATTGCTGATGGCGCTTAAGGAGATGCAGTCCAGCTTGGTTGATGTCGTTGGCAAAGTTCGCAAAGGATCAGAAGCCGTAGCTGCCGCCTCTACACAAATTGCACAAGGAAATCAGGATCTGAGCACACGCACGGAGAGTCAGGCGAGCGCCTTGCAGGAAACAGCGGCCTCCATGGAGCAATTGTCCTCTACGGTCAAGCAAAACGCAGACAACTCCAGGCAGGCCAATCAATTGGCTCAGAATGCCAGCACCGTCGCCCTAAGGGGTGGAGAAGTGGTGTCTCAGGTGGTGGACACTATGAATGATATCAATGAATCTTCCAAAAAGATCGGAGACATTATTAGCGTCATCGACGGCATCGCCTTTCAGACAAACATATTGGCCCTCAACGCAGCGGTGGAGGCAGCACGCGCCGGGGAGCAAGGCCGTGGCTTTGCGGTGGTAGCCAGTGAAGTGCGCAGCCTGGCTGGTCGTTCAGCCAATGCGGCGAAGGAAATCAAGAGCCTGATTGACACCAGTGTGGAGCGGGTGGAGCAAGGCACGATGCTGGTCGACCAAGCCGGCGTCACCATGACCGAAGTGGTGAGCAGTATTCGCCGTGTGACCGACATCATGGGCGAAATCAGTGCCGCCAGCCAAGAACAGAGTGTTGGCGTTTCTCAAGTAGGTGATTCCGTTATGCAGATGGACCAGGTCACCCAGCAAAATGCAGCACTGGTGGAGGAGATGGCGGCAGCGGCCGGTAGCCTAAATACCCAAGCAGGAGACTTGGTGGACATCGTAACCGTATTCAAATTTGACCAAGGTCAAAATCTGTCTAACGTAAAGGTGAGCCCACATACTCCTCATGCAATCAAACTCAAGAAAGAGGATCACCGCGGCCGACTGGTGACCCAGGCAAAGCCCGAAGCCAGGACCCGCTTGATCAGCGTTACGAAGCACGCTTCCACTATGCCATCATCTAAGCAAGATAGAACAGCGCTTGCAAGTGCTGGGGATGCCTGGGAATCCTTCTAAACATCGAGCCATTTGCCATAGGACGCGTGATGAATGATCGCCAAAGCATGTCACCATTGAGTCAGCAGATGCTGACATTGTCACGGGCCTTGGAAGATTATCGCGATGCTATGGTGTATATCTCCCTGGCTCTGAAGGACCATGTAACCGAATTTCCACCGGAACAATGCGGCGCCATGTCGGACCTGGTTGAATCTCTCCTCTCCAAGACAATTGCCAGCAGCAAATTGACCGACAGCTGAAGCATGTCGTCTGAGGCGCCAGAGGTGTGCGTTCTCGCACCTACCTACACGGCCTGCAGCTGCGCAGTGTACAAAAGCACAGTTTTCACGACCAACCACGCCTTCAACGAGTGACACGAGGTATTTCCGAACGGCCCCTTCGTCGTGCTGCTGATCGACCGGCCGGCCGGTGTACCGTTGCAAGACCATCGCCCTGGACGGCCAGTCTTACTTGCTCAAGGAGGCCAAGAAGTAGACTGAAGCAAATGCAGCGCAACGAGAGACCACTAACCGAGCCACGGGCAAAGCAAAGGACAAAAAATCATGAAGCGGTGTCGCACACAAGAACTGGCCTTGTACATGAGCCGTGGCAATCGATTAATCAAAGTGCCGGTGGATTGGACACCGCGCCAGGCCGCCACTGTGTTTCGTACTCTTGGCAACTTGCTGGAAATCACATACAAATAGTACAGCGAGCAGACTCAGCCTATTCTACGAGAGGACAGGCGGGCGGTCGCTGGTTCTGTCACACCCGGCAATCTGGGCGAAGAAGATGTGCTGTTTTGAACAGATGAACGGTTGGCCTGGTAGCGGACTTTGATCGAGTTTCGGAGTGGTTATTTCGTCATCTGTTCCGGCGAGTATTTCCCTTATTCAATGCCACTTAATTTTTCCAACAACTTGTAGCCTTCCGACCAATCGCCCAGACCACTGTTTGAATTCAAATGCCCGCGTGGCCCGGCTTCCACATACAGGCTGCCCCAGGCCTGTGCACAGGTACGCGCAAAAAGCGCGCTTCCATACGGGTCGTCAGTGCTGGTAACCAATGTGCTGTGAAAAGGCAGCCGCTGCATTGGCAGAGGCGTAAAACCGATTGATGAGGAGGCCGGATAGGCAGGCGAATCCGGGGCAGGTACGGCAACGAGCAATGCGCCTCGAATTCGCCGCGATATGCGACTCGCCCAGTGAACGAACGCCAAGCAACCAAGGCTATGGGCAACGACCAAGGTCTCGGAACCCAGTTCAGAAATTTGTCGATCAATGGCCAATACCCATTCGTCGCACACAGCATTATCCCAATCGTCGACACTCACTCGTTGCCACGGTGGATTGCGCGCCTGCCAGATGCTCTGCCAGTGCGTAGGCCCCGAATTTCCGTGGCCAGGTATAACGACAACAGGACAATCCATTTCATACACTCCTTTAATATGCGCATGATTGTAAAAATATGCCCCTTCGGTTGCCATCGGAAAATCAAGGAAAGCTTACGCAGCCAGCAGCTGTTTCATTGAAAAATATCTCATTTCGCAAATGAAATCAAAGAAAATTTCGCTCGATAGATTGGATTGGAAAATTTTGGAATTGCTGCAATCTAATGCCCGCATATCCAACACTGAAATTGGCAAAAAAGTTGGCCTGTCTCAGCCAGCTGTCACCACACGGATTCAACAACTTGAAGCGCAAGGTGTGATCGAAGGGTATGGTGCAAGAATCAATTTGAGTCTGACTGGATTGCACACATCGGCATGGATTCGCATACGTACCACACACGCTCAAATCAAGCAATGCCTACAAACCTTCGCGGCAATGCCCGAGGTCATTGAAGCGTACCGAATCACTGGCGAAGATTGTTTTGCAGTTCGTGTGGTTGTCACCCAAATGCCTCAATTGGAAGTGGCAATTGATGCACTTGCCAAACTCGGAGCAGTATCCACCTCGGTCGTGCTTTCCAGTTATCCCCCAAAAGTCGTCCGAGCCCCGGAGCTTTAGAATTTCAGGAGGCCTTCAAACTGAAGGAAAGGGAGTGCTCAAATGTCTGCCCTAATTGCCGCCTGCCAACCTACTTGGTTTGCCCCCTCTAACCTGATGTGAACCTACGCCAGCATCTTGGTATGGTGGCCTTTTTTCGAAAAGTGTTCGGCATTGCCCAAAAAGTGCTCTTATTGACAGGCGTTAACAGCACCCGCAACGACACGACGTCCCCCCATTTTCAGTAGTACTGGGCTTTGGAGTCCGGGGTTAATTTAACTGGTTTTTGAAGCAATGTTTTTGCATAGGCTGTCGGTGTTAGGCCACCCAGTGATTTCTTCGGTCTCTCCTCGTTGTATTCCCTGCGCCAAGCTTCAACGATCACACGGGCATGTTGCAGACTTGTGAACCAGTGTTCGTTCAAACATTCATCCCGGAACCGTCCGTTGAATGATTCGATGTAGGCGTTCTGGTTGGGCTTACCCGGCTCAATCAGGAACAGCTGAACGCTACGTGCGTGCGCCCAGGTCAGCATGGCCCGACTGCAGAACTCTTTCCCGTTGTCTGTCCGTATCGCTCTGGGCAACCCTCTGGTGCTGGCTAATTGCTCCAGGATGCGCACCAGTTGGTTTCCACCCAATGCACGCTCTGGCACGATCGCCACGGCCTCGTGGGTTGCGTCATCCACCACCGTGAGACTCTTGATGCTGCGCCCCTCGGCCGTGCGGTCAAACACGAAGTCCATGGACCATACCTGATTGGCGGCCGTCGGCCGCTCCAGGGGATGCCCGTCGCTCATCGGGATCTTCTTGCGCCTGCGCTTCTTCACTTGCAGGCCAGCCTCAGCGTACAGGCGGTCCACGCGCTTATGGTTGACGAGCTCACCGGCCTGGCGCAGCTTCAGATAGATCATGCCGGCGCCGTAGCGCCGATGCCGTTGGGCCAGGGCAATGATCTTCTCCTTGAGTGCGCAGTTGCGCTCCGGTGCGGGCTCATAGCGGTAAGCGCTGGCGCTCATGCCAATGACGCACAAAGAACGACGTTCGCTCAGCCCTTGGCTGACCATGTGGCGCACCAGTTCACGTCTGGCCGGTGCGCTCACCACTAATGAGATGGTCCGCCCCGCCCCCTGATGGGGTGATCCGCGAAACAGAATACCCATTCTCGCGGATGTGGCTAGTCTTCCGTTGCTTATTCCGAAGGAGATTCACATGAGCAATCAAAACGCAGTTGCCGTGACCTACGGCATTGATTTAGGCAAAACCTGGTTCCATGTCGTTGGGGTTGACGTTCATGGAAATCCCGTCACCAAGGGGCGTTTCAGCCGTAGCGCGATCCAAAACTTCTTCGTAAATGTGCCTACTGCGAAGATCGGAATGGAAGCCTGCCCTGGCTCCCAGTGGCTTGCGCGCAAACTGCAGGCTCTTGGGCACGAAGTTCGCATCATCCCCGCCCAGTTTGTCAAACCATATGTCAAGTCGAACAAGAATGACACCGTGGATGCTGCCGCCATCGCCGAAGCCGTTACGCGCCCGACGATGCGATTCGTGCAGATCAAGCACCACGAACAGGTGGACTTGCAGGCCTTGCATCGCAGCCGGGAGTTACTGGTTTCCACCCGTACCCGTCTAGTCAACCAAATGCGGGCGTTTTGCCTGGAATACGGCATTGCATTGAGGCACGGTGTTGGCGCCTTCAAGCTTGCCCTGCCGGTTGTGCTGGCCGAAGAGACAAACGATCTGTCCCCCGGGATGCGACAGCTGCTTGGCGATCTGAATAGCGATCTCCAAACATTAGAACAACGCATTGCTGCTTTGACACGGCAAATCAGCGCAATTGCCCACCAGTCGGATCGTGCGCGACGCCTGACCACGATCCCCGGCATAGGCGAATTGACAGCCTCGGCACTGGTCGCCGCGGTGGGCGATGGGCGCCAGTTCAAAACGGCTCGCGATCTAGCAGCCTGGATTGGACTGACCCCGGCGGAATATTCCACGGGTGGAAAAACGCATTTATTGGGCATTAGCAAGCGTGGTAACAACTATGTCCGAAGGCTTCTGATTCATGGATCCCGCGCATGCGTACTACACTTGGATCGATCCCGTGATCGACTGGGCCGGTGGCTCACCACCCTAGAACAGCGAATGCACCCCAATAAGGTTGTCGTCGCATTGGCCAACAAGTTGGCGCGCATCGCGTGGGTTGTTTTGACCAAAGCAGGGGCGTTGTACGAGCGACGCGATCCTAGCCTGGTGCCCCAACCAACCTGATAAATTGAATTCTTGTCCACCTTCTTGGTTTGCTCGGTTCTAAAGTGATGACGAAACAGGCGATCGGCGCAGCGTAAGCCCGGCAAAAAAAGCGGACCCCATCAGTCCGAACCATTTATTGGGAACCCTGCGCGCGAATCTCATCATGGCCTGGCTGCAACAGCAGTCCACCCGCGAGAGGCCGGATACATTTGTGCAAACTGTCTTCGTCAAAACCTGGGCCTTGCAAAGGCGGGGCGGACCATACATTTTTTCTCAAGGCTTCTTTCGTCACCTCGTTCTCCAGCATGGCTTCGGCCAGCAGCCGCTTGAGGCGTGCGTTTTCCGTTTCGAGTTCCTTCAGGCGCTTGGCATCGGACACGTTCATGCCGCCAAACTTGCTACGCCAAAGGTAATAGCTGGCCTCTGAGAAGCCATGCCTGCGGCACAGTTCGGCTACCGCCAGGCCCGCTTCGGCTTCGCGCAGGAAGCCAATGATCTGTTCTTCTGTAAATCGCTTCTTCACGTCCAATCTCCTGTTTCATGGGATTGGACTCCAGAGTTACGTGCTACTCAAATACGGGGGGACGTCGGACACACAATTGTTTTTCCATACGGAACGTCTTATAGTGTTCCGTATCGAATCGATGAGGCATAACAGGATGCCCACAACCGAAGGCCCGGTCTTGCATGAGAACACCTTGATGCGCGCAGATAGGACTGCATCCAGAATTTTCTCTACTTTAAGTTTCCATTGGAATAGACGCACGCGAGATTGCGCCCTGCTGCTTTTGCTTGGTACATAGCTTGGTCCGCCTGTTTTAGCAACATCTCGGGCGATTGCGTGCCGCCAACGAAAATTGTGACGCCAATGCTGGTGGTTACAATATGCTGCCTTCCTTCAAGAAGTATTGGTTCGCGCAAAGTGCTCAACAGTTTCTCGGTCAGTACGTTGACATCCGTTGGAGCTTCCTCCAATGACTCATGCAGTTGATGGACGACCAGTACGAATTCATCTCCACCTAATCGCGATACCGTATCACTCTGGCGCATGCAAGACAGCAGGCGACGAGCGATTTCAAGCAACAACTGGTCGCCCGCATCGTGGCCAAGGTTGTCATTGACCCACTTGAATCGATCCAAATCCAAAAACACCACGGCGCCCGGTTTGCCTGAGCGGGCACTCGCAAGCTGTGCTTGTGCCAGGCGATCCATTAGCAAACGACGATTTGGCAATTTGGTCAACGGATCATAAAAGGCAATTTCAGCAATCTGAGATTCGGCCAGTTTGCGATCTGTCACGTCCAAGTACGTTCCAACGATAGTTGTTGGCAATCCCTCTGAACTGTAACGGGTCACTTTCCCTCGGCTATGAATCCAAACCCAATGCCCATCCTTGTGCTGAACACGATAGTCCATAACGAGCGAATCGGATTGACCCAGCCCATGGGCCTTTCCCAATTCACGAGCAACTGGCCGATCATCCATATGTATCCTGGAGGACCAAGCCGCGATGTCATCGACTGGGTCTTCTGGACCCAATCCAATGATTTCTTGTGCCCGCGCGTTGACCTTGCGTTTACTTGATTCAATGTCCAATACCCACATGCCTAGGTCAGCGCCAGCCAGAGCCATTTCGAGAATTTCTGCGTGTTCACGTGACTCTTGTTCCCTCAGGCGCATGAATTCGACCAATGACTTTCGCCGTCGCTGTAGCAGGATCAACGTAACAATAACCAGGCTGGCTAGAACTCCATACATAGCCACATACTGTGCCAACTCCTGGCGCCACGGCTCCAGCACCGCCTGAAGGTTGCGACTAACCGTCAGTACAAACGGTATGTCCATGTGCAGGGATTCAGGACGCGTCGTAAGAAGCACCACGATACGATCGACGCCAGTGGCGTCAACCACACCAGTAAACAAGCTCTCTGTGCGTCCGCTGTCTTGATGGTGGCTGAACATTGAATCCGGTCCTGCCACCTTCATGCCTTGGGTCACTTGGTTATCAGGAACACTCATGAACATTTTTCCAGATCCATGAATCAGGGTGGTGCGCATGTCGTCGGCATACAACACAGAACGCAATACCACCTCAAAATAATCTGGCTCAAGCAAGGCTACGATGACGCCACCGAACTGCCCCCTTTCGTTCTTCCAAACTTTGACCAAACTGATAGAAAAAAGCTGGGTGACTGTCTGAAACGGTTCTGAGACAAAAAGCGCGTCAGCCGATGGATTGGCCTTCGCTGTCTGAAAGTATGCGCGTTGACTGGCATTGAAATCCATCAATTCCTTTCGACTGGATGCCAGAACATTACCAGCCTCATCGGTCACGATCATAGAACGCACACCAGGCATTGCATCGCTAAGCGCGCCCAAGCGACGCGAGCCATGAGTCGCCATGCCCGAGGCCATTAGAAACGCCATGTCATCGCGAACGCTGCTTAGTGCCGCATCGGCGCCGACCAGTTGTCGCGAAAGATTGTCGTTAACGACGTGTGCAAGTGCACGTAGACGATCGTTTTCTCGTGACAGCGTGAGATCGTGGCTCCGCTTTAGCGGAATGCAAATCCCCACTCCCAAGACAGCCAAGAGCAACAACACCGCAATCCACTGTAGACGTTGCTGCTGCGCATATTCGGAAATAAGGCGTTTGGTCATTGGGGATCCGACGGACACAAGAAGGGCTGACCAAGTAATGTTTTGCTTTCTGCTGCACAGACAGACGCTGGAGTTTTTGCCTGGTTTTGCGATGTCTGATGGAAATTGTACGGTCAGGGGCAGATTGCGCACGACGCAATTAACGCCCCTTCACGCGCTTATTCAAGCATTTACCAGGAGGCGCTTCCGACGAACTTGATCCTATCAAGACGTCAGCACTCACCAGGCGAGCTAACAGGTCTCACGTTGCTTACACATGTGGCCTAGAGGCAACCCGTTGGGATGCACGACATGCTTACCGTCACGCAGATTCAGCTGGCGTTCCATGAGGCTGCATTTAGAAGTGCTCACCAGATTCGATTTTACAATTCGTGCCCCATTAAGGTATTGCCAAAGTATGATAAATGGTTCATGATTCTTCCGGGCCGTAAAAAGCCCCACGTCTCCTTCCCTGACGTGCGCCATAGCCATATGGATTTGACCCAGCCCAAAGGCTGGGTTTCTTTTTGGCAACTAACCTTAAATTTGTTTTTCGTTGTGAAAGCCAACCGGTGCATGGATATCGCCTTTGGTAAATTTGAGCTCCAGACCTACTGGGGTAGGGCTGAAATCATCGGAGGTTTGAAGCCCATGAGAACCGTGGGCAATGGCGTAAAAAAGATTCGAATTTAGGAGGCATTCAGTGCGTTGCGTATGCTGCCAACTTTGCAGATGCCGTCTATGTGCTTCATCGTTTTCAAAAGAAAACAGTGAAGACCAGTAAGGCTGATTTGGACTTGGTCTCTAAGCATTGCCATGATTTATTGAAGGCGCTTGGTCTATAAGCAATCAACAATATGCCAATGTCTAGGATTGCCATCGAAGACACCCAGGAAGAAGCGAAAAACCTCAGGCTGCGTTCGGTTCTGACCTCGCCCTGAGTTGAATTCGGGCTTAAATCAGAACGATCATCTGTCCGGGTTTTGGCCTAGTGTGCCCCTCCTTCTATTACATTTCGGCCAAATTGCAGTTACCTTGAAAACCTAGTAGATCCATCACTTAGTCTTCCTTGCCATCAAGGTGTCTCGGAATCTCATGTCCGATTTAAGAATGTGAAACAGCCACCAATTCCAAATAAAATCGGCAACCTCTTGCTTCTTTAGATGACGGCACATTGCTGCCTCAAGATAAAGCGTCAGTGTGCGAATAAATTCTAGGTGACTACTCTTCTGTGCTTCAATTTCTGGATAGTGATTTTTCTCCAGCACAGTTTCCTCCAAATTGAAATGCTTTAGCGCATACTGCATCAGATCATTGAGGACCGCATGAAAGTGCTCGTCGCCCTGAATTCCTTCCGCACATTCTCTGGCACGCGCGCACAATTGAAGAAACGTCCGGTTCTGTATATCTAACTCGACGTTCCCAACGCAGTATTCTGGTTTCCAAGTAAAGTCTAATTCCATTTGTTTTAGTGGATGGAATCACCCTCTTTCAATACATTTTACTGTAATCGTACAGTGCATCACTGTCTACCTTTATCTGAATTTTACGGCAACACTTAAACGTTTTCATGCGTAAGATCGCCCCATATATAACCAGAAAATACAATCGCGTGCAAAGGAGTTATTGTATTCAGTTGAAAAGTCGTGAGTCAAATCAAAAATTGAATTCCGATTGAAATCAACGTTGAATTTTGATGAGGAAGCCGCCGCTTGGGCTAGCCAGGCGTTATAGCCGCTGTGTGACCGTTATAGGTAATGGCAAATGTTTCCAAAGGGAGATGTGCCAACGGTGGATATGCTGCTGCACTGACACTGTAGCCCATATGCCCATGGCAGCATTCCTCAGACGAATTAAACGCAGGACAACTGCGCGAAATGGTAACGCGATTGATGCGGCAACAGCGCCACAGGAATATGCATTCATCGGCGTACTCAAAATTTAAGTTGCTTGCACAGTAATATCCCTCTGAATTATGCTTTCTATTGAACTCGCAGCTTTGCTGACTGACAGAGATGGGCCTACCTCTGTCATACTGAGGTGGCCTCTTCTTGTAGCATTCAAGACGAGCGTGCATGGTCAGGCAAATACAGGGGAGAGCAGATATGCGTATCTCGCAGCAAGTCTTTACAGCCGAAAGTCTGCAGCAACTTAAGTTCGACAATTTTTCCAAAGACCATTCCAATCAACTTGTTCTGATTTTTGGAAGCCCGAACTTGTTGCGGGACAGGGCCAATTTCCGAGACATTCGCCATGCGTTCCCTAAGGGATTAATTGTAGGTTGCTCCACCGCCGGCGAAATACATGACACCAATGTGAGTGACGACACCTTGGTGGTGACGGTGGTGGACTTTGAGCACACCTGGCTGCATATGTCCAAGGTGGAAATTGTTGAGCCTCCCGCCAGCTTTTCGGCGGGACTGGCGCTGGCTGCCTCTTTGCCAGCGGAAGAATTGGTGCATGTACTGGTGTTTTCGGACGGATTGAGAGTCAACGGAACCGCTTTGGTGCTGGGTATGAAGAACAAGCTACCGGCGCATGTCGAGATAACCGGTGGCCTGTCCGCCGACGGCGCCGACTTTTTAGAGACTCTGGTTTGTGCAAATGATGTGCCGACCGAAGGCCTGATTGTTGCGGTTGGCCTGTACGGCTCCAGGATCAAGGTTGGTTACGGTTCGCTAGGTGGTTGGGACCCTTTTGGCCCTGAGCGCGAGATTACCCGCTCCGAGGGAAATGTACTGTTTGACTTGGATGGCAAACCAGCGTTGGACCTGTACAAGCTTTATCTGGGTGAGCAAGCAGCTGGACTGCCGGCAACCGGATTGTTGTTCCCGCTTTCCCTGCGTTACCCCAATCACAACGGGGGCAGTGTTTCGGCCTCAAGCGGTGTCGTCCGCACCATTCTCGCCATTAACGAGGCCGACAGAAGTATGACTTTCGCAGGCGACATGCCGATGGGGGGCCATGTGCGCCTGATGAAGGCCAATTTTGAACGCCTGATTGACGGCGCGTGTGGCGCGGCCAAGATCAGCGCGGCACCCATGCAGCATGAATCCGCACAATTGGCCCTGCTCATCAGCTGCGTTGGTCGCAAGCTGGTGCTCAAGCAACGTGTCGAGGAGGAGGTTGAGGGGGTACGCGACGTACTAGGTATCAACACCGTTTTGGCGGGATATTATTCCTACGGCGAGATTTCCCCGCATAAGCTCGGAGAGTCGTGCGAGCTACACAACCAAACCATGACCATCACTACGTTCATTGAATCCTGAATGCTGCATCCTCTACTTCAACGTCAAATCAAGCGGCTCTATGGCAAGAGGGAGGATCTTTCGGTTGGTATGACTGCGCTTTTCGAGGCTATCAGCGAGGCCTACTATCAGGCCGATACCGACCGTGTCATGGTAGAGCGTTCGCTCGATCTGGCGTCGCAGGAAATGTTGGAGCAGAACCGCAATCTGTCCAAAGAGTTGGAGGCCCGGCGAGCCGCTGAGTCGCAAGTGGTGCGGTTGTCCAATTTCGATGAATTGACAGGACTTCCCAATCGAAATTTGTTGGATGACCGTGTGAACCAAGCGGTTGCCGTGGCACGCAGGCAGCAGCGTCACTTTTTGGTTTTGGTAGTTGGGTTGGACCATTTCATGTCAATCAATGACAGCCTGGGGCATGCAGCAGGCAACGAAATGCTGAAAATCGTCAGTACGCGGCTTAGCTCTTGCACTCGCGGAAGTGACACGGTGGCGCGCTTGGGAAATGATGAGTTCGCACTGGTCTTGCTCGATTCGTCTGAAGCTGAGGCCCAAGTCCAGCAAAAACTTGCTGACGCAGATGCGTACGCGTCTGATCCCTATTTGGTTGAAATCCTCCACAGAGTTTTGAAGACCGTCTCCGAGCCGGTGATGCTGGCAGGACGGGAGCTGCAAGTTACCTGCAGTATCGGCGTGAGTTTGTTCCCCCAAAATGGGAAGGAATGTGAGGCTTTGCTGCATGCGGCGAGCACTGCCATGAACAGTGCCAAGCGATTGGGGCGCAATACGTTCCAGTTTTACACGACTGAGTTAGGCGCAAGAATTGAGGCGCAACTGGCCGTTCAGGGCCAGCTTCGACTGGCGGTCGAACGCAGCGAATTCGTCTTGCATTACCAGCCGCAAGTAGACTTGCGCAGCGGCAAGGTTATCGGTGTAGAGGCTCTGGTGCGCTGGAATCACCCTGAGCTGGGTCTCGTGCCGCCTTCTCAATTCATAGCCTTAGCAGAAGAGACTGGGCTGATTGTGCCGATTGGGAGCTGGGTGATTCGCACTGCATGTGAACAATGCAAGATATGGAGGGAAGCGGGACATGGTCTGCTTCGCGTGGCGGTAAATCTGTCTGTTCGGCAGTTCGAGCAGCTCGACTTGGTGGAATACATCACTTCCATACTGGCTCAGACAGGAGTGGAGCCGCAATTGCTTGAAATCGAGCTTACAGAAAGCCTGTTAATGACTGACGTCGAGCGGGCCAAAGATGTCTTATGGCGCCTGAAGGCACTTGGACTACAGATGTCCATTGATGATTTTGGAACCGGGTACTCAAGCCTTGCGTATCTGACGCAATTCCCAATCGATTTTCTGAAGATTGACCAGTCGTTTGTACGCAATATTGGAGCGAATAACAACGCAGCCATCGTTAAGGCAATTATTTCAATGGCGCATAGCCTGGGCATGTGTGTCATCGCCGAGGGTGTGGAAACAGAGGCGCAGTGCGAGTTTCTGCGACTCAACATGTGTGATGAAATTCAAGGTTATCTCTTCAGCAAACCGTTAGACGCCAGACAAATTGAAGATATGGTGATCCTGGATAGGCGGCTACCCCCAGAGTTGTTGCATTTCGAAAAACCGAAGCGGACGGTGTTGTTGGTGGACGATGAGCCGTTTATTGTCAATGCACTAAAGCGCCTACTAAGAAACATCAATGCGCAGATCTTTACAGCCGACGGAGGACAAGCCGGCTTGGAAGTTTTGGCCAAGTATTCCATTGACGTGATCGTATCTGATCAACGCATGCCTGGCATGACGGGAATGGAGTTCTTTAGGATCGTAAAAGATAGGTATCCCGATACAATCCGAATCGTCCTCTCTGGATTTACGGAGTTGAATGCGATAACTTCCATGGTGAACGAAGGTGCAATCTATAAGTTTTTGACTAAGCCATGGGTTGATGAGCAGCTTCTGCTTGCAATTGAAGAGGCCTTCCAACACAAAGAGTTGGCAGATGAAAATCAAAGGCTAAATCTTGAAGTGCTCACCTCGAACTTGGAACTGGCTGTAGCCAATAAAAAACTTGAGGAGGCGCTGCACATGAAGCAGCTTCAAATCGAATCCCTTTCGGGGCTCGACTTCTAGTCTAAGGTTTCTTACTTTTCAACACTTCCAAAGTTCAAAGTGTGTTGACGCCGTGTAGCGGTGGGTAGCACTTTCTAAGTAGCCGATGGGGCCAGAAATGACGTGTCCAATGCAGCTAGATCATGGCGCAACGATGGCGAAGTGTACGCGTCTTCGGCGCGAACTTCATTGCGTCCTTCTGCCTTAGCGCGATACAAGGCCTTGTCCGCGCGGTCAAGCGCTGCTTCAAAGCTGTCACCTACGCTGGGGTTCCAACGGCTGACGCCTATGCTGACGCTGACTTTCACTTTTGTGCCACTTGACAAGTCTATCTCCGTGTTAGCGATGCGTACTCGCATGCGTTGGGCGGCTTCCATGGAACGAGCTTCGTCCGCACCAGCCAGCAAGATGGCAAATTCCTCACCGCCCCAACGGGCCGCACAGTCCTCGGTGCGCATGCTCTCGGCTAGCACCGTCGCAACACGCTTGAGCACCAAATCGCCACCACCGTGGCCATGCTGATCGTTTATGCGCTTGAAATGGTCAATATCAACCAGCCAGACACTTAGTGGCATTTCTCTTCGACTCTGCATTGCTGCCAGCCGTGACGCCGCTTCGTTCAGTGAGCGGCGATTGAGTAGGCCTGTGAGCCAGTCGTGCATTGCCATGCGCGCCAGAGCCTGCGCAAACTGGTGCAACTTGGCGGCCAGTGGTCGAAAGACCAGCAGGGCCTCGCCCAGCAAAACGACTACCAGTACCAGCAAAAGTGCGGTCTGTATCTGGCGAAGATCCTCAACGGCGGACACATTTTGTCGCTCGTACTCCAGCACAGCACTGTTCAATTGAACCAGCAACTGATTAGAAGCCGCCTCCACAATTCTTTTGTGGACTGCAGAGGCCAGAATTTCTTGCCTATTAGGGACAATTTGCAACAATAAACGTGCATCTGCTATGTAGGACCGCACCAAAGGATCAATGCCACTAAGCGGTGTGAAATACAGTTTCTTCAATTGCGGTGAACCCGGCCTCGGAACTCCGCCGGTTTCGTCTCCCAAGGTGAGTCGCTCATGAGCCTTGGCCATCTCATCAATGGCAGTTTCGAGTTGTTCGCGCAACTTTGCGTCAAACTTCAGCCCGTATTCCATCGACAAAAAAGCAATGCGCTGCGACAGCATGCGCTGACGTCCACTCAAGTTAATCACCGCGCTAGATTTCTTCTGCTGCTGAATAACCTCAAGGACGAAATAGTGGGCACCCAAAGAAAGTATGCCAATGATGGTTAGGCAAACCACATATGCCAGCGTCAAACGATGACCCCGTACGACATTGAATTGCTCCCATACTTGGGAGTCTTCTGCGATTGTTGCACTCATGGCATCAAACCAGCAAGCAGCGATATAAGGCCATCGCCAAGTACACTAAATTGCCTTTTCATATTGCAAATCTTGTTCACTTCTCGTCATCTCTAAACAGTAGACCCCTCATAAAATCACAGCAATATTCATGCCATCGGGCGGGCGTTAGGGGTTCCTCGCATAAACCGGTGCAAATTTCAAATGCCAACCCGCCACTAATGGTAAGTCAGAGGTGGTCCCGTTTCTTTGAACACTCAAATCGATTTGATAAGTGCAGTCCGGGGGTGACGGCTATGCTGCCTTCTTGAGGTCCGGCAGGGATTTCAAGTAAACCGTTTCCGGGGTACTGGCCGCATGCGTCGAATGCGGCCGGGTGCAATTGTAAAAGCTCGGATATTTACCCAAGCTTGTCCGCGCTTCGGTGACGCTGGAATATGCCTTGAGATAGACCTCCTCGTATTTGACAGAACGCCACAGACGCTCGACAAACACGTTATCCCGCCAGCACCCCTTGCCGTCCATCGAGATCGCAATATCGTTGTCTTTGAGCAGCTTGATGAAGTCATGGCTGGTGAACTGACTGCCCTGATCGGTATTGAAGATTTCAGGTCGCCCCCAACGGACAATGGCTTCTCTGACGGCTTCAATGCAGAAGTCCACATCCATGGAGATCGACAAGCGCCACGCCAGTACCTTGCGGCTGTACCAGTCCAGCACCACCGTCAGATACACCCAGCCCTTGGCCATGGGGATGTACGTGATGTCCATCGCCCAGACCTGATTGGCGCGCTCAATTTTCAGGCCCCGCAGCAGGTAGGGATAGTCCTTGTGGCCGGGGTGCTTCTTGCTGGTGTTGGGCTTGCGGTACAGCGCCTCAATGCCCATGCGGTGCATCAGTGTGCGCACATGCCGACGCCCCGCCACCATACCTTCGCTGCGCAGCATGTCGCGCAACATGCGGCTGCCAGCAAACGGATAGTCCAGATGCAGCTCGTCGATGCGGCGCATCAGCTTGTGGTCTTCAGCGCTGCATTCCTGTGTCTGGTAGTAGACGGTGCCACGGCTGATATTGAGCAACCGGGCTTGGTGCGTGACGGCCAGGTCGTGATCGCGGTCGATCATTTTCTTCCGCTCAGCAGTCCCGCTTTGCTGAGCGCGCCTTGCAAAAAATCCTTCTCCAGCGTCAGTTGCCCGATCTTGGCGTGCAACTCCTTGAGGTCCACGGTAGGCTCCTCGGGGCGGCTGTCAGCGCCAAAGACATCGGCGGCCCGGTCCAGCAGCATCTTGCGCCATTCGTTGATTTGAGTGGGATGCAGATCGTGCTTCTGCGCGATCTCGGCCAGGGTCTTTTCGCCGCGAACGGCCTCAAGTGCTACCTGTGCCTTGAATGCCGGTGAATGATTCCGGCGGGGTCTTCTGCTCATGTCTTGCTCCAGTCTCAGTGGGCCTATTTTGCGGCCCGTTTACGGGGAGACTGCGCTTATCAATCTGTTCAAATTTGCGGGACCACCTCTCTTTTGGTCGGCAATCCCCGCAAGCTTGGGTAACCGATCATCCAACATTGCTCTGTTGGGCAGCCCGGTTTGCGTATCGTAAAAGGCAAGATAGTGGAGCCGTGTTTCTCCTGCAATGCGTTGCTGCTCGGCCCGCATGTGCTCCAACGAGAACGAGATGTCGTCCGCCACTTCGATCAGAAGTTTGCTGACGTCTTGGTCAAATGCATCTATGTCTTTGCAGAACAGGAGTAGTACGCCAATAACTTCCTGTATTTCCCAAAGGGGCATTCCCGCCATGGAGCGAAAACCGTGAGCTTGCATAGCAGCGTAGAAATCCTGTCCAATTTTTTTGCATGCAAATCGTTGCAAATGACAGGCTCTCCTCTTTCCAGTGCTTCATTGGCCGCCGCCACCAATAACTGACTCACCTCGGGAATATTCGTAATATGGCCACAGTCCGCCATCTGCTTGAACTGGCGCGAGTTCGGAACGACCAGTCCTATCCAAGCATATTGAAATAACCCAGATTCAACGGCGATATTACAGGCATCGACGTACAAGCGATCTGGCGATTCAGCGCGCACAATCGTGCGATTGATGCGACTCAACATCGTCAAGAATCGATTGACACGACTCAAATTCGTAATTGAGTTGATCATTTTTAATCATTCCCTCCCCGCGGTAGCACATTAGTCTATTTGGAAGTGCGTGATCTACTGCATTGATATAGCCAGCAATTTGGATATTAGTTTTGACAATTCCCAGCGGTCTACCGGTTTCATCACCACCTCGTCTACACCCCAAGAGGCCATGCGCTGGAGCGCCGATACGTCGTACAAAGCACTGACAACTATGATTGGCAGCGAAGCCGTTAAGGGATTGCTCTTGAGACGGCGCACAACCTCAAAGCCATCCAAACCGGGCATCATCAAATCCAGCAAAATGACATCAGGTTGTTCGGATGCTGCCAGTGCAACTCCAGTCTCACCATTGGATGCCATCAGCGCGGTGTGACCATCAGCTTCAACAAAGATTTCAAGCAACTTGCGATTCGACTCATCATCTTCTATGACCAGAATCTTCGCGGGTCGTTGATTTGTCAACATGTGCGCCCTTCATTCGAATGTGCAGGATAAACCCAGTCGACATATGCACGCAGAAATTGAAATTGATAAATTCATTCCACGGTGCCATTTCATTCTAGGCACTGAGCACGCCAATGTCCACGGATTCGAATTGGATGATCTTTTATTTGTGGATGGGTTGGAGAATTCATATAGGCGAAGGCCCATTCTTTTTGCTGGGGGAATATGACTTGTTCCCGCGGGGAATAAGTGCGGACTCAAATTTTTCGGCTATTTGAATTTCAAAACTGGAGAGCGGCTTCTTCACACCTTGTCTGCGCTTTGACCATACATATACTTTGCACCCCAATATCCGCTATTGGTAACTGCTTTGTAATGTTGAATTCGCAATTGATGCAGAATCGGGTTAGTATTTACCCTAACAAGTAGTGCGTTTCTCGAAAGACCAATTTGGTGGCAGGTGTCACTGACACGGCCACTCTCAACAGTTTTTTTGAAGCGCACGGCATCTAACGATAATTTTTCAGCAGCCCGGGAGGATGTTTCATCATGAGAATCTCGACCACAAAAGTCAGCACACGGTTAACTGCAGCTTTTGCTGTCATGATATTAATTACCGCTGCAATGGCAGCCTTGGGTGTCTGGCATCTTCAAACGCTCAAACGCGACAGCAAGCAAATTGCAACCATCCACAATCAACGTAACACGCTCGCTTTGCGCTGGTCTGCGGCCATCAATCTCAACTGGCTGCGGCTGCATGCGTTGCTGAAGACATCAGATACCGCCTACATTACCTCGCTGCAAAAAGATATTGCCGATACTGTCAACAACATCAACGTCGTGCAAAAGGAGTTGGACGCGCTCATCAATGATGAACAAGGTCAAGCGCTGGTTGATCAGGTTGGCAAGTCCCGTCAACGCTACCGTGACATTCGTGATGCTCTTTTGAAGAGGAAACTGGCGGGCGAGGATGTTGGTGCGGAAGTGGACCGTGACCTGCAGCCCCTTGTTCAGGAATACCTCAAAAATGTGGATCTAGTGCAGGCATATGTGCAGGAGCGATTGTCATACGCCGAGAAAGAAGCCGAGCACACGGCTGATTCCAGCCAGATATTTTTGAGCATCATTTCGGGCGTATCGATTGCATTGGGCCTGCTCCTGGCTACGTGGGTCACGCGCTCGGTGACCCACCCCTTGGGTGGTGAGCCACACGAGGCAGCCAGGGTCGCACAAAGCGTAGCATCGGGTGACCTTAGCGCAGAAATCAGCTTACGGCCGGGTGACACTGTTAGTCTGATGGCCCAACTAAAGGCCATGCAAGCCGGTTTGGCAAAGGTTGTCAGCAATGTGCGCGAGCATTCTGAAGGTGTTGCCGTGGCGAGCGCTCAGATCGCGGAGGGAAACCAAGATCTCAGTTCACGAACAGAGAATCAGGCCAGTGCACTTGAACAAACCGCTGCTTCAATGGAACAACTTGGCGCTACGGTCAAGCAAAACGCCGATAGCGCCACCCAAGCCACCCGTTTGGCCCGCAACGCCTCTTTCGTGGCGATCCAAGGTGGGGAAGTCGTGGCCCGCGTTGTGGACACGATGAAAGGCATCAACGACAGTTCGAAGAGAATCTTCGACATCATCAGTGTCATCGACGGCATTGCTTTTCAGACCAACATCCTAGCTCTAAATGCGGCAGTAGAAGCCGCCCGAGCAGGTGAACACGGCCGTGGCTTTGCCGTGGTTGCCACCGAAGTCCGTGGCCTGGCCGGCCGGGCTGCGGACGCTGCCAAGGAGATCAAGACCCTCATTGGAACCAGTGTGGAGCGAGTAGAACAAGGCACAGCACTGGTCCACCAGGCCGGTGAAACGATGAACGAGGTGGTCAGCGCCATACAAAGGGTGACCGACCTCATGACAGACATTAGTACTGCCAGTACGGAACAAAGCCAAGGCGTTGCACAGGTCGGTGAGGCCGTCACTCAAATGGACCAGGTCACGCAACAAAACGCTTCCTTGGTTGAAGAGATTGTCAACGCCGCCGGTGCCCTACGTTTCAAGTCTCGTGACCTGGTCGACCTAGTGTCTGTTTTCAAACTAAGTGGACAACTTGGCATTTCAATCAGAGAGTCCGCAGGATGATTACTTGGGTAGTGCAGAACGCTGGCACAGGCAGGTTCGCGCTTTTTACTTGTCGCCGTTGGTCCCCCCCTCTCCTTCTGATGGGACCGTTTGGATAGTGGCATTTGGTTGCACCAGCGCACTGCGCTTCTTGGTCTTTTTTTGCGAAGAGGCCAACCGGCAGCTGTCCCCAATCTTTTCCCTTATGTGGGCATGTTGTGTAGTTACAGCGAATCTACAGTTTGCTGCGTCCGGAGTTTCCGAGCATTGATCACAAGACATGTAATGTCTGAACACAGAGGCCGTTTTGAAGTTCCGCTGGCGCTGGAAATCTAAGCACCCGCCATCGAGGTGCTTGCCGTTACAACTGGGCAATTCCATTTTGACCGGCGCGGCGCATTAAATGTTTGATGGTAGCTGATGACCTTTGCCATGAGCAGTTGTGAGATCATCTTGGACTAGGGAATCTCATGGAAGTACCGTTCAAATTTGCAGATCCATTTCTGATGGTCGATATGCATCATATTTATATTCGACGCGTTGCGGAATTCAAGAAATATCTCTGCACGTTGAAAGGAAGGGTTCTCCTGTTACGAACCTGATATTCTTATGACCCAACCGATGGAGGCAGCTCATGAATACCAAAATAGCCCCTGGCAAAGACTGGCTTAATGAACCAGACGAACGTAAGCTCAGTAGCTCAAGCACGGCATTTCATATCCAAGCGCTGGTATTTCGCACACTCATCGACATCATGCCTGATCGGATCTACGCCAAGGACATCCATAGCCGGTTTATCTTGGCCAATAAGGCCGTGGCTAATCTGATGGGGAAGAGAACTCCTGAGGAGATGATTGGAAAAACAGATTTCGATTTTTACCCCGTGGAGCTTGCAACGGAATATTTTGCCGTAGAGCAGGAGTTAATCCGATCGGGCGAGCCTTTAATCTCTTGTGAACAGCAGGTCCCAAATTTGAATACAGGTGAAATTGGATGGCTGCAAACGACCAAAGTGCACCTGCGTGATGGGGAAGGCAACGTGATTGGCCTTCTTGGCCTCGCACGTGACATTACGGAGCGCAAACGTATTGAAGCCGAGTTGCTGAGCCGCAATATTGAACTGACTTACCTCAACGAAAAGCTTTTCAAAGCCCAGGAGCAACTAATCCAGTCGGAAAAAATGGCCTCCATTGGGCAACTCGCGGCAGGAGTTGCGCACGAAATAAACAATCCCATTGGGTATATCTCTTCCAATTTCGGCATGCTGGAGAGCTACCAAGCCAGTCTTTTTGAAATGCTGCTGGCTTATGAGGCTTGTGAGACATCTGTAAATGATGACGAGAAAACCAGAGAATTGAGAGATTTGCGGAAAAGATTGGAAATTGACTTCCTCGTGCAAGATGTACCGGACCTAATGAGAGAGTCGCGTGATGGTATTGAGCGCGTCAGAAAAATTGTGCAGGATCTGAAAAATTTCTCGCATGTTGACTCACAACTAGATTGGCGTGCCAGCGACCTGCGTCAAGGAATAGATTCAACCCTGAATGTGGTGAATAACGAAATTAAGTACCACGCTGACATCATCAAGGAGTACGGGGAGATTCCGCTGGTCGAGTGTGTTCAATCTGAGATCAACCAGGTCGTTATGAATCTGGTCATCAACGCTTCGCACGCTATCAATCAGGAGCGCGGGAAGATCTATATCCGTACGGGGTCTGATGGCAATCAGGTCTGGATTGAAGTGGAGGACACAGGTTGCGGCATTCCAAAGGAAATCATACCCCGCATCTTTGATCCATTTTACACCACAAAGCCTGTGGGCAAGGGCACCGGACTCGGTTTGTCCTTATCCTACGGTATTGTGCAAAAACATCACGGCAACATTGAAGTGCAGACCGAAGTAGGAAAGGGCACGTTGTTTCGTGTAACTTTGCCCGTCAAACAATCTAAACCACTTGCTGAATCCGCCTTTCAATGAATAGAGATAATCTCCAATTCTTAGTTGCAACGGTGTTAGATGCGTGGAATATTACACATGGAAGAAAGACGGACTTTTCGATGATAAGTGAGAACCAATTCAGCGCTTATTTCGCGGTTTTCTTGCGACAATTTAGTGCAATTAACTTGAAGGATGATACGAATTGTGAGTGAAATATGACAACGTGCTGGCTGATATATGTGCTGGCGTTGTTTTGCGTTTTTTAAGGACAAGCTATGCTGCATTCCGAGACGCCTACCAAAAACACTGTGCAAGGCCTGGCAGCGTTGGACCCGGCTGATTTTTTTGACGGTAGTCCTATAGCAACATTCGTTGTCAATTCCAGGCACCTTGTTACGCACTACAACCAAGCCTGTGCCACCCTGCTTGGAGTTCCA
>NZ_JBXAMW010000025.1:0-40181 GCF_058801025.1 Rhodoferax sp. GW822-FHT04A08
GTACGCCTTGGCCAGGCCGCCAAACTTCTGCGCAAGAACCGTGGTGATGGCCGCTGTCAGTGTGGTTTTGCCGTGGTCAACGTGACCAATCGTGCCCACGTTCACGTGGGGCTTGGTACGCGTGAATTTTTCTTTTGCCATTGTTCAATCCTTAAAAAGAGCAAATCCCGTGTATTGGTTTAATGTTTGCACGATGTTGCTGGTTCACCCCGCACGGGAACAGGGCGGCACACCGTCGCAGACAACTTCAAATTATTTGGCGCGCGAAGCCATGATGGCTTCAGACACGTTGCGCGGAGCCTCGGCGTAGTGCTTGAATTCCATCGTGTAGGTCGCACGACCTTGCGACATGGAGCGCAGGGTTGTGGAGTAACCGAACATTTCGGACAGGGGCACTTCAGCCTTGATGGCCTTGCCACCACCGACCATGTCGTCCATGCCTTGCACCATGCCGCGGCGTGAGGACAGGTCGCCCATCACGTTACCGGCGTAGTCTTCAGGCGTTTCCACTTCCACAGCCATCATGGGCTCCAGAATCACGGGGTTGGCCTTGCGGCAGGCTTCCTTGAAACCGAAGATGGCAGCCATCTTGAACGCGTTTTCGTTCGAGTCCACATCGTGGTAAGAACCGAATGTCAGAGCAACCTTCACGTCCACCACAGGGTAGCCAGCCAAAACGCCCTGGTTCAAGGCCTCGATCACACCCTTCTCAACCGCAGGGATGTACTCGCGAGGAACCACACCGCCCTTGATTTCGTCCAGGAACTCAAAGCCCTTGCCGGCTTCGTTGGGCTCCACACGGAACACCACGTGACCGTACTGGCCCTTACCACCGGACTGGCGCACAAACTTACCTTCCACATCGGCAACACCCTTGCGGATGGTTTCGCGGTATGCAACCTGGGGCTTGCCCACATTGGCCTCCACGCCGAATTCGCGCTTCATACGGTCCACGATGATTTCCAGGTGCAATTCACCCTGGCCGCCAATAATGGTCTGGCCGGACTCTTCGTCGGTTTGCACGCGGAACGAAGGATCTTCGGCAGCCAGACGGCTCAGGGCAATACCCATCTTTTCCTGGTCGGCCTTGGACTTGGGTTCTACAGCCTGACGAATCACGGAATCAGGGAACACCATGCGCTCCAGGGTGATCACAGCATTGGGATCACACAGGGTTTCGCCGGTTGTCACGTCTTTCAGGCCCACGCAGGCAGCGATGTCACCGGCGCGGATTTCTTCCACTTCTTCACGGTTGTTGGCGTGCATCTGCACGATACGGCCGATACGCTCTTTCTTGCCACGCACCGCGTTGTAGACGGTGTCGCCCTTCTTCAGAACGCCGGAGTACACACGCACAAACGTCAGCTGACCCACAAACGGGTCGGTCATCAGCTTGAACGCCAGGGCGGCAAACTTCTCGTTATCGTCAGCCTTGCGGGTGGTTTCCTTTTCGTCTTCGTCAAAGCCCTTGATGGCCTTCACGTCCAGCGGGGAAGGCATCAGTTCAATAACGGCGTCCAGCATGCGTTGCACGCCCTTGTTCTTGAACGCGGTACCGCACAGCATGGGCTGGATTTCGCCAGCAATGGTACGTGCACGCAGACCTGCGGTGATCTCTTCTTCAGACAGATCGCCTTCTTCCAGGTACTTGTTCATCAGCTCTTCGGTGGCTTCAGCTGCGGCTTCGACCATCTTTTCGCGCCACTCTTTGGCGGTAGCCAGAAGTTCGGCAGGGATTTCTTCGAAGGTGAACTTCATGCCCTGAGATGCTTCATCCCAGATGATGGCCTTCATCTTGCGCAGGTCAACCACACCGGTGAAGTTTTCTTCAGCACCGATTGGAATCACGATAGGCACTGGGCTGGCCTTCAGGCGCAGCTTCATCTGTTCCACGACCTTGAAGAAGTTGGCGCCGGTACGGTCCATCTTGTTCACAAAAGCCAGACGAGGAACCTTGTACTTGTTAGCCTGACGCCACACGGTTTCAGACTGGGGCTGCACGCCACCCACAGCGCAGTACACCATGCAAGCACCGTCCAGCACGCGCATGGAACGCTCCACTTCAATCGTGAAGTCCACGTGTCCGGGGGTATCAATGATGTTGATGCGGTGCTCAGGGAAGGAAGTGTCCATACCCTTCCAGAAGCAGGTCGTCGCAGCAGAAGTAATGGTAATGCCGCGCTCTTGCTCTTGCTCCATCCAGTCCATGGTGGCCGCGCCATCGTGCACTTCGCCAATCTTGTGATTCACGCCGGTGTAGAAAAGAATACGCTCGGTGGTAGTGGTTTTGCCGGCGTCAATGTGCGCAGAAATACCGATATTGCGGTAGCGCTCAATGGGAGTAGTGCGAGCCATGATGGATCCTTGGTTGGTCTAGTCGGAGAACAGTCGTGCCGCATCGGACGGCGCAACAAGAGATCCAAGAGTTTGAATCCCTTTTATGACAGTGCACATGCACTGCCACTTTGCGACAGCATCCGACAACCGGATGCCGCCGCTTTCGCTTCTTCTTAGAAGCGGAAGTGAGAGAAGGCCTTGTTAGCTTCAGCCATGCGGTGAACTTCATCACGCTTTTTCATGGCGCCGCCACGGCCTTCGGTTGCTTCGAGCAACTCGTTGGCCAGACGTTGAGCCATGGACTTTTCGCCACGCTTGCGTGCGGCTTCCTTGATCCAACGCATGGACAGAGCCAGACGACGGACAGGGCGCACTTCCACCGGAACCTGGTAGTTGGCACCACCCACGCGGCGGGATTTCACTTCCACCATGGGTTTGACGTTGTTGATGGCAACGCTGAATGCTTCCACCGGATCTTTATCGGGGTGCTTCTTTTCGATGAGTTCCAGTGCACCGTAGATGATGCGCTCTGCAACAGCTTTCTTGCCGCCTTCCATAATCACGTTCATGAATTTGGACAGCTCTACATTGCCGAACTTGGGATCCGGCAGGATTTCACGTTTAGGGACTTCGCGACGACGTGGCATTTTTTCACCTCTTTGCTTCAGTTGGCACCTTTGCAGGCACCGCGAGAGTTAATCAATAAGACTCTCACTTACTCGACCCAAACAGCGGGTCACTACGTTTATTCGCCGCGCCACGCAGCAAACAAACACCTTGCATCTACAAATCCAGGGCTTATTTGGCCTTGGGCTTCTTGGCACCGTACTTGGAGCGGGCTTGCTTGCGGTCTTTCACGCCTTGCAAGTCCAGCGAGCCGCGGACGATGTGGTAACGCACACCTGGCAAGTCCTTGACACGACCGCCACGAACCAGCACCACGCTGTGTTCCTGCAGATTGTGGCCTTCACCGCCGATGTAGGAAATGACCTCAAAACCGTTGGTCAAGCGCACTTTGGCAACTTTACGCAGAGCGGAGTTAGGTTTCTTAGGCGTTGTGGTGTACACACGAGTGCACACACCCCGACGCTGCGGAGAGTTCTGCATCGCAGGACTCTTCGACTTGATGGTCTCGACCTCACGGCCTTGACGCACGAGCTGGTTAATGGTTGGCATTGAAAAACGTCCCTAAACGTTTGAAACTAAATGAAAACGTGAATCCCTTCGGAATTTCCGAAAAGCCCTCGACTGTATCAGATCAGGGGTTATCCCGCAAGTCCGTGCGAAAACCTACCGGATCCACAGACGCACGGAGTCCCAGGCGCGGCCCAGGATGCCGGCCTGCTCGACCCCATCCAACGCCACCAGCGGCACATCGACCACGAATAGGTCTCCTGCGGTAACGCGCAGCGTGCCGACTTGCTGCCCCTTGATGACCGGGGCTACCAGGGAATCCTTGCGCAAGACCTGGGTTTTCACCTTGGTGGCGGTGCCGTTGGGCACGGCCACGATGATGGACTGGCTACTGCCCAACCTCACCGTGGGCGAACTGCCTTTCCAGATGGCGGGCTCCACAACCGCTTGGTCAGCATTGAACAGCTTGACCGCCTCGAAAGCCGTGTAGCCCCAGTTCAGTAACTTCTGCGACTCATTTGCACGTGCATTTTCACTCTCCGCGCCCAGAACGATTGACAGCAACCGACGGCTTCCGGTCGCAGCCGGTGTGCCCGGCGCTGCGCCGGCAGTGGCCAGATTCGGAAAGTCACGTTTTGCGGTGGCAACCATGCAATAGCCTGCTGAATCCGTATGACCGGTCTTCAGACCATCCACAGTTGGATCGCGAAAAAGGAGCAGATTGCGGTTGCTGCTATTGGCCGCTGGCGTACCGGGATAGCGGTAATTCTTGATAGCGTAGTAGCCGACGTATTGCGGGAAATCGGCCATCAGACGGGTTGCAAGAATACCCAGATCGCGCGCCGTGGTGGTGTGACCCGCCTCGGTCATGCCTTCCGGGTTCTTGTAACTCGTGTTCTTCATACCCAGTGCCTTGGCCTGCGCATTCATCATTTGGACGAATTTTTCGACCGAGCCGCCCACACCTTCAGCCAACGCCACGGTGGCATCGTTGCCGCTTTGAACAATCATGCCCTGAATCAAGTCCTCCACTGGCACCTGCATCTTGGGATCAATGAACATGCGGGAACCCGGCATCTTCCAGGCACCCTCACTGACTCCAAAGGTTTGCTTGAGGTCAATCTTCCTGGATTTCAGTGCGTCGAACACCAGATAGGCAGACATCAGCTTGGTGAGTGACGCCGGCTCCACCGGTGCGTCAATATCCTTGGCGGCCAGAACTTGGTTGGCTGTGATGTCCACCAACATATAGGCTCGAGCTGCCACTTCCGGCGGCTGGGGCATTTGCGCCGCCGCGGCGAAACTCAGAACAGCCAAGAGAGCGGCCAGAAATGATTTCATGGGATAAAAAAGGCCCGCAAAGGGTCCGATGGAATAAACGAACTCACACAGGGGGTAGCGAACTCATGACGTGTCGGGCGACCAGCCCGCGCAACAGTGGCAATTGTCCGTGAAAGAAATGTTCGACCCCTGGAATTACAGTTACCGGAAGATTCTGGGGACGTGCCCAGTCCATCACTGACGTTAGAGGCACCGTGTCGTCCACCTCACCGTGAACCACCAGCGTACGCGCATGCAGATCCGTGGCAATCGGTGCCACGCCAAAACGGCTGGCGGCAGTACCTACCAACACCAGTTTTTTGATGTCGCGATGCGGCCAAAGTTGCGCCACCGCCGTGCTGGTGACAAATGCCCCAAATGAAAATCCGGCAAGCGCCAAAGGCCCTTGGGGTGCCTGGTCTTCCAGAACGGCCAACAGGTCCTGCAACTCTCCGCGCCCTTCGTCGTACACCCCGGCACTACCACCCACCCCACGGAAATTGAAGCGCACCGCACGCCAGCCACACTGCACAAAGGCGCGCGCCACGGTCTGCACCACCTTGTTGTCCATGGTGCCACCAAACAAAGGATGGGGATGGGCAATGATTGCCACGCCACGTACGGTTTCGCTGGCGGGCTCGTCCACCGCCGCTTCCAGTACACCCGCTGGACCCAGTAACGTGATTTTGCGTGTGGAAGCCTTCACAGTTACCGTCCCAGGTGTGGTGGGGTCAGCAGTCGCTCCACCACTTTGCCATTCTTGAGATGCGATTCGACGATCTCTTCAATATCGGCGTTGTCCACGTAGCTGTACCAGACTGCCTCGGGATAGATGACGGCCACCGGGCCTGCCGCACAGCGGTCCAGGCAACCGGCTTTGTTGACCCGCACCTGGCCCGGTCCATTCAGGCCCGCAGCCTTCACCAGGGACTTGCAGTGGTCGAAGGCCTCCTGGGCTTTGAACTGTGCACAACAAGCTTCACCGTTCTTGCGTTCGTTGAGGCAGAAAAAAATATGGCGCTCGTAATAGGAACGCGCAGTCGTAGTGGTTTCGGGCATGACTCGATTTTAGGGATTCGGATTGCGGCGCCAGATCATCGATACGGCATACACCAAAACGGCGTAAGGCCATAACCAACCCAACCATTGAGCAAGCCCGTTGAAGCGGACGAATCGCCCCTGTTCCCACTCTTGCAGAGTCTGTGCGAAATAGGGGTTCTCTGGAGCCTGATTCAGGATGCTCAAGTACAGCCCCAGCCCCAGCAGCACCAGCGCAGGACTGGCTCGCGCCGGCACAAACGAAAGAAACGAAGCCAGAATGACCGCTACCACCAAGGCCACCTGTGTGGGCAGGTCCAGCCAAGCCCAGGCATGGTCCGGCCCCCAGCTCAGTAGCGCGGAAAGCGCTGCTACCAACACACCCACGCCAATGAACAACGGCGCGAAAAGCAGCCGCCTGAAGCCCGGACGGATTACGCAAAAGCCCACCAGGCAAGGAATCAACAGCCCCAGCAGAACACAGACCAGTTCGGCACTGGGAAGCAGGGGCTGCAACTCAACCTCCCGTACGGGAAGCCAGTCCAGAAACGGCGTATCGGCAAGCCGGTCTGCCAACTGCGCTTCGATCCGTTCAAAGATCTGCCCCAGTCCAAACGGAACTGCAGGCGGAAACAGGAGCGCCAGCGGCCAGGTTGCAATCAGCACAACGCCACCACGATACGACTCGAAAAACCAACGCTTGCGAAAGTCAGTCCAGCGATCTATCGCCCCCCACCGCTCCAAACCCAACGTGATGAAGGCACCGACCCAGGCTCCGGCCGAATTGAGCAGCCAATCTTCGCGCGAAGCCACGCGCACGGGCAGGTAGCTTTGCAGGGTTTCCATTCCCAGGGAAAGCAGCGAGGCGCAAAGGAAAGTCAGCATCAGCGGGTGCCTCAGACGCCCGGACCGCAGCGCGCTCAGCATCAACAGGCCGCCAAACGGAATGTAGCCCGCCACATTGACTGCCACATCAAATCCAGTCCAATACCGAGGCCAGGGCGCCAGCAAGAACGCCCAGGCGTCTATCCCCTGATCGCGCCAGTCTGCAAATGGATAAAGGCTGGCGTAGACAATCAGCACCGCATACATCAACGCCAGTGGCGTGGCCGCGGTCTTGTGCATGGCAGACAGCCTCAGAACGGCTTGACAACTACCAAGATGACGATGGCAGTCAGCAGCAGCACAGGGATCTCGTTGAACCAGCGGAACCAGACGTGGCCGTGCGCCTCACGCCCCACTTCGAAACTGCGCAGAATGAAGGCACACACGACGTGGTACGCCACGGCCAGCACGACCAGGAACAACTTGATGTGCATCCAGCCCATTCCTTGACCATTGCCCATGCCAAATGCAAAACCGTAAAGCCCCCAAGTCCACAGGCCAAAACCCAGCGCCGGCACCATCAGCATGTGGCTGAAGCGCATCAGCTTGCGGGCCATCAACATCAGACGGGCGAACTCAGCGTCCGAGCCCTTGGGGACCATGGCCAGATTGACAAAAATGCGCGGAAGGTAGAACAGCCCGGCAAACCAGCTGGCCACAAAGACTATGTGAAAGGACTTTATCCAGAGCATGGTTTTCAGTGTAGGCCATATCGGCAACGGCCAAAAAAAACCCCAGCACAAGGGCTGGGGTAGCAAGCCTATTTGCTGTCACACATCAAGGCCCCGCTCAGGGAGGAAAAGCGGGAGGTAGCAAGCTACCCGGCGCTGAATTTAACAATTTTCACATTGCCGCACAAGCATTTTTTTCAAATACCCATGCGACTCTGTCTGCTATTTCATCCTTTTAGATGACCCCAAACCGATGTTGCACTGCAGTACAAACTGCGCCATCACACATGACGCAATGTGCCTCCCAAGGATTCAGGCACAATTTTCAATATGACCAACTATGCCCCCTACCCCGCCGGACGCCCCCGCCGTCTGCGCCGCGATACGTTTACCCGCAACCTGGTACGTGAAAACAACCTGACAGCACATGACCTGATTTATCCGGTCTTTGTGGTGGATGGGCTGGGACAACGGGTTCCCATCGGTTCCATGCCCGGCGTGGAACGGCTCAGCCTCGACCTGCTGCTGCCAGTCGCTGAGGAATGCGTCAAACTGGAAATTCCGGTGATGGCACTGTTCCCCGTCATCGACCAATCCCTCAAGGACTACCGTGGCAGTGAGGCGCTCAATCCCGATGGTCTCATTCCCCGCGTGGTCCGCGCTCTGAAGAAGGAGTTCCCCGATCTGGGCGTCATGACCGATGTGGCGCTGGACCCCTACACCAGCCATGGCCAGGACGGCCTGCCCGACACCCGCCCGGAGACGGAGGCCTACATCCTGAACGACGAGACCGTGGAAGTGCTTGTGCAGCAAGCCATGGCCCAGGCCCGTGCAGGAGTGGACATCGTTGCCCCTAGCGACATGATGGACGGGCGCATAGGCGCCATCCGTACTGCACTGGAAGCAGAGAAGCTGGTACACACCCGCATCATGGCCTACAGCGCCAAGTACGCCAGCGCCTTTTACGGCCCCTTCCGCGACGCGGTAGGCTCGGCCTCCAATCTGGGCAAGAGCAACAAGAAGGTCTATCAGATGGACCCTGCCAATACCGACGAAGCCTTGCGCGAGGTCGCCATGGACATTGCAGAAGGCGCCGACATGGTGATGGTCAAGCCCGGCATGCCCTATCTGGACGTGGTGCGTCGCGTCAAGGATGAGTTCCGCATCCCTACCTTTGCCTACCAGGTCTCCGGCGAATACGCCATGCTCAAAGCGGCAGCGGCCAATGGCTGGCTGGACCATGATGCCGTCATGCTGGAAAGCCTGTTGGCCTTCAAGCGAGCCGGTGCCGATGGTGTGTTGACCTACTTCGCTCGCGACGTCGCCCGGCTGCTGCGCAACCGATAACCCCGGCCACCGCCCTGCGATTGCCAGACCATGCGCATCTTTCAGATCCATAGCACGGCCGCAATGGAGGGCGGGGACTTGCAAAGTCTGCTGCAGGCGGGCCCGCCCGACAACGGCTTCGTCTGGATCAGCTGCACCCGCAAGGAATTTGAAACACAGCTGAGCACCATCCAGTCGGTGCTGCAGACACTGTGTGGTCAGTCCCTGCTGGACCTGCACGTATCCGACCTGCTGAACCAGCAGTTGCCCTCCCACTATGACTACACATCGCAATATGACATGGTGGTGTTCCGACGCTTGGCGACCTCCCACGCCACCGCCACGCGCGTGGAAGGCGGCGTCAAACCGGCTTTGGCATTGTCCAAGGGTGGGCCGCCCATCCTGCGGCGCATAGATACCAAACCGGTGGGGTTTGCGGTGTTTGATCGCGTGTTGCTGACCGTCCATCCCGAAGACTGTCTGGTTCGAGATGCTTATGCGAGCAAGCTGACCCAGGTCGGCGGCAGCCCCGATCTGCGCGTCACGGGCACGCGTTTCCCAGGCAGCCCGGCGGACTTGATGCTGCGCATTGTCAATCTGATGGTGGACGGCTATCTGGCCCTGCGCCGGGAAATGACGCACCAGCTGGACCATTGGCAGACCGAGCTGCTCAGCCCCAAGGCACGCTTTGCGAACTGGGGAGCGCTGTTGGATGCACGTCTCGCATTGCACCAAGTGGACGAGATCTGTGAAGACCAGCATGCCTGCATCCAGGACTGGATCGAGGCCATCAAGACTTGGCCGGACGCCGACACGCCGGCAGATGCGCGCGAACGCGAATTGCTGCAGGTGCGCAGCCGCGATGTGCTGGAGCATATTGAGCGCGTGGTGCATCACGTGCGCCGCCTGGAACAGAGCGCCGAAACCGCGGTGCAGATGCACTTCAGCGCGCAGAGCCACCGCACCAATGACATCATGCGCACGCTCACGGCGCTGACCGCCATCTTCCTGCCGTTGAATCTGATCGCCGCCATATTCGGCATGAACTTTGACTCCATCCCACTGCTCCATGTGCACAGCGGTTTCTGGTGGGCCATGGGCAGCATGGTCACCATTGCGGCTGTTCTGAGTCTGGTGTTTTGGCGCAAGCGATACATCTCGCGCACGGCCTCGCACTGAAATGGACAGTGCATTTGCATAGGGCATTCCCTAGTGCGCACTGGCCTTGTCGCAGATTGACAATCTGACGGCGCATTTTGGGGTTTGGTTGCGTTTTGTGCGGCTAGCATGGCCCGCTTCATGCATAGAGAAGGGCGCTGTAGCCCAAAGCTGCAACAAACCCAACGAACCAGAGGACAAGCGCAGTGGTCGAAAAAGTCGTCGTCAAGAATCTCTACAAAATATTTGGCCATAGCCCGGAACTGGCCATGCAGATGCTGCAACGGGGCCAGAGCAAGGACCAGATCTTTCAGCAAACCGGCATGGTGGTCGGGGTCAAGGATGCCAACTTCCACGTCAATGAGGGCGAGATCTTTGTGCTCATGGGCCTCTCCGGTTCCGGCAAATCCACCCTGATCCGCCTGCTCAACCGTCTGGTCGACCCCACGCACGGTCAGATTCTGGTGGGCGGCCACGACGTTGCCACCATGAGCAAGCAGGCATTGATCAACCTGCGCCGCAAGGACTTGGCCATGGTGTTCCAGTCGTTTGCGCTATTGCCGCACCTCTCGGTCTTGCGCAATACCGCCTTCGGCCTGGAAGTCGCCGGCGTGGATCGCAAGACGCGCGAAAAGCGCGCCATGGAAGTGCTGGACCAGGTGGGCCTGAAAGCCTTTGCCCAGCGCATGCCGGCCGAGCTGTCAGGCGGCATGCAGCAGCGCGTCGGTCTGGCGCGTGCGTTGGCGGTAGACCCGTCACTCATGCTGATGGACGAAGCTTTTTCAGCCCTGGACCCACTCAAGCGCACGGAGATGCAGGAACTGCTGCTCAAGCTGCAGGCAGAGCAACAGCGCACCATCGTCTTCGTTTCGCACGACCTGGACGAAGCCTTTCACATCGGCAACCGCATTGCCATCATGGAAGGCGGGCGCATTGTGCAGATCGGCACGCCCGACGAAATCCTGCGCAACCCCAGCGACGAATATGTGCGCGCCTTCTTCAAAGGCGTGGACGTCAACAAGTACCTGGTCGCCAAGGACGTGGCCAGCGCGGACGAAACCCTGGTTTTCCAGGCTGGCGCCGATGCCAAAGCCGATATGCGCACCGCCATCGCGAAACTGCGCGAAACCCAACGCCACTATGCTTTTGCCGTAGGCAACGATGGGCGGCTGCTGGGCACGGTTTCCATCGACTCCATGTTCCGCGCGCTGGAAGCCGACTCCAACCATCTGGCAGCAGCCTTCCTGCAACACATTGCCTCGGTCCCCTCCACCATGGTGCTCAAGGAACTGATCGGACGCCTGGTGCGCAACCCAGTGCCATTGCCCGTGGTGGACGCCAACAATATCTATCTGGGCGCCGTGACCCAGACCATCTTGCTGAAAAAACTCGTAGAAGAAGTAGAGGCCACCCATGAGTGACACATTGCCCTTGGGCGAATTCGTAGATCGCGCCGTCAAGTTTGTCGTGGACAACGACGGCGGCACGCTGGAGCAACTGGGCTCGGGCATCGGCACCCTCACCGAAGCACTGGAAACCGCGCTGCAGGCCATTCCCATGCCCGTAGTGGCGGCCGTGTTGGTGGGCGTAGGCTTTTGGCGTCTGGGCTGGAAATTTGCCCTGTTCTGCCTGGCCTGCTGCTACGTGATCAACGGTACCGGCTTCTGGCCTCAAACCATGGTGACGCTGGCGCTCATCATTGCCGCAACCTTCATCAGTCTGGTGCTGGGACTGCCGCTGGGCATCTGGGCCGCACGCAATGACCGGGTGGCCGCCATCGTGCGCCCCACTCTGGACTTCATGCAGACCATGCCGGCGTTTGTGTACCTGATTCCTGCGGCCATGCTGTTCGGCCTGGGACGCGTGCCTGGCGTACTCTCCACCGTGATCTTTGCCATGCCACCCGTGGTGCGCCTCACCGCCCTGGGCATCCGCCAGGTTAACAAGGAGCAAGTAGAAGCGGGCATCACTTTTGGCTGCACCCCAACCCAGGTGCTGTTCAAGGTGCAGATCCCCGGTGCCATGCCGTCCATCATGGCGGGCATCAACCAGACCATCATGATGGCGCTCTCCATGGTCATCATCGCCTCCATGGTGGGTGCGGGCGGGCTGGGCAACGACGTGCTGGCCAGTATCCAGCGGCTGGACATCGGCCTGGGCTTCGAGTCGGGCTTGGCCGTGGTGCTGCTGGCCATCATGCTGGATCGCATCACCGAAACCTTCGGAGAACAAGGCAAACGCCGCACACTCAGGGATAAACTCGGGCTTAAACCCAAAGTCGATGGCCCTTGACTACATACAGCTCTGATGGATTTGCCTGCTAAACGCCCGAACCGGCCCCTTCCAAAGCACCGATTCGTATTCCTGACGCTGCAGAATTACTCTCTGATTGCGCTGTCCAGCGCGGTCGAGGCGCTGCGCATGGCCAACCGGGTTGCTGAACAGGACGTGTATGAGTGGACGTTGGCCAGCCTGGACGGCCAACCCACACCCGCCAGCAATGGTCTGTCCATGTCGCCCACGGTGGCCATTGAAGACATTGGTCCGGCCAACATTGTGTTCGTCTGCGGCGGCGTCAACGTCGAGCAGGCCGTCACTCCGGAACTCATTGCCGCCCTGCGCCGCTTTGCGCAACGTCTGGTGCCGCTGGGCTCGCTGTGCACCGGCGGCTACGCCCTGGCCAAGGCTGGCTTGCTGGACAAATACAAGGCCGTGGTGCACTGGGAAAACATGTCGGCGCTGGAAGAGCAATTCCCCGCCGTGCAGTTCTCAAAGCAGCTCTACGCCATTGACCGGGACCGCTACACCTGCTCGGGCGGGATTGCGCCGCTGGACTTGATGCTCAACATCATCAAGGACCATCTGGGTCGCGATATTGCGCCGCAGATTTCCGACCAGTTCATCCTGGACCGCATCCGCAGTGACCAAGACCGCCAGCATGTGCCCCTGCTGGCCCGCGTCGGCCTGTTCCATGAGAACCTAATCGAAGCGGCCGCCCTGATGGAGGCCAATCTGGAGGAACCCCTGTCGCTGGACGAGATTGCCAAATTGGTGGGCGTTTCGCGCCGCCAGATTGAGCGGCTGTTCAAGCGATATGTGGGCGAGGTTCCGACCAAGTACTACCTGGACATGCGCCTGCGCCGCGCCCGCGGCCTGCTGCTGCAGACTTCCATGTCCATCATGGAAGTGGCGGTGGCTTGCGGCTTCCAATCCCCGCCGCACTTTTCCAAGTGCTACCGCGACTTGTTTGGCCACACCCCCAGCGCCGAACGCCGTAACAGCCGCCGGGTTGCCATAGGCGACCTGCCGCTCGAAGCGGACGACGACATCGCCACCGAATACTGAGCGGCGATGTCGGCCCGTGAGGGTCAGGCAAAAATCACAGTCTTGGAGTCGTTCAGGAATACGCGGCGTTCCACGTGCAGACGCACGGCCGTTGCCAGGGCGCGGCACTCGGAGTCGCGACCGGCGGCAGCCAGCTTTTCCGGCGTGTAGGTGTGGTCCACACGTTGCACCACCTGCTCGATGATCGGGCCTTCGTCCAGATCCGCCGTCACGTAGTGGGCCGTTGCCCCCGTCAACTTGACACCGCGCGCATGGGCCTGGTGATAGGGTTTGGCGCCCTTGAAGCCCGGCAGGAACGAGTGGTGGATATTGATGGCCTGGCCGCGCAGACGGCGGCACAGGTCGTCCGAGAGAACCTGCATGTAACGCGCCAGCACCACCAGCTCGCTGCGCGTCTCATGTACCAGCTCCATCAGCTTGTCTTCCTGTGCTGCCTTGGTCTCGGGCGTGACGGGAATGTGTACATAGCGAATGCCCTGCGCTTCCACCAGCCCTTTGAGGTCGGGGTGGTTGGAGACCACGGTGGTGATTTCCATCTTCAGTTCGCCGGTGCGGTTGCGGTACAGCAGGTCCACCAGGCAATGGTCGAATTTGGAGACCATGATCAGCACGCGAGGTTTGATCTCCGCGTCCACAATCGACCACTCCATTTCCTCCAGTGTGGCGACCTCCTGGAATTCATCGCGCAATGCAGCCAACTCGGGCGTGGCGCCCGGGTTGCCATAAAAGCTGATGCGGGTAAAAAAGCGCCCGGTGATCACATCATCGAACTGCTGCATGTCGGTGATGTAGCACTTGCGCGAGGCCAGAAAGCCGGACACGCGTGCCACAGTCCCCATGCGGCTGGCGCAGGTGGCCGTGAGGATGTAATGGGGCTTGCCTTCGAGTGGGACGTTCATGGAAATCGGGCTCCGTAGGTTGTCGAATAGGTTGGCGCAAAACAGTTGCGTTGCCAGTGGGCAGTTTATGGATTGGGCGCCCGCGGAATTATCTCGGTGCGACGGCCATTTCGACCCGAACGACCACGCAATTCACGAGGCAATTACACTGTCGTGTGACGACAATCCCAAGTCGCTATTGTGTCAGCCCTGACAGATAGCGACTCGTACCATTTTCAACACGCTCTGACTGTGCCGATGCAGTGACATGAGCAACCTATTTTTCAGGAGTTAGCGGTGGCCAACGAATTTGATGACGATCTGGATCTCAACACCTTGAACGACGAGGAGCTGACAGAGCAAGTCCATGACGATCTCTACAACGGCCTTCGCGACGAGGTCATAGAAGCAACCAACATCCTGCTCTCGCGCGGCTGGACTGCAGCCCGCGTGTTGGATGATGCGCTGGTCGAAGGCATGCGTATCGTGGGCATCGATTTCCGCGACGGCATCCTGTTCGTGCCGGAAGTGCTGCTGGCTGCCAACGCCATGAAGGGCGGCATGGAAATCCTGCGCCCCCTGCTGGCAGAAACCGGTGTGGAGCCGATCGGCAAGATGGTGATCGGAACTGTCAAGGGCGACATCCATGACATCGGCAAGAACCTGGTGGGCATGATGATGGAAGGTGCCGGCTTTGAAGTCATCGACCTCGGCATCAACAACCCCGTTGAAAAATACCTGGAAGCCATTGAACAGCACAAGCCCGACATCCTGGGTCTGTCTGCTCTGCTGACCACCACCATGCCCTACATGAAGGTCGTCATCGACACCCTCAAGGAAAAAGGCATTCGCGATGACTACATCGTGCTGGTCGGCGGCGCACCGCTGAACGAAGAGTTCGGCAAGGCTGTGGGCGCGGACGCCTATTGCCGCGACGCTGGTATCGCCGTGGAAACTGCCAAGACCCTGATCGCTGCACGGCGCGCGGCGGCAGCCTGAGCCTGCGCAGAGTCGGCAACCCTGTCTGATCCGGTGCAGCCATGGGTGCCCAGCCAGCCAGCTTGATCATTGCCTGTGGCGCCCTGGCACGCGAGATTGTGGCGCTGCGCACCCTGAACAACTGGCCGCACATGGCTGTGCAGTGTCTGCCCGCAGACCTGCACAACCGCCCCGAAAAGATTCCCGAAGCGGTGCGCGCCAAGATCCAGGCGGCGCGCGGCCAATTCACCTCCATCTTTGTAGCCTACGCCGACTGCGGCACCGGCGGTCTGCTGGATGCCGTGCTGGCCGAAGAGAGGGTGGAGCGCATTCCGGGTTCCCACTGCTATGAGTTCTTTGCCGGCACAGCGCAGTTCGAGGCCATGGCCGAGGCAGAGCTTGGCACCTTCTACCTGACTGACTTTTTGCTGACCCATTTCGACCGCCTGATATTGCGCGGGCTGGGCATAGACAAACACCCGGAGCTGATGCCGATCTATTTTGGCAACTACAAAAAGCTCACCTACCTGGCGCAGGTGGCCTCGGAGGAAAAGATTGCCGCAGGGCGTGCGGCTGCAGAGCGCCTCGGACTGCAATTCGAGTACCACATCACCGGCTACGGAGACCTGGCCACCAGCCTGGAACGCGCCCAAACAACCGCTACTACGAGGCCCATTACATGGCAAAACTGATTGTGATTTCCTGGCGCGACATTCCCGCGCAGGTGGTGGTCAAGAAAGGCCGCGAAACTGGCAAGGTGCAACTCTCGCACCGCTTCCAGGAGGCGGTGGACCGCGCCGCCATGCGCGCGGGCAAGTCCGGCTCTGCCGACTACCTGGCCGACTGGAAGCGTAGCGAGCCGCGCGCTTGCGGTGACGACATGCAAGCCGAGGCGGAAGCAGAGGCCGCCAAGATCGAGGCCCGCTATTCCGATGACGATTTGCTGCGCCTGATTCGCGCCCATGGCGTGGACGAAACCCTCACGCCCGATTCCACAGCCCCTTCGGGAGAAGCCTGATATGTATTCCGTTCGTCTCTGGTCTGTACGCCATGCCCGTGGGCTGGAGAAGTTTTACAGCGCATTCGAGAAGGCCTTTGTGGCCCTGCATCCGGTGTGGAACTGGATCGGTTACGAACGGGTGGAAAAACCCATCGCTGCTCTGGAGAAAGTGACCAAGGGCTTTCTGTTTGACTGCAAGATGTGCGGCCAGTGTGCCCTGAGCTCTACTGGCATGTCGTGCTCCATGAACTGCCCCAAGAACATCCGCAACGGCCCCTGTGGCGGCGTGCGTGCCAACGGGCATTGCGAGGTCAAGCCCGAGATGCGCTGCGTCTGGGTGGAGGGATTTGCCGGCAGCGAACGCATGGTGGAAGGCAAAAAAGCCATCCGTATCGTGCAATTACCGGTGGACCGTCGCCTGGAAGGACGTTCCTCCTGGCTCAAGGTGGCCCGCGACAAGAATCCGCCGCCGCCCAAGCCTGCCAGCCCGGTTGCCGCAGCCGCCCCTTCCGCCACCAGTAGCACTCCCAAAGCACCATGAAATTTGAAGACGAACCAGTTCCGGGCTATCCGCTGCCCATCCTGCCGGGCCACACTTCGCCGGGGCGCCTGGAGCGGGTGCTGCGTGCGGGTGCGTTTGCGGTAACCGCAGAGCTGGACCCGCCCGATTCGGCAGACCCGGAAGACGTCTACAAGCGCGCCCGCATCTTCGACGGCTACGTGGACGCCATCAATGCCACCGACGGCAGCGGTGCCAACTGCCATATGTCCAGTATGGCCGTGTGCGCCCTGCTGACCCGCGTGGGCTATGCACCGGTGATGCAGATTTCCTGCCGCGACAAGAACCGCATTGCCATCCAGGGCGACATCCTGGGCGGTGCGGCCATGGGTGTGGCCAACATGCTGTGCCTGTCCGGTGACGGCGTGCAGTCGGGCGATCACCCGCAGGCCAAACCGGTGTTTGATCTGGACTGCATGTCGCTGCTCAACATCGGCCGCACCCTGCGTGATGAACACAAGTTCCAGAGTGGCCGCAAGGTGACCTATGCGCCGCGCGTGTTTTTCGGCGCTGCGGCCAACCCCTTTGTGCCGCCCTATGAATGGCGCGCCGAACGCATTGCCAAGAAGATCGCCGCCGGCGCCCAATTCCTGCAAACCCAATATTGCTACGATGTTCCCCGCCTGCGAACCTTCATGCAGCAAATGGAGGATCTGGGCTTGCTGGACAAGGCATTCTTCCTGATTGGCGTGGGCCCTTTGCGCACCGCCAAGGCCGCCGAATGGATGCGCACCAATGTGCCGGGCATCCACATTCCGGATTCCGTGGTCAAGCGCATGGCCGGGGCCGAAAAGCCCGCCCAGGAAGGCCGCCAGATCTGCATTGACCTGATTCAGGAGATCCAGGAAATCAAGGGCGTGTCGGGCGTGCATGTCATGGCCTACCGCCAGGAAGAATCCGTAGCAGAAATTATTCAGAAATCCGGTGTACTCAAGGGACGCGTTCCTTGGTACCCAGAACGCGATACCCATCAGACACTAGCAAAGGAAACAACGTGACCGATACCATCATCAGCTCCGCCACAAAAGAAGTGGTGATCGGCTTTGACCGCCCCTTCGTCATCATCGGCGAACGCATCAACCCCACAGGGCGCAAGATCATGGCGGCCGAAATGCTGGCCGGCGACTACAGCCGCGTCGTGGCCGATGCATTGGCCCAGGTGGAAGCCGGTGCGCACATGCTGGACGTCAACGCCGGCATTCCGCTGGCCGATGAACCCGGCATGCTGGCCAAGGCCATCCAGCTGGTGCAGTCCGTCACCGACGTGCCGCTCAGCATCGACTCCTCCATCGTCGCCGCGCTGGAAGCCGGGCTGGCCGTCTACAAGGGCAAAGCCTTGGTGAACTCGGTCACTGGCGAGGAAGACCGCCTGGAAACCGTGTTGCCGCTGGTCAAGAAATACGGCGCCGCCGTGGTGGCCATCTCCAACGACGAAACCGGCATCTCCCAGGACCCCGACGTGCGTTTTGCCGTCGCCAAGAAGATTGTGGAGCGCGCATCCGACTACGGCATTCCGGCCTCCGACATCGTGGTGGACCCGCTGGTCATGCCCATTGGCGCCATCAACCAGGCCGGCGTGCAGGTCATGCAACTGGTGCACCGCCTCAAGACCGAACTCAAGGTCAACACCACTTGTGGCGCATCCAACGTGAGCTTCGGCCTGCCCGAGCGCAACGGCGTGAACGCGGCTTTTCTGACCATGGCCATCGCCTCTGGCATGACATCTGCTATCACCAACCCACTGCACGCTGAAGTGGTCAAGGCCATCATGGGCGCTGACGTGATGATGGGTCACGACCCCGACTGCATGCGCTGGATCCGCAAGTTCCGTGAAGCGCCTGCCATGGGCGCCGATGGTGAAATGGGCCGCGGCCGCCGCGAAGGTGGCAGCCGCCGCCGCCGCGAGTAACCTCTCTTCCGCGTGATTCGTGCATTCGTCAGGAGCCAGTGATTGAGCAATAAAGACCCCTTGGTCGTTTTCACCCCCTCGGGGCGCCGTGGTCGTTTTCCGCTGGGCACACCGGTGCTGCAGGCAGCGCGCTCTTTGGGTGTGGACATCGACTCCGTCTGCGGAGGCCGCGGCATCTGCGGCCGCTGCCAAGTGCTGGTATCCGAGGGCGAGTTCCCCAAGCACGGCCTCACCTCCAAGGTGGAAAACCTCTCGCCCGTGAGCAAGGTGGAGCAGGAATACTGCGTCACCCAGCCGCTGGCCGAAGGCCGCCGTCTGTCGTGCTCGGCCCATATCCTGGGTGATGTGGTGATCGACGTTCCCTCCAGCAGCCAGGTGCACAAGCAGGTGGTGCGCAAGGAAGCCGAAGCACACGACGTGGAGCTGGACCCGCTGATCCGTCTGCACTATGTGGAAGTGCAACAGCCCGATATGCACGACCCCAGCGGTGACCTGCGTCGCCTGGAAGACGCGCTGGAGTTTGAATGGCGTCTGACCGATCTGGCCTGCGACGTCATCGTGGTGCAGCAACTGCAAAAGGCCCTGCGCGCCGGTGACTGGAAAGTCACCGTAGCGGTGCATGCGGGCCAGCAGATCGTCGCGGTCTGGCCCGGCTTCAAGGAGAAAGTCTTCGGCCTGGCCGTGGACATTGGCTCCACCACCATTGCCGCCCACCTGTGCAACCTGGCATCGGGTGAAGTGGTGGCCTCGGCGGGCCTGATGAATCCGCAGATCCGCTTCGGCGAGGATTTGATGAGCCGCGTGTCCTACGTGATGATGAATCCGGGCGGCGACAAGGAAATGACGGCTGCCGTGCGCGAGGCACTCAACACCTTGGCCGCCGAAGTGGCGGCCCAGGCCGGCATCACGCCGCAGGACATCCTGGAAGCCACCTTTGTCGGCAACCCCATCATGCACCACCTGCTGCTGGGCATTGACCCCACCGAACTGGGTGGCGCACCGTTTGCGTTGGCGACCGACCGCGCCATCACCCTGTGGGCGGTGGAGATCGACTTTGCCATCCACCGCAATGCCCGCATCTACGTGCTGCCCTGCATCGCGGGCCACGTGGGCGCAGATACCGCCGGTGTGCTGCTGGCCGAACGCCCGGACCTCACGGACAAGATCACGCTGCTGGTGGATGTGGGCACTAACGCCGAAATCGTGCTGGGCAACAACCAGCGCCTGCTGGCCTGCTCCAGCCCCACCGGCCCGGCCTTCGAGGGCGCGCAGATCAGCTGCGGCCAGCGCGCGGCACCTGGCGCCATCGAGCGTGTTCGCATCGACCCGCAGACGCTGGAGCCACGCTTCAAGGTGATCGGTTCCGACCTGTGGTCCGACGAGCCCGGTTTTGCCGAAGCGGTAGCAGGAACCGGTGTCACCGGCGTGTGCGGCTCCGGCATCATCGAGGCGCTGGCCGAGATGTACCTGGCCGGCATCATCCGCCACGACGGCACCATAGACGGCGCCCTG
Organism: Rhodoferax sp. GW822-FHT04A08; assembly: GCF_058801025.1. Lineage (NCBI taxonomy): Bacteria > Pseudomonadati > Pseudomonadota > Betaproteobacteria > Burkholderiales > Comamonadaceae > Rhodoferax > Rhodoferax sp. GW822-FHT04A08. The sequence continues at coordinate 20,051 of NZ_JBXAMW010000025.1, forward strand.
GCCGCGCGCAATCCGCGCATCCAGGAAGATGGCCGCACCTTCTCCTACGAGCTGTACAAGGCCACTTCCGAGGCCCGCGCCCTCAAGATCATGCAAAACGATGTGCGCGCCATCCAGCTGGGCAAGGCTGCGCTGTATGCCGGCGTGCGCCTGCTGATGGAGCGGCTCAACATCAGCACGGTGGACCGCATCCGTCTGGCCGGTGCCTTTGGCAGCCACATCGACGTGAAATACGCCATGGTGCTGGGCATGATTCCCGACTGCCGCCTGGACCACGTCTCCTCGGCGGGCAATGCCGCCGGTACCGGGGCACGCATCGCGCTGCTGGACCAGCGCTCACGCAAGGACATCGAGGCGCTGGTGCGCCGGGTAGAAAAAATCGAAACGGCGGTGGAGCCACGCTTCCAGGAATTCTTTGTGGAGGCCATGGCCATTCCGCACCTGAACGCGCCGTTTGAAGAATTGCGAAAGGCAGTGCAACTGCCTGAGCGAACCATGTCCAGCACCGAACCCAACCAACGAGGGCGCAGACCCTCGCGGCGCGACCCCAAGCCCTCCTAGGGCTTGGCGAAAACCGGCAACAGCGTAAGTCCTTTTTTTACAGGAGTGTCCCCATGAAGATGAAAGTAGCAGGAATCGTCACCGCCATTGCAGCCCTGGCTGCCCAATCCGCACTCGCCGATGACGCGAGCTGCAAGACCGTGCATTTCGCCGACGTCGGCTGGAGTGACATCGCAGCCACCACCGGCATGGCGTCTGTGGTGCTCGAAGGCCTGGGTTACAAGCCCACCGTCACCATCGCCTCCATTCCAATTGCATTCGCCGGGATGAAGAAGAAGCAGATCGACGTGTTCCTGGGCTACTGGAATCCTTCCATGACTCCGCAGATCGAGCCCTTTGTGAAGGCAGGCGACATCAAGGTGCTGGACACGCCCAACCTGGTGGGTGCCAAGTACACCCTGGCCGTACCTACCTACCTGTTTGACAAGGGCTTGAAGACCTTTGCCGACATCGCCAAGTTCGAGAAGGACCTGGGCGGCAAGATCTATGGCATCGAACCCGGCAACGACGGCAACGCCCTGATCGCCGGCATGATCAAGGACAACAAGTTCGGCCTGAAGAACTTCAAGATGGTTGAGTCCTCCGAAGCGGGCATGCTGATCGAAGCCCAGCGCGCCATCAAGGACAACAAGGCCATCGTCTTCCTGGGCTGGGAACCCCACCCCATGAACGTGCAGATGAAGATGAGCTACCTCTCCGGTGGCGACGACATCTTCGGACCCAACCTAGGCGAAGCCAAGGTGTACACCGCCATTCCTCCCTCGTATGAGAAGAAGTGCCCCAACGTCTACACCTTCCTGAAGAACCTGCAGTTCACCACCGACATTGAGAACCAAGTCATGGGCCCCATCCTGAAGAAGGTCAAGCCCAATGTCGCTGCCAAGGACTACCTCAAGAAGAACCCCGGCACCGTGGACAAATGGCTGGCTGGCGTGACGACCTTGGATGGCAAGGACGGTTTGGCAGCAGTCAAGGCCGCGCTGAAGTAAGCACCCCGCTTTTTTACGGTGCACACTCCGACGCGGCCTGGCCGGGTCGGAGTTTTTTTATTGGGGCTTTGCAAGCCCGCAAGGATTGATATGAGTGAAGCAAGCATTTCCAGTTTCGTGAACGGCAAACACCTGCAAGGCGGTGGCGAGCGTTTTGATTCCATCAACCCCGCCACCGGCAAAGCCTATGCCGCGGTGCATGACGCAACGCAAGCCGACGTGGACGCGGCTGTTGCCGCTGCGCAAGCCGGCTTTGCCGTGTGGTCTGCCATGACCGGCACTGAGCGCGGGCGCATTCTGCGCCGCGCCGCCGACATCCTGCGCAGCCGCAACGAGGAGCTTGCTGCACTCGAAGTGCAAGACTGCGGCAAGCCGCTGCAGGAAGCCCTGGTGGTGGATGTGATGAGCGGCGCTGACTGCATCGAGTACTTTGCCGGCGCGGCCGCCACCCTCACCGGCCAGCAATACCCGCTGAAGAACGCCTTTGCCTACACCCGCAAGGAGCCACTGGGCGTGTGCGTGGGCATTGGCGCCTGGAACTATCCCATCCAGATTGCCTGCTGGAAATCGGCCCCCGCGCTGGCCGCCGGCAACGCCATGATCTTCAAACCTTCCGAGCTGACCCCGGCCACCGCCGTGAAGCTGGCCGAGGTCTACCTCGAAGCCGGTGTACCGCCGGGCGTGTTCAACGTGCTGCAGGGCCGCGGCGCCACCGGTGCCATGCTGGCCGCACACGAAGGCGTGGCCAAGGTGTCGGTCACCGGCTCGGTTCCCACCGGCAAGAAGGTGATGCAGACAGCTGCCGGAACCCTCAAGCGCGTGACCATGGAGCTCGGTGGCAAATCGCCCCTGGTGATCTTTGACGACGCCGACCTGGAGCAGGCCGTGGCCGCAGCCATGATGGGCAACTTCTACACCCAGGGCGAGGTCTGCACCAACTGCACCCGCGTCTTCGTGCAGCGCGGCATTGCCGACAAGTTCCTGGCCCGTCTGAAGGAGCGCACACTGCTGCTGCGCGTGGGCGACCCCATGGACCCGGTAACCGAAGTGGGCGCGCTGATCTCTGAAGCACACACCGCCAAGGTGATGGACTACATCGCCAGCGGCAAGGCCGAAGGCGCGACTCTGGTCTGCGGCGGCGAGCGTGTGGCCGTGCCCGGCCTGGGCTCCAATTTCGTGGCGCCCACCATCTTTGCCGACTGCAAGGACGAGATGCGCATCGTGCGCGAAGAGATCTTCGGCCCGGTGCTGTCCATGCTGACCTTCGATACCGAAGAAGAGGCCGTGGCCCGCGCCAACCAATCCCGCTTTGGCCTGGCCGCTGGCGTATTCACCACCAACATCCAGAAGGCCCACCGCGTGGCGGGCCAGCTCAAGGCGGGTATCTGCTGGATCAACAACTACAACATCACGCCCATCGAGATGCCGTTTGGCGGCGTGGGCGAATCCGGCATCGGCTCCGAGAACAGCATGGCCGCGCTGGACCACTACACGCAGCTCAAGACAGTGTATGTGGAGATGGGTGAAGTGGCCACGGGCTATCGCTGAAAGTCACCTCCATTTTTAGCTAACGTGCTGTCTCATTGCACTCAAAGGCACAGGTTACGTCGGACACAGGACGGCATGGCCCTCTGCGCCGTCCGTGTCCCCCGGCCTTCGGCCTCCTCCTTTACCTACCGGCGCAGAGGGCCATGCCGTCCTGCGTCAGGCTGCACTGTTAGTGCGCGCAGAATTTGTACCCTGGTCGTTCTGCAGTTTTGGCGTACCAACCCGGCTGGCTGCCGTGGGCGCTGGGGTGGATGGTGCAGCGGCATAAAGGAGGAGCCCGAAGGGCGGGGGACAGCCGCGGAAGCATTCACCCCAGCGCCCACGGCGTACACCAGGCCGCATAGAGGACTTTGACCTCACAGGCAATTCGACCCAACACCAACTTTCGCCAAAATAAAGCCATGGAAAAAGAATTCGACTACATCATCATCGGCGCCGGTTCGGCCGGCAGCACCCTGGCCTACCGCCTGGGCGAAGACCTGAACACCCGCATCCTGGTGGTCGAGGCCGGCCCCATGGACCACAACCTTTTCATCCACATGCCCAGCGGCTTTGCCTACCCCATGGCCAACCCGCGCTACACCTGGATGTACGAGGCCGAAGCCGATCCCGGCATGAACGGCCGACGCGTGCACTGCCCGCGCGGCAAGACCATTGGCGGCTCCAGCAGCATCAACGGCATGGTCTACATCCGTGGCAATGCCGAGGACTACAACGGCTGGGCCGAGAAGTTCAACCTGCCCGACTGGAGCTACGCCCACTGCCTGCCCTACTTCCGCAAATCTGAAACGCGCGAGAAGGGTGGCGATGAGTACCGCGGCAGCGAAGGCCCGCTGCGCGTGCACACCGGCGAGTGCAAGAACCCGCTGTACAACGCCTTCATCGAAGCCGGGCAGCAAGCCGGCTACGCCTACACCGCCGACATGAACGGCTACCGGCAGGAGGGCTTCGGCCCCATGGACATGACGACCTACAAAGGCCGACGCTGGAGCACAGCCATGGCCTACCTGCGCCCGGCTCTCAAGCGCGGCAACGTCAAGCTGCTGCCCAATACGCTGGCCAGCAAGATCCTGTTCGAAGGCAAGGACAACCCGCGCGCTGTCGGCGTGGCGCTGGACTGCGGCGGCCAGCGCATCGAGGTGCGGGCACGGCGCGAAGTCATCGTCAGCAGCGGCGCCATCAACTCACCGCAGCTGCTGCAGCTCTCCGGCATCGGCAACGCCGATCTGCTCAAGCCCCTGGGCATCATGGTGGTGGCCGACCGCAAGGGTGTGGGCGAGAACCTGCAGGACCACCTGGAAACCTATGTGCAGTACGCCTGCAAGGAACCCATCACGCTGTACTCGGCCAGCAAGCCGCTGGCCATGGGCATGATTGGCGCGCAGTGGCTGCTCACGCAAAAAGGGCTGGGCGCGACCAACCACTTCGAGTCCGGCGGCTTCATCCGCAGCGACGCCGGTGTGAAGCACCCCGACCTGCAGTACCACTTCCTGCCCATGGCAGTGCGCTACGACGGCAACTCACCCGTGGAAGGCCATGGCTTCCAGGCTCATGTGGGCCCCATGCGCTCCACCAGCCGCGGCCATGTGCGCATCCGCACAGCCAGCCACCTGGACGCACCCGCCATTGTGTTCAACTACATGAGCAACGAGCAGGACCGCAAGGAATTCCGTGCCGCCATCCGCCTGACCCGCGAGGTGTTCGCACAAAAGGCCTTTGACCGTTTCCGCGCAGAGGAGCTGTCGCCCACATCGCAAGTACAGAGCGACGCCGAAATCGACGAGCACATCCGCAACCAAGCCGAAACCGCCTACCACCCCAGTTGCTCCTGCCGCATGGGCACCGACGACATGGCCGTGGTGGACAGCCAGGGCCGGGTGCACGGCGTGCAGAACCTGCGCGTGGTGGACGCATCCATCATGCCCCTGATCGTCAGCGGCAACCTCAACGTGCCCACCATCATGATGGCCGAGAAGATTGCCGACGCCATCAAGGGCACGGCCCTGCCGCCTTCCAAGGCGCCGGCCTGGGTGCACCCGAACTGGCAGACGCAGCAACGCTGAAGCTATAGGGGACCACAGGTTGGAATCTGGTCGCCTTCTTGGTATTCATGGGCAGTTCAGTCACTACACACCAACACTGCTCGCAGTCGACAGTATCGGGGCGGATGGTGAAGCGAAATAAAGGAGGAGGCCGAAGGCCGGGGGACATTCGCGTAACCATCTGCCCCGGTGCTGTCGACCCACACCAGCTTGTGCGCCGCCGTTCTGCATGCGGACGTCCCCTTTACTGGGCCACAGTCATGGGCTTTGACTCTCAGGCAAAATCGAGGGTCCAACGACTCCACTTCGCACGCCCTGCAAAGGGCCCGACTGCCCCATGACATCCACTGCCCCCAACCGCTTCACCGAACTACTTGCAACCCGTCCCTGGCTGCTGGCCGATGGCGCTACCGGCAGCAACCTGTTTGACATGGGCCTGATGTCCGGTGATGCGCCCGAGCTGTGGAACACCGAGCACCCGGACCGCATCACCAAGCTGCACCAGAGCTTTGTGGATGCCGGTGCCGACATCATCCTCACCAACAGCTTTGGCGGCACCCAATACCGGCTCAAGCTGCACAAGGCGCAAGACCGCGTGGCCGAGCTCAATACGGCAGCCGCACGCATTGCGCGCGCTGTAGCCGACAAAGCCGGTCGCCCCGTGGTGGTGGCCGGCAGCATCGGCCCCACCGGCGAAATCATGGAGCCTATCGGCCCGCTGACCAAGGCGCAGGCTGAAGAAGCCTTTGCCGAGCAGGCCCGTGCGCTGGCCGCCGGTGGTGCCGACGTGATGTGGATAGAGACCATGTCCTCGCGCGAGGAAGTGGAAGCCGCTGTGGCGGGTGCCGGCAGCGTGGGTCTGCCCGTGGTGTGCACACTGAGCTTTGACACCAATGGCCGCTCCATGATGGGCATTTCGCCCAGCGATTTCGCCGACCTGCAAAAGACGCTGACACCGCACCTGGCTGCCTGCGGCAGCAACTGCGGCGTGGGCGCTTCTGAGATGGTGGCCTGCATCCACAACCTGTCTACCGCCATGGGCCCGGAAGCGGTGCTGGTGGCCAAGGGCAACTGCGGCATTCCGCAGTACGTGGAGGGCAAGATCGTCTACAACGGCACGCCTGAACTGATGGCTGTGTACGCCCGCATGGCGCTGGACTCCGGCGCACGCATCATCGGCGGCTGCTGCGGCACATCACCGAAGCACCTCAAGGCCATGAAGGATGCGCTGGACGCCCACACCAAAGGCCCGGCCCCCGAGCTGGAAGAAGTGGTGGCCGCGTTGGGTGAAGTTTCTACCGGCGCACGCGCCCAGTGGGGCGGCGAGCAAAGCCGCGCTGGTGGTGCTGCTGCAGGCGCCACGCTGAACCGCGGACGTGGCCGCCGCGCCGGTAGCGCAGGCAAGACTGAGTCGTGATGGCGGGGACGGACAAGCCCGCGGCACCTGCTTCTGTCAGCTACCTCATCGGTGTAGACACCGGTGGCACCTATACCGATGCCGCGGTCATCGAGGCGCGCGGCCACCGCATCATTGCCACGGCCAAGGCCATCACCACCAAGGGCGATCTGGCCGTGGGCGTGGCCGAGGCCATTACCCAAGCGCTGGCCAAACTGCCGCACGAGGTACCGCCGCAGAGCATCGCCATGGTGTCGGTATCCACCACCCTGGCAACCAATGCCGTGGTCGAAGGCCATGGCAGCGCCACGGGCGTGGTGCTCATCGGCTTCGATGCCGCCATGGTGGAGCGCACCGGCATTGCCAAGGCCTTCCCCGACATTCCCATGGCCGTGGTGGCCGGTGGCCACAACCATGCCGGTGATGCGATCTGCCCGCTGGATACCGCAGCGCTGGAAGCCGCACTGACGGGCATGAACGCCAAGGTTGACGCGTTCTCGGTGGCATCCACTTTCGCGGTGCGCAACGCGGCCCACGAGCACGAAGCGCGCGACATCATCGTGGCACGCACCGGCAAACCGGTCACGCTGTCTACCGAACTCTCTTCCGCGCTGGACGCGCCGCGGCGCGCACTCACGGCTGTGCTCAACGCCCGGCTGATCCCGCGCATCTCGGGTCTGATCGACGCGGTGCAACGCGCCATGGCCCAGCTGGACATTGCCTGCCCGCTGATGATCGTCAAGGGCGACGGCTCGCTGGCATTGGCTGAATCAGTAGCCACACGCCCGATCGAGACGGTGCTCTCCGGCCCCGCTGCCAGCCTGGTGGGCGCGCAGTGGCTCAGCGGCCTGGACAGCTTCATCCTCTCCGACATGGGGGGCACCACCACCGATCTGGGCCTGCTCATCGACGGCCGCCCCAAGGTAAAAGAGGAAGGCGCCGAAGTGGGCGGCTGGCGCACCATGGTGCGGGCCATCGACGTGCGCACCATCGGTCTGGGCGGCGACAGCGAGATCACCGCGCTGGCCAATGGCAAGATCACTGTCGGCCCGCAACGCGTGGCGCCGGTATCGCTGATTGCGGCACGCTATCCCGCGATGCTGTCCATGCTGCGCGCCGATCTGGACGATGTGGAAGGCGGCGGTTCCATGCACGGCAAATTCGTGCTGCTGCCCTTTGCCGCCGATAGCGACAAAGCTGCCAATGGCCTGAGCGCACGCGAAGCCGAGATGCTGCAAACCATCACGCACGAGCCCAAGCCCATGCGCAAGCTGGCTACGTCCTTGAGCGCCCAGCGCGCCATCAGCAGCCTGCAGCGCAAGGGCCTGATCCAGGTCAGCAGCCTCACCCCCTCGGACGTGTCGCACGTGCTGGGCCTGCAAGGCAACTGGTCCGCGGAGGCAGCCACCATGGCCACGCAGCTGGCCACCCGTTTGCGCGACATGAAGATGCCCACGCCGGAGCGTACCCGTGCCTTTGCGACCCAGGTGTGGTCCGAGACCGTGCGCCTGACCGGCCTGGCCATTCTGCAAACCGCCTTTGGTGTGGACATGGCCGACAACGCGCTCACCCAGGCCGTGTGCACGGGTGACGGCAAGCTGGGGTTGGCAGCGGTCAGCCTCAAACCCACCATTCCCGTGGTGGCCGTGGGCGGCCCGGTGAAGGTGTACTACGAAGAAGTGCAGCGCCGCCTGGGTTGCGAGCTGGTGTTCCCCGAATTCTGCGAAGTGGCCAATGCCGTGGGCGCAGCCACTGGCGTGGTGGCGCACAGCGTGACGGTGGAAGTGATGGGCGACGGCACCGGCCTGTTCCGTCTGCATTCCTACGCCAGCACCAAGCAGTTCACCAATCCGCACGAAGCGCTGGCCGAAGCACAAGCCCTGGCCGAGCAACTGGCCCATGACGCCGTGGTGGAAATGGGTGCGCCCAAGCCGCAGGTCAAGCTCAGCATCACCAAGCAATACATGCCCAACGCCCGCGGTGAAGAAGGCCTGCTGCAGGCCGTCATCGTGGCCGAGGCCATTGGCCGCCCCAACGCCGCGGCAGAGGTTGCTGCCTAGGCCGTGGTAGTGGTTACCATGGCGGGCACGCATGCACGGGCCTGACCATGGAATTCATTTTTGAAGTACTGTTCGAGATCTTTGGCGAGCTGATTCTGCAAGTGCTGTTTGAAGCACTGGCCGAGGTCGGCATCCACCTCACGCGCCGCAATGCCGATGCGCAGCCCCGCAGTGGCTGGCGTCTGATGATTGGCTATTCCGTGCTGGGTCTGATCGTGGGGGCGCTCAGCCTGCTGGTGTTTTCGCACTCGCTGGCGCACAGCCACAACGGCCGTCTGGCCACACTCCTGCTGGTGCCCCTGCTGGCTGCGCTATCCACCGTGCTGCTGGGCAAACTGCGCACACGCAAAGGGCAGACACTGGCCGGGATTGACCGCTTCATGTATGCCTACCTGTTTGCCCTGGGCATGGCCAGCGTGCGCTACTGCTGGGCGCAGTAGTCACTTGGCGACATAGAACACAACAGGCTCACACAGGGTCGCCTGTTGGAGCAGATTTGCTTGCGAAAGCCGTTCTGCGAAATGGCCATTCGTGTGGACGGTGGATTGCAACTTCGTTACAGTGCGCTAAAAATGCACCTCCTCGACGGGGACTTGGTGCCCCATGCACTCCATCCAACAACCTCTTTTAACCGACTGACCAGATCATGAAAATCATGGGTATCTCCCAGCCCGGAGGGCCGGAAGTTCTTCAATACACCGATGCACCCGACCCGCATGCCGCGCCCGGGGAAGTTGTCATCGACGTGGTGGCTACGGCCGTCAATCGCGCAGATCTGCTGCAACGCCAAGGGTTCTATCCCGCACCCGCGGGCGCACCAGACTGGCCTGGTCTTGAGGTGAGCGGTCGCATAAGCGAAGTGGGCGAAGCCGTACGCGGATGGTCTGTGGGTGATCCCGTGTGCGCCCTGTTGTCAGGTGGTGGTTATGCGCAAAAAGTGGCGGTTCCGGCCGCGCAACTGCTGCCGGTGCCGGCGTCGCTACCCTTGGAAGACGCAGCCGCCTTGCCGGAGGTGGTTTGCACGGTCTGGAACAACCTGTTCATGGTGGCCGGTCTTCAAGCCGGTGAATGGCTGCTGGTACACGGCGGGGGTAGCGGTATTGGGACCATGGCAATCCAGATGGCCCGACGCCTGGGCGCCAGAGTTGCGGTTACAGCGGGAAGCGCCGACAAGTTGGAGCGCTGTCGCGCGCTGGGAGCCGAACTGCTGATCAACTACCGCGAACAGGACTTTGTCGAGCAAATGCGTGCGCATACGGCTGGGCACGGAGCCGATGTCATTCTGGACATCATGGGTGCCAAGTATCTGGGAAAGAACGTCGACTGTCTGGCCTACAAGGGGCGTCTTGTGGTGATTGGTTTGCAGGGTGGCACCAAGGCGGAAATCAATCTTGGGACACTCCTGTCAAAGCGCGGCAGCTTGCACGCCACAGCTCTGCGCAGCCTGTCGCCACAGAACAAGGCAGAGGTTGTGGCGAGTGTGATGCAAAACGTCTGGCCCCTTGTGGAGGCAGGAGAAATCCGCCCCATCATTCACTGCCACTTGCCACTTACCGCCGCAGCGCAAGCGCATGCCTTGGTGCAGGAGTCCTCCCATGTCGGCAAAGTGGTGCTGACCGTGCAGCAAGACCAGAGAGTCCGGCAAACGGCCTAACCGCTGACGACCCCCGAGGCTGGAAACACAGAGGCGGCAAGCAATCAGATCTTGCCGCTGTGCTTGAGTCGACTCAGGGTCTCAGGTGCAAGGTTGAGGTAGGAAGCCAGTTCCTTCTGGGGGAGATGTTCAAGCATTTCAGGGTGCTTGCGCATGAACCGTTGAAAACGCCCCGGCGCATCCAGCAGATGCAGGGTAATGATGTGCGCCATGATCTCGGTCATCACCTGCATGACGTTGAATTCGAACTGCTGCAACAGCTGTGGACGCTTTTCGAGGAAGGCGACCCAATCCACCAGCGGCAGACAGGCCACTCGCGACTTGGTAACGCTGACGATGGCATACGGAGTGGGTGTGCCCGTTCGCCACGCAGCGTAGCTGGTTTCCATGTCTGCCTCACCCGAAAACCGCAGAATCATTTCCTTGCCGGCAGGATTGGACACGACACGTTTGAGAATGCCTTCGAGAACAAAATACTGCGCCATGTCGCGGACGCCCTGATTGCGCAAGAAGTCGCCCTTGCGGGCATCAATAATTTCCAGATGGGGCTCCAGCGCCGCAAAGTCCTCCGCACTCAAGCCCTGCAGCGACTTGTGTTTCTTTATCTGCAAGCGGATTACGTTGTGCTCCGGATGATCAACCAAGGGAGTCATATCTAGACCCGTTTCCTTTTTTTTCAGAATCTTGACCGCCGTCATTCGTTGGTCGATAACGCCCAATTGATACTTGATCCAAGCACAGAAGTATACGTTGTAGCACTGTGTGGAAAGTAGGCAAAAGCGACCGGAAAGAAGAGGGGCCAAGTCGTCACCACCTTGGACCTTCAAGATCATCCAACGCGTTTGCCCCCGAAGTCAAGAAGAAAGAGACAACCCATCATGCCAAACGAATCGGCCACGCAAGAAATGACAGACGGATTTCACCTCGTCATAGATGCCCTCAAACTCAACGGGATAGATACCATCTACGGGCTCCCCGGCATTCCCATCACAGACCTGACCCGTATGGCGCAGGCTGAGGGGATTCGCGTCATTTCTTTCCGTCACGAACAAAATGCGGGCAACGCAGCAGCCATTGCCGGCTTTTTGACACAAAAGCCCGGCATTTGTCTGACGGTGTCAGCCCCCGGCTTCCTGAACGGCTTGACTGCTTTGGCCAACGCTACGACCAATTGTTTCCCCATGATTCTTATCAGCGGGTCCAGCGAGCGTGAAATCGTGGATTTGCAGCAGGGTGACTACGAGGAAATGGATCAACTCGCCATTGCCAAACCCCTGTGCAAGGCGGCCTATCGCGTGTTGCACGCTGAAGACATTGGCGTCGGCATCGCGCGTGCCATCCGATCGGCTGTGTCCGGGCGTCCCGGTGGTGTCTATCTTGATATGCCTGCCAAACTGTTTTCACAGACCATGGAGGCGCAGGCGGGCAAACGTTCGTTGATCAAAGTTGTGGACGCCGCGCCGCGCCAGATTCCTGCACCCGACTCGGTGCAACGCGCTTTGACGTTGTTGAAGGATGCCAAACGTCCCCTGATCCTGTTGGGCAAGGGCGCAGCCTATGCCCAGGCAGATGCGAGCATTCGCGCGCTGGTGGAGAAGTCAGGCATTCCCTATCTGCCCATGTCCATGGCCAAAGGGTTGTTGCCCGACAACCATGCGCAATCGGCATCTGCTGCACGCTCGTATGTGCTGGCAGAAGCAGACGTTGTGCTGCTGGTTGGCGCTCGTCTGAATTGGCTGCTGTCGCATGGAAAGGGCAAGACCTGGGGAGGTGACAAGGCGAAGGACCGCAAGTTCATCCAGATCGACATTGCGCCGACCGAAATGGACAGTAACGTTGCCATCGCTGCACCCTTGGTGGGAGACATCGGCTCCTGTGTGTCCGCACTGGTGGATGGCATGGGCGCCAACTGGGCCAAAGCACCTGCCGACTGGACGTCTGCAGTGTACGAGCGCCGCGACAAGAACGTGGTCAAGATGGCGGAGACCTTGGCCAAGAATCCGCCTGTCATGAACTTCCATAGTGCCCTGGCGGCAATCCGGGAGATCGTCAAGGCCAATCCCGAGGCTGTGCTCGTCAACGAGGGTGCCAATACGCTGGACTTCACCCGCAGCATCGTGGACATGTACCAACCTCGCAAGCGACTGGATGTAGGTACTTGGGGCATCATGGGCATCGGCATGGGCTATGCCGTCGCAGCCGCTGTGGTTACCGGCAAGCCTGTCATCGCCATCGAAGGGGACAGCGCCTTCGGCTTCAGCGGTATGGAAGTGGAGACCATCTGCCGCTACAAGCTGCCTGTGTGCGTGATTGTCTTCAATAACAACGGCGTTTATCGCGGCACCGATGTCAACCCGTCGGGTGGAGCCGATGTTGCTCCCACGGTGTTCGTCAAAGGTGCGCGCTACGACGTGATGATGGAAGCCTTCGGTGGCGTGGGCGTCAATGCAACCACACCAGCAGAGCTGAGCAAGGCACTGAAAGAGGCCATTGCGTCGGGCAAACCCACCTTGATCAATGCGGTGATCGATGAGACTGCGGGTACAGAAAGCGGACGGATTACCAGCTTGAATCCGCAGACTGCCGCACAGAAGAAATAAGTTCGTAAGTTAGTCAACAAGAGCCATTTACAGGAGATAGCAAAATGTCAAACAAACCACTCAGCGGTATCAAGATCATCGATTTCACGCACGTGCAAGCAGGTCCTGCATGCACCCAGATGCTGGCCTGGTTCGGAGCTGACGTGATCAAGGTGGAGCGTCCAGGATCCGGTGACGTCACGCGGAGCCAACTGCGCGACATTCCCGAAGCCGATGCGTTGTACTTCACCATGCTCAACAGCAACAAGCGCTCGTTGACACTCGACACCAAGACGCCAGAGGGCAAGGCCATCCTGGAGAAGATGATCAAGGAATCTGACGTGATGGTGGAAAACTTCGGTCCTGGTGCCCTGGATCGCATGGGCTTTACATGGGAACGCATCCAAAGTCTGAACCCCGGCATGATTCTGGCGTCGGTCAAAGGCTTCAGCGACGGACACCACTACGAGGACCTGAAGGTTTACGAGAACGTGGCCCAGTGCGCAGGTGGCGCAGCATCCACAACCGGCTACTGGAAAGGCGAGAATTCCGGCCCCACGATCAGCTCTGCTGCGCTGGGCGACAGCAACACCGGCATGCACTTGGCAATCGGTATTCTCACTGCATATATTGGCAAGCAGAAGACTGGCAAGGGTCAGAAAGTTGCCGTCTCCATGCAGGATGCCGTGCTGAACCTGTGCCGCGTGAAAATGCGCGACCAACTCCGCTTGGACAACGTGGGTTACCTGGAAGAGTACCCACAGTATCCGCACGAAATGGAAGCGTTCAAGGACGGTGTGGTACCACGCGGTGCAAACGCGGGCGGTGGCGGCCAGCCGGGCTGGATTCTGAAGTGCAAGGGCTGGGAAACCGATCCCAATGCCTACATCTACTTCACCATTCAGGGGCATGCCTGGGGCCCCATCTGCGATGCACTGGGCAAACCGGAATGGAAGGAAGATCCTGCGTACAACACGCCACGCGGACGTCAGCCGCACATCATGGACATCTTCGCCACCATTGAAGACTTCATCAAAGACAAGACCAAGTACGAAGCAGTCGACATCTTCCGCAAGTTTGACATCCCCTGCGCACCCGTGCTGTCCATGAAAGAACTCCTGCATGACAAGTCACTGCGTGCCAGCGGCTCCATTGTGGAAGTGCCACACAAGGTACGCGGCAGCTACTTCACGGTCGGCAGCCCCATCAAGTTCTCCGACCTGAAACCCACGGTCACTGCCTCTCCCCTGTTGGGCGAACATACCGACGAGGTACTTGCCGAACTGGGCTATAGCAGCGAACAGATCAAGTCCTTGCGCACAGCCAAGGCTGTCTGAGCACAATAGCCAAATTGACTGGGTTGTATTCGTAGCCAGACGACGACCCAGTCCTCATGACATCATTGGAGAAGTTCATGCAAGACATAGATCCCGCAGCGCTGGTAGCCGCACTGGGCGATGCAGTCATGGTGTGTGATGCGACTGGTGCAATTACCTATTGGAATGCAGCTTGCGAGCGCATGTTTGGCTACACCGCGGCTGAGGCAATGGGCCGTTCCATGGACATCATCATCCCGGAACGGCTGCGTGGGCGCCATTGGGAGGGCTATCACCAGACGATGGCCAGCGGTGTCACCAAATATGGCTCCGATGTGCTGCGGGTTCCTGCCGTCGACAAGCAAGGTAAAAAGATGTCCATTGCCTTCACGGTAGCGCTGCTGTATGCGCCGGATGGCAAAGTCAATGCCATAGCTTCGGTAATCCGTGAGGAAACCAACCGATTCAACGAAGACCAGGCGTTGCGCAAACGTGTAGCGGAACTTGAGGCGAAACTAAGTAATAAATAGAGCCAGGAAGACAAATGATGAGCAAGAAGGCGCTAGACGGGGTAAAAGTCCTCGACTTCACACATGTCCAATCAGGGCCTACCTGCACGCAGCTGCTGGCCTGGTTCGGCGCAGACGTTATCAAGGTAGAGCGCCCCGGCGAAGGGGACGCAACACGCGGACAACTGCGTGACATTCCTGGAGTGGACAGCCTCTACTTCACGATGCTCAACCACAACAAGCGCTCGGTCACCATCAACACCAAGAAAAAGGGTGGTATGGCCGTTCTGGATCGCCTGATCAAAACCTGTGATGTGATGGTCGAGAACTTCGCTCCTGGCGTATTGGAGCGCATGGGCCTGACCTGGGAACGCATCCAGGAACTCAATCCGCGCCTGATTGTTGCGTCAGTCAAGGGATTTGGCCCAGGCCCCTATGCCGATTGCAAAGTCTATGAAAACGTTGCCCAGTGTGCTGGCGGTGCTGCATCGACCACTGGGTTTGACGACGGCCCTCCTCTGGTAACAGGTGCACAGATTGGTGACAGTGGAACCGGTCTGCATCTGGCACTGGGCATCGTGGCGGCACTCTACCAACGCACGCACAGCGGTCGTGGACAGCAGGTGCTGGCTCCCATGCAAGATGCGGTGCTCAACCTGTGCCGCGTCAAACTGCGGGATCAGCAACGTCTGGAACGCACCCATACGATGCACGAATATCCCCAATATCCCGATGGCAAATTTGGCGACGTGGTGCCACGCGCCGGCAACGCCTCCGGCGGAGGACAGCCAGGGGCCATTCTCAAGTGCAAGGGCTGGGAAACCGACCCCAATGCGTATATCTATTTCATTACGCAAGCAGCAGTGTGGCCAGCAGTTTGCAAGGTCATTGGCGAAGAGGATTGGATCACCGATGAGGCCTATGCCACACCGCAGGCACGGTTGCTGCATCTCAAGCCCATCTTTGCACGCATTGAGCAATGGACACAGACCAAGACGAAGTTCGAGGCCATGGACATTCTCAACCGATATGACATCCCCTGCGGTCCCATTCTTTCGATGAAGGAAATAGCGGCTGACAGGTCACTGTATGAATCTGGCACCTTGGTCGAAGTGGATCATCCCACGCGTGGTAAGTATCTGAGTGTGGGCAATCCCATCAAACTGTCGGATAGTCCCACCGAGGTTACACGCTCTCCGCTTCTGGGAGAGCACACGGATGAAGTGCTGGTACAGCTTGGATTCAATACCAGCGAAATCGAAAATCTGCGTCAGGAAGGAGCCATCTGATGGTCTCCATGAATACAGGTAACTCCGACGCTTTCCGAGCCTATCGATTCCGTCCCAAACGGAATTAATAGGTATGCCGCTATCCGGTGCGTGCATGGCACCGGATAGGCAGTTTTGATCTTTTGCCGCCTCGGGCGGAAATATTTTGAATACCTTTGGCCTTCAATGGAGGGGGCTTGCTGCGCGCTTGCGCATTCACAGTTGAACCGTCGTAGTCATAACGCATAGCAAATGGTCTTGATAAATATCTTTAACTTTTATTTATGGGTTGCTCAATCTACATTGACAGCATTCCCAATCACTTTTATGGAGTTGTAAATGTTCAAAGATGAAATCACTCAGCCAACATATAGCGGAATTGATCGCGACGCCTACAACGTCGCCTTCTATGAGATAGGACTTAACTGGTACTGGGACGAAAAAATATATGCCGATCTCACATGCCAGTTCGATAGCCCTGCAGAACAAATACAGCACTATTTGAACGCACAGCATCCTCACCTGCTGCGGGTGTATGACGCAACCTTCTTGACGGATCTCATCCAATCCAAGATGGCCGAATATTGCACACGTGCATCCAGTCCATCCAAGCAATTCTCCAGAAATTATCAACGGCGACATGTATCCACACATCAGATTGGTTTCTGAGGTGAATGCATCAGTAACCACACGCGCAAATCATCGGGTCATTTTTCGCCACAACAACTCCAATCATTGAAAGTACGACATGCAGAACAAATGGCTTCGCTTTGAATATGCCGGCAAGACGGGTTTTGGAACCTTGATCGATGACTCGGTCCATGAGTATCACGGTGATATGTTTTCCCGCAAGGAGAAGACGGGCGTTGTTCTGCCGCTGTCCCAATTGCGCGTGCTGACCCCTACCCAACCCAGCAAAGTCATTGCGCTGTGGAACAACTTCAAGGCCCTGGGCGCCAAGCTGAATCTGGCGGAACCTGCCGAGCCCCTCTACCTTCTCAAGGCGCCCAATTCATTTCTGGCCACAGGGGAAAGCATTCGCCGTCCTCGATGCGATGGAAAAGTAGTTTTCGAAGGGGAGCTTGGCATTGTGATAGGCAAGACGTGTACAGCGGTCCCCGAAGAAGAAGCACTGTCGCATGTGTTTGGGTATACCTGTGCCAACGACGTGACCGTTGCAGACATATTGAACCGGGACGCATCGTTTACCCAGTGGGACCGGGCCAAGGGTTTTGATACGTTTTGCCCGATGGGGCCCGTTGTGGCAACCGGCCTCGACCCTTCGACATTGAGTGTCTGCACCCGACTGAACGGTGAGACACGACAGCATTACCCGGTCAGTGACATGCGATTCCCGGTTCAAAAACTGGTGAGCCTCATATCCCAGGATTTGACGCTGTTTCCCGGGGACGTCATTCTTTGTGGAACCTCCGTAGGTGTCGGATCGATGAAGCCGGGAAGCCACGTTGAGGTAGAGATCGATGGCATAGGCACGCTTTCCAATGTGTATGGCTAGCTAGCGCCCGTTACAAATTTTAATATGAGGAGACAAGAATGAAGATCGCGGTGATAGGTGCAGGTTCTATTGGGGGCCTGGTAGGAGCCAAACTCGCACTGGCTGGTGAGGATGTGACTTTCCTCGTACGTGGCGCCAATCTTGCTGCCATTCGTGAGAATGGATTTACGCTGATTTCGGCGGATGGCCAGAAGCAAGTTGCCACATCTGTGCGCGCCACCAACGACTATGCTGAAGCAGGCATACAGGACGTCGTCATATTGGCGATGAAGGCGCACCAGGTCGAAGCGGTGGTTGACGATATCGCGAAACTTATCGGACCCCAGACCTTGATCGTGCCAATGCAAAACGGCATACCCTTCTGGTATTTCGACAACCACGGCGGTACATTCGCGGGCACGCCCATACGCAGCGTTGACCCCACCGGCAAGATCGCCAGTGCGATTCCGGGCCAGCAGATTATTGGGTGCGTGGTGTATCCTGCTTCCGAACTTGTTGCCCCCGGCATTGTGAAACATATCGAAGGGGATCGATTCCCCATCGGTGAGTTGGATGGCACCACTACATCGCGTGTTACGCGCCTGTCGGAATGCTTTGCCCGCGCAGGATTCAAGTCCCCGGTTCTTGACAATATACGTGCGGAGATCTGGCTGAAGTTGTGGGGTAATCTGACCTTCAACCCCATCAGTTGTCTATCCCACTCCACGCTGGAAGACATTTGCCAGTTTCCGCTGACGCGTGATCTGGCTGCCTCCATGATGCTGGAGGCGCAAGCGGTTGCCCAGAAGCTGGGGATTGAGTTTCGGGTTTCACTCGAAAAGCGCATCGCCGGGGCCGAGAAGGTCGGTCGGCACAAGACTTCCATGCTGCAGGACGTGGAAGCCGGGCGCGCACCTGAAATCGATGCTTTGGTCGGCTCTGTTGTTGAGTTGGCCCGCCTGACCGATACGCCAACGCCCCATATTGACACGGTGTTCTCCTTGGTAAAGCTGCTCGCGCGCATGTTGGATACCCAACAGGGGCAGGTCCGACTGCAAAAGCTCGCATAAGCCGCCGAAACAAACTGGAAACATCCTATGCACAATTCCCGACTGGCAAAAATTGTTGCCACACTGGGTCCGGCCACGTCGGACGAGGCAACCATACGCGCCCTGTTTGAACTCGGGGTGAATGTATTTCGCCTCAACTTCAGCCACGGAACGCAGGCAGATCACGCACGGCGGCTACTGATCTTGCGCAACCTGGAGAAGGAATATGCCCGCCCCATCGGTGTACTTCTGGATCTGCAAGGCCCCAAGCTGCGTCTTGGTACCTTTCAAGATGGCAAAGCAACGCTGGTCAGCGGCCAAACCTTTCGCCTGGATATGTGCAGCGAGCCCGGGCACGCACAACGCGCCTACCTGCCGCATCCCGAGATATTTGCCGCCTTGCAGCCAGGTTCTGAATTGCTGCTGGACGACGGAAGGCTTCGTCTGCGCGTGGACCGCTGCGGGTCGGACTTTGCTGAAACGACGGTCATGGTGGGCGGGCAGATTTCGGACCGTAAGGGTCTCAACGTTCCCAGTGTCATATTGCCTATCTCACCACTAACTCCCAAGGACAGGGAAGATCTTGAGTTTGGCTTGGCACTGGGAGTGGACTGGGTGGCCTTGTCCTTTGTGCAGCGCCCCCAGGACATAGAAGAAGCACGCGCCATCATCGGATCACGCGCCTGGATCATGGCCAAGCTGGAGAAGCCTTCAGCCGTCGAACATCTGGAAGCCATTGTCGATTTGTGCGACGGCATCATGGTGGCGCGTGGCGATCTGGGAGTCGAACTCCCTCCGGAGCAGGTGCCCGAGTTGCAGCGACTCATTGTGCGTGCTTGTCGCAAGGCCGGCAAACCGGTTGTGGTGGCCACCCAGATGCTGGAATCCATGGTGAATGCGCCTGTGCCGACCCGCGCCGAAGTCAGCGACGTGGCTACTGCGGTATACGACGGTGTCGATGCCGTCATGCTGTCGGCTGAGTCCGCATCCGGAAAGTACCCGTTGGAATCGGTGGAGATGATGCGTCGCATCATCTCCAGAGTAGAGGGGAGTTCTCCGTACCGCGACGGAATCGGACAGGGGCATGCGCCAACGCCTGGCGCCACCTCCGATGCCATTTGTGCGTCGCTTCGACAAGTGGCGTCGACACTCTCCTCTGCCGTCACCGTGACCTATACCTCTTCAGGCTTCACGAGTCTGCGCGCTGCGCGTGAACGATCGCAATCCCCCATTCTTTGCCTGACACCGTCCGTTGAAACGGCACGCCGTATGTCCATGGTCTGGGGGGTTCACCCGGTGCAGGTGGAAGACGTTCACGACGTGGGAGAAATGATTGAACGGGCAACGCATACCGCTGTGCAACAAGGTTTTGCCCAGGCGGGTTCCAACATTGTTGTCATCGCAGGTATTCCTTTCGGTCGCTCCGGCACGACCAACTTGCTGCATGTCGCACGCATCCCTGGTTGATACCGTGCATCGGTAGCTGGTCCCTGATCTCATTACAAGTAAATAGGTTGAAGTATGTTGATTGGTATTCCAAAGGAGACGCTGGCAGGCGAGAGCCGGGTGGCTGTCACGCCCGAGACGGTGAAGAAACTCAAAGCCCAGGGCCATAGCCTGCGGGTGCAAAGCGGAGCCGGTGTTGCAGCCAGTGTGACCGATGAA
>NZ_JBXAMW010000026.1:0-33794 GCF_058801025.1 Rhodoferax sp. GW822-FHT04A08
TACCGATATAGGCGTCTACTTCTGCGATCCCCAGAGCCCTTGGCAGCGAGGAAGCAACGAGAATATGAACGGCCTATTGCGGCAATACTTTCCAAAAGGAGTCAATATCTCGGACTACTCACAGGCACAGCTCAATGCAGTCGCTAGAAAATTAAACGAGCGTCCCAGGAAAACTCTAAACTACGAAACACCTGCTGGTCGATTCAGCCAACTTGTTGCATCGACCGGTTGAATCCGCCGTTAAGTGCAGTGGATGTAAAAGGCACCACATGCGCTCTGTTCACTGAAGACTTGGATTTTTATGATCCGAAGATGAAGGGGTGTGCCGCAAAGACTCGAAAAAGTATGCTCGCTGGTTCAAACGGCCCCATTGCAAAGCTGCTCAAAAGACGCCTGATTGATGTGAAGTGCGTACCGTGAGTTCCGACAGGTCGCCCTCTTCATGCATTCCACCCCATCCTCCACTTTTGGTTCGAAGAGCACGGTAATCCCACCAAGTAGCACATTACCAGAGATGCCGCGTTGGACGAAACCGTCCCTGCGCGGCTTGATGACACGCTGCAGAAAGCGCTTGTCATCAGCGCTTGCAAACCGCTCTATCTGCACCCGGCGGCCTGTCTTCAATTCGGCGGATGATTTGAATATCTGATTTGGGCACAGTCAATCGCAACTTGGAAAGTTTTCTTGAATCCAGAGCAGATGCTATGGGCACCTCGATCATCCATTGGTCTCCGACGTTGGACAGTATCTGCGCCTTCACGACTCCCCAGCTATCAGTCACGCATATGAGATCTGCATTGGTAAAGGAAGTACCAATCGCGCTGCGTATTAGTCGACAGGTTTTTTCAGGAACGCGAAGTTCCAATGGTTTCTCTTGCCGGACACCCAGAAGAGCAGCCACCATTTTTGGGAAGCTGTTCTCACTCTCATTGACGACAGGCAACACCATAAAGAGGAAGCTAACAACAATACATCCTAAAACCACTTGACCTGCGACGTGCAGGCTTTTCGCAACCGCAGCATTGGCGATGATGGCCAATGCCCAAAGCGTCAATAAAATCACGCCGGAGTCCAAAGACTCCGATGCAAGCACCGGCATGAGCTGTAGAAACACAAGGCATAGACTTGCGCTAAAAAGCGCTATCCCAACGCTCGCATAGATTCGCTTGATGCGCTGCCTGTGTGTCCCATCGCTGAACACCATCCGCCAACATACTATCGACCAGCACAACAAGCAACCAGCAGCCAAGAGGCTGTAGCCGATGGATTCACTTCCACAATCGCGGTACCGCGCATAGACAACCAGCGCAAACGTAAAGCCGACACCACCAAGCTGCAGGCAAATTAACTCGACCTCACTAAGAGGCCGTTTCGTTTCAGCGTTGGTAGCCGCATCGTCTTGCACATAGTCTCTGTATATAACTGCGGGAAGAAACAAACCAACAGCAAGCAGCAGTGTCAATCCGACTGCACCTACCGCAGTAGCTGCCCCGAGACTAATAAGCGCCGAGAAATCTGAAGGAAAGTGGTCAATAGATTGAAAGTAGCAGAAGAGAATCGACACACCCAGCAAGGTACCGACTGCAGTCAGACTCAGCCAAGGAATTTCTCTCAATGATTCAAAGAGCCTGCGCACCCTTTTAGGCCAGTAGGTATCTACTGCAGGCGCATCAGGGTTTCTTAAGCCATAAACTTTGGGCATATTGCCACCTCCTTTTTTCATTCTAGGCGGCGGCACTTCGATAGAAGCTATCCTTTCCACCATGCACCCCCACCCCATCCTCCACTTCTGGTTCGAAGAGCTAACCCCCAAGCAGCACTTCACCAAAGACGCCGCGCTGGACGAAGCCATCCGCACCCGCTTTAGCACCACGCTGGAGGCTGCGGCGCGGTGTGAGCTGTTTGGCTGGCGGGCCACGCCCGAGGGGCGGTTGGCGGAGATCATTGTGTTGGACCAGTTCTCGCGCAATGTGTACCGCGACACGCCGCGTGCCTTTGCGCAGGACGCGCTGGCGCTGGTGCTGGCGCAAGAGCTGGTGGCCAGTGGGCAGGACCGCAGCTTGCCAGTGGCGCAGCGCGTGTTTGCCTACATGCCCTACATGCACAGCGAGTCCACGCTGGTGCATGCGCAGGCAGTGGCGCTGTTTTCGCAGCCGGGCATGGAAGACAACCTGCGCTTTGAGCTGCTGCACAAGTCCATCATCGAGCGCTTTGGCCGCTACCCGCACCGCAACGCCATTCTGGGGCGCAACTCCAGTGCGGAGGAGCTGGAGTTTCTGAGCGGGCCGGGGTCTTCGTTCTAGGTTTCTGTGTGAGGCAGGCTCCGTTAAACTCCGGCCCATGCGCCCTTCCCTAGCTCTCACCCAACACCGTGATGCAATTTGCCTTGCAGCGGCACGCTATCGCGTGGCAAATCCTCGGGTGTTTGGCTCTGCCATGCGTGGCGATGATCATGAAGGCAGTGATCTGGATTTGCTGGTTGACCCGCTGCCCGGCACCACACTGCTGGATTTGGGCGGCTTGCAAGACGAACTGCAAGAGTTGTTGGGGGTGTCTGTCGACGTGCTCACGCTCAAAGACCTCCCGGTCAGATTCCGCGACGTCGTCTTTCAAGAAGCCAAGCCCATATGACTGTGAGCAGGTTGGCGGACTATCTGGATCACATGCGCCAGGCCATCGCAGATGCACAGTCTTTCACCGAAGGCATGGTTCTAGCGGATTTCCTGGAAGACAAGCGTACCCAGCAAGCCGTGGTCATGAGTCTCATTGTTCTTGGAGAGGCTGCAACCAAGATCATGGATCAGCACCCAGCTTTTGCCGAGCAGCACAAGCACATTCCTTGGCGCAGCATGCGGGGCATGCGCAACCGCATTGCCCATGGCTACTTCGAAATCAACCTTGAGGTGGTTTGGGATACGGTTCAATCGGCGTTGCCTGCTTTGAAAAGTCAGCTGGAGGCGTTGCCATCGCTTTGATGGCCAAGCTTCCGGCAGGGCCGCAGCTTGCCCCAGGGTGCAGCGCGTGTTTGCCTACATGCCCTACATGCACAGCGAGTCCGCGCTGGTGCACGCTGAGGCCGTGGCGCTGTTTTCGCAGCCGGGCATGGAAGACAACCTGCGCTTTGAGCTGCTGCACAAGTCCATCATCGAGCGCTTTGGCCGCTACCCGCACCGCAACGCCATTCTGGGGCGCAGCTCCAGCCCCGAGGAGCTGGAGTTTCTGAGCGGGCCGGGGTCTTCGTTCTAGGTTTCTGTGTGAGGCAGGCTCCGTTAAACTCCGGCCCATGTCTGCCCAAACCCTTCAATCACCTGTAGTTCTTGGCGCTGCCCGCGACTTTGTGCGCCGGGTGGGCTTGGCTTGGCCGATTCAGGGCGCCATGTTGTTTGGTAGCCAAGCCAGGGGGAGCGCTCACGTTGGCAGTGACACCGATGTGGCTGTGCTGTTGCAAGGCCTGCCTGGTGACTTTGTGGCGACCAAGCTGGCAATGGACGACGTTGCCTACGACGTGTTGCTGGATTCTGGCATTCGCATTCAACCGCTACCCATTTGGGAAGATGAATGGGCTCATCCTGAGCAATACAGCAACCCACGCTTGCTTGAGAACATTGCCCGTGAAGGGTTCGCGCTTTGACACCGCAGGAGTTGATGGCAAAAGCTGGTCGCGCGCTGGCATCAGCCAAGCTTTTATTGGATAGCGGTGATGTGGACGGAGCCTGCAATCGGGCTTATTACGCAATGTTTGATGCAGCCAGAGCCGCACTGATTTCCATCAATGCGCCCGTACCTGCGGAAGTTGCGCGAACCCATAGCGGCCTGATTGCAGCCTTCAGCCTGCATCTGGTCAAACCCGGCAAGATTGCGATTGAGCATGGCAAATCACTGAATAAGGTCGAAGACTTGCGTCTGATTGCAGACTACCGAGGCGAACCGGTGACTCTGGTGAATGCGGCCTGGGCTTTGGAACGGGCAACGAATTTTCTTGAGGCAGTACGGGCGCTACAAAGCGACAACTGAAGCCTGTTCCCCCCTTGGCAGCCATCCGCACTGCAACTCCATTCTGCAGCGCAGTGGAGCCGATCACTCAACCTCCCGGCGCCGCAATCACCGACTTGGGTTCCAGGTAGGCCTCCAGGCCGAACGCTCCGAACTCGCGCCCAATACCCGACTGCTTGAACCCACCGAATGGTGCCAATGGCTCGTGGTGCAGCCCATTGATCAAAACGCGGCCCGCGCGCAGTTGTGCGCCTACTTCGCGAGCATGTGCTTCGCTGCCCGATAGGACGATGGCCTGAAGGCCATAGTCGGTGTCGTTGGCGATGGCAATGGCGTCTTCCTCATTGCGGTAGGCAATGATGCAGAGCACCGGCCCAAAGATTTCTTCGCGGGCGATGCGCATGTCGTTGCGCACTTGGGCAAACAGCGTGGGGCGCACGTAAAAGCCTGCATGGATACCAGCCGGCAGGCCTTCGCCGCCGGTGATCAGCTGAGCGCCTTCGGCGACTCCGGCCCGGATGTAGCCTTGCACCCGCTCCCACTGTTTGCGGCTGACCATGGGGCCAATCTGGGTCTGGGGATCTTTGGGGTCGCCCACTTGGGTGGCCTCGACCGCCGCACGGGCGAGTGCGATGGCTTCATCCAGCCGATGCTCCGGCACCAAAATGCGTGTGCCGGCAATGCAGGCTTGCCCGCTGTTCTGAAAGCCTGCGGTCACGGCCAACGGCAAGGCGGTGGCAAAGTCGGCATCGTCCAGGATCACCGTGGGTGACTTGCCACCCAGCTCCAGCGTGACGCGCTTGAGCGTATCGGCCCCGGCGCGCTGGATGGTCTTGCCCACGGCCGTGCTGCCGGTGAAGGAGATCTTGGCGATGTCGGGGTGGCTGCTGAGCTCGGCACCCACCACATCCCCCCGGCCGTTGACGATATTGAACAGCCCTGGTGGCAGCCCCGCGCTGTGCAAGGCCTCGGTAACGACCTGCGTCTGGATGGCGCTCATCTCGCTGGGCTTGATGACCACAGTGCAGCCAGCGGCGAGTGCCGTGGCCAGCTTGTTGCAGATGAACCCCGCGTTGGAGTTCCAGGGGGTGATGAGGCCCGCCACGCCCACGGGTTCCATCACCACTTGGGCGCTGCCGATTTGGCGGGTGAGTGGATAGTCCAGCAAGGTCCGTGCCGCGAGCAGGAAGGACTTGGCGGCATAGGCGCCCACCCAGGCAGCGCGGGATACGGGGCCGCCGTATTCCTCCGTGGTGGCCGCGTTGATGTCGTCCGCGCGGGCCAGCACCGCGTCGTGCAGGCGATGGAGCAGCGCAATGCGCTCGGCCTTGCTGGTGCGTGCGTAGGCCGGCCAGGCCTGCTTGGCCGCGGCAATGGCACGCAGCGTGTCTTCGCGGTCGCCCAGGCGGACATGGCCGATGACGGCCTCGGTTGCGGGGTTGATAAGTTCAGCCGTTTCGTGCCCGTGCGGGGTCACGAAGGCGCCGTTGATGTAGATGGTGTCGATGTTTCGCATGATGGGTGTCCTGTGGGTTGTTGGGTAAAAACAAGCTGGTTTGGAATGTAGGACGCCGCCATTGACTTGAGAAGCAGGCCAGATCATCATGATTCATGTTGAATTTCAGGACAATAAAACATGAACAGCAGCGGACTTGTGGAACTGGAGGCGGTGCTGGCGGTGGCCAGACACGGCGGCTTCAGGGCGGCGGCAGCCACCATGGGCATGTCGCGCTCCGCCTTGAGCGCAACGGTGGCCGGGCTGGAAGCGAGGCTGGGCGTGCGGCTGTTCAACCGCACCACACGCAGCGTGTCCGTTACCGAGGCGGGCGAGCAGTTCATCGCACGCATTGCGCCCGCAGTGGCAGACATCGGCGCTGCGATGGAGGCCGTCAACGCGCAGCGGGACACGCCCAGCGGAAACCTGCGAATCAACACGTCTGTGGGTGCCGCTCAATTGATTTTTGGGCCCATCGTTCTGAAGTACTTGCAGCGCTACCCTGAGGTGAAGGTCGACATCGTGACGGAGCGGCGGCTGGTGGACATCGTGGCCGAGGGGTTTGACGCTGGCATTCGCCTGGCCGAGATGGTGCCCCGCGACATGGTGGCCGTGCCCTTTGGCGGCGAGCAGCGCATGGTGGTGGTTGCCGCGCCGGAGTATCTGAAATCCAACCCCGCGCCCCAGGTGCCTGGCGATTTGATGGCACACCGCTGCGTGCGCTGGCGTTTTTCCAGCGGCAACATCTACCGATGGGAATTCGCGCGCCACGGCGAGACCTTGACGCTGGACCCGCCGGGCCCCATCACCCTGGACGAGCCCTTGCTGATGCTGGAGGCCGCGCGCGCAGGCGTGGGGATTGCCTACATGGGCATGTTCCATGTGGCCGACGATCTGGCCAGCGGTCGTCTGGTTGCGCTTCTGGATGAGTGGACGCCGAGTTACCCCGGCATTTGCCTGTACTACCCCAGCAGGCGGCAAATGCCAGCGGCGCTGCGCGCGTTTGTTGACCTGATCCATGAGGCAGCACCTCAGCGCCAACACCCCGGCTTGTAAAATTGGAGCCTTCGCCAGCCGACATACAAGAACCATATGCCCCACTCCCCTACCAAACCTTTTGTGATCGGCGTTGCCGGGGGCAGCGGCAGTGGCAAATCGACGGTCACGCGCGAGGTGCTGGCCTCCATCGGGTCAGAGATGGCAGCGGTGGTGATGCAGGACGACTACTACCTCGACCAGACCCACATGACGCCGGAAGTCCGGCGCAAAACCAATTACGACCACCCGGACGCGTTCGACTGGCCGCTGATGATGCAGCAGGTGCAGGCCCTGCGTCGCGGTGAAGCGATTGAGATGCCGGAGTACGACTTCTCGCTACACAACCGTTCGGTCAAGACGATTACCGTCAAGCCCGCTCCGGTGATCGTGATCGAAGGCCTGTTTGCGCTGTTCCATGCCGACCTGCGCAAAATGATGTCGCTCAAGATTTTTGTGGACACCGCTGCCGACGTGCGCTTCATCCGCCGCCTGCAGCGCGACATTGCCGAGCGCGGCCGCAGCACCGAGGACGTCATCGCCCAGTACCTGGAAACCGTGCGCCCCATGCACAAGCAATTCATAGAGCCCACCAAACGCCACGCCGATGTGATCCTGCCGCACGGCGCCAACGGGCCTGCGGTGGACATCATCACCACCAAGGTGGTGTCGCTGATTCGCGATCTGTCTCCAGGCAATGTGGCAGGGTGATGACAAGTCGCAGCTAAATCGCAGGGGCTTTCACCTATGTAATTTCTCCAACCTTTGCCTATCAATAAGGGGATACAACAAAGGGAGGAAACCATGTCTGACGCGTGCCTGGCATTAGCCAACAATGACATTGCCTATATCTTCTGGCAACTCAAGCAAAAGATTCCCGGCTGCCTGGGTTTTACGGTGCACCGCATAGCTGCCGATGGCAGCAGCACCGCGTTGCCGGCCTTTGTGGGTTTCGAGCCCGGCGTACCCGGCCAGCCACGCCAGCGCAAGACCACTGACGAGTGGCCGGTGCAGAGCTTCCAGTGGAAGGATGTGTTTGCCGCGCCAGGGACCTACAGCTATCGCGTGGTGCCCATGATGGGCCCGGACGTGCATGCGCTGGTTGCGCACCCCACCATTGCCCTGGAGTCCAACCAGGTAACTATCGGCGGAGACTATGGCGACGTGGCGGCGTACTTCAACGTGGGGCTGATCTCCACCCAGGAAGTGACGCGGCAGATCCATGCAATGGTTGCGGACGGCACTTACGGAAACATCACGGACGCACTGAAGGGCGAGATTGCAAAACCCAATAGCCCCGTTCGCAAATTGCTCAGTGGCGATGTGCTGGACAAGGGGGTGCTGTCGCTGTTGACCAAGGCAAAGACCAAGGGCGGCTTTTGCAATCTGGCGCTCTACGAGTTGACGGACGGGCAACTGATAGAGGCCATCAAGACACTGGCCGCCAAGGATCGCCTGGCCCTGTGTCTTTCCAACGCAGACACCACGGAAGAATACAAGGACGATCAAGGCGTCAAGCACACGCGCAAGGTGCAGGATGGCACCAACGCTGACACCCGCAAAGCGTTGCACGACGCGGGCGTGAACGTGACAGACCGCTTTGTGCCCTCCAGCTCCATTGGCCACAACAAGTTTGTGGTGTGGTCCAGTGACAAGGGGCCGCAGGAAGTGTTGACCGGCAGCACCAACTGGACGTCCACCGGCCTGTGCTCGCAGACCAACAACGCGCTGATCATCCGCAACAGCACCGTGGCGCAAGGCTACAAGGACTACTGGGACTGGCTGGTGTACGACGCCAGCCTGCAGCCGGCACAAGGCAAGGACTTGCGTGCCTGGTGTGGCGGCGGCTCGGTGGATGCATCCCTGTCACAAGGCGAAGTGCATGTCTGGTTCTCGCCCAACACGGCGGCAAAAACCAAGAACGCCAACCAGACACCGCCCGACCTTGCCGAAGTGTTTGCGCTGATCCAGGGTGCGCAACACGGGGTTCTGTTTCTGGCATTCAACGCGGGCGCGCCGAGCTTCATTGAACAGGTGCATGACAAGGCGGTGCAGATGGAGAACGATGGCAAGCCCTTTTATGTGCGCGGCGCCGTGACCGACCCGGCACCGCTGGGGCAGTTTGCCACCTTCATCACCAAGCGCAGCGCCACCGTGGCACCGGACGTGCTGGTGTCGGGCGTGGGTGGCATACCGGACGACTTCGGCTACTGGGAAAAGGAGATGTACAAGCTGGGCCACGCCGTGATCCACGACAAGATCATCGTCATAGACCCGTTCAGCCCCGACTGCGTGGTGGTCACCGGCAGCCACAACCTGGGCTTCAAGGCGAGTTACCAGAACGATGAAAACCTGGTCATCGTGCGCGACCACCAACGGCTGGCCCAAGCCTATGCAGCCCACGTGCTGGACGTGACCAACCACTTCTCATGGCGCTACAAACTGTCGCAACTGCAGCACGACAACAAGCTGGACCAGGCCTGGGGCGACCTGAGCGAAAAAGACACCTGGCAAGACAAGTACTTTGACGGGGCCAGCGATGCTTCGCGTGACGGATTCTTCTTTCTTGGCTCGTAACCGCTAGCGACTCACGGCAACGCCTCTAGGCGTCTGCAATGACAAACTCCAACGCGGCACACACCGCCGCCACCTGCGCGGCAATGCATTGCTCTGGCGTAGCGCGCGGGCTGTCGGGGTAGACCTCGGTGGTGGTGGTGTAGCGTGCCCCGGTGATGCAGGTGCACAGGCCCAGCGCCTGCAGCTCGTACTGGATGACGCCATGCGCCTCCAGCGGCGTGCCGATGATGCCGCCTTGCGCATCGGCTGGCGCAATGTGCGTGACGCGCTCCACCGCTGCGATGATGGCCTGCTGGAACGCGGGCTGCGGGTTCTGCGCGTCGTCCACCAAGTAGAAGCCGTCGGGGATGGTAGCGGGCTCAAAGGGCTTGCCGTCGCGTGCGGCCACGGCCGGGCGGTACTCGGACTCGTCGGTGTCGGTGGTTTCGTGCAGGTCGATATGGGCGGCAAACTGGCCGCGCAAGGGAGCGATGAGGCGCAGCAAGGCGGCGGACTCCTGCGCCGGGCTGCCTTCACGGAATGAGCGGTTGGGGTCCACCGCGTCAAAGTTCCAGCGCTGGATGCGCTCGTAGGCCCAGGGGCTGACGCAGGGCGCCACCAGCAGGTTCACGCGGCTGGCGAAGTCCGCCGCATGCGCATCCACAAAACGCAGCGCACCATGCACACCGCTGGTCTCATAGCCGTGCACGCCGCCGGTGACCAGCACCGTAGGCAGGTGCGGCTGCCAGTTGCGGGTGCGAATAGCATGCAAGGGAAAGCGCTCCTCGCCATACACCACCTCGCCATAGGCCTGCACATCAAAGCGCCCGCGCAAGGCCTCAACCGCCTGCAGCACGTCGTCCGCATAGCTGCGCTGGCGCACCTGGCGCGCGCGCCACTGGGTCAGCTCGTCAGGGCCCCAGGGCTGGCCGGGTGTGCCTATGGGGTAGAAGTGGGAAGTGGTCATGGATAGTCTTGTGCAGGAGAAAAGTGTGCCGGGGACCGGGCATTATCGTTGTGGGCAATGGCACACCCTTGCAATTTCCCACCCCGCCACCACCTGGGTGCAATGACCGAGCCATTGCACATCGTCTGCCCCCATTGCCATACCACCAACCGCGTACGCGCCGAGCAGCTCGGCAGCGCGCCTGATTGCGGGCAATGCAAAAAGCCCCTGTTTACCGGCAAGCCGGTGGATCTGGATGTAGCGTCCTTTGACAAGCACCTGCAGCGCAACCAGATTCCTTTGCTCGTGGACTTCTGGGCGCCCTGGTGCGGGCCGTGCCGCCAGATGGCGCCGGCCTATGTGCAGGCTGCGGCCCAGCTGGAGCCGCGCATCCGCGTGGCCAAGATCGATACCGAGGCGCACCAGATACTGGGCGCGCGCTACCAGATCCGCAGCATTCCCACGCTGGCCCTGTTTGTGGGCGGACGCGAAGTGGCCCGCCAGGCCGGTGCCATGGGCACCAGCGACATCGTGCGCTGGGTGCAGCAGCATCTGCCGCGCTGATCGGTTACGGCAAGACTGCGAAGCAAACGCCTAAACCAAATTGGAATAACCTTGCCGACGAGCAAATTCTCATCGGCTGTTACCTTCCACCCCATTCCCTTTCACCAACCCGAGTCTGAATCACCATGCTATTCAATCCCCTGCAAGTCGGCGCCCTCTCCATTCCCAACCGCATCCTGCTGGCCCCGCTCACACGCACCCGCGCAGACGCGGGCCACATGCCCAATGCCCTGATGGCCGAGTACTACAGCCAGCGCGCCACCGGCGGCCTGCTGATTACCGAGTGCACCATGGTGTCCCCGGGCACATCTGCCTTCATCAACGAACCCGGCATCTACAACGAAGCGCAAGTTGCTGCGTGGAAGCAAGTGACTGAAGCGGTGCACGCCAAGGGCGGACGCATCTTCATGCAGATCTGGCACCCGGGCCGCGCAGCCTATCCCGGTGCCGCCGATGGCGCACCGATTGTGTCCAGCAGTGCCACCGCCATTGAAGGCGATATCCGCACACCCAACGGCATGGTGCCGCATGCCGTGCCCCACACACTGACCGCAGAAGAAATTCCCGCCATCGTGGCAGCGTTTGCACAAGGTGCGCGCAATGCCATTGCAGCCGGCTTTGACGGTGTGGAAGTGCACGGCGCCAATGGCTACCTGATCGACCAGTTCCTGCGCGATACACCCAACCAGCGTACCGATGCCTACGGTGGCTCCCTGGAAAACCGCGCACGTTTCCTGTTTGAAGTGCTGACTGCCGTTACCGCCGCCATCGGCTCCGACCGCGTGGGCCTGCGCCTGTCGCCGCTCAACAGCTACAACAGCATGAAGGACAGCGACCCGTTGGCCTTGATCGGTTTCCTGGCGGACAAGCTCAATGCCTTCAAGCTGGCCTATCTGCATGTGATGCGGGCTGACTTCTTTGGTGTGCAAAAGGCCGATGTGATGAGCGTTGCACGCGAGAAGTACAAGGGCGTGCTGGTTGGCAATATGGGCTACAGCGCCGATGAAGCCGAAGCCGCCATCGCCGCGGGCAAGCTCGATGCCGTGGCGTTTGGCACGGCCTTCCTGGCCAACCCCGACCTGCCAGCGCGCATCAAGGCCAAGGCGGACCTGAACGCTCCTGACTCCAACACCTTCTACACCCCAGGCGCCAAGGGTTATACCGATTACCCGGCGCTCAAGGCAGCCTGAGTCAGCGCGCAAGCAAACCGAAAAAACGGGCGACCTTCTGACCGAGGGTCTGCCCTTCGGCCTTGCGGATCTGCGCATCGATGGCGTCTACGGCGTGGTCTGCCCCTTCAATGATTTGCAGGGTGTAGACCGCGCCGCTGTTTTTCCAGACTTGGGCAGTGGAAGCCTGCGAGGCATAGGCCACACGTGAAATGCCCTTGCTGCCCTTGCCACCGTTGATGGGCACGTTCTGGTCTTCGCGTCCGTGCAGGGCCAGAAGCGTCTTGCCACGGGCCGCGGGACAGGTGCTGGCACCGTTTTCCAAAGTGCCCGAGATGGAGACGGCAGAAGCATACAGAGTGGTTTCGCACACCATGCGCTGGGTCATCATGGCGCCGTTGGAGTGGCCCAGGCCATAGATGCGGTTGCGGTCCACTCCGTAGCGCTCGGCAATGGCCAGCGCGGTGGACTGGATGTAGGCCACATCGTCCACATGGTTCTCCGCGGGTTGGCCGCAGCAGTCCCCCGCGTTCCAGCCCAGGCGCTCGGCGCTGAGCATGCGCGCCACCGGCGTGCCGCTCAGATAGGCGACCACAAAGCCGGCCTCGTCCGCCGCGGCATCGATATTGAGTGCGCTCTCGGAACGGCCATCGGCAATACGCTGTGCATTGCCCAAACCGCCGTGCAGCACCACCACGAGTGCTCGCTGTCCGGCAGCGGGTAGTTTTGCCGGGGTGTAAATGACGGCGCTGCGCCCGCCGTAGGTCTCGGTGGATTGCGCTGCATGGGCGCAAAGGGCGGCAAGCGACAGTGCGGTGCAGAGTGCGGCACGCCATGTCCTTGCGGGTTGCAATGCGGGTTTCATGGTCACTCCTTCAGGCAGTGTGGGTCAGCCCCAGTGCGTGGTACACGCGTATGGCGGCATAGGCGTCGTTGGCAGCATAAACCAGTTGGGATTCGGTCAGCCGGGCATTGGCCCAGTTGCTGGTGGCGGCCTTTTTGGACTTCATGAAGCGCTGGTTGAACAGCACGGCCACAGCGCCCTTGACGCCCATGTCCTTGCGGTAGCCACGCTCCTTGAATACGTGGTTGAGCTCCAGAATGCCCCGTGGCTCCACACCCAGCTTGTGGATGATGCGCTTGCGGTCATCACCCAGACCAAAGCCTGCCTTGGCCACACCCGGCAATGCCAGCAGCTCGGCGCTGATGGCGCGGCACTGCGGCTCGTGCAACTGAAAGACCCAGGCACGCTCGGCGGTTGCCAGCTGCAGGATGTGCGGGCCGTCGGACACTTCGCCCACTTTGAAGGTGGGTTTGGACTCGGTATCAAAGCCCCATGCAGGGGCTTTGGTGAGCTGCGCAAAGGCTTCTCGCGCCTGCTCACCGTTGGTGACCAGGGTGATGCGATCCAGCCCCAGGCGTTCAAAAGGTGGCAATAGCGCAATGGCTTCTTTGTCGGGGGTGGCGTGGCGCGTGTTCATGGCCCGTATCATCGCTGCTTAAGGAAATCCCATGAAAAAACATTCCCCCTCGCCGTCGAGGGCAAAAACCCGGACCGTCTGCTCGAAGCCACCAAGCACGAAATCCGCAAATACATCAAGCGCGAACGCCGCCGCGCCCTGCCCGAAGGCGCAGACTTCTGGGACTTTGACTGCAAGTTTGGCCCATCGGCCGACACCGCCACAGTGGCCCACATTGCCGAGCTCACACCCCTGATTGACGCACTGGTCAAAAGCCAGGGCACGCAGTTCTACGTGGAAATCCTGGCCAAGCCGGGGCACCGCAGGTTGCGCGACAAGTCTGAAGCGCTGGACGAGTAAGCCCCGGCATCGTCGCACCTCCGAGCCGCATGACCACTCCATCGCCCGCCTTCAGCCCGGCTGCCGAACGCAACAGGCAGCCCATTCTGGAAGTGTTGCAGCGGGTGCTGCCTGCGCAGGGACATGCGCTGGAAATTGCTTCTGGCACGGGCCAGCATGTGACCTGGTTTGCCCAGCATCTGCCGCAATGGACCTGGCAGCCTACCGATACCCATGCCGATGCGCTGCGCAGCATTGCGGCCTACGTGGCCCTGAGCTACCTGGACAATGTGCGGCCGGCGCGGCTGCTTGATGTACTGAACCAGCCCTGGCTGGAAGATACCGGGACCGCGCCGCAGCAGTTTGATGCCATCTACTGCGCCAACATGCTGCACATTTCCCCATGGGCCACGTGTGCAGCGCTGATGCAAGGCAGTGCCCTGCATCTGGCACCGGGTGGTTTGCTGATCACCTATGGCCCGTATCTGGAAGACGATGTACCCACGTCGCAGGGCAACCGCGACTTTGATCTGAGCCTACGTGCGCAAAACCCTGCCTGGGGACTACGCCGTCGGGAAGATGTGGAGTCACAAGCCGCCCAGGCCGGGCTCCATCTGTTGCAGCGCTTTGCCATGCCAGCCAACAACCTGCTGCTGGTGTGGGGGCGCCGCCTCTAGCGGGCTGCAGCTACATTTGTTTGCCATTGGGTCACCACGCTTTGACACGCGTGAGGGACGCTTCAATGAACGGCGCGACGAGTACAACGCACGCGGACCGGCGTTCCACCGTGGCGGTTACATCCCTTACGAAAACCGCAGCCGTGCGTATGAGGTCGATTACCGCGAGCACCATCTGCGCCGCCCTCCTCCCGGCCAGCGCTGGGTGCAGGTGGGTGCGGACTATGTGTTGGTTGCCATTGCGACCGGCGTGATCGTCAATATCATCCTCAATCACTAGGGCCAAGCCTTGCCCCGTATACTTTTGGAATGACTCTGAACACACTCCCCCGCCGCGCCATGCTGCGCGCAGCCTCCCTGCCCTTTGTCGGTGCCCTGGCCCTGGGTTTGCAAGCCTGTTCACCGCAGGAAGAAAAACCAGTAGCCGGCAGCGTCAAGCCCGCCGATGCCTACGATCTGCTGGCCAAGGACGGCAAAGGCTTTGTAGCTGGCTTGGTGATGAGCAACAACACGGTGTATGTGATGTTCGATCCGCAGTGCCCGCACTGCGGCCATCTGTGGGAGCAGTCCCAGCCATTGCTGAAGAAGGTGAAGTTCGTCTGGATGCCGGTGTCGTTCATCAATGCCAAGAGCGCGCCCCAGGGAGCGGCACTGCTGACTGCCGCCAACCCGGTGGAAGCCATGAATACGCATGAGGCGTCCATACTGGCCGGCACCGGCGGTACATCGGCCTCCTCCAGCATTCCCGATGACATCGCCGCAGCCATCAAGAAGAACACCGACATGTTCAACGCCATGGGCGTGGAGTCGGTGCCTTACATCGTCGCCAAGAATGCCACCACCGGCCAGGTGGTGACCAATGCGGGCGCCATGGAAACTGCGGCCCTGGCGCAGTTCCTGGGGCTGAACTAGCCTTCGCTGACGGTCCGGTCCTTCTGCAACAGGCGGTTCACCATCGCCATCAGTTCATGGACTTCAAAGGGTTTGCTGATGTGCGCATCAAAACCTGCTTCTTCCAGCTGCCCGGCGTATTCACCTTTGATGTGGGCGCTGATGGCAATGACCGGGATATGTCTTGATTCAGGATTGGAGCGCAACTGTCGCAGTACCTCCAAACCATCAATACCCGGCAATTGAATGTCCAGCGGGATCAGGTCCGGGAGGCGCAGGCGTGCCACCTCCAGACCTGCCTCTCCTGAAGTGGCCTCGATCAATTCCAGTGCCTCGTATTCAGCAAATATTCCCTTGACCAGTCGGCGATTGGCCGGACTGTCCTCAATGCTGAGCACCACTGCCGGCGCAAATTGAAAACCAGAAGGCGTATCGGTTGTTGCAACTGACATGCTGGTGGCTCCGGGCCACTGCATCGGCAAGGTCACGCTGAAACTGCTTCCTACACCCTCCTCACTGACGGCACGGATGGTGCCCCCCAGCACCTGCACAAGGCGTTGACAGACGACCAGGCCAATGCCGTGGCCTTCAACATCACCGGTCTCCGCCCCCAAGCGATTGAACGATTGAAACAGCTCAGCTTGGCGATGCCTGGCAATGCCAAGGCCCGTATCGCTGACCACGAAATGCACGCCAGCGGAGCTGGGCTGCACGGTCACCCGCACCTGTCCATGCGGCCGGTTGTACTTGATGGCATTGGTCAGCAGGTTGATCAGAACTTGTTTGAGCAAGCGCCGGTCGCTGGTGAACACCAAAGGTGCCACGTCAGACATCAGACGCGTGTCATTGTCAACGGTCATGGGGCGCACCAGCGCAAGACACTCCTCCACCAGTTCTGTCGCCTCAATGGTGGTGTGCTGCAACTCCGTGTGTCCAGCTTCGATCTTGCTCAGGCTCAGCAAGTCGTTGATCAGGCTCAGCAGATGCTTGCCAGCGCGCAGCACTTCGCTCACGTTTTCCTTGTGGTGCGGCGCCAGTTGCGCATCCATGGCAATCAGCTGTGCAAAGCCCAGCATGGCATTCATGGGCGTGCGCAACTCATGGCTCATGCTGGAGAGAAACTCGCTCTTGGCGCGGTTTGCAGTTTCTGCTTCCTGAGTGCGATGGTTCAATTCCACGTTGAGTGTCTGCAGCTGCAGCTGCGTGAGCTTGACATCGGTGATGTCGTTCACCGCCACGAAAAAACCGCGCACTTCGCCATTCTGCATATCGGGAAGATAATGCGCCCAGGTGTAGCCCGTACTGCCATCTGCCTTGACCAGTGTGCGCTCAAAGTCCTGACGTTCTCCGCGCAGCGCGGCATCGATAAAAGGCTGGTTCTTGCGGAACAGCTCTTCGCCAAACAGTTCCTGCATGGAGATGCCTTGCATCTCTTCGGGTGTACGGCCGA
The DNA here is from genome assembly GCF_058801025.1 of Rhodoferax sp. GW822-FHT04A08. NCBI lineage: Bacteria > Pseudomonadati > Pseudomonadota > Betaproteobacteria > Burkholderiales > Comamonadaceae > Rhodoferax > Rhodoferax sp. GW822-FHT04A08. Next base: position 16,576 of record NZ_JBXAMW010000026.1, read on the forward strand.
ACCACTCGAGATACCTAGCGTTGGCAAAGCCACACCGCAGGTCCCGGCTCCAGTAGCCCACCATGTCGGGAATCACATCAACCAAGCTCCGCAACAGTCGGCGGCTGGAGTCCAATTCATTCTGCACGCGCTTGATCTCGGTGACATCCCGGGTGATGACAAAGAACTGGCATAGCTGTCCCGCACCGTCACGAATGGGCGACACCTCTGCTTGCACCCAGGCATCAACCCCATTGGATAAATGCAGCAATCTGTCGGCAACAACACTGGTACCGGACCGGAAGGCATTCACGATGGGTACGGCATCTGCCGGATCAACCACACGTGCCTTCAAGACTTCGCAATAGTCCATGCCTGACGCATGCTCAGTGCTGATGCCGACTCTGTCACTGAAGGCCTGATTGACCCACTCGATCCGGCCCGCCGCATCGGTAATGACCGTTGGGTTGCGTGAATGCAAAGCCACCAATGCCAGCTTGTGTGCCTCACGACCCAGTTCGTCCAGCGACCGATGTGCCTTCAGCAGTGCATTGCGGCTGGTCGCATCCCGCTGGAGAAACCAGAATGCCATTGCCATCATCAGAGTGGTCAGACACCCTCCAATCAGCAGGACCAAGGCGGAGTCGGAGCGCAGGCTGTCTACAGCGATCTGGCTTGGTGTCAGTCGAATCTGCCAAAACCCGTTCCCATTGGGAATCTCAAACTCATGGGCGTATCGAGCATCGGCCTCGCTGGGACTCAAGTTATTGCGATAGACCACCTTGCCAGCGTCAAGCACTTCAAGGCAGTAGCTGAAGTCGTCCACTGGCTTGGACAGCTCCGAAAAGAAACCTTCCGTGCGAAAGACCAGGGCCAGCCAGCCGTCAAAGCGCCCTTGCACTGTCAAGGCACGAATCAGCAGAAAATTCTGTTCAGCCACCTCCAGCGAGACTTGTTCGGTGAAAACTGGCGAGCGTGCAGCATCAGGACGAGGAAAAGTGTCTGCACGCAGGTCAAAGTCTTTTACCAGGGCATTGTTTGCCCGCGGTACAAACCGCGCCAGCCGACCGGCCTTGTCAAAATAGGCCAATGCCTGAAAGTCGGAGTTGCTCTCCAGATGTGCTTTGGCGTCAAGCGACCACAATAATAACGGGGTGCCGCCGCTGGCTTCCCAGCGCAAGGCCATGCGCTCCAACGAGCCGGTGTGGTCATTGGTCACTTCCAGAAAAATCTTCTGTAACCAACTGGCCTGCGAATCGAGCTTGCGCACCAGCTGCTCGCTCTCGCGATAGGTCAATGCGGCCCACCCTATCAAGGTAAGCGAGAGCTGCAAGGCAAGCGCCCCCTGGGCCCAACTTCTGAGTGTGGGTTTGCGCCAGTGGACTGGGAATTTCCACCAGCCCACAAGGCTCAAGGCCCAGGTCATTGCCATGTACCCGGCCAGCATCCACCAAAAATCCGGCGCAATGAAGTTGGAAAGTCCCCGCCGCAACCCCAGCGCAAGATATGCCACAGACGCAAGCAATACCATCACCAGATAGGTGCACCAAGCCAGTCCGACGATCTGGCGCTTCGCAGGATACAAGACCGATTGCATTTGCGCCTGACTGACCAGCAACCCGGACGTCCAAAGCCAGAAGACTGACATGGCGATGGCATTCACTGGCATACGCAGGGGTGGCAGACCACCCGCATGCTCCAAGAGCCATAGGTTCATTGCTGAATCTGGAAACAGGCCCAGTTGGGCCAGTCGGGCAACCGATAGTGTCCAGGCTACGGCCACAAGAGAAAAACCCGGCCGACGCCCCTTGCGCCACTGCAACAGCAACAAAGCCACACCGCACAGGAGAAACGCCACCGCACAGTCCACAGGCAAGTGAGGCAAGGCAATGCCGTGCGCGAACAGGGCGTCCCCTTGAGGTATCAAGTACAAAAGACTGGAGAGTGCCACACCAACAAGCGCAACGCACAACGTTGCCGCCCCCATCGCTGCAGAAGGCCTAACAGGCTCGGCGCGCGAGGTATGACTGCTCAAAGACATGGTTGAAACGTGCGGCAAGTATCCACACCGTCAGGTATATCACCTAAACCGATTGGTGCCCAGCAATGTCTCCGATTGGATGCGCTGCAGGCGACTTACTCCATCTGGCTCCGCATTGGCCACCAAAATGGTCTCCACTTCTGTCTGTATTTCGTGCAAGCAGACCACCAGCGCCGGGTCCAGGTGTGCGCCGGCCATGCGATCCATTTCCGCCAACGCGCGAGACACGGGCCAGGCGGCTTTGTACGGACGCTTGGAAGTCAGTGCGTCAAAGACGTCGGCTACCGCAACAATGCGCGCAGCCAGGGGAATGTCAGTCTCTGCAAGCCCATGTGGATAGCCACTTCCGTCCCACTTCTCATGGTGGCAAAGTGCAATGTCATGCGCCATGCGCAGCAGACTGGAATCGTGGCCACTCAATATCTCTGCCCCGATGATGGGATGCATGCACATGGTCTCCCACTCTGCCGCATCGAGCGGACCCGGTTTGAGCAGAATACCGTCGGGGACGCCGATCTTGCCAATGTCGTGCATGGGACTGGCATTCAGAATGTCTTCACAAATAGCCGGCGGTAGACCGCACTGATGCGCCAGTGCCGCAGAGATTTTGCTCATGCGCACCAGATGCAGACCGGTTTCGTTATCCCGAAATTCAGCGGTTCGCACCAGCCGACGCACCTCCTCCAAACGCGCATCGGTCAATTCCTGCGTACGCGCCTGCACGGACGCCTCCAGCGTCGCGTTTTGGACGATCAATCGGTTGTAGAGGTAGCGCACTTCCAGCTGGTTGTAGATACGGCTGAGCACTTCGTGCGCATCAAACGGCTTGCCCACAAAGTCACGGGCCCCGGCCCGCAGCGCTTCCAGACGCACGGCAGGGTCATCTTCCGCAGTCATCACCAATACCGGGACATAGCCTCCGGATTCGAGCTTCTTCAGCTCGGCCAATACTTGCATCCCACTCAGACCCGGCATGCGCAGGTCCAGCACCACCAAGTCTTGCGGCGTTTCACGATAGATGGCCAAGCCTTCCCTTGGATCACTGGTACCCCGCACCTGGGTAAATCCCGCCTGCTCAAGCACCTTGGTCATCAGGCGCACGTTGATTGGCTCGTCATCCACAATCAGAATGCGCGAGTCACTCAGGTCTATATCCGGCACCCCCTGGATGCGGTGAATTGAACCGAACGAAATAGTCATGATTTCCCCTTGTGCGTGCGTTGGGTAACTACCCATCGGGAACTAAAAACTGGACCAATCGCTATCCGCGTCAACAGTAGCAACCACCTTCTTAGCCCCGCCCGCGATTTGCGGTGCGCGATTGCCTGCGGGTTTTTTTAATGGTTTGGCAGCTGCTGCGGGAGTGCGCTCCACCCGCCGCACATTGGCACGCTGCAAAGCCGGGGGACTATTCATTTCTGCCTGTGCTCCCAGCTGAAACACGCTTACTGCCTGCACCAGATCCTGCGCCTGGCCCTTCAGGCTTGAGGCCGCAGCAGCCATCTCCTCCACCAACGCGGCGTTCTGCTGCGTGGCCTGATCCAACTGGGTGACTGCTTCGCCCACCTGCGCCACGCCCTGGCTCTGCTCGGTGCTGGCCGCGCTGATCTCACCCATGATGTCGGTCACCCGGCGGATCGAACTCACCACCTCTGTCATGGTCTCTCCAGCCTGGTCTACCAGCAACGTGCCCTGCTCCACCCGCTCTACGCTGGCGTTGATCAGGCTCTTGATTTCCTTGGCCGCGTCCGCACTGCGGCCCGCCAGGCTACGCACTTCGCTGGCCACCACTGCAAAACCCCTACCTTGTTCACCGGCACGCGCTGCCTCCACCGCCGCATTCAAGGCCAGGATGTTAGTCTGGAAGGCAATGCCGTCGATCACGCTGATGATGTCGCTGATCTTTCTGGAGCTGTCGTTGATGCCTTTCATGGTGTCCACCACCTGGGCAACTACCTCACCGCCCTTGACGGCCACGCTGGACGCGTTCTGCGCCAGCTGGTTGGCTTGGGCGGCGTTGTCGGCGTTTTGCTTGACGGTGGAGCTGAGTTCTTCCATGGACGCCGCGGTTTCCTGCAAGGCGCTGGCCTGTTGCTCGGTGCGGGCTGAGAGGTCGTTGTTGCCCGAGGCAATTTCGGCACTGGCCGTGGACACGCCTTCGGAGCCGCTACGCACAGTGGAGACCACGTGCGTCAGCGATGCCTGCATTCGGGCAACCGCTGCCATCACGCTGACGGTGTCGCCACTACCCACCTGCAAAGGGCTGGTCAGGTTGCCATCGGCCACCTTGCCCACCACGTCGCACAGCTCTGCAGGTTCGCCGCCCAGGGCTCGGGTCAGGCTGCGGGTGATCAAAAATCCCGCCACGATGGCGGCGATCAGGGCAACGCAACTGACGAGGATCAGATAAGTGCGCTGGATAGCGTAATCGGCGGCGGCAGTTTCCAGCTGCATCGCGGATCGCTTGATGTTCAACTCTGAATACGCCTCAGACACTTGTACCAGTTTGGCAAGCAGTGGCCGGCATTCGGTATTCATCTTCGCTATGGCTTCTTCCTTTTTGCCTTGCAGTGCCAGATCCACGATCGACAGTGCCACTGGTGCGTAGGCTTGCTCGATCTTGTCAAACTCCTCTACTGCGCGACGACCTTCTTCCGATATGCTTGGCGCTTGCGCCAACTTCTTCAGTTTCTCCATATTGGAAACTACGGCAGCATGGGCCTTGGTGACTACTTCCTTCTCTACGGCCATATCTTCCGGTTTGGTAACCAGCACCAGATTGCGTGCAGCAACGGCCCGCAGGTCAATGGCCTCACGCACCTGATGAGCGGTGTTTCCGCGCGCGCTGATGCCATTGACGTAATTCTCGAAGCGAGCGTTGGCATCTCCCAGCATGGAGAGAGAAAAACCCGCAATCAGCAGGACCAATAGGGCCAGGCCGCCAAATGCAAGCGAAAGTTTGGTTCTTACCGTCAAATTGTTCATGTAGATATCCCTGTGAAGTTGGTTATTGAATGGAAGTGGAAATCAGCCCCATCTCGGGACTTCTCATGAGCTTTTGGATGTCCAGCAGAATCAGCATGCGGTCCTCCAATGAGCCAATAGCCAGCAGGTGTTCGCTGCCAACGCTAGAAGAGAACTCGGGCACCGGGCGCATTTGCCCTGGGGTAAGCGCAATCACGTCAGATACACCGTCCACCACCATGCCCACGACGCGGTCGCCCATGCTCAGAACAATGCACACCGTGAGGCTGCCGTATTCCGCCTGGCTCAGGTTGAATTTCACCCGCATGTCGAGCACCGGTACGATCACGCCGCGCAGGTTCAGAACGCCCAGCACAAACGCCGGCATATTGGCCATGCGGGTGGGCTTCTCGAACGAACGGATTTCCTGCACGCTCAGGATGTCGATGCCATATTCTTCGGCGCCCAGTTTGAATGCCAGGAACTCACGGATGTCAGGTGCCGCACCTGCCAGATATGAGGCGGTGCCACTCTCACTTGTGACTTGCGCCGAGGAAGACGTGCTTTGCATGGTTGGTGCCTTTGGGTTTGATGAAACGGGTCACACGGACCCGGATCAGAAAAGCACCAAGCACACATGTGTATGCCGTAAGGATGCGCCTTATAGGTTCAATTGAACCTCGGCGGATTCCGATTCAGATGTCAGGAAATGACTACCCCCGGAGCGTCTGGGGCGGTGCAGGTCGAGGCCTGCACCTGGAATCAGGCCAACAGTTCGTGCTGCATGGCGTAGCGCACCACATCGGCCACGCTGAAGAAGTTCATCTTCTCCATCAGGCGCATCTTGTGGGTGCTGACCGTCTTGTTGCTGATGGCCAATTCTTCGGCGATTTCATTGACACCAAAGCCCTTGGCAAGCAAGCGCAGTACTTCCAGCTCGCGTGGCGAAAGCAGGTGGTGCGGCAAGGAAGGGGCACCCAAAGCGGCCTCCAGAGCCATCTTCTCCGCCAATACCGGTGTGACGTAGCGCTGCATGCGTGCCACCTGTCGCACGGCCGTGAAAAGCGTTTGGGGCTCACAGTCCTTGGTGGCAAAACCTGTGGCTCCGCCCTTGAGCGCGCTGGAAACCACCTGCGGCTGGTCGTGCATGGACAACACCAGGATGGGCAAATCGGGATAGTGCGAGCGGACCCGGCTGATCAGATCCGTGCCGCTGATGCCGGGCATGTTGAGGTCCAGCAGCAATACGTCGTATGTGCCCTGGCGCAAGCTGTCGAGAACTTCTGCACCGTTGATGGCCTCGCCCGCCACACGAATGTCCATCGTCAAGGCGAATATCTGCTTGATGCCACTGCGAACAATGGCATGGTCGTCAGCAATCAGCAGATTGATCATTGGGTTTCCCCTGGATTTGGATTGCGCATGGGGATGGTTACGGAAATGCAGGTGCCCTTACCGGGTGCAGAGACGAGCTCCATTCTTCCTCCCAATGCCAAAGCCCGTTCCCGCATACCCAATAAACCAAAGGAGCGGTGGCCGACCGTGGCGTCAGGATCGAAACCCTGACCATCGTCGCGCACCACCAGGCGCAACACGTCCTCGCTGCTGTCCAGCTCTACGTCCACCGTGCGTGCCGACGCATAGCGGCTCGCATTCGTGAGCGCCTCCTGCACAATACGGAAGATCACCACGGAGCGCTCGTCATCCAGCGGTATGGGTTCACCCCCCTGGTACAGCCGGCACTCCACGCCGGCACGGCGCATGAAGTCGCGGCACAGCCACTCGATGGCGGGTACCAGGCCCATGTCCAGAACGGGGGGGCGCAAGTTGCCGGCGACGTTGCGCACGCCCTGTATGGCCTGATCCACCAGGCCTTTCATGTCCTTCACCTTGGTGCCTACAAAGGTATCGGCGGCACCCGCATGCAACTCCACCAGCGAAAGGTCCATGCGCAGAGCGGTCAGCACTTGCCCCATCTCGTCATGCACTTCGCGCGCAACACGTCTTCGCTCATCCTCCCGAGCGACTTCGTTCTTGGCCGCAAATGCCCGCAGCCGCTGATGTGAAGCATTGAGTTCACGCTCTGCCGCAAGCCAGGCTGTCATGTCACGCACCACCGCCATGGACAGCATGCCACTGACGGTCTGTATCGGGCTACGGTTGACTTCAACCGGAAACGGTTCACCGCCCTTGCGTACGCCTGTGGGGGATGCACGATCGGGCAGCAAGTCGACTACAGGCGTACCGATGAGTTCCTGACGTGAATAGCCGAACATGCGCTCCGCGCGGACGTTCACACGCAAGATGGTTCCTTGGTCGTCGGTGAAGATGAAAGCATCAGGCGCCAACTCCACCACGTCCTGAAACATGGTCTCCAGCCGCCTCTCGCGATCCTGCAATCTCAGATGGGCTTTGACACGCGCCAGCGCCGTTGCCAGCATGATGGGCTTGGTGATGTAGTCCGCGGCACCTACTTCAAAACAGCGGGCCTCGGCGTCTTCATTGTCGCTGGCAGTCATGAAAATGACCGGAATGTGCCGTGTGGTTTCCTGTGCCTTCAAACGGCTGCACACCTCGTACCCGTCCATACCGGGCATGCGCACATCCAGCAATACCAGATCAGGTGGGGTGTGTTGTGCGATTTCCAGAGCCGTGGGGCCGTCTTGCGCTGTCACTACGGCGTATCCTGCTGACGCCAAGGCGCTACGCATCAGCCGCGTATTTTGCGGAACGTCGTCCACCACCATCACGACCGAGTTGAAGGAAGCTTGCATATTGATGCTGCATGGTACCCGCATCAATAGGCCGCGTGCCCTTTTGGGCTGGGCACGCGAACTCGCAGGGCTGTGACCAGCCCCGATCCGATCAGCGCGTCACCAGCACCGGCACAGGAGACTCGGCCACCACCTTGGTTGCCACGCTACCCAGCATCAGGCGCGCAATACCCGTGCGGCCATGCGAACCCATAACGATCAGGTCGCTGCCCAACTCCTTGGCGCTTTCCACGATGCCGCTGGCGGCGGCCACGTCTTCCACCAGACGGGCTTGCAGATTCACGGGTGGGGTTTCGGCCTTGCACAGCTCTTCTACCTGGGCATGTGCCTGGGCAGCCAATTGTTGTGCGGCGGCGGAATAGGCCTGGTAACCCATGGGATTGACTTCGCCCACGCCCAGATAGGGATAGGGGTCGGAAACGTACAGAGCTGTCAGCGCTGCACCGTGCAGACGGGCCATACCGACTGCGAGCTTGGCAGCGTGTGCGGATGCTGCAGAACCGTCGGTTGCCAACAAAATATTCTTGAACATAAATGCCTCGCTAAGTGAAGTTGTGAGCCTTCATCTTGCGCCTATTTCCAAAGCCCTTTTTTGACTTGGGTCAACTACCACAAACAATCTTGCCGGGGCGGCTCTCTGAGCTTGTCTGCCGGACCGGCTGCCATGCGCGCAGCGTCAAATGGGCGCAGAAAACCATGGGCTTCGGCAGGGTCGGCTTGCAGCCAGGCACTGTAGTCTTGCGGCGCAATGATTGCCGGCATGCGCTTTTCATCGCCGGGACGGTGCATGCGCCCCATGATGGCGTGACCATCTGCATTGACGGTCAAAAGCGTGAAGCTGTGCGCGATGACACCGTCTTGCGGATGCACCCATTGTTCCCACAGACCGGCGACGGCAAACGGGTTGCCATCGGCCATGGCCATCTTCCAACGCACGGCGCGGCCACCGTTGCGCTCGGCCTCTTCCCAGCACGGGTCGAAATAGGCGCGCATGGGTGCCAGGGCCCACTGCCGCTGATGCCAGGGTCCGCGGTAGCTGGGCTTTTCAGCGGCGGTCTCACTGCGGGCGTTGTAAGTCTTGCGACCTATGGTCTGCGCTTGGACTGTGTCCTTGCACCAGCGCGGCACCAGTCCGAAGCGCGCAACCCGACACTCCCAGACTCCCTGGGCATTGCGCAACAGAATGGGGGCGTCGTAGCCAGGGTAGGTTTCTTCAGGCCAGTCCTGCTCCGGCATCTGCACCAACCCCGGATGCATGGCCGCTATTTCCTGGCACACGGAAGGGACGAAGTTGGTGCACATGACAGGCCAGATGCGTCAATCGCTGGTTTCGTCGTCCAGGTCGTCGCCTTGCGAACCCTTCACGTAGGCGGGCTCGCGCGGCTTTTGCGGGCGCGGGATTTTTTTCAGGCGGATCAGGCGCGCTTCCTCGATGGCGTCTTTCTTGATCTGGCGCTCGGCATCGAGCTTCTCGCCCGCCCGCAGCCACTCAGCAAACTCTTCGGGCGTCTCCAGCGTGAGGCGGCCCAGGCTACCCGAACGAAAGTCGTGGATGACGATCTCCGCTGCCTTGGTCAGGTTGACCTTGCCGCCCCCCTGCAGGGCACCGCGCTTGCGGCCGATGGCCTCCAGCAACTCCTCATCGGTCTGCCCGGCCACGCCGGTGAGCTTGTAGCGCGACTCCAGACCCGTCGCATAGTGCTGGCGCACATAGTCCAACAGTTCCAGCGCCACTTCTTCATCATCGAAGGCGTTGCGGCCTATGGCGCCACTGGCGGCCAGGTTGTAGCCGCTTTTGGCCACGATGATGCGCGGCCACAGCACGCCCGGTGTGTCATAGAGGTAGAAGTCGTCGGCAATGGTGATGCGCTGCTCCAGCTTGGTCACACCGGCCTCGTCACCGGTCTTGGCGGCACGCTTGCCCTTGAGGGTGTTGATCAGTGTCGACTTGCCCACATTGGGAATGCCGCAGATCAGCACCCGCATGGGCTTGGCCATGCCCCCGCGGTTGGGCGCCAGCGCATGGCAGGCCGCCACCAACGCCTTGGCCGGCGTGCTCATGCTGGCGTCCAGCGGCAACGCACGCACGTCGGACTGGGCATTGAAGTAATCCAGCCAAGCTGCGGTGCGCACCGGGTCCGCCAGGTCCTGCTTGTTGAGCACCTTGAGGGCTGGTTTGCCTTTGGTGATCTGGGCCAGCATGGGGTTGGCGCTGGAGCCCGGCAGGCGCGCGTCGAGCAGTTCGATAACCACATCGATGTCCTTGATGCGCTCGGCAATGGCCTTGCGCGTCAGGTGCATATGTCCGGGGAACCACTGAATTGCCATCGCGCTGAACCTATCTGTCAATTAACTGCTGGACCTGCATTGTCGGGCAGGTCCGGCATGGCGCACGCTCAGACGGTCGCAGCCACCGGCTTGGCGACCAGGCGCTTGGGCGAGAGATACTCCTTGAGGTAGACGTCAAAAGGCAGGGAGTCGCCAGCCTCAATCTCTTTTTGGTCCTGGATGGACTTGGCGGCCATGCGCGCCCACTCGGCGGCCTGCTCCGCGGACAACGGCGTTGCCAGCATGGCTTGCCGGGTCTTTTGCGACTGGGCCCGCACAAAGGACACGAAAGACCCGCCAAACTCCTCCGTCATGACCTTGAGCACCTGGGCCGAAGGCGTGAGATCCGGATTCTGCAAGGCCCGCTCGGCGTCCTGCACCGCACGGGAGTAATCATTGGTGGAGTGCACCGCGTCCAGTTGTGCCGCTATGGGTTTGAGTTGCTGCACGATGTCTTGCCCCCAGGCGCTCAGGGTCATGGTGCCATTGCCCTTCTCCAGCTCCAGACCCGGCTCACGTCCGCGCTCTGCCGCCTTGTGCTGGTTGCGTGCCATGGCCGCGATTTCCTGCGGCGTGTCATCCGGGCTGTCCGATTGCAGGCAGTGCAGCAGGAACACGTCCAGAAAGCGCAAGGTCTGCGCCGTGATGCCCACGGTCTCAAACGGATTGAGGTCCATCAAGCGGACTTCCACATACTCCACGCCGCGCTCGCGCAGGGCATGTAAGGGCCGCTCGCCGGGGAAGATCACTCGCTTGGGGCGGATGGTGCCGTAGAACTCGTTCTCGATCTGCAGCAGTGTGGTCTGCAGCTGCTTGTAGCTGCCATCTTCCGCGCGCACGCCAATGGCTTCGTAGGCCGGATAGGGAACGGTCAGGGCCTGCTGCAAGGATGCGGCGTAACCCTGCAGGCTGTTGTAACTGACCGCCAGGGAAGATTGCGCATCGCTCTGGTAGCCCAGCCGGCCCATGCGCAAGGAAGTGGCATAGGGCAGGTACAGCGTACCCTCGTTGAGCGGCTGCAAGCGGTGCTCGCGACCGGCAACAAAGGTGGAGCACACGGCAGGCGATGCCCCGAACAGATACAGCAACAGAAACGCGTGGCGGCGGAAATTGCGGATCAGGCCAAAGTAGGCCTCGCTGGAGACACCGGGCAGGCTCCAGTTGTAGTGGATGCCCGAGATAGTCTGCATGCGTCTGCCGTAGCGGTGCCCCAGCCCACTGCGATACACCGTCTTGCTGCGCCCCACGTTGGAGCTGCCGTACTGACCCAGCGGAATGGCGTCGTCTGCCGGCAGTCCGCAGGGCATGCTCGATACCCACAGCATTTCATCACCCAGCGACTGCATGGTGAACTGCTGGATACGGGTGAGCTCGTCAATGCAGTCCTGCGCACCGGCGTGCACACCGGTAATGAGCTCCACCTGCGACTCACTGAAATCGGTGGTGATGCGGGGGTGCGTCAATGCCGATCCCAGCGCCTCCGGATGCGGTGTCATGGCCAGACGGCCGTTCTCCTGCGCACGCAAACTCTCTTTTTCCAAACCGCGGCGAATGCCTCGCAGCCGCTCCGGGGCGACCCCGTTAGGGCCTTGCGAAAAATTGTCCATACCTGTGGCCCTTTGTCTTTTCTTCGGGCGAGAAGTTAACACAGGCGCACTATTTGTGCAGTTTGAGGGCATGATTGCACCGTTTTGAGGCTGCACAATACGGATATGCAAACGTTGGAATCTGTTGTCTGGTCAGTCATGCTAGGTGGTCTGCTGACCATCGGGACCATGGCTGTCGTGGACGTTGCCCTGAGCCGCACGCTGGCCGCGTGCCGGGGCCTGCTGTTCATGACGGTCACCGGTTTCAGCTGCGTGCTGCTGTCGGGTCTGCCAGAAGACCTCTTTCCCGGCCTGCCGGTGGTGCCGGTACTGATCCTCAAAAGCAGCCTGGGGCCCCTGAGCGGAGCCATGGTGCTCACCTATCTGCGCCAGTGGCTGGGTGTTGCCGCGGAAGACCACTACGTGCACAACGCCATCCTCTGGGGCTCCACCGGTCTGCTGGTGGCGGCCGTGGTCATCACCCTGCTGTGCGTGCTGTTTGCCGCAACACTGGGCACCGAGATCCTGCTGTTTGCCGCCTTCCTGAATGCGGTGGCCGTTTTGCTGGCCACCTTCACATCAGTGCGTGCAGCCCAGCTCGGAGACAAACTGGCACGCACCATGGCAGTGGGCTGCCTGTTCCTGGCCCTGTCGCTGGGCGGTCTGTTTGCCCACCAGCTGGTACCGGACCACGGCTCGCTCGCCATCTGGATCGTGACGTCTTTCAGTACTGTGGTCTTCTTTCTGGTCATGGTGGCACTGGGAATCCGGCGCAACCGGCAACTGCGCAAGCTCGAGCGGCTTGCCGGACTGTCCCAAGGCGTTGACCCGGCCACTGGCCTGCCACGCGGCTCGGTTCTGCTGTCCAAAGTCGATGACGCTTTCTGGCGTAGCGCCAGGCTCAACACCAGCTGCGCCGTGATCTGCCTGCACCTGCGCAACCTCTATGAGCTCAGTGAAGTGGCGGGCCACTCGGTGGACCAGCAGATTCTGGCCGCCATGGCGGCGCGCATTCGGCGCGCCATGGGCTTTCGCTGCGTGGTGGGGCTGTACCACCCGCGCTGCTTTGTGGTGGTGCTGTCCGCCGTCAAGCAACCCAAACTGGTCCGCAAGATGACCGAGCGGCTGCGTGAGCTGATGGTGGAGCCACTGGATGTCATTGGCAGCAACGACGCAGTGCACCGGTTCATTCCGCAGTTCAGCGTAGGCCATGTCACCGTCAGTTCCGCGGACCTGGTGCCCGCCGACGTGATCGATGAAGCCGAGCAGCAGGCCCTCAACATCGAACGCGAATACAACCGCGCCGAACAGACCGCCCACAGCCCCTTGCAGGCCGAGGGCTGATCACCCCGTCAACCCTTTTTGAGCAGGGCCGTGGCACGACCCACTTCGTGCGCGCCCTGACCCGAACCGTCGTGCGGCACCATTTCTGCGGTGCGGTCACGCACATGCGCCAGATGCTCTGCCAGACGCTCCGGTGACTGGGCATCCAGGCCGATCCAGGCACCTTGCGTCAGGGTGATATGCGCAGCCTCCACGCTTCCAGCCCCTGCGCACAGCACGGTGCGGGTGGGCGCATCCTCCCCCACCAGCACCAGCATGGCCGGTGTCACGGCCTGGGGCTCCAGGGCCGCCAGCACTTCCGGTGGCATCAGCCCTTCAGTCATGCGGGTCGCTGCGGTGGGTGCCAGACAGTTCACATGGATATTGTGTTTGGCGCCTTCCAGCCCCAATGTCTGCATCAGCCCAACCAGCGCCAGCTTGGCCGCACCGTAATTGCTTTGACCAAAATTGCCGTACAGGCCGGTACTGGAAGTGGTCATGAGAATACGCCCGTACTTCTGCTCCACCATATGCGGCCAAGCCGCCTTGGTGCAGTGCACGGCGCCCATCAGGTGCACATCCAGCACCAGGCGGAAGTCGGCCAGGTCCATCTTGGCAAAGGTCTTGTCGCGCAGAATGCCGGCGTTGTTGACCACGATGTCGATGCGGCCCCAGGCATCCACCGCCTGTTGCACCATGGCCTGCACCGCGTCCCAGTCGGTCACCGAAGCGCCGTTGGCAATGGCCTCGCCGCCTGCCGCCCGGATTTCCGCCACCACGCTTTCGGCCGCCGTCAGGGAGCTGCCCGAACCGTCCCGTGCGCCCCCCAGGTCGTTTACCAGCACCTTGGCACCGCGTCTGGCCAAGGCCAAGGCATGTTGGCGACCCAAACCACCACCGGCTCCGGTCACAATTGCTACGCGTCCTTTGAAATCAATCGCCACACTTCACTCCAGAAAAAAACGGATACTGCATGCCATTCGCACACCGCGTGTGCCAAAGCTCCTATGGAAATCACCTCCGAAATCATTCATACACCGCCCAGAGATGCTGCCACCGTCATCATTCTCAGGGATAGCCCACAGGGCCCCGAAGTTTTTCTGGTCAAGCGCCACGGCCTGTCTGACGTGTTGGGCGGTGCCTACGTGTTCCCCGGCGGCAAGCTGGACGAAAGCGACGCACAGCTGGACGAAACCCATCATTTGGACAGCTCTGCGGCAGACTTGCACAAACGCCTCGGCGAACCGGATCTGGAGCAGCAGCGCGCCAAGGGGCTGTTTGTAGCCGCGCTGCGCGAAGCCTTTGAAGAATGCGGCGTGCTGTTCGCCCAGGATGCGACGCCAACCCACAGCATGGATCTTGCAGTGCAGTTGCGCGACGGGCGCATGTTCAATCTGGCGCTGGCGGAAACCGGTCTGCGGCTGCAAACCCAGGCCGTTATTCCCTGGTCGCGCTGGGTCACACCCAAGATGCCGTCCATTTCCAGCAAACGTTTCGATACCCGCTTCTTTGTTGCCGCCCTGCCCGAAGGGCAGGTTGCCCGTCATGACGACGTGGAAACCACGCAAAGCGACTGGTTGCGCCCCCGCGCCGCCCTCGAACAGTACTGGGACCGGACCATTGAAATGGCGCCGCCCCAGATCATGACCCTGGCCCATCTGGCGCGCTTTGCCGATGTGGCCAGCGCGCTGCAGGCCGCGCGTACCATCCCGTCGGCGCTGATCCAGCCCGAGCCCATGGATGAAAACGGCGAGCGTGTGTTGTGCTATCCCGGCGACCCCTGCCACAGCATTGCGCAAGCCGCCATGCCCGGCCCCACCCGGCTGCGTTACCGCAACAAACGCTTCGAGCCGGAACAGGGGTTTGAGGCCCTTTTCGCTTGAGACATTGCAGATTGACACTGCCGTGGCATAGTGCGGCCATGCACAAGACAGGCCACCCTATACACCGCACTGCATCCCGCGCCGGATGCTGCCTGGCGGTGGTGCTTGCGGTGGGCCTGGCAGGGTGCTCCACTGCGCCCACGTCACGCACAGAAGCGCCAGACCAGGCAGCAGTTGATATCCAATCGCGCCTGAGCCTGGACGCTGCCAATGACGTGACCCTGTATGCCATCAGTCTGGTGGGAACGCCCTACCGCTGGGGTGGCAACACGCCGGCCTCCGGTTTTGATTGCAGCGGCCTGATCGGTTATGTCTACAAGACCCGTGCCGGCATCTACGCACCGCGCACAACCTCCGCACTGGTCGATTGGGGTCAGCCGGTGCCACCGGGTTCTCTGCGTAGCGGTGACCTGGTGGTCTTTGCCCAGAAGGGCACCGTCAACCACGCCGGTATCTATGTGGGCGAGGGGCGCTTTGTGCATGCCCCGTCGAGTGGCGGCGAAGTGCGGCTGGACTCGCTGAGTTCGATTTACTGGTCCCGGCAACCAGTCAGCTACCGGCGCCCCTGAGCGCGTCTAGCCAATGATGGCGAAGGTGCTGACAAACACCACCTTCACCAGCAGCCAGGTGGCCACCACGATGGCCCAGGACTTCCATTGCACGCGCGGGGTGTTGAAGCGGTTTTCGGCCAAGGTGAACACAAGCGCACAGACCAGACCGAACAGCAAGCCCACTGCAGCCTGCAGCAGTTTGAGTTGCCACCAAGGCTGCGGGCCGTCTTCCACCGGCAGAAAGATGTGAATGGCCAGCCCGAAGATCAGCCAGCGTGCCAGATAGCCCCACCAGCGGGTCCACATGCCCGATCCAACCGGTGGCCAATGCGCGTCGTGCGGGTTCGTGGAGTGCATAAGGCAAATTCGTTAAGTCCGTCCAACTATACACAGCCGGGTCGCGCAATTCGATGCAACACACGGGTATGCGTGAAATGTGTGGCGTGGAGCGCAAAAGCAACGGCTTTTGTTTGGGCAAACCCGGTGGTTGATGAGCCTTTTATGCGTTTGCTGCTTCATTTGTGCACCCTCACAGCCTTAGCTATTCACATGCAAGTCATGGGCTAGGTCGGACTTAAGTCGGACTTAATCATCGTTACCCTAGAATCCATCAACAGAATAGTGGCGGGGGGTTTACCATGCGCTTTCGCTTGCAGATCCGGTTCCAGACCTGGGTGTTATCCATGACGGTGCTGCTGGTACTCTGCCTGGCGGCAGCGTTTCTCTACACGGTTTTTCGCACCTTTTCATCCATCTCGGAAGAGTCAGCACAGGAACGCTTTTCGCTGATTGCCGAACAGGCTTCGCTGCAACTGGAAAGCCTGGTAAAGCAAAGCGGCAATCTGGTACTGGCTCGCACGGCCTCCGAACGCCAGATGTTTGTGCGGGATGGTGTGCTGAACCCCAGCAGCATGGTGCCAGCTTTCCTGGGGTCATTTGAAGCAGAGCCTGATGCATACTCGCACTTCTTTGCGCTGCAGAACAACGAGTTTCTTCAGGTCATCAACGTGTTGGGAGACGCCCGCATCCAGGCCGCGATCAAGGCCCCTGAGGGCACTGCCTATGCCGTGCGCCGCATCACGCGGGACAACCAAGGCAGGCGCACCGACAGCTATCATTTTTTGTCCGCCAGCAAGGACCTGATAGGAAGCCGCTCGCAGCCTGCCACATTGGTGCCTACAGAGCGCCCCTGGTACCAGGGTGCTCTGAGTCAGAAGCGTCTGTTTGTGACGGAGCCCTATCTGTTTGCTTCCACTGGCGAACTGGGGCTGACCGTCGCGGCCCCTCTCCAGGACGGCGCCGGCGTGCTGGCAACCGACATCAGCCTGCGTGGCATGGAAGCCTTTCTCTCTCATATCAAGCTGCCGCCCAACGGAGCCATCGCAGTGCAGGACCGGCAGGGCCGGGTGCTGGCCTTCCATGGCAACGGGGCCCGATTCGAGGGGGTGACGATTGCACCGCTGAGCGCGACTACCAGCCTCACCAATGAATACCTCTCCGTCCTGCAAAGGGATGCGCAAGTGGTTTCCGGTTTGCAGACCATGGGCGCGGAACAAACCCACTTTGTCGTCAATTACAAGGCCGTGCAGGCCGTGCCGGGAATGCCCTTGCGCATCACCGTCTGGGCTCCGGTTTCCGACTTCACGGCAGCTTTCAAGCAGGCCGAGCACAACGTGTTGACCCTGGCGCTGCTGGTATTGCTGGTATTGGCACCACTGGCGCTGCTGGGCTCGCGCCAGATCGCCAAATCGCTGACGGCCATGGCGGTGGACTCCGAACGCCTCAAACGT
>NZ_JBXAMW010000027.1:0-32954 GCF_058801025.1 Rhodoferax sp. GW822-FHT04A08
AGTGGCAAAGATCATCGCGTAAGGAATAGTTAAAGGGGTATAGCTCAATTGGCAGAGCGTCGGTCTCCAAAACCGAAGGTTGTAGGTTCGATTCCTACTGCCCCTGCCACCTAGTTGAGATGTGGCAAAAGAGCCCGCTACTGCGTAGCGGGCTTCAGCGTCTTCTGGGTGCTGAATTTGATACTAACAAGAAGCTTGCGAATTTAGAGAACTATGGCCACTACACAAGTTGAAACCATCAATACAGGGGCAGACAAAGCCAAGCTCGGCGCTGCCGTTGCTTTGGTGGTGGCTGCGCTGGCCGGATTTTATTTGCTGGGCAAGCAAGGCCAGTTGGTGCAGTGGGCTGTCTTTTTGGTTTGCATTGCGGCAGCGGTTGTCGTGTTTTTCATGGCTGAGCCTGGGCGCCAGTTGGCGGCCTTCGGTCGCGACGCCTGGCGTGAAGTCAAGAAGGTCGTTTGGCCTGCCCGCAAAGAGGCGATTCAGATTACCGCCTATGTGTTTGGCTTTGTTTTGATCATGGCGCTGTTCCTCTGGCTGACCGACAAGTCGCTGGAGTGGCTCTTTTACGACCTGATTCTGGGATGGAAGAAATAATGACTGACGACACCGTGGCTACTCCTGCTGTTGAGACGCCTGCTGCCGCTCCGGTCAATCCGGATCTGCGCTGGTACGTTGTGCATGCCTATTCCGGAATGGAGAAGGCGGTGGAGCGCAACATCATCGAGCGCATCAACCGCGCCGGTATGCAGAACAAGTTTGGTCGCATTCTGGTGCCCATGGAAGAAGTGGTCGAAGTCAAGAATGGTCAGAAGCGTACGACTGAGCGCAAGTTCTTTCCTGGCTACGTCTTGGTCGAAATGGTCATGGACGACGACACCTGGCATTTGGTCAAGCACACCAACAAGGTGACCGGTTTTGTGGGTGGTGCGAAGAATCGCCCCGCTCCCATCTCTGAAGCCGAGGTGATGAAGATCGTCAACCAGATGCAGGAAGGCACCGACAAGCCGCGCCACAAGATTGAATTCGTGGTGGGTGAATATGTGCGCGTCAAGGAAGGTCCGTTCACCGACTTCAACGGATCTGTGGAAGACGTCAACTACGAAAAGAGCAAGGTGCGCGTGTCGGTCACCATCTTCGGCCGTTCCACTCCGGTGGAGCTGGAGTTTTCTCAGATCGAAAAGACATAAGTCTTTCTGCAAAAGACCTGAGACGTATTTCAAATCCAGGGTGCGCAAGTACCCGCACTGTTTGCACTATCCGACTCGGTGCAGGCTTTTAGAGAAGAGTCGCTAACCCCGGGGAGCTGCGGTGGCAAAAAGGTTGTCACCCAAGCGCTACTACCCGTAAGGAGAAATCATGGCAAAGAAAATCATTGGTTTCATCAAGCTGCAAGTGCCAGCTGGTAAAGCCAATCCTTCCCCCCCGATCGGCCCGGCGCTGGGTCAGCGCGGACTGAACATCATGGAATTCTGCAAGGCATTCAATGCGCAGACCCAAGGTGTTGAGCCCGGCCTGCCACTGCCTGTGGTGATCACTGCTTTTGCAGACAAGAGCTTCACTTTCGTGATCAAGACGCCGCCCGCAACGGTGCTGATCAAGAAGGCCATCAAGCTGGACAAGGGCTCTGCCCGTCCGCATCTGGACAAGGTTGGCAAGATCACCCGCGCCCAGCTCGAAGAAATCGCCAAGACCAAGATGAAGGACATGAATGCTGCCGATCTGGAAGCTGCTGTTCGTACCATCGCTGGTTCTGCCCGCTCCATGGGCGTGAATGTGGAGGGCGTGTAAATGTCCAAGCTCACCAAGAAACAAAAGACCCAAGTCGGCAAGATCGACAGCACCAAGCTGTACCCCCTGGGCGATGCCCTCGGTTTGGTCAAGGAATTTGCCAACGCCAAGTTCGATGAGTCCATCGACGTGGCAGTGCAGCTCGGCATCGATGCCAAGAAGTCGGACCAAGTGGTGCGTGGCGCCGTGGTTCTGCCCAACGGCACTGGCAAGACCAAGCGCGTGGCTGTGTTCGCCCAAGGCGCCAAGGCTGAAGAAGCCAAGGCTGCTGGCGCCGACATCGTCGGCATGGACGATCTGGCTGCCATGGTCAAGGCTGGCGACATGCCTTTCGACGTGGTGATCGCTGCTCCGGACGCTATGCGTATCGTGGGTACCCTGGGTCAGATCCTGGGACCACGTGGCCTGATGCCTAACCCCAAGGTGGGCACCGTGACCCCCGACGTTGCTACGGCCGTGAAGAACGCCAAGGCTGGTCAAGTTCAGTTCCGCGTTGACAAGGCCGGTATCGTGCACAGCACCATCGGACGTCGTTCATTCGAATCCGACAAGCTGCAAGCCAACTTGGCTGCTCTGGTGGATGCACTGAACAAGGCCAAGCCCGCTTCGAGCAAGGGTGTGTATTTGAAGAAGGTTGCTGTTTCGTCGACCATGGGCGTGGGGGTTCGTGTGGACCTCCAGACCATCTCGGCGTAATCGCAGAATTTGGGCGGCTGGCAACAGCCGCCTGATGTGGTGGGCTGTCGGTGTTGCAAAGCGCTGGCAGGTCATCCAAGACCGTTGGTGTGCAGGCAACTGCACTTAATTTCCAACGCAGATGGCGATCCCGCTGCAGATGGAATGGAAATTTCTGTTAACAGTTGGTCGCTGCAATGTGGAGCGTGGCGCGGCAATAGTCGCAAAGCGCATTTTTAAGGAGTAGACCTTGAGTCTGAATCGCAGTGAGAAAGAAGCGGTCATCAGTGATGTGACCGGCCTCGCCGCTAAAGCTCAAACGCTTGTGATCGCGGAATACCGCGGCATCACGGTCGCTGACATGACCAAACTGCGCAACAACGCGCGCAGCGCTGGTGTGAGCCTGAGTGTGTTGAAAAACACCCTGGCCCGCCGTGCTGTTGCCGGAAGCAGCTTTGAAGTCGTGTCCGACCAGATGACCGGTCCTCTGATCTATGGCTTTTCTGTAGACGCAGTCGCAGCCGCCAAGGTGGTTGCCGAGTTCGCGAAAACCAACGACAAGTTGGTGATCCGTGCTGGTGCGTATGGCGGAAAAGTCCTGGACGTGAACGGCGTTAAACAACTGGCAAGCATCCCTTCCAAGGAAGTGCTGCTGGCTCAGTTGCTGGGCTTGATGCAATCCCCCATTTCCCGTGCAGCACGCGTGCTGTCGGCTCTGGCGGAACAAAAGGGCGGTGGTGCAGCAGAAGCAGCCCCCGCAGAGGCAGTTGCCGCCTGATTGGCGCAACCCTTAGTAAACCAAACTTGTTAGGAAATCAAAATGGCATTCGATAAAGACGCATTTTTGACCGCGCTGGACAGCATGACGGTCATGGAACTCAACGACTTGGTGAAAGCCATCGAAGAGAAATTTGGCGTGAGCGCAGCTGCTATGGCTGCTCCCGCTGCTGCTGGTGGTGGCGCTGGCGCTGCTGCTGCTGAAGAAAAGACCGAATTCAACGTGGTGCTGGTTGAAGCTGGCGCCAACAAGGTGTCGGTCATCAAGGCTGTGCGCGAAATCACCGGTCTGGGCCTGAAAGAAGCCAAGGACCTGGTTGACGGCGCTCCCAAGGCCGTGAAGGAAGGCATTGCCAAGGCTGACGCTGAAGCTGCCAAGAAGAAGCTGGAAGAAGCCGGCGCCAAGGTGGAATTGAAGTAATTCTTCTCCCCTACAGAGGCTGGAGTGCTCGCAAGGGCCTCCAGCCTTTGGTGCTTACAGAGCACACCCAAAAACACCACGAAAAGTGTGTTTTTGAGTGTCTTCTGACCCGACTGCAGAAGATGCCTTGGTACGGGCCGTGTGCAACGCGCGGCCGTCCGCCAATGATTGGTAGTGGCCAATCACCAAGCCTGTTGAGAGTGATGCTCAACGCGACAGTCGCCTGGGAACCGCAGGGTTCCCCTAGTCTTTGCCCGGAGATCGAATGGCTTATACATACACTGAACGCAAGCGAATCCGCAAAAATTTCGGCAGCCGCGACAGCGTGCTCGAAATTCCCTACCTGCTGCAAATGCAAAAGGACGCCTATACCGCGTTCCTGCAGGCCGATGTAGCGCCCAAGAAACGGACCAACGAAGGTCTGCAGGCGGCATTTGAGGCTGCATTCCCCATCGTCTCGCACAACGGTTTTGTGGAGATGAAGTATCTGGAATACAACTTGGCCAAGCCTGCGTTCGATGTGCGTGAATGCCAGACCCGTGGTCTGACCTTCGCGTCGGCTGTGCGCGCCAAGGTTCAGCTGATCATTTATGACCGCGAGTCTTCCACTTCGCAAAACAAGGTGGTCAAGGAAGTGAAAGAGCAGGAAGTCTACATGGGCGAAGTGCCCCTGATGACGACCAAGGGCTCCTTCATCATCAACGGTACCGAGCGCGTGATCGTGTCTCAGTTGCACCGTTCTCCCGGCGTGTTCTTCGAACACGACAAGGGCAAGACTCACAGCTCGGGCAAGTTGCTGTTCTCTGCGCGCATCATTCCTTACCGCGGCTCCTGGCTGGACTTTGAATTCGATCCCAAAGACCTGCTGTACTTCCGTGTGGACCGCCGCCGCAAGATGCCGGTCACGATTCTGTTGCGCGCCATCGGCCTCAACAACGAATCCATCCTGGCCAACTTCTTCGTCAACGACAACTTCCGCCTGATGGACAGCGGCGCACAAATGGAATTTGTGGCTGAGCGTCTGCGCGGCGAAGTCGCCCGTTTTGACATCACCGACAAGAGCGGCAAGGTCATTGTGGCCAAGGACAAGCGCGTCACCGCGCGCCACACCCGCGATCTGGAGCAATCCGGTACCACGCACATCAGCGTGCCCGAAGACTTCCTGATTGGCCGCGTGGTCGCCCGCAACGTGATTGATCCCGACACCGGCGAAATCGTGGCCAAGGCCAACGAGGAAATCACCGAAGCGCTGCTCAAGAAGCTGCGCACAGCCGGCATCCAGGACCTGGCCTGCATCTACACCAACGAGCTGGACCAAGGCGCCTACATTTCGCAAACCCTGCGCACCGATGACACCGCGGACGAATTCGCCGCGCGCGTGGCCATCTACCGCATGATGCGCCCTGGCGAGCCGCCTACGGAAGACGCTGTGCAGGCCCTGTTCCAGCGCCTGTTCTACAACCCCGACACGTACGACCTGTCGCGCGTGGGCCGTATGAAGTTCAACGCCAAGATGGGCAGCAATGACCCGACGGGCCCCATGGTGCTGACCAACGAAGACATCCTGGCCGTGGTCAAGATCCTGGTAGACCTGCGCAATGGCCGTGGCGAAGTCGATGACATCGATCACCTGGGCAACCGCCGCGTGCGTTGCGTGGGCGAACTGGCCGAGAACCAGTACCGCACCGGTCTGGCACGTATCGAAAAAGCCGTCAAGGAACGTCTGGGTCAGGCCGAGCAAGAGCCGCTGATGCCCCACGACTTGATCAACAGCAAGCCGATTTCTGCAGCGCTCAAGGAGTTCTTCGGTGCGTCGCAGCTGTCGCAGTTTATGGACCAGACCAACCCGCTGGCAGAAATCACCCACAAGCGCCGTGTATCGGCCCTTGGCCCGGGCGGTCTGACCCGCGAACGTGCCGGCTTTGAAGTGCGCGACGTGCACGTGACCCACTACGGTCGTGTGTGCCCGATTGAAACGCCTGAAGGCCCGAACATCGGTCTGATCAACTCCCTGGCTCTGTATGCCCGCCTGAACGAATACGGTTTCATTGAAACCCCGTACCGTCGCGTGGTAGACAGCAAGGTTACCAACGAGATCGATTACCTGTCCGCCATTGAAGAAGGCAAGTACGTGATTGCCCAGGCCAATGCGACGCTGGACAAGGACGGCAAGCTCACTGGTGACCTGGTGTCTGCCCGTGAAAAGGGTGAATCCATCCTCTGCGGTGCGGAGCGCATCCAGTACATGGACGTGTCGCCTGCGCAGATCGTTTCGGTGGCTGCCTCCCTGGTTCCGTTCCTGGAACACGATGATGCGAACCGCGCGTTGATGGGCGCCAACATGTCGCGTCAGGCTGTGCCTGTGCTGCGTCCCGAAAAGCCCATGGTGGGTACCGGTATCGAGCGCGTGGCGGCTGTGGACTCGGGCACGGTGGTGACCGCTTCCCGTGGCGGTGTGGTCGACTACGTGGACGCGACCCGTATCGTGGTGCGCGTCAATGACAGCGAAGCCCAAGCCGGTGAAGTCGGTGTGGACATCTACAACCTGATCAAGTACCAGCGTTCCAACCAGAACACCAATATCCATCAGCGTCCCATCGTCAAGCGTGGCGACAAGCTGGAAAAGGGTGACGTGATTGCCGACGGTGCGTCGACCGACCTGGGCGAAATCGCCATTGGTCAGAACATGCTGATTGCCTTCATGCCTTGGAACGGCTACAACTTCGAAGACTCGATCCTGATCTCCGAGCGCGTGGTGGCCGATGACCGCTACACCTCGATTCACATCGAAGAACTCGTGGTGATGGCACGCGACACCAAGCTGGGTGCGGAAGAAATCACTCGCGACATTCCCAACCTGTCCGAGCAACAGCTCAACCGTCTGGATGAGTCCGGCATCATCTATGTGGGTGCCGAAGTCATGCCCGGCGACACGCTGGTAGGCAAGGTCACGCCCAAGGGCGAGACCACGCTGACTCCGGAAGAGAAGCTGTTGCGCGCCATCTTTGGCGAGAAGGCTTCCGACGTGAAGGACACCTCGCTGCGTGTGGACCAGGGCTCGCAAGGTACCGTGATCGACGTGCAGGTCTTCACCCGTGAAGGCATCCAGCGCGACAAGCGCGCCCAGCAGATCATTGACGACGAACTCAAGCGTTTCCGTCTGGACCTGAACGACCAGCTGCGCATTGTGGAAGCCGACGCGTTTGACCGTATTGCCAAGCTGCTCGACGGCAAGACTGCCAATGGCGGACCCAACAAGCTGGCCAAGGGCACCAAGATCGACAAGGCCTATCTGGCTTCCGTCGAGAAGTTCCACTGGTTCGACATCCGTCCCGCCGACGAAGAAGTGGCATCGCAACTGGAGTCCATCAAGAACTCCATCGAGCAACAGCGCCACAGCTTTGACCTGGCTTTTGAAGAAAAGCGCAAGAAGCTCACCCAAGGCGACGAGTTGCCCGCTGGTGTGCTCAAGATGGTCAAGGTCTACATTGCCGTCAAGCGTCGCCTGCAGCCTGGTGACAAGATGGCCGGCCGCCACGGTAACAAGGGTGTGGTCTCCAAGATCACTCCAGTGGAAGACATGCCTTACCTGGCCGACGGTACCCCCGTTGACATCGTGCTGAACCCGTTGGGCGTGCCTTCGCGTATGAACATCGGTCAGGTGCTGGAAGTGCATCTGGGTTGGGCCGGCAAGGGCCTGGGCCAGCGCATCGGTGACATGCTGCAACGCGAAGCCGCGGCCAGCGAAATCCGTGGTTTCCTGGAAAAGGTATACAACAGCACCGGCCGCAAGGAAGACCTGGCACAACTGTCTGACGACGAAGTCAAGCAGATGGCGCAAGAGCTCACCAGCGGTGTGCCATTCGCTTCGCCTGTGTTCGACGGCGCCACCGAGAAGGAAATCGGTGACATGCTGCAACTGGCCTATCCGGATGACGTGGCCAAGGCCAAGGGCCTGACCGCCACCCGTACGCAGGCACAGTTGTACGACGGACGCTCCGGCGATGCCTTCGAACGCACCACCACCGTGGGCTATATGCACTACCTCAAGCTGCACCACTTGGTTGATGACAAGATGCACGCTCGCTCCACAGGCCCCTACAGCCTGGTTACGCAACAGCCTCTGGGCGGTAAAGCCCAGTTCGGTGGACAGCGTTTCGGTGAAATGGAAGTGTGGGCGCTGGAAGCGTATGGCGCTTCCTACGTCCTGCAGGAAATGCTCACCGTCAAGTCCGATGACGTGCAAGGTCGTACCAAGGTGTACGAAAACATCGTCAAGGGCGAACACTCCATCGAAGCCGGCATGCCGGAATCGTTCAATGTGCTGGTCAAGGAAATCCGTTCCTTGGGCCTGGACATCGAACTCGAACGTTCTTAAAGACAAGGGAAAGAGCACATGAAATCATTACTCGACCTGTTCAAGCAGTTCACCCCGGACGAGCATTTCGATGCCATCCGGATTGGCATGGCCTCGCCCGAAAAGATCCGTTCCTGGTCCTTCGGCGAAGTGAAGAAGCCCGAGACCATCAACTACCGTACCTTCAAGCCTGAGCGTGACGGCCTGTTCTGCGCCAAGATCTTCGGGCCCATCAAGGACTACGAATGCCTGTGCGGCAAGTACAAGCGCCTGAAGCACCGCGGCGTGATCTGCGAGAAGTGCGGCGTTGAAGTGACACAGACCAAGGTGCGTCGTGAGCGTATGGGTCACATCGACCTGGCTGCGCCCTGCGCCCACATCTGGTTCCTCAAGTCCCTGCCGTCCCGTCTGGGTCTGGTGCTGGACATGACCCTGCGTGACATCGAACGCGTGCTGTACTTTGAAGCTTATGTGGTGACCGACCCCGGCATGACTCCGCTGAAGAAATTCAGCATCATGTCCGAAGACGATTTCGACGCCAAGTTCAAGGAATACGGCGATGAATTCCAGGCCAAGATGGGCGCCGAAGGCATCAAGGACCTGCTGCAGAACATCGATATCGAACGCGAAATCGAAAAGCTGCGCAACGACCTGACCGGCTCCGAGCTCAAGATCAAGAAGAACGCCAAGCGCCTGAAGGTGCTGGAAGCCTTCAAGAAATCCGGCATCAAGCCCGAGTGGATGGTGCTGGACGTGCTGCCCGTGTTGCCACCGGACCTGCGTCCGTTGGTGCCGCTGGACGGCGGCCGTTTTGCGACCTCCGACCTGAACGACCTGTACCGCCGCGTGATCAACCGCAACAGCCGTCTGCGCCGTCTGCTGGAACTCAAGGCACCGGAAATCATTGCGCGCAACGAAAAGCGCATGCTGCAGGAAGCCGTGGACAGCTTGCTGGACAACGGCCGCCGCGGCAAGGCCATGACTGGCGCCAACAAGCGTGCACTCAAGTCCCTGGCTGACATGATCAAGGGTAAATCCGGTCGTTTCCGTCAGAACTTGCTGGGTAAGCGCGTGGACTACTCCGGTCGTTCCGTGATTACCGTGGGCCCAACCCTCAAGCTGCACCAGTGCGGTCTGCCCAAGCTGATGGCCTTGGAACTGTTCAAGCCCTTCATCTTCGCGCGCCTGGAAGCCATGGGTATTGCCACCACCATCAAGGCGGCCAAGAAGGAAGTCGAAGCCGGTACACCGGTGGTGTGGGACATCCTGGAAGAGGTCATCAAGGAACACCCCGTGATGCTCAACCGTGCGCCTACGCTGCACCGTCTGGGTATCCAGGCCTTTGAGCCCATCCTGATCGAAGGCAAGGCCATCCAGCTGCACCCCCTCGTTTGCGCGGCCTTCAATGCCGACTTCGACGGTGACCAGATGGCTGTTCACGTGCCCCTGTCTGTGGAAGCGCAGATGGAAGCCCGCACGCTGATGCTGGCTTCCAACAACATTCTGTTCCCTGCCAACGGCGAGCCTTCGATCGTTCCTTCGCAGGACGTGGTGCTGGGTCTGTACTACACGACCCGCGAAAAAATCAACGGCAAGGGCGAAGGCCTGATCTTCTCCGACACCGGTGAAGTGCAGCGCGCCTTTGACGCGGGTGAAGTGGAACTCAATGCACGCATCAACGTGCGTCTGACCGAGTACACCAAGGACAAGGAAACCGGCGAGTTGGTGCCTTCGACCAAGCTGTGGGAAACCACCGCAGGCCGTGCACTGCTGTCCGAAATCCTGCCCAAGGGACTGCCCTTCTCCAACCTGAACAAGGCACTGAAGAAGAAGGAAATCTCCAAGCTGATCAACGTGTCCTTCCGCAAGTGCGGTCTGAAGGAAACCGTGGTGTTCGCCGACAAGCTGCTGCAAAGCGGTTTCCGTCTGGCCACGCGCGCCGGTATCTCCATCTGCATCGACGACATGCTGGTGCCGCCAGAAAAGCAAAGCATCATCGAGCGCGCCCAGAAGGAAGTCAAAGAGATCGAGCAGCAATACGTCTCCGGTCTGGTGACAGCTGGCGAGCGCTACAACAAGGTGGTGGACATCTGGGGCAAGTCGGGCGATGAAGTGTCCAAGGTGATGATGGCCAAGCTCTCCAAGGAGACCGTGACCGATCGCCATGGCAAGCAAGTCTCGCAAGAGTCGTTCAACTCCATCTACATGATGGCCGACTCCGGTGCCCGCGGTTCTGCTGCGCAGATCCGTCAGGTGGCCGGTATGCGGGGTCTGATGGCCAAGCCTGACGGCTCCATCATCGAGACGCCTATTACCGCGAACTTCCGCGAAGGTCTGAACGTGTTGGAGTACTTCATCTCCACCCACGGTGCCCGTAAGGGTCTGGCCGACACCGCGCTCAAGACCGCCAACTCGGGTTACCTGACCCGTCGTCTGGTGGACGTGACGCAGGATCTGGTCGTGACCGAGCAGGATTGCGGAACCCACAACGGCTACCTGATGCGCGCCATCGTCGAAGGCGGTGAAACCATTGAATCCCTGCGCGACCGAATCCTCGGACGCACCACAGCGGATGAAGTGCTGCACCCCGAAACCCGTGCCGTGCTGGCCGAAGCGGGCGAAATGCTCGACGAAGACAAGATCGAAGAGCTTGAAGCCGCAGGTGTGGACGAAGTCAAGGTGCGTACCGCACTGACTTGCGAAACCCGCTTTGGTATCTGCGCCAAGTGCTACGGACGCGACTTGGGCCGTGGCGGCCTGATCAATGGCGGCGAAGCCGTCGGTGTGATCGCTGCCCAGTCCATCGGCGAACCCGGTACCCAGCTGACCATGCGTACCTTCCACATCGGTGGTGCGGCATCCCGTGCTGCCATCGCCTCCAGCGTGGAAGCCAAGTCCAACGGCGTGATCGGCTTTAACGCCACCATGCGCTATGTGACCAACAGCAAGGGCGAACTGGTGGTGATTTCCCGTTCCGGCGAGATCGTCATCCAGGACGAACACGGCCGTGAGCGTGAGCGCCACAAGGTGCCGTATGGCGCTGTGCTGACCATCAAGGCAGACCAGACCATCAAGGCTGGCGCCATTTTGGCCAACTGGGATCCGCTGACCCGACCCATCATTACCGAATTCGCCGGCAAGGCGCATTTCGAGAATGTGGAAGAAGGCCTGACGGTTGCCAAGCAGGTCGACGAAGTCACCGGTCTGTCGACCCTGGTGGTGATCGATCCCAAGCGTCGTGGTGCCGCCAAGGTGGTGCGTCCGCAGGTCAAGCTGATCGACGCATCTGGCCACGAAGTCAAGATCCCCGGTACCGACCACTCCGTGACCATCGGCTTCCCGGTGGGCGCGCTGGTGCAGGTGCGTGACGGTCAGGACGTGGGCCCCGGCGAAGTGCTGGCCCGTATCCCAATCGAAGGCCAGAAGACCCGCGACATTACCGGTGGTCTGCCCCGCGTGGCCGAGCTGTTCGAAGCCCGTTCCCCCAAAGACAAGGGCGTGCTCGCCGAAGTCACGGGTACGGTCTCCTTCGGCAAGGAAACCAAGGGCAAGGTCCGCTTGCAGATTACCGATCCAGACGGCAAGGTCTGGGAAGAGCTGGTGCCCAAGGAAAAGAACATCCTGGTGCACGAAGGCCAGGTGGTCAACAAGGGCGAGTCCGTGGTGGACGGCCCGGCCGATCCGCAGGACATCCTGCGCCTCTTGGGTTCCGAAGAACTGGCCCGCTACATCGTGGACGAAGTCCAGGACGTCTACCGCTTGCAAGGCGTGAAGATCAACGACAAGCACATCGAAGTGATTGTTCGTCAGATGCTGCGCCGTGTGGTGGTGGAAGCCGCTGGTGACTCCAACTACATCAATGGTGAACAGGTTGAGCGTTCCGAGATGCTCAACACCAACGACGCCCTGCGCGCCGAAGGCAAGGTGCCCGCCACCTTCACCAACTTGTTGCTGGGTATCACCAAGGCATCCTTGTCCACCGACAGCTTCATCAGTGCGGCTTCCTTCCAGGAAACCACCCGCGTGCTGACCGAAGCCGCCATCATGGGCAAACGCGACGAGTTGCGCGGCCTGAAGGAAAACGTGATCGTGGGCCGTCTGATTCCTGCCGGAACCGGTCTGGCCTACCACGAAGCCCGCAAGGTGCGCGAGAAGATGGACGACGCCGAGCGCCGTGCCATTGCCGAAGCCGAAGCCGCCGAACTGGCGGGTGCAGGCGAGTCGGCCGATGCCGCTGCTGACGAAGGTGTGGCTGGCGAGTAATCGCTACCAGCGGCCTTCCATGAAACGCCCCAAGCCCGCCCCGGGCCTTGGGGCGTTTTTATTGGTCGCAGTGTTATCCAGTATGCTGTTTGCATGAGCGCGTCTGTCCTGACCTGGTTGCTGGCTGCCATCACCGTGTTCTGGTGCGTGGGGCTGTACAACCGCTTGATGCGCTTGCGCGCACGAGGGCTGGATGCACTCGGCTCCGTGGAAAAGAACCTGCGGGTTTACATCAGCCTAGTGGATGCCCAGTTCCCCAACGAAGAGGGAAGCTTCATACCGCTGGTATGGGCGGACCTGGCGCGTCATGTTCAGTCCATCGATGTCCACTGCAAGGCGGCGCGCGGCGCGCCCCTGGCTGCGGCCCAGCTCCAGGGCCTGGGTCAGATTGTGGATGCCATAGAGCGTGAGTGGGCGCGCATCAGCGAACAAGCCGAAAGCCTGGAGCAACCACCCTTGTCCGACGCGATGCAGAAGCTCTGGCAGGAGGCTGCCTTGAAAGTACGCACCGCACGTGGCGGATTCAACCAGATTGTGGACCGCTACAACGAGGCATTGCATCAGTTCCCTGCCAGCATGGTGGTGGACATGATGGGGTTCAAGCCAGCGGGAAACCTTTAGCAAATCAATGCAACAGACAACAGAACAGATTCCGCTGTGGCGGCAACTGCTGGCCACTGCGCAAGTGGTACAGGCCGTGCGATCCGGTGCGTCCGGGAGTGCCGCGGTAGAAGCGGTGGCGCCCGAGTTGCGCCCTGGCGTGCAGGCGCTCGTCTTTCAGGCCTGGCGCAATGCCGGCCGTGCCGAGGCATTGCGCAGGCAACTAGCGCGCAAGGCGCCTCCACCCGCAGTCGATGCTTTGCTGTGCCTGGCACTGGCCCTGCTGTGGCGTGAGGAAGATTCACCTTATGACGCTTTCACTCTGGTGAACCAGTGCGTGGAAGCGGCCAAGCAGCATACGCAAACACGGGCCCAGGCCGCGTTCATCAACGCCTGTCTGCGCCGCTTCCTGCGCGAGCGGGAGGCACTGGTTGCCTCCACCGACACGGATCTGCAGGCGCGCTGGAACCATCCGCTGTGGTGGATACGGCGTCTGCAAAAAGACCATCCCGACCACTGGGATGCCATTTTGCTGGCTGCCAATCGGCAAGCGCCCATGGCTTTGCGGGTGAATGGGCGCAAGACCTCGGTTCCGGCCTACCTGGAGCGTCTGGCCGAAGCGGGCATTGCAGCGCATGCGGTGGGACTCAGTGGCATTGAGCTGGAGCGGGCAGTGCCAGTGCATCAACTGCCCGGCTTTGAAGACGGAGCGGTATCCGTGCAGGATGCCGCCGCCCAGATGGCAGCACCACTGTTGCTGGCCGGATTGGAAGGACTGGACTCCAAGCGCGTACTGGACGCGTGCGCTGCGCCCGGTGGCAAGACCGGCCACTTGCTGGAGTGCGGTGTCGGAGAAGTAGTTGCTCTGGACGTGGATGCCAGGCGCTGCAAGCGCATTGCCGAGAATCTGGAACGACTGGGATTGCAGGCCACGGTCAAGGCGGCAGATGCCGGTCAACCACAGAGCTGGTGGGATGGGCGCCAGTTTGATGCCATTCTGCTGGATGCACCCTGTACCGCCTCCGGCATTGTTCGCCGTCATCCCGACGTGCGCTGGCTGCGCCGTGAGAGCGACATTGCCCAGCTCGCAGCCCTGCAAAAGAAGCTGCTGCAGACGCTCTGGTCCCTGCTGGCGCCCGGCGGCCGCCTGCTGTATTGCACGTGCTCGGTGTTCCTCGCCGAGGGGGCCGGGCAAGTGCAAACGTTTCTTGCACACAACACCGATGCTGCACTGCTGCCGTCACCGGGGCATTTAATCCCGGCAAACCCCATGAAAGCCGACGCAGTCACGGACAATCACAACGGTGACCATGACGGATTTTTCTACGCACTCCTGCAAAAACAGGCTGTTTGATTGCAGCCTGCGGCTGTTGCTGGCGTGGCTGCTGATGTTCGTGGCCCTGGCGCATGCGCAAGTCACGACCGAAATCACCCAGTTGCGGCTGGAACGTGCAGATGAAGAGTGGCTGCTGTCGGCACAGGTGCAGTTCGAGATGCCCTCGGCGGTAGAAGATGCTTTGGTCAAAGGCATACCGATGGTGTTTGTGGTCAGCGCTGAAGTGCTTCGTGAACGCTGGTACTGGTATGACCGTCGTGTGACGTTTGCAGAGCGCCATATGCGCCTGGCCTACCAGCCGCTCACCCGCCGCTGGCGTCTGAACGTCAGTCCGGGCGCCATCGCCAGCACCGGTGCCGGGCTGGCGCTCAGTCAGAACTTCGATACCCTGGCCCAAGCCTTGGTGGCCATCAAGCGTATCGCTAAATGGAAGATTGCCGACGTGTCCGACCTGGACGCATCCGCCAAGTACAAGCTTGATTTCCGCTTCAAGCTCGACCTGGGGCAATTGCCCCGTCCGTTCCAGATTGGCGCCATCGGCCAGTCAGATTGGGACATCTCCGTTGGCGTACTGACACCGTTCTCCACCGAGACCGGCAAATGACCGAATCCTTGCAGACCGCGCCTACAGTGCGCCACACGTCGCGCGCCGTGCGACGCACCGTGACGGTTGCAGCAGCATGCATGGTGCTCATAGGCGCCGTGCTGCTGTACATGCTGATGCAGGCGACCAATAACCGCGATTTGTACGAGCGCAACTACGCGCTGCTGTTTTCCGTCAATGTGGCGGTGGCTTCCGTGCTGCTGGTGGCCATTGTGTGGGTGGCCTACCGCCTGTTCATGCGTTTGCGGCAAGGACGCTTCGGTAGTCGCCTTCTGGTCAAGCTCGCGGCGATCTTCGCATTGGTCGGCTTCGCACCCGGCCTGTTGATCTACGTAGTGTCCTACCAGTTCGTGTCGCGTTCCATCGAGACCTGGTTTGACGTCAAGGTTGAAGGCGCGCTTGACGCAGGCCTGAGCCTGGGGCGGGTGACGTTGGATACCCTGTCCAGCGAGTTCAGTGCCAAGGTCCGCGCGGCTGCGCCACAGCTCAATGACGTGTCCGAGGCTGGCGCCGGATTGCAGTTGGAAAAGCTCGTCGATCAACTGGGAGCGTCCGAAATCGCCATCTGGACATCCGGCGGCAGATTGGTTGCCACAGGCGGCCAGACACGTATTCAGCTCAACCCAGACAAGCCCACGAGTGCGCAGTTCCGCCTTGCCAAATCTGAGCGTGCCGCGGCTTGGATCGATGGCCTGGAAGAGGCAACGCCCGACTCGCTCGCGGCGTCGCGCATCCGCGTGCTGGTGCCTCTGGCGCTGTCGGGTCTGGGTCTGAGCCCCGAGCCCCATTTCCTGCTGGTGTCCAAGGCGTTGCCACGCAATCTTGTGGCCAATGCACTGGCCGTGGACACCGCGAACCGGGAGTACCAAGAGCGCGCATTGGCACGCGTGGGCCTCAAGCGCATGTACATCGGCACGTTGACGCTCAGCCTGTTTCTGGCGGTGTTCGGCGCAGTGCTGCTGGCCGTGGTGCTGGGCAATCAGTTGGCGCGGCCTCTGCTGCTGTTGGCCGAAGGCGTCAGCCAAGTTGCAGCCGGAGATCTGCGCCCCAAGCTGGCCATGCAGGGCAAGGACGAGCTGGGCGGATTGACGCGCGCGTTCGCCACCATGACCGCCCAATTGGCCGATGCCCGGGCCGCTGTGGAGCACAGCATGGCGGAAGTGGACGCTGCGCGTGCCAACCTGCAGACCATCCTGGACAATCTGACTGCCGGCGTCATCGTGCTGGACCGGCAGGGCGCTTTGCTCTCAGCCAATCCGGGAGCTACCCGCATACTGAAGGTCCCTCTGGCCGCACATCAAGGTCAGGTGCTGTCCAGCATTCCTGGCCTGGAGGATTTCGGCCAGTCCGTGCAAATCCAGTTCACGGAATTTCTGCTGGCCAAGCAGGAACGCGAGCCGGATCATTGGCAGCAAACTTTCGAATTGGGTGTCAGCAGTGCACCCATGCATGCCCCGTTTGACCGCGCCTTGACCATCGTGGCACGTGGTGCCGAATTGCCGGGCGATACGCGCCTGCTGGTGTTTGACGATATTTCCGAGATCGTGTCGGCGCAGCGCGCCCAGGCCTGGGGTGAAGTGGCACGGCGACTTGCGCACGAGATCAAGAATCCGCTGACCCCCATCCAGTTGTCGGCCGAACGTCTGGAGCTCAAGCTGTCGGGCAAGCTCGAACCCGCCGAACAGCAAGTCCTCAACAAATCCGTCAAGACCATCGTGGACCAGGTCGATGCCATGAAGCGCTTGGTCAATGAGTTCCGTGACTATGCGCGCCTTCCGGCGGCGGAACTCAAGCCGGTGGACCTGAATGCCTTGGTGCAGGACGTGCTGCATCTGTACGACGCAGAGTCTCCGCGCGTGCAGGTCTTGCTGGAGTTGGATGCCAAGTGTCCCAAGGTTCGGGGTGACGCACATCAGTTGCGCCAAGTCATTCACAACTTGCTGCAAAACGCCCAGGATGCGACCGAGTCGCAAAATCTGGAGCAGGGCTCGGATGGGCACATCGTGGTGCGCACCGTATGGCAGGAGACCAAAGGACGCGTGCGCCTGAGCGTACTCGACCAGGGAACCGGTTTCGCTGAAGCCATCCTCAAGCGGGCCTTTGAACCTTACGTCACTACCAAGGTCAAAGGCACCGGACTGGGGCTTGCGGTGGTCAAGAAAATAGCCGATGAACACGGCTCGCGTGTGGACATCAGCAATCGTGTTGTGGACGGCAAAGTCGTAGGTGCGCAAGTGTCGTTATCATTGGCCGTTGTAAATAGCTCACAGACTTGAGCCTTTAGACATACTCCAAGGAATTCGCGGACACGATGGCAAACATTTTGGTGGTCGATGACGAGCATGGAATCCGGGACCTGCTCTGGGAAATCCTCAACGACGAAGGGCATCAGGTTGAACTTGCCGAGAACGCGGCACAGGCCCGTTCAGCCCGTGTGCGCGAGCGACCGGATCTGGTTCTTCTGGACATCTGGATGCCTGATACGGACGGCGTCACCCTGCTCAAGGAGTGGTCGGCATCCGGTCTGCTGAACATGCCCGTCATCATGATGAGCGGTCATGCAACCATAGACACGGCGGTCGAAGCTACAAAGATCGGCGCCCTGGCCTTTTTGGAAAAACCCATCACCATGCAGAAGCTGCTCAAGGCAGTGGAGCAAGGTTTGACGCGTGGCAATCTTCGAAAGGCCGCCCAACCTGAAGTACCCTCCAAAGAGCTTGTCCTGGCCGAGTCAGTGGACGCTTCTGCCCAGGCGCTTGTAAACGGAGTAGAGGCCGGCCCACAACCCAACCAGAGCTTTTTGTTGGACAAGCCGCTGCGCGAAGCACGTGACGAATTCGAAAAGGCCTATTTCGAGTATCACCTTGCGCGTGAAAATGGTTCCATGACACGCGTTGCTGAAAAAACCGGCCTGGAGCGTACCCATCTGTACCGCAAGCTCAAGCAGTTGGGCGTGGACCTTACCCGAGGCAAACGCCAGGCAGCCTGAGCCGAACGCCTGTCTGCCGAAGTTGCGAAAAGTTGATGCTATAATTCAAGGCTCGGCCCGGTAGCTCAGTCGGTAGAGCAGAGGATTGAAAATCCTTGTGTCGGTGGTTCGATTCCGCCCCAGGCCACCAATAACGACGCGCCCCAGTACCCTTTTGGATACCGGGGCGTTTCTACGTCTGGTGTGTGATCTTCATGATTTGCCCCGGTACCCGTGCCGCAATTTACCAATTGAATCAGCTGTAGCCCGAACTATCATGAAAGTGTCGGGGGCGATTTCATTCTTTCAGGGGCCAATCAAATGACAAGACAGTTGAGAGGGCTGGCATTCATTCCTGCGCTTGTATTCGCAATGCTTGCAGGGACAGGCGGTCAGGCGCAGGAGCGTGCCGTCTACAAATGTATGGATGCGACTGGGATTGTCGTGTTCTCGGACAAGGAATGCCAAGGCAGGCTGTCCAAGTTGAACATCAATGCGCCGTCAGACGCCGAGATGACGCAGCAAAAGGCCGAGCACGACGCCAAGGTTGCCCGCGACAAGGCACTGGCCGATGAGGTTGAAGCCAGACGCTTGGCGCAGGAGCAAGCAGCGCGTGCTGCGCAAGACCAGCAGTCTAGGGTGAATAGGGATCTTGCGAATAAAGTGGAGCAGGACAGAGCGCAGAAAAACTCCAACGTGAACAGCGCCCCCAACGTCATGCAGTCTGCTCCGACCAATACCGTTCCCTTCAAGTACTGAGTAAGAAGCTCGTATTGGGGCTGGAGAGGTCGTTGTCGGTGTACAATAGAAGACTTGCTTCGGGTAACAGGGTTCTCTTCAAAAGAGAAAAAACCTTGAGTTGTACATTGATACAGCCCGAAGCCATCAATTGGAATTTCCATCGCGAAGATGGGATTTCATCTGACCACAAAAATGGTCGCTTATGCGGGATTAGCTCAGTTGGTAGAGCGATACCTTGCCAAGGTATAGGTCGAGAGTTCGAGCCTCTTATCCCGCTCCAACATTAGGACATCATGGCTCAAGCTGCCATGATGTCCTGTCTGTGCAATCCCTTCACGCCCGTACCACATAACGCATTGCCAACCACCGGGGCAGGCCCTATATTCGGGCCATCTGACAGTGTGGGTTGCGCTCTTGGGGGCACACTGAAATTCAACGAACAATAAATATCATCGTGCACCAGAAATTTGTAATCTCATCGTTTGTCGTATGTGTGCTCACTGCGCAACCGGGTTGGGCTCAGTCGGCTTCCGAAGCCAAACTAGCGACCCTTCCTGAACCGATGGTGCTGGCGGTGAAAAAAGCAGTTGGTAGCAACCCAGAGGTACAGGCCAAGCTGGCTGCCTTTGCTGCGGCCGACAGCCTGCGCGATATTGCAAAGGCCGGTTTCTTGCCGCAAGTGGACTTCTCTGCCTCTGCCGGCCCCGAGAACCGCACCACCCCAACTGTGCCCAGCACCAATTACGACACCAGTTCTGCCAAGCTCACGGTCAATCAGATTCTGTTTGACGGCTTTTTCACTTCCAACGAAGTGCACCGCCTGACTGCGGCCAAACGCACCCGGTATTACGAGTTGCTGGAGACCGCAGAAAACACCGCGCTGGAGGCCGTCAAGGCCTATGCCGATGTGGTGCGTTACCGTGAGCTGGTTGAGCTGGCAACACAGAATTACGTGGATCACAAGCAATCGGCCAATTTGGTCGAGGAGCGTGTGAACGCGGGGGTAGGGCGTCGCGTGGACCTGGAGCAGGCTACGGGGCGAGTGGCGCAAGCCGAGTCGAATCTGTTGACCGAATTGACCAACTTGCACGACGTCAGCGCCCGTTACTTGCGTGTTGTCGGCGAGGTCCCGCCGCGCAATCTGCCCGCGTTGGCAGAGCCCTTCAAGCTCGGCACGATGCCTGCCAGCGCTGAAGCTCTGATGCGAGATGGCATTCAGAACAGTCCGACCTTGCTGGCCGCGCTTCAAAATGCGCGGGCCAGCCAAATCGCAATCGCCTCCGCCAAGGCGGGGTACGTGCCGCGTGTAGATCTACAGGGTTACGCCACCAGTGGCAACAACAACTCGGTTGCCGGCGAAAACAGGGCGATGGGTGCTGCCGTGGCGCTGACCTACAACCTGTTCAAAGGTGGGGCGGACAGGGCCAATGAAAAGATGGCTACTTTCAACTCCGATCAGGCGCGGGATCTGCAGAACAAAGCCTGCCGTGACGTACGTCAAGTGCTTTCGCTGGCTTACAGTGATGTGCGTAGCCTGAGCGAGAAGCTGGACTACGAGGACCGGCATCGGCTTGCCAGTGAAAAGACGCGCGAGGCCTACCGCCAGCAGTTTGAAATTGGTCAGCGCACCTTGCTGGATTTGCTGGACACCCAAAACGAATTTTTCCAGGCCTCCCGTTCGTACACCGTCGCCCGCCACGACCAGGCAGCGGCGCAGGCACGCACACTGGCAGCCATGGGCCAACTCATCAACACCGTGGGCGCGGCACGTGCCGACATGCCGGGCAACAAGGAGTCTGATGAACAGGACAAGACGGACGTGAACGCCATGTGCGAAGGCGTGGAGACTGCTGTCGACACGGTGGCAAACATCAAGGCTGGATTGAACTTCGGCAAACCCGAAAAGCCTACCGGATCCTACGTGGTGCTATTGCCGGACCGCGACAACGTGGTGGGCAAGGTCATTGTCGAAGGCAAGGGCGGCAAGCAAGTGCTTCAGGATGCGCAGCAGGGTGTCAAAGCCGATGGTGGTGGCGCAGCCTTTGCGGTGAGTGATGAGCAGCTGAAACGGGATTTCGGAGCGGTAATGGCGGCTCTGCCCAAGGCGCCGGAGCGATTTGTTCTGTATTTCCAGCGAGGCAGCGATGTGCTGACTACGGAGTCCACGGCCTTGCTCTCCAAAATCATCGAGCGAGCGGCAGCCCATCCGGGCCTGGACGTGTCGGTGATCGGTCACACGGACACTTCGGGTTCAGAAAAGGCGAACGAGTTGTTGGGCCGTAAGCGCGCCCATTTTGTCGTCCAGCAACTGATCACCTTGGGGCTCAAGGTGGAAGCCATATCCGAAGAGTCGGCTGGCAAGAAGATGCTGGAAGTGGCCACGCCGGACAACACCAAGGAACAGCGCAATCGCCGTGTGGAAGTCATTTTGCGTTGAGCTGTTGTACACAATTCAATGGAACAAACGGTTCGTAGTGCGGTAACATTTCGCTAATTTCAAGAAAGTCTCACATGCTCAGCAGGTTTTTTGGCAAGCGCGACAAGTCTGACGACTCGCCAACCCAAGAGGCGAAGGTCACGCGTGGTATAGAGGTCATCGAAGATGATCCGGATACGGCTTGGGGTATGTGGGACAGTGCAGTTGCGGAACAGCAGACCCCTCCGGCGTCGGCATCAACACCATCACCTCAACCCGTAGCCTCCAAAGCGGCGCCGCAGGCAAGCGCAATTG
Source organism: Rhodoferax sp. GW822-FHT04A08 (assembly GCF_058801025.1). Classification (NCBI taxonomy): domain Bacteria; kingdom Pseudomonadati; phylum Pseudomonadota; class Betaproteobacteria; order Burkholderiales; family Comamonadaceae; genus Rhodoferax; species Rhodoferax sp. GW822-FHT04A08. The sequence continues at coordinate 21,265 of NZ_JBXAMW010000027.1, forward strand.
CCGATGCGCCCACCAAACCGATCCCCCTGGAGGAGATGACGCTGGATCAGCGCAAGGAAGCCGCTCTGGCCGTGGTGGAACTGCACCACAAGCGCATTGCCAACACGATACGCACCCTGTGGGGCTACAAGGAATGCAGCGTCTACATCAACAAGCTAATCATGTCCGGTGGCGACGGCATGGGACACGCCCGCGTCGGCTTCAACCAGGAAGCGGTGCAAGCCATGCTGGCACTCTCTGACCTGCATGACTCCGAGTTTGGTCCGCCCGACACACCCAGCGGTGGTCTGGGCCTGTCCATCTAAGCCCATTCCATTGACTTAGCGGTTGGTGGCGGCTGCCGCAGCCGATGCCTGTGCCTTGAGTGCGAACTCGGCGCGTAGCGCCCGCAGTTTCTCGCGCGGATCTTCCTTCACCGTGGCCTGGTCAAGTGCCATCTCGGCAATGAACCGGCTCGGCAATGCGGCGACAAGCTCGCGTCCCTTCTTGCGTCGCCGGGTCCAGCTCACGGCCAGACTGCGTTGGGCGCGCGTGATGCCCACATACATCAGGCGCCGCTCTTCCTGCAAGCGGCTCGCCAGATCCTCGTTAACGGCCTCGGCGCTACGCTTGCCATCGCCGTTGGCGTCTTCATTGAGCTTGAAAGGCAGCACGCCTTCGTTCACGCCCACCAGCATCACGTGGGGCCACTCCAGGCCTTTGGACGCGTGCAGGGTCGACAGGGTCACCACGTTCTGGTCCTTCTCGCGCTCGCTGATGGTGGAGAGCAGTGCAATGGTCTGAGAGACCTCCAGCAGGTTCTTGATTTCACGCTCATCCACCCCCGCCACGCCCTCCACCTGGCCGCCGCAGCGCTGTGCCATCCATTCGCAGAATTCGGTCACATTGGCCCATTTGGAGGCCGCCAGCTTCTCGCTGTCTTCGCCGTCATACAGGTGCTGCTCGTAGCCGATCTCCTTGAGCCATTCGGCCAGGAACACACCGGCGTTTTCAGCGCCTTCGGTATGGCGGGCGCGGAACTGCAGGTCATTCACATAGCGGCCGAACTCGTGCAGGCTGCCCAGTGCCTTGCCGCTCAGCACCGAGCCCAGCGAGGAGGAAAACAACGCCTCGAACAGGCTGATCTTGTACTGGTTGGCAAAGGTGCCCAGGGTGCCCAGGGTCTGGTGCCCTATGCCGCGTTTGGGCGTGGTGACGGCACGCACGAATGCCGGGTCGTCGTCGTTGTTGGCCCACAGGCGGAACCAGGCGCACAGGTCGCGGATTTCGGCGCGATCAAAAAAGCTCTGCCCACCGGAGACCTTGTAGGGGATGTTGGCCTTGCGCAGCGCTTTTTCGAACGGCTTGGCCTGGTGGTTGGCGCGGTACAGCACGGCAAAGTCGCGAAACTCGCGGTACTGTGCGCCCGCCTGGGCCAAGGTGCCCTCGGCGCGCAGGCTCTGGATGCGGGCCACGGCGCGCTCGGCTTCGTGTTCTTCGCTGTCGGCGTCCACCACACGCACCGGTTCGCCTTCGCCCAGGTCGCTCCACAGGTTCTTGGGAAAGAGCTTGGGGTTAGGGCCGATCACATTGTTGGCCGCGCGCAGGATGGCACTGGTGGAGCGGTAGTTCTGCTCCAGCTTGATGACCTTGAGCGTCGGGAAGTCCACCGGCAGCTTCTTCAGGTTGTCCAGGGTGGCACCACGCCAGCCGTAAATGGATTGGTCGTCGTCCCCCACCGCGGTAAAGCGCGCGTCCTGCGGGTTCTCTCCCACCAGCAGCTTGAGCATTTCGTACTGCGTGGCGTTGGTGTCCTGGTATTCGTCCACCAGCACATGGCCCATCTGGGCCTGCCAGCGCTGGCGCACTTCGGGATGGTTCTGCAGCAGCTTGAGCGGCAGGCTGATCAGGTCGTCAAAGTCCACGCTCTGGTAGGCGATCAGGCGCTCCTCAAAGCGCGCCATCACGATGGCAGCCACTCGCTCTTCTTCGTTGGCTGCCTGCGCCAGGGCCTGGGCCGCGTTCAGGCCGGCGCTCTTCCAGCCGCTGATGGTCCACTGCCACTGGCGTGCCGTAGCGGCGTCGGTGGTGCCCCCTGCGTCCTTGAGGATGCTGGTGATGTCGTCGGTGTCCAGAATGGAGAAGTTGGGTTTGAGGCCCATCACCGTGCCATCCTGGCGCAGCATGCGCACGCCCAGCGAGTGGAAAGTGGAAACCACCACTTCCTTGGCCTGCTTGCCGATCAGCCCCTTGGCACGTTCCCGCATTTCGGCCGCGGCCTTGTTGGTGAAGGTGATCGCGGCAATGCGCTTGGGCGCCATGCCCATCTGGATCAGCCGGGCAATCTTGTGCGTGATCACGCGGGTCTTGCCCGACCCCGCACCGGCCAGCACCAGACAGGGGCCGTGCAGATAGTTCACGGCCTCTTGCTGGGCGATATTCATTCCGGATGGGGAGGCTGCAGACATAGAGGGAGCGGACGGGGACGGGTGGGCAAACAAAAGGCGAGGGCTGATCTTAACGGCCTGCCACCTGTCGCGCGCACGACCCGGGTTTGCGGGGCGCTTGGCAATCACGTTGACAATGGCACGGTGCTGGCCATTCTGACGATCACCTTTCCCTTTTTTGCCCTGGTCGCCTGCGGCTACCTGGCTGCGCGCTGCAGGATGCTGGCGCTCTCGGCGATTCCCGGCCTGAACAGCTTTGTGTTGTTCTTTGCGCTGCCTTGCATGTTGTACCGGTTTGGCGCGTCCGCTCCGCTGGCCGAACTGCTGGCACCCCAGTTGGCGTTGACCTACCTTCTGTGCGCCTTGCTGATGGTGTCGCTTTGCCTTTGGCTGACCCGGCGCGGGCGCACCGGTTGGAACGATGCCGCCTTTGGCGCACTGGTGGCTGCTTTCCCGAATACCGGGTTCATGGGCGTGCCTTTGCTGGTGGCCCTGCTGGGGCAAGCGGCCGCCACACCGGTCATCGTGTCCCTGGTTGTGGACATGGTGGTCACCTCCAGCCTGTGTATTGCCCTCTCACGCTTGGGGCCGCATGTGTCGGATGGAGCACCCCATGCAAGCGCCGCAGAGGCGGCGGCCAAGGCCTTGCGGGGTGTAGCTGCCAATCCCTTGCCCTGGGCCATTTTTGCCGGCGCCTGTGTTTCCGGGTTGCATTGGGAGTTGCTGCAACCCGTAGGCAAGACCGTGGGCTTGCTGGCCGATGCAGCGTCACCGGTCGCGTTGTTCACCATTGGTGCTGTTTTGGCGCGGTCTCAGATACTGTCGGCAACCGACCGGACCCACGCCGTGCCTTGGCAAGCCTATCTGCCCGTCGCCGCCCTCAAGTTGTTTGTCCACCCGGCGCTGGTCTGGGGTGTGGGGTCGGCCGCCATTGCCTTGGGCATTGCGCTCCATCCTTTTGCACTCAAGGTGCTGGTATTGCTGGCGGCCTTGCCCAGTGCCAGCAATGTGGTGCTGCTGGCCGAGCGTTACGGTGCCGACAGCGGACGCATCGCCCGCATCATCCTGGCTTCCACAGTGGCGGCCTTCTTCACATTCTCTGGTGCCGTCGCGCTGCTGAGCGTGCGCTAACTTCTGTCAGCTGGGGCTAGATCGCCAACGGGTCCACATCCACCGCCCAGCGGATCAGGCCCTTGCACTCGGGCGCGGAGCGGCTGGCATGCAGCACGTCGTGCCAGGCCGCCAGGAACTTCTGCAGGGCCGAGCGTGAGGGGCTTTCCACCAGCATCTGGGCACGTTCGATGTTGGCTACGCGCTGGATCGCCATGGGTACGGCCGGGTACACCGATACCTGCTCCAGGATGGGAGCCCAGCCCGGCCACTGCGCCATGTCTTCCAGTGCCGAGGTACGTGCCAGGTTGAGAAAGGCTTGCGCCGCCTCCTGCGTGCGGGCTTCCGCCCGCACCAGCGCCTGCGCGCTGAATGGCGGCATGCCGGCCTGTTCCCGTTCCAGCAGTTGCTGATCGGCAAAGGCCGGGTAGTCGTGCGCCTTGAGTGCCGCGTATAGCGGGTGTGCCGGTTGGAATGTCTGTATCCAGACTTCGCTGCTTTCGCCTAACGCCGCGTCGCGTCCGGCACGGCCTGCCGCTTGCATCAGCAGGCTGAACAGGCGCTCGGGCGCACGAAAGTCGCTGGAGAACAAGGCGCCATCGGGGTTGACCGCTGCCACTAGCGTGATGCGGCGGAAGTCATGGCCCTTGGCAATCATCTGGGTGCCCACCAGCACATCCACCTCACCGGCATGGACGGCGGCCAGTTGTTCTTCCAAGGCACCCTTCAGGCGGGTGCTGTCGGCGTCAATGCGGGCAATGCGCAGCGGCTCACCCTGCGGGTGCTCCGCGCTGGCGGTCCCCGGGCGCCGCACATCGGCCAGCAGTTCGGCGAGTTGCTCTTCCAGCTGCTCGGTGCCGCGTCCCATGGGCTCTATGTCCAGATTGCCGCAGGCCGGGCAGGCGCGCGGCACGCGCTCGGTAAAGCCGCAGTGGTGGCAGCGCAGGGTGCGGTCTATCTTGTGGAAGACGCGGAAAGCCGAGCAATGCGGGCACTCGCTCTTCCAGCCGCAATCGGCACAGTGCAGCACCGGCGCATAGCCGCGCCGGTTCAGGAACACCATGCACTGTTCGCCGCGCGCCACCCGCTCCTTGATGGCTTCCAGCAGCGGTGTGGAAAACACGGCCCTGCGGGGCTGGTGGTTCATGTCCACACGCCTCACCAGGGGCAAGCCCGCGGGGGTGCCCGACTGCAGCCGCATGGCCTGGCGCGCGGCGGCGGCCAGGCTCTGCACGCTGGGGGGTGAAACATCGGGTACCGCTGGCAATGCCGGGGGGCCTTCCTCAGCGCCTATGCGGCTGGGCATATGCAGCCGCTGGTAGCGACCGCCCTGGTCAGCCGGGCGGCTTTGGTACCAGCTCTCCAATGACGGGGTGGCTGAACCCAGGATGACCTTGGCGTCCTCCAGCTTGCCCCGGTACACCGCCAGGTCGCGCGCCGAATAGCGTGCACCTTCGCTGCTCTTGTAGCTGGGATCATGCTCTTCGTCCACCACGATCAGGCGCAGGGCCGGCAGGGAGGCGAAAACCGCCATGCGCGTGCCCAGCACGATGCGCGCGCAGCCGCTGTGTGCCGCCAGCCAGCTTTTCAGGCGCTGCGGGTTGGTCATGCCGCTGTGCAGGGAGACCACCGCCTGTTCGCCATACAGGGGCGCGAAGCGGGCCAGGAAGCGCGCTTCCAACTGTGGCGTGAGGTTGATTTCCGGCACCATGACCAGCGCCTGGGCATTCGGGTCCTGTGCCAGCAAGGTCTGTACGCAGTGCAGGTACACCTCGGTCTTGCCGCTGCCGGTGGCGCCAAACAGCAGAAACGGTCCGGGTTGCTGGCGGATCTGCTCCACCACTTCGGCCTGTTCGGGGCTCAGCGTTTGCGCCGTTTGCATCGCGGCAGGCATTGCATCGGTGGATTTCTTGCGCTTGAGCCGACGCTGCATCTGCTGGGGCGAGAGGTCCCGCAACTGCGGTGGCAGGGCCGCCAACGCCACTTCACCAACCGAACGCTGGTAGTACTGGGCGGCAAATGTCACCAACTGCTGCCATGGCGTGCCCAAAGGCGCTATACCTTCCAGCACGCCAGCGATGTCACGCACCTTGTCCGGGTCGATCTCGCCGGTGGCATCTGCCGCACTCGGTTCCCAGACCAGGCCCAAGGTCTCGCGTGTACCCAGCGGCACCCGCACCAGCGTGCCACTCGGCAACGGTTGCGGGTTGCGGTAGGTCAGCACCGGCCCCAGGGCGGAATGCGCGGGGGTCTGAACGAGTACGCAGAGCCAGGTGGTCATGGAGTGAGGGCGGGTGAAACCGGTACTGAAACGTTCGCAGCTGGGTGCTCAGTTGGGGTGTTTAGTTGATGTAATTCTGAGGAAGGAAGGCTAAGTGCTTGATTTACAAACCATTTGTGAGTAGTTCAGAGTTTCTGTGGATAACTTTGTTCATATCTTGGACCGACGCCTGTCAACGCCTTGTAAATCAAGGCTTTCGCCGGAATGCCCAGAAAAAAAGCAAAGTTTTAAATCCTTACAAATCAACAACTTACACGCGCTATGGAGTTTGTAGCGCAATATGCACCGTTTCCGATTTGCTGCTATGCCGCATCCCTCATTTTGTGCATAAGTAGTGATGCGGTCGCTTGCAAGGTGCCAAAAACGTGGTATAGAAATTACCGTCGCTGCACTTTTGAGTGGCTGTGCACGGCTTCGACCAGTGCTGCAACGTTTTCGGGCGGCGTGTACTGGCTGATGCCATGGCCGAGGTTGAAAATGTGCGTGGGTCCGGTGCCCGTGCCCTGATACGGTGTGCCAAAGCTGTCGAGCACGCGTGCCACTTCGGTTGCGATTTGCACGGGCGGTGCGAACAGCACATTCGGGTCGATATTGCCTTGCAGTGCTTTGCCAGGGCCGTTCTCGGTTCCGCCCACCAGGGCACGTGCAATACCCAGATTGACTGTCCAGTCCAGGCCCAGCACTTCGCAGTCCAGTGGTGCCATGTCTTTCAGCCACAGGCCACCGCCCTTGGTGAACACGATGCGCGGCACCACCTTGCCGTCTACGCCGACACGTTTGAGCTGCGCCAGCACCCGTTTGGTATAGGCCAGCGAGAATTCCTGGAACGCCCCATCGGCCAGCACCCCACCCCAGCTGTCAAAAACCATCACGGCCTGGGCGCCGGCGTCAATCTGGGCATTCAGGTAGGTGGCCACGGCATCGGCATTCACCGCCAGCATGCGGTGCATCAGGTCTGGGCGGCTGTACAGCATGGTCTTGACCAGGCGGTAATCGTCCGAGCCCTTGCCTTCAACCATGTAGCAGGCCAGTGTCCAGGGGCTGCCGGAGAAACCGATCAGGGGAACACGGCCATTGAGCGCCTTGCGGATGGAGGTGACGGCATCGAACACATAGCGCAGCTTGTCCATGTCCGGCACTTCCAGCTTGGCGACGGCGGCTTCATCGCGCACGGCGGTGGCAAAACGCGGGCCTTCGCCCTGGGCGAAGGACAGGCCAAGGCCCATGGCATCGGGCACGGTCAGGATGTCACTGAACAGGATGGCGGCATCCAGTGGGTAGCGTTCCAGCGGCTGCAGCGTCACTTCGGTTGCGTAGTCGGTGTTGGTGGCCAGCCCCATGAAGCTGCCTGCCTTGGCACGGGTGGCGCAGTATTCCGGCAGGTAACGCCCGGCTTGGCGCATCAGCCACAAGGGCGTGTAGTCCGTAGCCTGGCGCATGCAGGCGCGCAGGAATGTATCGTTCTGGAGCGGGGCAAAAGTGGTCATGAGGCAGCGCAGCTTGGCGTTAGGTAGATAGCCTGATTGTCGCAGGTGACCGCCCTGCAGCCTTACACCAAGCTTGGCAGTAGCAGCGTGCGGCGCTTAGAGGCGCGCCAGCGCGGACCGCAACTCACCCACGCCCAGCAATTCCGACAGGACCACCGCTGGCTTGCCTGGCTGGTACAGCACGTACACCGGCACACCGCTGCGACCCAGATCGCTCAGGGCCTGGGTAATGGCTGGGTCGCGATGGGTCCAGTCGGCGCGCAGCAGGCTTACCTTCTTGGCGGAAAAGTCCGCCTGCACGGTGGCGTCGGCGAGCGTGGTCTTCTTGTTGTACTGGCAGGTAATGCACCAGGCGGCGGTAAAGTCCACAAACACAGGCTTCCCGGCGGCAAGCTCTGCTTCTACACGGCCGGGCTCCCAGGGCTGCCAGGCACCTGCGGCTGAGCCGGCGGACGCAGACACGGAGGCAGCGGCTTCCTCGCGCAGCACATTGGGCCCCAGGCTGGCAGTCAGCCAGATGCCGGTCAGCAAAGCAATGGCGCTGAGCACCACACGGCTGCGCCCGCTCAAACCCAGCGACCACACCAGCAGCGCCAGACACAGCAACAGGGCCAGCAGGCTGGCGGCGCCGTCCACGCCGCTCAGATGACCCAGCACCCACAGCAGCCAGACCACCGTGGCCCACATGGGGAAGGCCAGGAAGCGGCGCAGCGTGACCATCCAGGCGCCGGGCCGTGGCAGCAGCTTGGCCGAGCCAGGAATCCAGCTAACGGCCAGAAACGGCAGGGCCAGCCCCACGCCCAGCGCTGAAAAAATGCCCAGCGCCTGCACTGCCGGTAGCGCAATTGCATAGCCCAGCGACGCGCCCATGAAGGGTGCCGTGCAGGGCGATGCAATGGCCACCGCAAGTACGCCTGACAGAAACGCATCACCCACCGGGTGGCGCAACTGCAGGGAGGCCAGCTTGCCGGGAAGCAGATTGCCCACTTCCAGCAAGCCCATGAGGTTCAGGCCGATCAACGTAAACAGCAAGGCCAATGCCGCAATCACCACCGGCGACTGAAGCTGAAAGCCCCAGCCCAGACGCTCTCCACCGGCGCGCAGCGCCAGCATCAGCCCACCCAGTGCCAGAAAGGACAGCACCACACCGGCGGTATAAGCAAGGCCCTGGGTGCGGTGGCTCACGTGCGACTGTCCCGGGCGGGTGAACCCCAGCACCTTGATGGCCAGTACCGGGAATACACAGGGCATGAGGTTGAGGATCAGCCCGCCCAGCAAGGCCGCGCCCATGGCCAGGGCCCAGGTTCCCAGTCCGGCATCTGCCTTGGCAGGGGGGAGCGGCGCACTGCCGCTGGTGCCGGTCAACTGCGGTGTGGCGGACGCGGCTGGTCCCGTGGGCAAAGGCGGCCAAGTCCCATGTACGGTGGCCTGGGTTCTCAGACTCTGCGTGCCTGATACCAGCACAAAGGCCAAGCTTGCCGGTGATTCGCTGCGCAAGGTGGAGTAGGGCAGCGTGGCAGACCAGCTTCCATCGCCGCTCCAGTTCTGTGGCTTGCTGTCGCTGGCTGAAGGTGAGCGGGCAGTCTCGATGATGTCCGGCGTTTCGATGAAGGCGCTGATGTTTCCGCCACGCCAGGCGGCTGGCAGACCGGCAACCGTGACGGTGAGCCCGTCCTTGGCCAACTGGACCTCGGACTTGCCGTTGTGCGCAGCGGGTTGTGCCGCGCGGGCGCGTTCAAAGTCCGCGGCATGCAATGCGGTAGAACTCCGCAAGGGCAGTTGCAATACAAAGCTGCCGTCCTGCGGCACGCACTCCTGTTTGCACACCAGCCAGGAGGCTGAGAGTTTGACCTCCAGCGTGTTGGACAACGCGGACGGTGCGAATGCCTTGTCGATGCTCAGCGGCACCGGCAACAGCACCGTGCCTTCATAGCCGAAGTTGGCCAGGCTGCCGATATTGATTTTTTGTGGTGTGGGCCAGGCAATCTCGCCTGCGGCGATGCCAGCGGGCAGGCTCCACTCCAATCGGGTGGGCAGGCCGGAGTCCCCGGCGTTCTTCCAGTAGGTATGCCATTGCGGCTGGTGCGTGAGCTGCAGTCCCACCCACACCGGTTTACCAGCGCTGACGCCGTCCGGCGCATAGGCCACCAGTTCGGCGCGTACCTGTTCGGTCTGCACCACGGCACTGACGGTTCCACCGCCCACCGAATTGGCAGCAGGGGCCGGGAACTGTGCCCAGGCCACAGTGGCCATGCACAGTGACGCCATGCAGGTGGCAATGGCGCGAGTCCATGGGCGAGAAGCATGGCGCCTTTGGGTTTGGTGGTTAACCGGGATTTCAGGGACAAAGTACATGGGGACAGACTGGCAAATAGGATGCGCACACTGCGCTACCCCCCGATTGTCGCGCCAAGCCGTTTATGACGCTTCCAAGTCAAAAACAGGCGGCAATTTCTTGGGGGATCGGATGCGCAATTGCTTGTTGACGTTCTCACGTCCAAACACCACCTCGATGTCCGACACCGCCACGCCAAAGAGTGGCGCCAGAAAGCGCACCATGTGATCGGTGGCCTTGCCATCCTTGGGCGCGGCCGTGACGCTGACCTTGAGCTGTGTGCCCTTTGGTTTGCCGATGGCATCCTTGGACGCGGCTGGTTTGCCCAGGATGTTGACCACCAGAACGTCCCCGTCCCAGCCAAAAAAGGTGTCACCCGTGCTGTTGCGCGCGGCGGGTGCAGCGCCAGGCGATGCGTTCTTGGCGTTGGTCTTGGAGCGTTGCTTGCTGGCCATGCTTTGATAATACGGCCATGTCTGCTCGCATCGCCCTTGCCACGCTCAACGCCAAATACATCCACGCGTCCCTGGGCTTGCGCTATCTGATGGCGAACATGCCGCTTTACGGCGGCGCCGATCTGGCCGCGGTGACGCAGCTGCATGAGTTCACCATCCACCGCGCACCCCAGGCCATCGTGGACGAACTGCTGGCGTCGCTGGGGGATGCCGATGTGCGCATCGTGGGCTTTGGCGTGTACATCTGGAATGTGGTGCAGACCGAGGAAGTCATTCGCCTGCTCAAGCGCCAGTGCCCGCAGATCCAGGTGGTGTTGGGTGGGCCGGAGGTGAGCTTCGAGCTGGAACAGCAAGCCATCGTGCAAGCGTCAGACTACGTGATTACCGGCTGGGGTGATGTGAGTTTCCCCAAACTGTGCAAAGCACTGGTGCATGGGCCCAGGCCGCTGATGAAGGTGATTGCCGGTGAGCAGCCACCCCTGTCGGAACTCACTCTGCCCTACGCCCACTACAGCGCCACCGATCTGGCCCAGCGTGTGCTGTATGTGGAGGCCTCACGCGGTTGCCCGTTCAAATGCGCTTTCTGTCTGAGCGCTCTGGACAAGACCGCCTGGGCCTTTGCGCTGGAACCGTTTCTGCTCGAACTGCAGTCGCTGCTGGCGCGGGGTGCACGCAGCTTCAAGTTTGTGGACCGCACCTTCAACCTCAAGGTGGATGTGTCGGTGCGCATCCTGCAGTTCTTTCTGGACGCGCTGCAGGCCATGCCGCATGAGCGCCTGTTTCTGCACTTTGAATTGGTGCCCGACCACTTGCCCGATGCGCTCAAGGACATGCTGGTGCGCTTTCCCGCGGGCACGCTGCAGTTTGAGATCGGTATCCAGAGCTTCAATCCGGATGTGCAAAAGGCGATATCGCGCCGGCAGGACAACCCGCGCACAGAGGACAACATCCGCTGGTTGCTGACCCACACCCAGGCGCATCTGCACACCGACCTGATCTTCGGCCTGCCCGGCGAGAGCTGGCACAGTTTTGCGCAGGGCTTTGACCGCCTGTACGCGCTGGGCCCCCATGAGATTCAACTGGGCTTGCTCAAGCGTCTGCGCGGCACGCCGCTGGCGCAACGCAGCCCGGCCGGTGGGCCTGCCCAGGACGGCATGGTGTATGACCCGTTGCCGCCGTACACCGTGCAACACACCGATGCCGTCAGCGCCGCAGGCGTGCAGGCCTTTGCACGTCTGGCACGCTACTGGGACTTGCTCGCCAACTCCGGTCGCTTTGGCAGGAGCTGCGACTTGCTGTTGCAGACGGGCAGTGCCTTTGCCGCGCTGTCCGACTTTTCAGCGTGGCTGTGGCAGCGCACTGCCAGCACCCATGCACTGACGCCCGAAGATTTGGTGGACGCCTTGTTTGACTACCTCACGCAGGTGCGCGCCTTGCCCGCAGACGCGGTGCGAGCAGCCCTGTTGTCGGACTATGTGGGTAGCGGCGCACGCTCCAGCCCGCGTGCCCTGCAAGGCCTGCTGCCGCGTCGCGAAAAGCAGGTGGCACTTAACCGACCCGCCACCCAACGGCAGCAGCGCCACCAGGCATCTCGCT
>NZ_JBXAMW010000028.1:0-29009 GCF_058801025.1 Rhodoferax sp. GW822-FHT04A08
TCCTCTCAACGTAATTACTTCCGGAGTTTGATGGCGGCAAGGTCGCTGCCAAGGTGGCAGTTTTGACAAACTCGTCACCAGATGGCATGGACCGCACTGCGTGCGGAAGAAATCATCGAATTCGCACGACGTTTCATCAAGACAGGTTGCTATTTTCTAGCGGTACCGATGTGAAACGAGGGCGTAGATATTACCTGTGTGACGAATACAGCTGGTCATGGGTATTTCTGTTGAATGCGCCGATTGCCATTGGCTTTGGGACATACGCCTGGAAGCTGCTCAAGCGTTACCACGAAAGTTCGCAGCGCAGCCCCATCGACAGCGTGGGTCTTGGTCTTCTGGTGCTGTGGGTCGCGTCGCTGCAATTGCTGCTGGATGAGGGCAAGAATCTGGACTGGTTTGCCTCCACACAGATCACCGCGTTGGCTGCGATTGCTGTCGTGGCGTTCGCAGCCTTCCTGATCTGGGAACTGCATGAAGAGCACCCAATCGTCGACTTACGCGTCTTCCGCCACCGTGGCTTTTCAGTCAGCGTGCTGACCATTAGCCTGGCATTTGCGGCCTTCTTCGGAGTGAGCGTGCTGACACCCCTGTGGCTGCAAAGCTTCATGGGGTACACCGCTACCGATGCGGGCTTTGCCACCGCTTGGACCGGCGTCACCGCCCTGTTCGTCGCACCCATGGTGGCATCTAGTAAACGCGACCCACGCCAGTTGGTATTCCTGGGCGTGATGTGGATGGGCCTGGTGACACTGTGGCGCACCGTGGCCAATACCGACATGGGTTTTTGGAACGTCGCCATACCATTGGCCGTCATGGGCTTTGCCCTGCCTTTTTTCTTCATTCCCACCACTGGCCTGGCTCTGGGCAGTGTGGGAGAGCACGAAATGGATTCAGCCGCCGGGTTGATGAACTTCCTGCGAACGCTTTCGGGCGCCTTCGCCACCTCGGTGGTCACCACGGTGTGGAGCAGCCAGGCTACACGCAACCATGCCGAACTGGTGGGCCTGACCGACAGTGATGGCAGTGTCCGCGCCCTGCTGGGCCAGGGGGGCATGGCAGCTGACGCCACCAACGAGGTGATCGACTACTTGGTCACTTCGCAAAGCATCATGCTGTCCACCAACCAGGTCATGACGGTCATCGGCATCATCTTCCTCTTCGCCGCAGCCATCATCTGGTTAGCCCCCAAGCCCAGCCGCACGGTAGAGCCGGGCTCCGGTGGCCACTGACATATTTCCAAAGCAAAGGTCTCACTATGTTCAAACATCTTCTGGTCCCCACCGATGGCTCCGCCCTTTCGCAAGATACAGTTGCTCGTGCAGTTTCATTTGCTAGAGAAGCCGGCGCACGCCTCACTTTCTTCTACGCCGAGCCAGAGTCTCCGACCATCTACGCCGGCGTAGGTGCCATCAGCAACCCGCACATAGAGCAGGCGTTGCACGAGCGCCTGGATGGCGCCGCCAAGGAAGTGCTGGACTCAGCCGCACAGGTAGCGGGACATGCAGGTGTGGAATTCCAGCGCTGCGTTCTGGTTTCCAATAAGCCATTTGAAGCCATCATCCGGGCGGCAGAGCAAAATTCCTGCGACCTGATCTTTATGGCCTCCCATGGCCGCAAAGGAATGAGTGCACTGCTGCTCGGCAGCGAGACCAACAAAGTGCTCACACACTCGAAAATCCCCGTCCTGGTGTACCGCTAGGGATCTTCAGATCCGTTCCCATGATCTGACGGATCAGGGTCAGTGTTTCTTGTTGGGTCAGGGTACTGGGCCGCAGGGAGCTGGTAGCCAGAGCCACCCGTGTCTTCAGCTTGGGCTGGTGGATGGGGCGGACCAAAAGCTCTGCGGGACGCACGTAACTGGTCACGGCATTGAGCGACAGAATTGCGCTGCCCACACCCTCGGCAACAAGGTCCAGGATGGCAGACACACCGTCGATCTCAAGGGAAATTCGAGGGCAGCATCCGATCCGGGCCATCTCGTACTCCAGCAGCATGCGTATGGCATGGGGCCGGCCGGGAATGACCAGCGGCAATTGCGCAATCTCCTGCAAGCTGACCCTCCCAGGTTCCTGCAGCATTCCGCTTTCCCTTTTTTGCACCAGCAGATATTCCTCGTCGGGCAAGGAAATGGTATGAATTTCGTTGCAGGGCTGCGGGTCGTACAGCACGGCAATGTCCAGACGACCATTGATCAGGCTTTCCCGCATGGCCAATGTGAAGCCCTCGACGATGGAGATCGTGGCATCCGGTAGGTGCTGGCGAAAGGCCTTCGTCAAGGGCACCGTCAGCATCCGCGTCAGGCTGCTGGGCAGTCCCACCGCCACATGCCCGGCCGGGGAACCACGCACCTGGCCCAGCTCTTCCAATGCGCGTTCTACCTGATGCAGTATGCCTCGGCCATGGGCCAGTAGCAGCTTGCCGGCCTCGGTAGGGGTGGCGCCACGTCCATTTCGCGTCAACAGGGATTGCCTGAGCTCAACCTCCAGCAACCGTACCTGTCGGCTCAACGCAGGCTGCACGATGTCCAGTGCAATGGCAGCACGCGTAAAACTTCCCAACTCGGCAACACGCACAAAGTATTCCAGTTGCTTGAGGTCCATAGCTTGGGCTCGGAATTCCGCGTCTACTGGTAAATTTAAATGGGCGGATCAACGCCGACAAGGAACAGGTCCGCCGCCTCTAGTGTTTCCTGCGCACTTGGAAAAAGAAGATTGCCGCCAGCAAGCCAAATGCCGCCACGCCCACGCCAAGCCCCGAGTAGCCGAACGCTACAAGCATCGTGCCACCCAGCGCCGGGCCAACAGCCGATCCGATCATCAGAATCGCCGGCGTTGCCGCAACTGCGCGCCCACTGGGATCCAAACGGGCCAACAGGCCAAACAGGAAGGCGTGCATGAACAACAGAGGTGTGGTTAGTATCGCCACCACCGGAACGTAGACCTCGAGAAGCGGCACCTGCGTCACCAGCAGCACCAGCACCATGTGGAACAGTGTGCCCCAAAAAATCGCGCGCTCCGGCTGCAGGCGTTTCTCGAGCACGGCCGCCAAAGGTGACGGCACCAAGTTGGCAAAGCCAATGGATGCCAGCACACCGGCCACTAGGCTGCCCGCATAGCCGCGCTCTATGCCCAAGCGCTCCACGAAGGGAAAAATCATCGAGTGGGCCATGCACAGAGTGCTCATGCCCAATATGCCGAACCACACGTGGCGAGAAATCCGCCCCGTGCTCCCGTCCGGATGCGGCTGCGCTGGAGGAACCTTCGGAAACGCCAGCAGTGCCAATATGGCCGCTATCCCCATGACAGCAGCAAACACGAGCCACAGTGCCGTACCACCCAGCTTGCCGATGATGACCGGCCCACTGCCAAGTACCAGGATCCCGAAAACAGCCACGGCTACACCCGCATAGGCGAACATGCGGTGGGGGTTGTCGCTGCGACCAATCGTGCCATCGACCATGGTCAATGCGCTGCCCGCCCCAAGACCGCCTATCGCGTGCAACACCAGCATGATTGGGTAGTGGTTCTCGGCAAATGTGCCCAGTGCTACAAAGGACAACGCGGCAACCGCGTAGCCCACTACCGTCACCGCCTTGGCCGAAGAGCGGCCAAAACGGGGCGCGAGCAACAAGCTTGCGATCACGGCGCCCAGAAGGAACACGGTGGCCAGAAGTCCCGCCTTCTGCGGGTCGAACTTGTAGAAGCCGATCAGGTTGGCGCCAACCCACACAGGCAAGCCCACAAGATCCAGCATGCCAGCGCAGTGCCCCAGTAGAAGGGCGCCGATGTTGGTGACGTTAAAGCCGTCGGCACGGGCGTCGACCCGGTCTGGCGCTACGTTGGCAGGCGTTGTATTCGAATGCATTGCGGTCTCCTCATGGGGGGGTTTTTGTCGCTCTTTTGTGGACGCTCAGCGTGTTTGCCGGTGTCAATGGGCCAGGTCCATCAACCGCCTGAAGACTCCGGCAAAGCCGGACTCTGTTTGCAAGTCAAAGCGAGGATCGTTGTGTGCCTCAAAGGTGCGGGCAATGGCCTGCCAATCAGCCTCGCTCAAGTACTCACTGGCCATAGGCAGTATTTCGGTTTCTTCCTGCCCCATGTGGGTCCACTGCTGCTGCGCGTAGCGCTGCAGCTCCACCGCGAACGTGGAGCGATCTGTCATCCCATCCTTTTCAAAGGCGTCCAGTGCCTTTTCGAGCCGGGCAAACGCGGCACTGCCTTCGCGATGCTGAAACTCCAAGAGTGCGATCGATGCTTCAATCTGCGGCGCACGTTGACGCAGAAGCCGAAACAGCGTTTCCTCTTCGCGTCGATGGTGCAGTCGTTCCGGAAACTCGCGAAGGTAGTACATCGCAGCGTGCAGCATACTGAAGTCCACTGCATACGCCGCTTCAGCCACTGCATCCTGCATTGCATAAATCACGGCAGCGAGGGACCGGTGCTCGTCACGGATTGCTGACACGGCCCGTTGTTCGGACGTCAGAGGCACGTTGGTCTCCACACGCGTGACCATCACGGGCAACGTCGTCACCTCTAGCAGCTTGACCGTTACAGATTGTGCGAAGCGCCCGCGCAGCCCCGCACGACCATGGCTGGCGATTACGATCAGATCGCAGCCCCGATCGATGGCGACAGCATGGATGGCTTCGTGCGGATGGTCGGCCACACGGCTTTCGACATCGCAAGGCACCCGGGCGGCCTGTGCCGCTGCGGCAGCGCGTGCGAGCCAAGCATTGGATGAACCTGTCGTGGCCCGAGCGTAGCTTGCGGGATCCAGCGTCGCCAGCAGCGCGCCCTCGCCAGTACGCCCAAAGTCAGCACGCACATGCAGGAAGGTGATGCGTGCGTTGTTGTTGCGTGCCAGTGCCACGGCTTGGTCAACATTCAGGGAGGCCAACGGGCTGCCATCGATTGGAACGAGCAAGTGCTTATGCATGGCGGTCAGGATTGGGTAATGAATCACCGAAGGCTTCGGCTTCGATGGCGGAACGTTGTATCGGCTTTAAAAGAAAGTGCGCGAGTGCCGGCAGCAGCACCAGAGCACCCAGCATGTTCCACAGGAACATGAAGGCCAACAGCAAACCCATGTCGGCCTGAAACTTGATCGGGCTAAAGACCCAGGTGATGACGCCGATGGCTAACGTGATACCTGTGAGCATGACCACCTTTCCGGTGAACACCAGCGATCGGAAGTACGCTTCTGACAGGCTCATGCCCTGGCGAAGGCAGCCCAGGGTGACCGACAGAATGTAGAGCGCATAGTCGACGCCGATGCCCACGCCCAGCGCGATGACCGGCAGCGTCGCGACCTTCACGCCCATGCCCAGGCCAACCATCAGTGCCTCGGCCAGGACGGAAGTCACTGCCAGCGGGACCACCGCGACCACGACCGCACGCCAGGATCGAAAGGTGATGAATGCGAGCACCACAACCGCGCCATAGACCATCCACAGCATCCGGCTCCATGACTGCTTGACGACAATGTTGGTTGCCGCTTCGATGCCTGCCGAACCGGCTGCCAGCATGAATTTGACATCGTCGGTATCGTTTTGGGCCGAGAACTCCTGCACGTGCTGGATAACGCGGTTCAGTGTCGCAGCCTTGTGGTCATGCAGATATACGTAGAGTGTCAACAGGTTGCACGCATCGTTGTAGAGACCTCGCGGCGCCCCCGCTGTGATCGTGTTGATCATGTCCTGGCTAGGCAGCATCTCATACCATTTGGGACTACCTTCGTTCAGGCCAGTCAGCACGCGACGGTTCAGCAGCGCGAGCGAATTGGTGGACTCGACACCTTCAAGCTGGCGCAGTTGCCATTCAAGTTCGTCGATCTTGAGTACGGTCTCAACACGGGAGCAGGCGCCATCGGGTGTGCGGACCATCACTGCCAGCACATCGCTTGAAGCTCCATAGGCAGAGTTCAGATAGGCGACATCGCGGTTGTAGCGGCTGTCTGCCCGCAACTCCGGCGCCCCTGGATCCAGGTCGCCAATGGACAACCTTGTGCTGATCGCATAGCCCCCTGCAAGCAACAGCGTGCCCGCAATGACTGCGCCTGTGGCCCAGCGGCGTTTCGTAAAGCGATCGAGCAAGGCCCACAGCATGTGCCTAGAGTCGCCATGCGCGCCAGCTTCTTGATCCTTCAGGCTGCGCGCGGCCGCTTTGGCACTGACACCCGTGTAGGACAGCAGGACAGGCAGCATGATCAGGTTGGTAAAGATCAGGCCCCCAACGCCCAGTGAAGCGGCGATCGCCAGCTCCCGTATCACTTGGATGTCGATCACCAAGAGAACAGCAAAACCCACAGCATCGGCCAGCAACGCAGTCAAACCGGCCAGAAACAGGCGTCGGAAGGTATACCGTGCCGCAATCAGACGATGCGCGCCTCGGCCTATATCCTGCATGATGCCGTTCATTTTCTGCGCACCATGACTCATGCCGATGGCGAATACAAGGAACGGCACCAGCATCGAATAGGGGTCGAGCGCGTAACCCAGCGTGGGCAGCAAGCCAAGCTGCCAAACAACGGCAACCAGTGAACTGGCCACCACCAGCAAGGTCGAACGCACGCAGCGGGTGTACCAGAACACAGTGGCCGCCGCAATCGCCACGGCCAGCGCAAAGAACATCAGCACATAGCGCACACCGTCGATCAGGTCACCCACCAGCTTGGCAAAGCCGGTGATGTGGATGCTTAGGCCCTGGGCCTCGTACTTGGAGCGCAATTCTTCGAGCTGTTGCGCAAACCTGGCGTATTGCAGTGGTGCTCCGCTGGCGTCCTTGGCCAGCAACGGTACATAGATCACCGATGATTGGGCATCAAGCGCGACCAGTTGACCGATCTCACCCGAACGCGCGATATTGGCCTCCAGCCTCTGCAGGCTTTCGGGTGATCCGTCATAGCCATCCGGAATCACCGGCCCCCCTTCGAGTCCATCCTCGGTGACACCGGTCCAGCGTGTACTCGGCGTCCAAAGGCTCTTCATTCCCTGGCGAGACACACCGGGAAGCAGAAACAACTCGTCATTGAGCTCCCGCAGAGCCTGCAAGTAGTGGGTATCGTAAATAGTGCCCTTCGGATTGGCGACCGCGATGCGCACGGCATTACCTAGCCCCTGCAGCTCATTTTGATGCTTGAGGTAATTGGCAATGAAAGGATGTGAAGTGGGAATGGTTTTTTCGAAACTGGCAGACAACTGCAACCGTGTTGACTGCCAACCCAAAAATAGCGTAACCACCAAACAAAGCAGCACGACGATGCCACGATGGTTGAAGATCACCCGCTCGACCCGCGATCCGGAGTTGCGGTCGAAAGATGCAAGATCGGTGATTCCCGACTCGCTTTGCGATTGGCTGGCGTTCATTTGGATTTTTCAATAGTGCTGACCGCTGGCAGCGAAAATACGCCACCTAGCGTCAATACGAGAAGACTTTTGTCTTTGCGCACCAGCACACCTGTCAAAGGCGCAAGGGGTTGCGTGGGGACTTGACTCAAGGGCATTCCGTCACGGGTGACAAACAACTGCCCTGCCTGATTGGCCAGCAGCACTGCACCATCCTGTAGTGCAGCGGAACTTGAGAAAGATACGGGAGGAGCCCCTTCAATCGCATGCCAGCTCTTGCCCTGATCTGCCGATCGGAAGGCGTTGCCGCGCAGCCCTGCGGCGATCGCACTGCCATCGTCTGCCAAAGTGATCGAGAACCAGCTTCCCTTGTAAGGACTGGGCACCGCCTCGAAGGTCTGGCCGCCATCGAGCGAGCGGTGCATCTGACCCTGCTCGCAAACAACGAAGACCAACTGCTTGTTAGCGCGAATCGCGTTCAGGTGCAGCCCCTTCGGATTGCTCAGCCGTGAACTCACACTCCTCCAGCTCCGGCCACCATCATCGGTCTCGAAGAACAGGTTGTAGGCACCAACCGCCCATCCACGCAGTTCGCTCTGAAAATGGACATCCAGCAGGGGCTTGTCTGGACCATCAGCAACCATTGCATTGGCTTCAGCCAACGCACGCTGCGCGGCGGCGCTGTCGGGCTGAAGCGCCACTGCCTGCTCGGCTTCCTGCAATGCCGCCTTGGCCAGGGATGCACCGTCGACCTGCTTGACCCAGGTGTCTCCACCATCCGTGGTGTGCAGGATCACACCACCGTGACCCACTGCCCAACCCAACTTGTCGCCGATGAAGGAAAGGGCCGTAAGCGTGACACTCACCGGCACGCGATGTGCCTGTCGCCAGTGCTGCCCCTGGTCGTCCGAAAGCACGACCAGGCCCCTTTCCCCAATCGCCACAATGCGTTCGCCAGCATTGGCTGCGGCCTGCAATACCTGGCGTTCAGGCATCTTCACTTGCAATGCAGGCCGATCCAGTGCAGGGAACACACTCGCGGCATGCGCCTGGCACAGGAACCCGGCAGTTGCCACTGCCAGCGCAGCAGTGCAGCGCAGTGCGATGGGCGATTCAAACCGGAATTCATGCATACCGCGCTGGCTCCAATTGCGGCACTTTGACTCTGCAATCATCAGCGAACGCTTTCGCCTGCCAGAGCATCGGGCGAGAAGAAGCTTTCACTGCGACGTTTTTGTACGGCGATCTGACTTGCCTTGGCGCTGTACAACTGCCCCACGAAGGCTGTTCCGGAAAGCAGGTCGTTGAATCCGTTAGAGCCAACTATTACTCCAGGAAAGTCCGGTGCGACGAAGACCTGAGTCCAGAGCGTCTTCCAGAGTTGCCCGCTGGCATCCCAACGATCTCCCAACACACAAATCCAGGTGTCTTCGTCGCAGTAGTACTTACTCTTTGTAGCTTGGTGGCGCTGACCAGCTTTGAGATTAGCCTCAACCACCCAAACCCGATGCTGCTCCCAGCGCATGAAGTCGGGGTTGTAGTGGTTCTTGCTCAGTACCTCCGCATCCGTCTTAGGCTGCATGAATTTGTTGCCGTTGTAAGGGATGTACATTTCCTTCTTGCCAAGAATCTTCCAGTCAAACCGGTCCAAGCGGCCAGTCCAGGTATAGATTTCGTCAAAACTCATGACTCCCGCCGCAGCGGGTGTAGGAGCGTCGCAGCACGCATTGGGTAGCTTACGAACACGGCGCTGACCGGTCAAATAGACCCAAGTGGACAACTTGTTGGCATCAACATTTTCGTGAGCCAGAAGGGCTTCTCCTGCGCGAAGCGCTGGAGCAGCGCTGCGGATGCGTACGAACCAGAAGTCTCCGGAACCTTTTTCAAATGCTTCAGCTGAGCCGTCGGGATAGTAGTAAGGAAATTGTTGATCGCCGTCGTTGTCAGATACGAGTACTGACCGCCCATCAGAAGTTAGTTGGTACCAAGTATTGGAAAAACTCCATGACTCGCCACTCCAACGCAGGATGTGGTTCCACATCACTTCTTCACCGGTCTTTGGAATGGGAAACGGAATGCCTCCGTAGACGCCCTTGGGAATACCGTTGACCAATTTTCCGTTTACAGCATTCTTTGCAGTGTTATCGTAGATCCATTGGGGTGCGGAGGCCGTACGATGCGTCTTGTAGATGTCCACCCGAAAGCTGTCAGGGTACTTTTTCAGCATTGCCTTTGTACCGTCAGTCAACTTGTCAGCGTACTGATCCACGTTCTTCGCAGTAATGGTGTAAAGGGGTTTCTCGTCTTTAAACGGATCACCACGTCGCCCGCCCGCTTTGTCGCCCGGAATGGGCGTTGTGTATCCACCAGTCCAGGCAGGAATGCCGCCATCTTTGCTTCCAGCCTTTTCTGCGCCCAATGGTGTGAGTTCCGTCTTGAGTTTGGCGGCCTCATCAGCGGACACGGCGGCACTAGCAGACATGGCAGACAGTGCTGCGGCCATGCCAAATGCGAGCATTAGATATTTTGTGTTCTTCATGGAATGTTCTCCTCTTATGAATTTCAGAAGCTACGGCGAATGCTGAAGCTCAAGAAGTCGCGGTCGGCACGAGATTGCAGATAGGTAAAGGAAGGGCTTTGCGCCGTATCAAGCAGAGTGCCAGCTGACCCAAAGAAGTGGGTGTAGGCAAGACTGAAACGCCAGGTCTGCTCATAAACCCCGCTGAGACCCACGGTGACATCGCCCCCGTTTTCCGGAGGGAATGCGGGTCCCATCACCGAGCGCGAACCAATGGGTGTGTAACCCACACCAATCGGCACACTCAAATCCAATCCAGGAATTACTTGACGATATGCCGGCTCGAACACCGCGCGCAAGGCAAAGGCATCCACTGTGGAGTTTGGATCCAGTGCAGAGCAGCTCTTGCTGCAGCTTAGCAAGCGGTTCCATGCCACTTCACCGACGAAGGTAGCTTCACGCCACAGAGCCGACGGTTGCAATGACCAGATTGTGTTGACGTTGATGTGTCCAGTGCTGCCTACGGCATAGGCCGGATTGCTGGTGTTGTTCGATGTCGCAATAACGCCAGCCGGAGCCAAACCGGAGGCGTCAGCAGCATGTCCGGAAGAAGCCAGGGCTTGGTTATCGCGCACTGACGCCTCGATGGAAACATTCATGTCCCCAAAACTGTGACTGGCACTCGCTCCGACGGCAGTAGTCGCTTCGTTGTATGTAAGGTAGTAACTGGTTGGTACGGCTACACCAGGAGGCAGAAACGGGTAGGTTCCCAAACGCACAACCTGTTGAAAATCCTTGTCATGAAAACGAATCGCATAAAAGCCCAAATCGGTTTCATCCAAACGCAACTTGGCTTGCACACCATATTGGCCATTGTCACTTGGCATTACATCTGCATCACGCCTGGCAGCTGGAAGACCAGTCACTAGCAAGTTCTCCGCTCCATCCACCGCCGTGTCGGTGGTGGAGTAGTAGCTTCCTACAGCGGGCATGCGATTGGCCTTATAGGCAAACTGGTAATAGGCGCCCAACGTCAGATTCGAGTTGACCTGCATCTGTGCGGAAACCTGAGGCACAGGGAGTACGAATTCCTTTGCCTGAGCTGTTGTATCAGCCAAAAGTCGACTGACATCGAAGGCATTTTGACCACCAGCGATTGCATTGCCGGCAAAGAACAGACTTTCACCCCAGACCAAGGCATGTTGGCCCAAGCGGGCTGTAAGAGGCATGCCGCCCACTTCCGTCTTTCCAAAAATAAAGGCGTCGCGTATTTCCACCTGACCACCTGAAACGTCGCGCGTCTTGCTGGTGAATTGATTGGAAGCTACCGAACTTTGGTTGGCAGTAGTGCCGGAATTGCTATTGCCGCTGTTGTATAGGCTGTCGTACCAGCCCGCGGCGCTAAGGCGCACGCCAAAACCTTCTCGCGACACCAAATCAAGTTCGCTCAGCAAGTCGATGCGACTGGACATCAGTCCCTTGCTGAAATTGCGGTCACCATCGTCACCGTTTGGATTTGCCAGCAGCGTAGGGCTAGCATCTTGAAGACGATAGCCTGCGCTATACTTAACCGTGTTAGTCCAGTTGACCTTCCAATCGCGGATGATCGGCTCGGCATCTTCTGATGCCCAAACAGGTGCACCAAAGGCTGCGAGTGCTGCAGAAAGCGCAAAGGTAATATGCCACCCGCGCTGGCGTAAGCGTTTCAATTTCATCTTTGTCTCCTTTTATGTACTCTGAATTTCAGGTACTTATTTAAAGAACAGGCATAGCCCGCTCCACTACAAGCAGTGACAGCCCCGAAAACGAATGCCACTGCAAATAGATTGGCTGACTTTTTGCGTCAGCGCGTCTGAGGTCTTACATCAAGTGCATGCATACGCGTCATTTATTGCATAAACGACGCTCGATGTGGACTCTCCGTTAGCGACCAGTCATTGATTCCAGTTCAGCGGTCAAACAATTCGCACGGTTTGTCTGAACCGCAAACGGCAGAACTAGGCGTGACAAATGCATGGCATCCCTGTATATGGTGTGAGTTACAGGTCTGCCGACTGGTAGATGGAATGCATCGGGTGGTAGTAGTGAGTTGTGCTCATCTATCAAAGGCTCGTTGCACATAAGCTCGAGCACCAATTTGTGCCCGATCTTGAATTCATTGGCAAACGGATAGAGACGAATAACGTACTCGTTTATCGATCCGGGCTCGACAGGTATGCTTCGGGTATGCGGGTGGTATGGATTTCCATCACTAGATCGATCGTCCAACTCGCGATGTGATGCCTTGAGAAAACCAGTAGTGACAAGTTGGCGTTTACCCGAGGGAGCCTCATCCCAAAGTCGAAGGATGAAATTGGTATCGTCCTGATCAATTGACACATGTAGATGAGCAGCGCCCACACCATGAATTGATTCAGCAGTCTTGAAAGGTTCTGTAGACCACGTTAACTTTTCGACCGTTTCCGTAACGGTCAAGGGTGCTTGATAGAAACCCTCCGGAGCGGCGCCCTCTAAAGTCATTGGCTCTGGTTCAAACGCGAGCTTTCCGCGGGGTCGCAAATACAGCGAACGATACTGAACGGGTCGTACAGGCCAATGGTCGCCAGTAAGCCATTGCCGGCAACCTTCCACGTGTACTTTCACTGCTGGCTCATCCATGATTCCGTTATCGATGCCTTTGAGCCAGTAGTCATACCAGCGAAACATCGTGTCGTGGTCATCGACCCAGGGTCGAGTTTGCATTGGCGGATAGGGACCGACTTCCAGCTTTTTTGGTCCTTTGAGCACATCGAAGAGCTCAATTGTTCCGTCTACAGTCCAACCTCTTCCCTGGTTAATTTGTAGATAAACTGGTATGTCAACGTTCTTAGCTAGATTAATTGGATTCTGTTCTTCGTACCATTCACTATCCAGGTTGTTGGTAATGATGTCAAACCATGATTCATGGTGAACCGGATAATTTAGTACGTGCACCAGATTGGGCCAAGCAGCCACATCAGGATCGGCAAGCCGCTCCTTTACACGCTTCCGAATCTCATCTTCTGAATACTTTTCCAACATACGAGACTTGTGACGGTGCGTAAAGGCCCAACCCGAATCACCCCCACGCCCCTCCCGTGCGGCGCGCGGCATAAACCACATGACGCCACCGTGGTATGTGGTTTCATAGAAGTCAAAATGCCCGCCACTAACGAATATTGCCTTGAGATGAGGAGGGCGTTCCGCTGCAGCAAATATTTGCATTGACCCAAAGTAGGAGATGCCAATCATCCCAACAACTCCATTGCACCAAGGTTGCACTGCAACCCACTCGATGAAGTCGTAGGCATCTTTCCCAAGGGGAACTCCACCTGCGTTGTAATTGCCAATATGCTCGCCCTCGGAAGCTCCCGAGCCGCGCAAATCGCCAATAACGTGCACATAGCCTTCCTTGACTACGCGGGCAATATCACCCGCTTCGATGCATCCGTCCCACATTGGCGAGGGACGCTTTTGTGGTGGCATCGTGAGCGCCAAAGCCTGCAATTCCTTGCCATACGGGCTAAGTGCAACCAGCGCAGGCCTCGGGATAGCTCCTTCACCATGGTAGGCATCTGCGGCTAAGTGAATACCATCGCGCATCGGCACGCGTAGATCTTTGTGTACAACTATCATGTACGGTAACCTTTGTGAAAATAGCCATTCATAGTGGTAAAGAATGGTGATGGTTCAAGCGTTGGATCGCCGTCATAACGAAGATGCTGGGCGATGCAACAGAAGGGAGAGCAAATGGCTTTGGCAACAGTTGGCCCGTCCATGCCAACTTCGCTGGTAGCCTTGCGTACGCGGTTCTCTATGTCGAGACTTTCCTGGATTTTTTCAGCCG
Organism: Rhodoferax sp. GW822-FHT04A08; assembly: GCF_058801025.1. Taxonomy (NCBI): domain Bacteria; kingdom Pseudomonadati; phylum Pseudomonadota; class Betaproteobacteria; order Burkholderiales; family Comamonadaceae; genus Rhodoferax; species Rhodoferax sp. GW822-FHT04A08. The sequence continues at coordinate 13,729 of NZ_JBXAMW010000028.1, forward strand.
CTTGTTCTCGATTTAGTTCGACCCCTAGTGACTCGGCTCCTTGGCTTCTATACGGATGGCCAAGAAACAGGCGATTGGGTCTGACGTGATCGCGTAGGTGTACCAGGCTGGCACGGTATGCATCCGGGTCGACGTAGCTAGGAAATCCATTTGCCGCACCATGAATCTGCACAGCGTCGCCCACAAAAACATCGCGTTGTCCTTCAACGACATAGCCAACGGACCCCGCAGAATGTCCTGGCAAGGAATGGACCGTAAGAGTCACATTTGAACCGAGCTTGATTTCGTCGCCATGTCGCACCAAAAGATGGGGCTCCATTTCGCCAGAAATGGCTGCAAGGCAGGCAGCCGTTAGCTTGGATTCACCCTCGTCATCGTTGATGTAGCGGCCTCGCGCAGCCAGGTATTCTTCAACGTGGACTCGGCGAGAGCGAAGAAAAGGAGCATCTGCCTCATGGATGACGACCTTGGCCCTTTTCCCCGTCATTTCCCATAATGCATACGCTCCGCCAATATGGTCAATGTGTCCATGCGTGAGAAAGATCCACCGCACGTCCTCAATACGCCTGCCTAACTTCATCAATCCGGGTGAAATACCTACCGAGGGTGAAGAGGCAATCCCTGTATCAACTATCGCCGGTTCATCACCATCAATGAAGAAGCTGTAGAGACCAAATCTTCCCCACTGTGAAAACAGAGGGTGAATATCTACGGTACTCATTGTTAACTCTTGAGGAACTCAGCTGTCTCAGCGAACACTCCTTGGAACTCGGGCAACCAGGAGAAATGCTGAATGAAACCATGGCCCGCTGATTCGTAGCGATGAATCGTTGCTGGTGTACCCGCCTCAATCAATCTCCGTCCGTACAGCTCGCCCTCGTCGCGAAGTGGGTCGTGTTCGGCCGTCAGGATGAGTGCCCGCGGCAGCCCTGAATAGTCTTTTCGCTTAAGCGGGGATACAAGTGGATCCTCGGGATTGGCTCCACTGTTGACGTAAAGCATATTGAATGGTTTCAACATCGCCGTTTCGAGTCCGTACCCAACCGCATTGGACTTGAGCGATTCGTAACGTTCTGTGTCAAAGTCGAGATCTAGTGACGGGTAATACAGCACTTGGTGAGTGATGCACTTCACCCCGTCGTCATGGGCCATAGCAACCACCGCAGCTACGAAATTCGCCCCTGAGCTGTCACCTGCTACGGCAAGAGTCTTCCCATCCCATCCAAGCTCGTTGGTGTCGCCTTTGCCATTCTTTGCAATCCATTGCACGACACCGTAACAGTCGCTTAGACCTGATGGAAAGGCATATTCTGGTGCTAGTCGATAACCCACAGAAACCACGACACACTGTGCTGCGTTAGCTAGTGATCGTGCTATGTGGTCGTGTGTATTGAGGCTTCCCAGAAAAAATGCTCCTCCATGGAAATACACCAGAACTGGATGGGTTCCAGTCATGCTCGGTTTGTATATGCGAACAGCAACATTTCCAACTGGAGTAGATAGCACACTGTCAGTTACCGATGCCAGCGGCAATCGTTTTTCCATAGGTGCTACATGCTCTTCATCTGCCGCTCGCATTGCCTCTGGGTTAAGAGGTCCAGGTGGCGGGGGAGGCAAAGAAGCGATGAAATTCGCGATAGTAGGGTGCAGGGCCATATTAGCTCCGAGCGGCGATTTCGCCCTGATGCTGATTTGGGAATACGGTCTTTACTTCGTCTTCACTCCAGCCTTGTCGCGACAAACGCTGCAACTCATCGGTAATTGGCTTCCGGTTTTCTTTGTAGTGGGCTAGTGCTTCCGGAATCGAGTTGGACTCACTCAGAGAATCTGCCAGCGCACCGGCGTCCAGGACGGCAGAGTTAGCCCCCTGCCCCTGATGGTGGCACATTGCGTGGGCCGCGTCCCCAACTAGAACGACTGATTTCGAGTGCCAATTTTCCACGGGGTCAATGTCGTATACCGCGCGCACGTTGACCTGACTCATGTCGAGCCCTTCGGTGATAGCAATCAGCCGCTGATCGAATCCACCCACTACCTTCAGTAGTTGTTCTTTGCTCGACGCTGGAGCCGGCGTCGAGTCAGTGGCAAGGCAAGTCACGTCGTAAGACACCTCCTTTCGATGTTTCAGCGGCAGCAAATAGATTTTTGTTCCATGTCCCATGTACATGCGGAGGTTGCCGTCGTCAACCATTCCAAAGGTATCTGCTGCGGGAATCACCGCCCGATACGCATGCTCACCGGCGAATACCGGCTGCTTATCACTGAAAAGTTGATTGCGTACTTGTGAGCGTATGCCATCAGCTCCAACGATCAAGTCTGCTTTTACAGTCACTCCGTTATCGAATGTTGCAGTTGCGCTGTCACCGTTGTCTACGATCTTGCTTAGGCGGTGATTCAATTTCACCATTCCTTCGGGAAGGACGCTCAAGAGTGCATCAATGAAGTCGCCACGATGCACAAAATGTGTGCTGGCGCCAAATGCCTCCTTTTCAGGCCACTCTTCCATGGCAAGTCTTTTCCCTTGCGCTGTAAGAATTTCAAAGTAGTCACTGGAGGTCGTTACCGCAGCAATATTGTCGAAAACGCCCAGCTTTCTGAATTGATCCATCGTTGAGGGTCGAAGTCCGATGCCGGCGCCTACTTCCTTTACCTGTTGTGCTTGCTCGTAGACAGTTACTTTCGCCCCCAACTTGCTAAGTGCCAAGGCTGCTGTTGCACCTGCATAGCCGGCACCAATGACGGCAATGTTTAACTGTTTCAATTGTTCTGGTTTCATATTTGCTCCTTACTTGTTACTTTGTTTGTTTAATTTGCCATTGGTTGTAGTGCCAGGAAATCTGCCGTATTTCGTACGAATATTTGGTCTATTTCGGCGTCTGATATTCCTGCTCCACTCAGAGATGGAAGAAGCTGTTCAAATAGATAATTCACCGTATGCCCTTTCACTCCTGGCCATCCCAATGGGGAGCAGTTGGCATCCGCGGATGCGAGGACTTGATTTATTAGTCCGCCGTGCAGAAATCTCAGAAAGTGTTCGAGCCGCTCTTGGCGCTTCCGCCCCCAAAAAGGAGGGTCTGGCAGTTCCAGGTCATAGCCGAAGGTGTCGAAGCCAATTCTTCCACCAGCATCCAATAGGGCCCGTTCATTCACCTTGCCCTGACTAACCCCATCATCAGCGTGCCCAAACATGACCCGATGGCACGGCAATCCCTCCTCGGCAAATATGGCCAGTGCAGGTGCCGAATCAACTGCGAGGTGGGTGAAGATGGGCGCACCTGCGATTTTGGATGCTCGAGCGGCTGCCCTGTATATGCGCAGATCCAGTTCTTTCATTTTGAAACCACGGCTGACTCCGACTTTGATGATTCCAGCCTTTGCGCCGGTGTCGCCTATGCCGACTGTGATTTCGTGAACGAATTGCGCCGTAAGATACTCAACGCTCGCTCTTTCGAAGAACGGCAACGCAGTATCCCCTCCTACAAAGCCAGTGCTCGCGACGATGTGAACGCCTGTCTTTGCTGACAATGAACGGTAGTAGTCAATGTCGCGTCCATTGCATATGCCCGTAGCCTCAACAAATGTTGCCGCGCCCCATTGCTTTGTGTTTTCGTGAAACTTTCGCAGCTTGGGGACTGTTTCTTCATATCTTTCTTCCGGAGATTTCCACCAGCGACTATCTAGTTCACAGCCAGGCATTCCATAGCCGATATGTTCGTGGATTGCTACGAATCCCAATTCTGAGGCCGAGATCGTACCCAGCACAGTATTTACGCGCGTCATGCCATCTCTCCGCTTACACTCAACAGCTGTGCTGTGTTGATGATCAACATTTGTGCGATGTGTTCATCTGATACTCCTGCCGCCTTGAGCATGGGTACAAATTTTGTTAGAACACTGCCGTAGAACAGATCATTGCCCGCTTCTCCAAACGCCACCCCGGTAGCGCTTGAAGACAGCAGAACTCGATCGACGAGTCCCTCTCCTATCAACTCGGCAATTAGCTCTACACGTTCGGAGTCATTGAGGTAAAGCGGGTCGTTCGATCCAATGTGATCGAATGCAATTCGACCACCCTCAAGCGCGATGGCCTTTGGCCACCCCTTTTCGACCGAATCGCGACGGTCAATACTGCCCATCACAATGCGCTCGGGTCGTATTGTTTCTTCCAGGGCCGTTTGCATTTCTTTAACCGCATCTGAGCCACAGCGAATGAACACTGGCACACCATAAGCGGCTCCCGCGCGGGCGGCACCACGAACCAAACTCCCATCAGTGGGTGTCATCCCGCTTTGAGTGACCGCTGTTGAAATCATGCCTGCACAGGCACGGCGCTCAAGACGCGGCACTACCATTCCTTCGTTCACCTCTTTCCCGAACAATTCGGCGAACTTCTGGGCAGGCCAGGGAGCGGGCGGATTAGTCTGAGGCGTAAGGAAGTAGCCCCCCAGCATAGACTCCGGCCCTTGTCCGGTTGAGGCCACGATGTGCACGCCCGTAGCACGAGACAGGGCTTCGTATAAACGCAGGTCGCGCCCCTGGAACATGCCGGTAACGTCAACTATGGCACCACCGCCAGCAGCCTTGAATTCTGCAAGTTTTGCAGCGATTGTGTCGAACACCTCGGCGCGGTCAATTTTGATGTCGTAGGCGTACTGAGCTCCGGGGAACACATACATAAGTGACTCACTTACCAAAGTGACGCCTAACTTGCCTGCATCGATAGGGCCGAGCACCGTATTAACGGTCATAGCCTTGCCACTTCTGCTCAGCGGCTGATCAAGAAAGAGCGATGTAAATGGCGGGGTTGGCTCCGGCGTCCCCGCTCCATGTTTAACGCACATGCTTACCTCCCGTCGCCACAAACGCGCGAGGGATGCATCCTGACAAGAGGGTGATTTTGTCTCTCAAGAGCAGTCTCCTTAAAAGGATTATGTTGTATTGTTATGCCAAAGTATAGAAGAAAAAAAAGCGCTGTCAACAAGTACGTTCGACTTCGCAACACTCTTTACAAATTGTCGGTGATTGAGCTGGGTGATGAGCGCGCAAACGCTCGCATGGCAGCTGCTTGTGGGGAGAATGCCGCGCCCCTCTCCTCCGTGTTTCCCGAGCCTGGAGAGCTGGCGCCCGTCTGCCCGCGGAACAGGTCGCTGCCGTTGTCCGAACCATGCGATCAGCACCATAGGCCAAGCGCACAAGAAGCGATCCTTTAGATGCCCCCTCTCTCACTACCGCCCTAGAGAGCGAAATTCAATTAACGGCCAAGGTTAAACGCACACTTGAAGTCCTCGGCGCGATGCACCGCCCGCCGCCAACCTCCTGGTTGCCCATCACTGGTGAACATGGTTGTAACTGTGATTAGAACGGGATCTCCCACTTTGACTTTGAGTGCCCGAGCTTCCTCCCGACTTGCGCCAGATGCCCAGATTTGTTGCTCTCCGCGCTTGAAAATTACGCCGAATTGCTGTTCGATTAGCACCAATACAGTACCGACTCGCTCGAGCTCTTCTACATCAGGGAGAAAGTCTGGCGGTGTACAGAGATAGGTGCGCGCCAGCACCAGTGGCGCCCCCTTGACGGATATGATTCTCTCGATGTACAGCAGCTCATCCGGTGACTCAAGCCCCAGAGCTTCCGTAACTTCTTTGGGGGCGTTAACCCTCAGAAGGCCTGTTATGCGCGATGTCGGCTTTAGTCCCTGCTCTGCCAAATAGCGGGTCAGCCCTCCAAGCTCCAATGCGGAGGGCAGACGCACGTTGACGCCACGAACCGGAAAGGTACCTTTGGCCCTTTGCCTGACGACATAGCCTTCATCAACAAGCTCCTTGAGCGCCTGACGAATCGGGGCACGGCTGACGTGAAATCTCTTAATCAGGCTGACTTCAGTAATGGATGGCGCATTCGCGCGCCCTGCACTCTGCAGTTCCTTTATCAAGATCTGCTTGATCTGACTATACAGTGGGACGGTGGAATTTCGGTCTATGGTATTTTGCATGGTTTGTATATTAGTCCATTGTTATGTCAATGTGTTTATTACAAACGCGAAATACCAGTCTGCATGGCTCGGATCTGTTCATCCCTGGTTGTCAAAGCCATGCATGGCGCGCTTTTTCGCACGCTGGGACACCTGTCTTAGACTAGTGACTGCTCCAATCCTTGCATCAGGGTGTCTTTTGGCAGGTCGATTCCGATAAACACCATCTTGCTTTGGCGGACTTCTTCGCTTTTCCAGGCCGGCCCCAGATCACTGCCCATGATTTGGTGTACCCCCTGAAATATGACCTTACGGTCTGTGCCGCTCATATGGAGTACGCCTTTGTAGCGCAACATTTTCGGCCCGTGAAGCTGCACCATTGCACCCAAGAACTCTTCAAGTCGAACTGGGTCGAAGGGTTTTTCGGCACGGTACACAAAGCTCTTCACATCATCATCGTGATGGTGATGGTGTCCTTCTCCATGTGGATGTGCTGAATGATCGCAATGCCCGTGCTCATGATCACAATGACTATGAGCTTCGTCATTCAAAAAGTCAGGATCAATCTCCAGCTTGGCGTGCAGATTGAACCCGCGCAAGTCCAACACTTTGTTCAGCGGTACGTTGCCAAAAAGTGCTGTTTCGATCGGTGCACGTGGATTCATCCTCTTGAGTCGATGTGTCAATACATCGAGAGACGCAGTGTCCGTCAAATCAGCCTTGCTGATGAAGATCTGATCAGCAAAACCAACTTGACGACGAACTTCCTGCCGTTCGTTGAGCTGTTGGGCAGCATGCTTTGCATCCACCAAAGTGACAATGGAATCAAGTACGTAGCTTTCAGCCACAATATCATCCATGAAAAAGGTCTGTGCAACTGGTCCAGGATCAGCTACCCCGGTGGTTTCGATGATGACACGATCAAAGTCCAACTGACCTTCATGCCTTTTAGCAGCCAGCATAGACAAGGTACTGCGCAGATCCTCACGAATGCTGCAGCAGATGCATCCGTTGTTCATCTGTATGATCTGCTCCTCACCGTCTGCCACCAGAATGTCGTTGTCGATGTTCTCCTCACCGAACTCGTTTTCAATGACCGCAATTTTTTGCCCGTGAGCCTCCTCGAGTACGCGCTTCAACAGTGTTGTTTTTCCAGACCCAAGAAAGCCAGTGAGGATGGTGGCAGGAATGAGTTCCATGATGCTTGACCTTTTGGTGAACGGGCCAAATTTGGCCCGGGAATACGCAATGTTCGCCTAAGCAGCGATGACATCGAAGACGGGCAACTCGTCTAGTGCCAGACTCGAGTTGTTGACCTTACGAATGGGAGCACCGATCTTGAATCCCTTCACGTGCCTGATCAGCGCCTCGAACACCGCATAGATTTCCAGGCGAGCCAAGCCCTGTCCTGCGCAACTATGCGCACCATAGCCAAACGAGAGATGATCCATTGGATTGCGTTGAATAAGAAACTCTTCGGGATTCTCGTAGTGACGCGGATCGTGATTTCCAGCACCAAACAGAATGGCAACATGGGCGCCCTTGGGGATCAAAATGCCTTCGACTTCAACATCTCGTGTGGTTCTGCGTCCCTGCGCGATCATGAGTGCGCGAAAGCGCAATACCTCATTGAGGGCCGCCGGAATCAGTGTGGGGTCCTGACGCATCAGCTGATACTGTTCGGGGTTCTCTCCAAACAATTGCAAAGCATTGCCGATCGTTGCAATTGTGGTGTCCATTCCAGCCGCGACATATTGATGAAGTATGTGCCCGCAGCTTTCCAACGGAATTTCTCCTCGTTCAGCTGCGGCAAAAATTCCGTGTCCGATGCTGCCGGGCGTTAGCTGGTCAATCGTGAGCTTCTTTTTCCATTGATAGAGCTCTCCAGCGATGGGAAAATTCTGCGCCGTACGCTCATTCATTGGCCCCAGTACGTTGAAGGCTGCAGAACCCCAGTCCAATATGTGTTGACGGACATAGTCGTCCTTTACGCCAATCAAATCCACTACAACTTGCAGGGGCAACTCGCGTGCAAGCTCTTGAACCCCATCAAATTCACCTTTGATCACCAGATTGCTAACAATGCTTTCCGCTCTTTGATCTATGGAGTCTTTGATGCCACGCAATGCTCGAGGGGTAAGATTTTCCGTCAGAGCCGCACGCAGAGTTGTGTGCAATGGAGGGTCTGTGGCAAGCGTAGTACCTGCGAGTGCCTGGTTCACCTCTTCGTTGAACCCCACTGCATTTTCGGATGAGAAAGTAGCCCAGTCACCAAGCGCATCGCGGATGGCCTCATAGCGCGTGATCGCCCAAACATTTGAGCGCGTAAGTTTCACCACTGCAGCTTGCTCTCTCAGTGCCGCGTAAGTTGGATACGGATCGCTCAGGTTTTCGTCCGACCACAGGTCGACATCCGATGTAGGTACTAGATTGTTCATTTGTATCTCCTTATTGGGGTTGGTTTGCTACTTGCCGGGAACTCTAAAGTTGTTGGATAAAGGCGGAATCCAATTGCTGACCGACTTGGTACTGCTGCCCAAGAACCATTCGACCTGCTGGTGTAAGTGTCAATTCGAGCTTGATGTCGTTTGAACTGCTGACTCGTGAAATAACAGCCGCAATCGCCAATGCATCCCATCGTGGCGTTCCAACATCTCCACTTGTTCGCGCACTCAAAGTACCTGTTCCGTTCGTTAGGTCAAGACGAGGCTCACGAACGCACAAGCGCATCGTATTGAAGTAGCCACTAAAGGTGACGGCTCCCTTGAACCGGAGTTGACCCGTGTGAGTGACGCTGTCATACACGGAGCCATTCGAGTCAAAGGGGAAGGTGAAGCCAGTGGCTTCTTCCAGATTTGGCGCCGGCCCCATCAAAGCCCAGTACGCCGGAGGATGCACAGAAATCACTCCGTCATCCAAACCGCGGGTATAGCTAACCAAACTTGACTTGACACCCCAGACCAGTCTTGTGAATGCATAAACGTCTGTACCCATGCTGTCTCCTATGTTTGTTGGCTTGTTCGCCACTCTGTTGCATTTCATTGTACGTTGTATTATTATAATAATGGTACTAACGATGTTGGCAAGTACTTAGCGAAAAAAGTTCGCACCGTTCAAGTCATGGTCAACACGTCAGACTTTCAAAACCATAGGAGACAAACATGCAAATCATTCTGGATCGTCCACGCTGCGAAGGCCACGGACTCTGCGCCGAGGTCGCGCCCAAGCTCATGCACCTCGACGACAAGGGAGAGCTCATCCTGGATGTGGAATTTGTAGATGACACCGATCAGGCCGCAGTAGACGCAGCGAAGGCAGCCGTAAGGGTTTGCCCAGTTGCCGCTCTGAAACTTCGCTGATCCGGCGCTCACCATGGATAACGTTGTAGTGGTTGGCAATGGAATTGCCGGAACCACAGCGGCTACGGCTCTGCGTGATCACGGATTCCGTGGTCGTATCACTATCATTGGTGCAGAGACACACGAGCCTTACAGCCGCCCTGCGCTTTCTAAGTCAGCGCTTGCCGAGGCTGGCGAACTCAGCTCTCACCTATTGCCTCCAGCGGACCACAATGCTGACGTGCTGCTAGGTGTGAGCGCCATCGACCTGGATCTGGCCAGCCGTCAATTGAAACTCAGCGACGGAAGCATTCAAGCTTTTGAAGGCCTTGTCATCGCAAGTGGCATTCGCCCGCGCAAGCTCAAGCCGGACCTTGATCTCGAACTGACCTTTCGTAACGTCGAGGATGCGCAAAAGTTGCGAATCCTCTTGCGCTCGAGACCGCGAGTTGTTGTGATTGGAGCCGGTGTATTGGGGATGGAGTTGGCTAGCGCCTGCGCAGCCGCCGGAAGCTACGTAACCGTAATCTGCCGCAACAAACCAATGCGCTCAAGCCTAGGCGACTTCTTGGCAGATGTCATAGTGGAAGCTGCTAAACGGCAGGGGCTTAAAATAGTAAACCCCCATGCAGTAGACATTCGCGAGTCAGCGGGTGAATCCGGAACGCGTGAAGTAGTACTTGCAGACGGATCTTCGGTCCTAGCTGACGTAGTAATCAGCGCCATTGGTGATGCACCCAATGTCGAATGGCTCATGAACTCGGGATTGTTGAACAATGGTGAAGTCTGTGTGGACAGCCGCTGCAGACTCGCTCCCAATGTAGTGGCCGCTGGCGACGTTGCGTCCGTCCCCAGCAAGTTCGGACACGCTCGGTCACCGCTTTGGACGAGCGCGATAGAACAGGCCAAGATTGCCGCTCAAGCCTTACTGTTAGGCGATGCAGCTCCTGAATTGCACTATCAGCAATACTTCTGGACAGCCCAATTTGGGCTGGCACTCAAAGCCTGCGGTCAGCTTCCCGTGACGGGCGAGCCTGAATACATCAGCGGTACGCCTGGATTTGAACCAACCCTAATGCGCTGGCAGAACGCTGATGGTTCAGGGACTGCAGTGTCCATGAACTATCGCCTTCCTATACCCAAGCTTCGCGCGCTCAGTCGCCAATCTCCAACGACTGCGTAGCACTCAGAAGAGCGTACAGCGAGGCGAACCGCATCGGACATCCTGCAGTGTTGGCTCTGCCCTGCGTGAAACAAAACAATATTTTTCAGAGAGCTTTAGAAAGCAAGGGGTGAAGAGTGATAGACAAGATAGCGAACTCAGTTAGTGAGGCTCTGACCGATGTGCAAGATGGCTCAACGGTTCTGATTGGTGGTTTTGGTACTGCAGGCATCCCCAACGAGTTGATTAACGGACTGATTGAGCAAGGGGCCCGAGAGCTGACGGTGGTAAACAATAACGCGGGCAATGCGGACGCTGGGCTTGCCGCATTGCTGAAGGCAGGGCGCGTGCGCAAGATCATTTGCAGCTTCCCGCGCCAGGCGGACTCCTATGTTTTTGACGACCTTTACCGCACTGGAAAGATCGAGCTCGAGCTCGTTCCCCAAGGCAATCTAGCTGAGCGACTGCGGGCAGCAGGCGCTGGCGTGGGCGCCTTTTTCACCCCTACCGGCTTTGGAACTGAATTGGCAAAAAACCCTAATGGGAGTGCCAAGGAGACCCGCGTTATCAATGGCAAAGCGTACGTTTTGGAGTACCCGATTTATGGTGATTTAGCTCTCATCAAAGCCGAGGCGGGCGATCGCTGGGGCAACCTCACCTATCGCAAGGCTGCACGAAACTTCGGCCCGGTAATGGCCACGGCCGCCAAACGCACGGTAGCCACTGTGCACGAAATTGCCGAGCTGGGCTCGCTCGATCCAGAAGCCGTGGTGACCCCAGGCATCCACGTGAGCAAGATCGTACGGATTGATCGCGTAGCAACACAAGCTGGTGGTTTCAAGCAAGCTGCATAAGGAATTTTTGAAATGAGCCAATACCAACGACGCACAAAGGATGAGCTTGCCAGGCGAGTAGCACAAGACATTTTTGACGGTGCCTATGTCAACCTGGGCATCGGCATGCCGACCACCGTTGCCAATCACATTCCCGCCGGCATGGAAGTGATTCTGCACAGCGAAAACGGAATTCTTGGAATGGGCCCGGCACCGCAAGCGGGGTTTGAGGACTATGACCTGATCAACGCGGGCAAACAGCCGGTGACCTTGCTTGCCGGTGGCGTGTACTTTCACCATGCAGACAGCTTTGCCATGATGCGTGGCGGTCACTTGGACATCTGCGTGCTCGGAGCCTTTCAGGTCTCTGCCACAGGCGATCTGGCCAACTGGAGTACGGGTGAGCCCGGCTCCATTCCTGCCGTGGGTGGTGCCATGGACCTCGCCATTGGTGCCAAGCAAACGTGGGTGATGATGGACCTGCTCACCAAGAAGGGCGACAGCAAAGTGGTGGCGGCTTGCAGCTATCCGCTCACGGGCATTGCCTGCGTGAAGCGCATTTATTCCGACCTGGCAACGCTGGAATGCAGCGCCACCGGTTTGCGCCTGATCGACAAAGTGCCTAGTCTGGAGCATACCGAACTCGAACGTCTTGTGGGCTTGTCCATTGCGCACTGAGCTCCTCATTCAATTTACTGACAGACCCCGGAATCTATGAAGCAAGCCTTTATTTGCGATGCCATCCGCACCCCCTTCGGCCGCTATGGCGGTGCATTGTCCAGCGTTCGTGCCGATGACCTTGGCGCGATTCCGCTACGTGCACTGATGGTGCGCAACTCCCAAGTGGACTGGGCTCGCGTGACCGACGTGATCTATGGCTGCGCCAACCAAGCTGGCGAAGACAACCGAAACGTAGCACGCATGAGCAGTCTGTTGGCGGGTCTCCCGCTGGAGGTCCCTGGTGCAACCGTTAATCGCTTGTGCGGTTCTGGATTGGATGCATTGGGTACCGCGGCGCGGGCCATCAAATCCGGCGAAGCCACCTTGATGATTGCTGGTGGCGTGGAAAGCATGAGTCGAGCACCATTTGTGATGCCCAAAGCTGATACTGCCTTCAGCCGGAACAATGCGGTGTACGACACTACTATTGGATGGCGCTTCGTTAACAAGCTGATGAAGGCGCAATACGGCGTGGACTCCATGCCTGAAACCGCAGAGAATGTGGCCACTGACTACGGCATCGAGCGCGAGGCGCAAGACCGAATGGCGTTTGCCAGCCAGTGCAATGCCGTCGCCGCCCAGCAGGCTGGGCACTTGGCGCGCGAAATCACACCGGTATCTATCGCTCAAAAGAAGGGTGACCCGGTGATAGTTGATACCGACGAACACCCTCGCTCTACCAGCATGGAAGCGCTGGCAAAACTCAAGGGCGTGGTGAGGCCGGATGGCACTGTGACAGCTGGCAATGCGTCGGGCGTGAACGACGGAGCCTGTGCCTTGCTGTTGGCAGATGAGTTGAGTGCAGCCAAGAATGGGCTTACTCCCAGAGCACGTGTAGTCGGCATGGCAACCGCTGGTGTGGCACCGAGGATCATGGGCATCGGGCCCGCGCCGGCCACCCAAAAAGTGTTGGCCCTGACGGGTTTATCACTCGAGCAGCTCGATGTCATTGAGCTCAATGAAGCCTTTGCCGCACAGGGCCTGGCTGTATTGCGTCAGTTGGGTTTGCCAGATGACGACGCCCGTGTGAACGCATGGGGTGGGGCCATTGCGCTAGGGCATCCGCTGGGGGCATCAGGGGCGCGTCTAGCGACCACCGCTGTTAATCGTTTGCATGCAACCAGTGGCCGCTATGCACTTTGCACCATGTGCATCGGCGTCGGCCAAGGCATTGCGCTAGTGCTCGAGCGGGTTTGATAACTGACGTCTGCATCGAACAGGTACATATGCTCAGTGAGGCAAATAGGTCGATTCACAATGATTGACAAGGGTACACCAGTGTCGCGATAGAACTTTGCCACTAGAGCGCATTACTTGCACATCGTATTTCAATACGGAGACAAAGAAAATGGCACGATTCAAAATATCTACGCGTCTGTTTTTCTTAATCGGCGTAAGTGCATTGATGATGTTCATCATGACCTTGGGCGGACAGTACGGTCAAAGCAAGATGTCGACTTCGCTTGACACGCTATATGAGAATCGCACTTTGTCAATGGGTACGCTCTCCAATGTTCAGGCATTGATTCTTCAAGACCAAATGGCACTGATCGGTGTTATAGCTAATCCAACCCCTGAAGATGCCAGTCAGATGGTGACAGGTATGAAAGTTAGAACCACTGAATTCAACAATCAGTGGACAGCATTTAAGTCTCGCGAATTGACTACTATTGAACAGGAGTTGGTAAGTTCCATTGAACTTGATCGCAAACGATATATAGAGGAAGTTGTTTCCCCCATCGAATCAGCACTACGGGCTAATGACTTTGGTACTGCAAATCAGATTTATGTGGGCAAGCAGAATCGCATGTATGAGCCGCTTCGAAAGGATTTAGCGGAATTAAATAAACTCCAGCTAGATGGAGCCAATAGCCAATACCAGATGTCACATGAAGAGGCGATTCTTGCCCGTAACTCGGCGTGGATTACCTTTCTTTTTAGTTCGATTGTTACGTGTGTTTTCGGACTACTGCTAGTGCGTGGAATTTCTCGCACCTTATCTCACGCGATGGCTGCAGCGAATACCGTGGCAACAGGTGATTTGACCTTTTCTATTCACGTTGACGGCAATGATGAACTGGCACAATTTCTCAATGCGCTTTCCGACATGCAGAAGCAACTTGGCGAGGTTGTTGCTTCCGTACGCCATGGCTCAGAGGCTGTGGCGAACGCCAGTTCAGAAATCGCTCAAGGCAATCACAATTTGTCAACCCGAACAGAAAGCCAAGCGAGCGCGCTGGAACAAACCGCAGCGAGCATGGAGGAGCTTTCATCTACAGTAAAGCAAAATGCCGACAGCGCACGCGCCGCAAGTCAATTGGCTAAAAGTGCAACAACTGTTGCAGAGCTAGGCGGTGAAGTTGTGGGGCAAGTGGTGCAGACAATACGACTCATCAATGATGATTCTCGAAGAATTAAGGACATCATCAATGTGATCGATGGAATTGCATTTCAAACGAACATTTTGGCACTAAATGCTGCTGTAGAAGCCGCTCGCGCGGGGGAGCAGGGTCGTGGGTTTGCTGTGGTTGCTAGTGAAGTTAGGTCCTTGGCTGGGCGCAGTGCCAACGCAGCTAAAGAAATTTCACTCTTAATTAATGCCAGTGTCGAGCGCGTGGCGCAGGGTACTGCATTAGTGGACCAAGCTGGCAATACTATGGTAGAGGTTGTCGCTAGCATTCAGCGAGTTACCGATCTTATGAGCGAGATTAGTGCCACTAGCTCAGAACAGTCAGATGGCGCATCTCAAATAGAGGTCGCCATGACAGAAATGGATCAGGTGACTCAGCAAAACGCTGCATTGGTAGAAGAAATGGCCGCAGCGGCTAGTGGACTAAAAGTACAGTCTGAAGAACTCGTTCAAATGGTCTCGATTTTCAAGTTACCACGGAGTAATTTAGTAGAATTGGCCCCGCTTCAACCATAATTGAACGTCGTTTCATGCTGAGACGGCAAATCCGTTGACTATGTGGCGCACCAGTTCGCGTCTGGCCGGTGCGCCCACCATTTTTTTCGCAAGGCTTCTTCGTCACCTCGTTTTCCAGCATCTCTTCGGCCAGCAACCGCTTGAGGCGCGTGTTTTCCGTTTCCAGCTCCTTCAGGCGCTTAGCATCCGACATATTCATTCTGCCAGACTTGCTACGCCAGAGGTAATAGCTGGCCTCCGAGAAGCCATACCCATCCCATCTTCGCAAGCAATTATCTTTAGTGACTCCAAGAAAGCCCCCGCTCAGGCTAGAGGCAGACGGCGCCAGGAA
>NZ_JBXAMW010000029.1:0-27146 GCF_058801025.1 Rhodoferax sp. GW822-FHT04A08
GGGAGTCTCCATTCAGACCAATAGATCAATTCGGACGCAGCAAAGCTGCGCAGGAAAAAAAAGGGGGGAGTGAGAACCACGTCTTGACCAAGACGTACCGGCAGGTGCCGGATATGGACCGCCAACACTGCGCAACTTCGTTGTGCACAGAATCTGGGCGGTGTAATCTCTTTCTAACGCGTCGTTGCGTTGTGCCTGTGTCAATGCAAGAGCCATGCCACATGGCCGCAACCACGATTTCCCAAATCAGAATAACAATATGGCCTATTTCGCGTTGAACGCGCCAACTCCCCCTAGAAACCAGTCCCAAATGACATCCGCCTTGTTATGCGTCACCCGCCAATTGACGGCCCCATCCTTAAAGGCAGACTTGCAGGATGCCGGCATTACGGTGCTTGCAACAATGCATGAGGTGAATAAATTGGTGCAAGCCGTGGCAATTCATGCACCAGACGTGGTGATCTGCGACGAGCCCTCTCCGAGCAGCAGCTGGTTCGACGCCATCCAGTTGTTTGAAAAGGCAATGCCCTGCCCTTTGATCGTTTTCACCCACGATTCCGATGCCAAAAACATAGAGAGGTCC
Source organism: Rhodoferax sp. GW822-FHT04A08 (assembly GCF_058801025.1). NCBI lineage: Bacteria > Pseudomonadati > Pseudomonadota > Betaproteobacteria > Burkholderiales > Comamonadaceae > Rhodoferax > Rhodoferax sp. GW822-FHT04A08. The sequence goes on from NZ_JBXAMW010000029.1 coordinate 584, forward strand.
ATTGCATCCGGCATTCACGTGTATGCAGTCAATGGCTACTCGAGCAACCGCCTGCGCCCTCTGATTCAGCTGGCACAGGCACGTTTTCGCCACGAACAGCAATTGCGCAAGGCCTATGAGGACATGGCAACGCGCTATGAAGAACGCAAAGTCGTGGATCGGGCAAAAGGCATACTGATGCGCGCCCAGCAAATATCGGATGACGATGCATTCAAGGTGCTGCGCTCAACGGCCATGAGCTCCAATCAGCGTATGGGGCAGCTCTCGCAGCACGTGATCCAGTCGGCACGCTTTGCAGAGGCCGTCAACCATTCCGGGCAGCTGCGGATGCTCTCGCAGCGCCTCTTCAAACTGCATTTGCTGAAGGAGTCCAGTCCGCAGTCCGAGCAATATGCAGATTTGCTGCAAAAGTCAGTGGATTGGGTCAACGGCAATTTTGAATTGCTGCGCAAGAGCATCTCATTGCCAACGTTTGGCGACTTGCTGGATCAGGTTGAAAAGAGCTGGGGGCAGCTCAAGACGGCGCTGACGTCCGGCCCCAGCGAGGCCGTGGAAGATCTGGCGGAAAACCTTTTGCAGGGCGCCGAGCGCCTGACGGCCCGTTTGGAAGCATCGGGGCAGGCCACGCCGCTGCGTCTACTCAATCTGGCAGGGCGCCAACGCATGCTCTCGCAACGCTACGCACGATTTGCGCTGCAGACGGCTGAGCCGCAGGGCGCGTCCAGTGCAGCGGTCAAAGACGGCATGTTGGCAGCACAAACCGAATTCGAGGCGGCACTGACGTCCCTCAATGCCATACCGCTCAGCGACGCTGCCATTCACCAGACGCTGCAAGACGCAGGCATTGCATGGCTCAGAATGGTGGCGGCCGCCAAGAGCCTGCCTGGTGCGGCGCCTCGCAAACGGGCCGAATTCATGGATGAGGTGTTCCAGAGCAGCGAAAAGCTGCTGGAGCTCTTTGACCAATTGGCGGCCCACTACGAGCGAAGTCTGGAAGTCCTGGTGGGTTGAGGCACTTGCGTCTTCATGAGCATTGCGTTGGTTCCCCAGTTTTCGATCTGATGCACCGCATGTGCTGCGCCGCACCAAAACTGGGCGAACCCAAACTCTTTTGCGCAACATTTGGGCGCAGAAATTGCGTACCCTTGGTGCATGGCATTTGAAATCGACATCGGATTTACTTCCCAGGCGGGCGCCAGGGAGGTCAACGAGGACTTTTGTGGCGCCATGCTGCCCAGTCCAGCCCAGGCCGACATGGGTGCCATTGCGGCAGTTGCAGATGGAGTGAGTCACGGCGGCATGGGGCGTGAAGCAGCCCAAACCACAGTCATCAGTCTGCTGCGAGACTATTACGGCACGCCTGAGACGTGGAACACGACCGTCGCACTGGATCGGGTTATTTCCGCCCAAAACGCCTGGCTGGCTGGCATCAACCGCCGCCGCATGCCGGCTCTTGGCATGAGCACATTGACCGCTCTGGTCATCAAGGGCCAGTCGTACGCCCTTGCCCATGTGGGCGACACGCGCGCCTATTTGTTGCGCGACGGAGAGTTGATCCAGTTGACGCAGGACCATGTCGTGCAGCATCCGGACTTTCATCACCAGTTGCTGCGTGCCATCGGATATGAGGATCGCGTGGCCGTGGATTACGAGCAAGGCGACGCGCAGGTGGGAGATGTGTTTGTGTTGCTCACAGATGGAGTACACGGCAGTCTGGACTCCAAAAGAATCCGGGAGACGGTGCTCAGCCACAACTCTTCACAGCTGGCAGCGCAGGCACTGATTGACGCAGCACGCAAGGCCTCAAGCCAGGACAACGTCACTGCGCTGGTTCTGCGGGTCATTGGCCTCCTGGATGCATCCCTATCCGACGAAAGCCAGAGCCTGAAAACGCTGCCCATCCCGCCACGCTTGCAGGTGGGCAGTGTCATCGATGGACTGTCGGTGACTGCACTGGTGGCGGATAACGGTGTCAACCTGCTGTACCAGGTACGTGATCTCGCTTCACAGAAACTGTTCGCGCTCAAAACACTGAACCCGTCACGCGCCAACGATCCGCAGGAGCGAGAGATGCTGGCGCACGAGGCGTGGCTGGCCAAGCGCATGCGCTCGTCCAGCGCTGCCGACTACCTGGTGACACTGCACGATGAATTGCCGGGCAAGACCCCCCGTTCTGCGTGCTTTCTGCTCTACGACTGGCACCGGGGTGAGACCTGCGCCCAGTGGCTTGCGCACAAAGGGCCGTTGCAGGTGCCGCAATTGCTGGGCTTGGCGACCCAGGCTCTCAAGGGCCTCATGCTCCTGCACCGACAAGGCGTGGTACACCGGGACATCAACCCGACCAACCTGCATCAGGGTGAAGACGGAGTCCTGCGCATCCTCGATCTAGGCGTTGCGCTCAGCGGACGGGAGTCGCAATCTGCGCGGGAGCTGCATGCGGGAACACCCAGCTACGTCAATCCTGAACAGTGGGGTTTCAGCATCAAGGGTGGCGACATGACCGCGAAGCAGTTGCCTGATGCGCGCAGCGATCTTTTTGCGCTGGGCGTGACCCTCTACCAACTCCTCACAGGCCGCCTGCCCTACGGCCAAGTGCTGCCGTACCAGATAGGCAGGTACCACAGGGACCCGGTGCCCCCAAGCCGCCATCGACCGGAAATCCCCATTTGGCTTGACCACGTGATTCTGAAAGCCGTGGCGCGAGACCAGAGCCAACGGTTTGAAACGGGTGAAGAGTTTCTTCTTGCGCTGGAGCGAGGGGCTGCAAGACCATTGCCCATCCCGCAAAACACCCCTCTGCTGCTGCGCAGCCCCAGCACCGCTTGGAAGCTGGCTTTTGCCGTATCAATGCTTTTCAACTTGCTCCTCATCTACTGGCTTCTATTTCTGCCCAAATAGATGACACCCCTCACTTGCGGAAATATTGGCACGGGCATTGCTTGAGCCAATTCACTCCGGCCAACGAAGGCCATTTGATCGAACCACCTCCTTGCCAGGAGGTGGCTGAAGTCAAGGACAACGAAGTCCTCATTCGCCATGCATGCCGATGGCAGTCTCCAACCCTCGACAAAGGTCCAGGGGTTCCCATTTCCGCGTTTGAACTTTGCTGCGAGATCCCATGAAGAACTTCCGCCTGTTTTTGCAAGCTGGCCATGCCCCAACGCTTTGGGCCGCTCTGACCTATTTCACTTTCTCCTTTGCCATCTGGGTGATCAACGGCAGCATGGCGCCCTTTATCAGCGAGGCATTGCATCTCAGCCCCACCCAAAAGGGGGTCATGCTGTCCATTCCAATCTTTGCCGGCGCCCTCCTGAGATTCCCGCTGGGACTGCTTGCACAGTACATAGGTCGCAAGAACGCCACCCTGGTCGAAATGGGTGGTATCGCTATTGCCATGGCCTATGGATATTTCTTCGTGCAGACGTTCAATGACATCATTGCAATGGGTGTACTGCTGGGCGTAGCGGGAGCAAGCTTTGGGGTTGCAATGTCACTGGGGTCCGGCACCTTCCCGCCGCGCTACAAGGGTTTGGCCATGGGCATCGTAGGTGCAGGCAATGTGGGAACCGCATTTGCGGCATTGTTGGCCCCCATGCTGGCCCAGAGGTATGGATGGCAGACCGTCTATGGCTTTGCCGCCTTGAGTGTGGCAGTACCCGCTGCCGTGATGGTGATTTTTGCCAAGGAGCCAACGGATCTTTCACCCCACTCCAAGCTGAAGGACCATCTGAGTTGCCTGTATGAAAAGGATGGCTGGGCATTCAGCCTGATCTACGTCGTCACCTTTGGAGGATTCCTGGGCTTGGCAACCTTCCTGCCCAGCTACTTCTATGACCAATTTGGCGTTAGCAAAGTCCAGGCGGGTCAGCTCACCATGCTGGCGGCCTTCCTGGGTGCAGCCTTGAGAATCGTAGGCGGATGGCTGTCGGACCATTGGGGGGGCGTGAACACACTGACCACGGTTCTCGGCATCACTGCCGTCTCCCTGGCGCTATGTGGCCTCGCAGGAAATTCACTGACGGTAACCATGCTGCTATTCATGCTGTGCTTTTCTGCTCTGGGGGCCGGCAATGGAGCGTTGTTCCAATTGGTTCCATTGCGCTGGCCAACCACGACGGCCGTTGCGGGCTCCATGATTGGTGAGATTGGTGCACTGGGTGGGGGGCTTATTCCCAACGCGATGGGCATATCGAAGCAATACACGGGAACATTCATGTGGGGATTTCTGGGGTTTGCTTGCGTGGCTGTCATCATGCTGGTCCTGCTGCGCACCATGCAAATTCGCTGGACCCGGACCTGGGCTGAAAAAGGCGGGCGGGCGCGCACCGCCTAGTGCAATCGCTCTGGTCCAGAAAGCAGATACCATGCTGAAGAAGAAGGTTCGCAAGTCGCACCAAAGGATTCTTGCAGGCAATCCGATCTGGCGGGCCTTTGCACAGAAACCCATCTCGCGGCAATTGCACACGGACATTACCCTTACCAGTCTCTGCGCCTTTGACGAGCTGGTTGCCGGATCTGGAACTCGGGTTCACGCGAGCAGGTTGTACGCATGCTGCAACATGGGGTTGGTGCTTTCTGAATGGGGTTACGGCGCCGAGTGCATTGAGGACATTCTTGCCGCCCAAGCGTCCATCTGCTCGTGTCAGGAGCGTGCGCTCAACGGTTTCGGATACTCGCTGAATCCCGCTGAATCCGGCACGATCAGGGAGTTCCTGGGCATTCACCAACAACAGACCGAGCTTGCCACTGAAGCAGAAATTGCCAGGGCATTTGCCATTGTGGAAGACCAGATGATTTTCAGATAGCTGTTATCCGATTGCCTTGTGCGTCAAACCAGCGACCGACGTCACACAAGTGCTGACGAGTCTGGATATCCAACTGAGCAAATTCAATCTTGCTTTCCTCCTTACTATTTGATTAACATCAATTATGGTGAAAGGGTGCCAACCACATACTGACAGGGATTCCAATAAAGTCGTTGAAGCTACCAAATGAATTCCCCGCTTAACCGCCTGAGCGTGCGCAACCGGATCTGGGCACTGGTTGTGCTCCTGATCGGCGGCATCGTTCTTGGTGGCCTCATCAGTGCGTTGACATTAAGAGACGAAATGTGGCGGGAAAAGGAGGAAAAGACCCGCCAATTGGTAGAAACGGGTCTTAGCGTACTGTCCCACTATCACCAGATGCAAGTACGGGGCGAGCTCTCCGAGGCTGCAGCTCAACAGGCCGCCAAAGACACCATTCGGGCCATGCGTTACGACGGAGCCGAGTATTTCTGGCTTACCGATCTGAGCCTCCCATTTCCCAGGATGGTCGTACATCCCACATTGCCCGAGTTGGATGGACAAGTTCTGGACTCAGCCCAATTCAACAGCGCCAAGGGACAGCTCGTTGGCACGGAAGGCCCCTTTGTGCCAATCGATGGCAAGAAGAATCTCTTCGCGACCTTCGTCGAAGTGGTGAACAAGGGCGGTAAAGGGTACGTCACTTACGACTGGCCAAAGCCCAAAGTGGGCGCTGGGGTGACGGAACAGCGCTACCCCAAGTTGTCCTATGTCGAGAAATTCGAGCCCTGGGGGTGGCTGATTGGATCCGGTGTCTACGTGGACGAAGTGGATGCCATTGTGAGGAGCCAGATCGGATACACACTTTTGTTCGCGGCCGCCAGTGGAATGGTCATTCTGCTGTTGGCCAGTTTGTTAGCAAGTAGCATTACCCGCCCGCTTCATCAAACCGTCATTGCGATGCGTCGAATTGGGCAAGAGGATGGTGCGTTTGCGGAGCGCCTGCCCGTGGAAGGGCGAGGCGAAATTGTCGAACTGGCGAACGGCTTCAACGAGATGCTGGAAAAAATTGAAGTGCGCGACGCCCTGTTGGCGCGACAACGGAACTCACTTGAAGTGGAAGTTGCTGCCCGCACAATCGAACTGCGCGACACCAATATAGAGTTGCAGCGGGAGTTGGCAGAGCACCATAAGGCCGAACAGCTGGTTCAGGAGAGCCGCATTCGTATGCGCGCATTGATCGACGCAACCAACGAGTCCGTCCTGCTGCTGGATCCGGAAGGCAGGATTCTTGCCATCAACGCATTTGGCGCGAGCCGGTTTGGACAATCCCCGGAAGAAATCAATGGCAAGAATTTCTTCGCGCTCATGCCGGAATCCCTCGCAGATAAGCGAAGAGTCCTGGTGCAGCAAGTCTTTACAAGCGGGCAACCTCAACACTCACAGGATAGACGGGGCTCGGTGTTCTTCAGCAACAGCCTCTACCCGGTCAAAGATGCTTCGGGCACGGTGGAAAGTGTCGCCATCTTTGCAAAGGATATAACTGAGCAGCACCGAACCAAGGAAGTGGATACCATTTTCAGCGCATTGGACAACGTCCTATTGAAGTGGCAGACGAATTTGGAGTCCATTGCGCAGATGTTTTGCGAAGAGATTCTGCCCGTCTTCGATCTGATGGCGGCTTGGGTTGGTCGTGCAGACAAGGACGGCAAACTTGTGATGTTGGCCAGCGCGGAAGGGGACGAAAAGGGCATGCTTAGCTCCTTGCGTTCAGGCAGCATGCGCTGGAAGGGCGATCCATCTTGTTGTGCCTTCGCCGGAGAAGTAATCCAAAGCGGGAACTGGAAGATCGTGATGTCCGATGATCCGCAATGCCAGTCCTGCAGTTCGCGCATTGCCTCCGAGCAGACACGCTCCGTGATTATTCTTCCGGTGACCTTGCGTGGCGCAACCTGGGGCGCGCTTGCCCTGTATGGGCGTGATGCTCACCACTTCGATGGTGAGGAGTTGCCGCAGCGCCTGGCGACCATCGCCACGCGTTTGGGCTACGCACTGGAATCTGCGATGCAGCAGGAATGGCTGACATTGATGGATACGGCTCTGGCTGGTGTGGGCAACTCCGTCTTCGTCACCGATGCCAAGGCCAACATACTGTGGGTCAACCGGGCCTTTACCGAGCTATCGGGCTTTTCGAGCGAGGAAATACTCGGCAAGAACCCAAATGTGCTGAGCTCGGGCGCCCAGGACGCTGCCTTCTATCAGCATTTCTGGCAAACCATCAAGGCCGGAACGACGTGGCATGGAGACGTTGTCAACGCCCGTCGTGATGGAACCCGATACACCGTCAGCCAGACAGTGACACCTTTGCTCAACGCGGAGGGACAAGTCAGCCACTATGTTGCCATTCTGGAGGACATCACCCAACGTCGGATAGAAGAAGAGCGCATAAGACATTCGGCCAACTTTGATCTGCTGACCGACCTACCTAACCGCAGCCTGTTTTTCGATCGCCTGGGACAAGCCATGGCACACGGTCGACGAGATGGCACACCAGGCGCTTTGATGTTCCTGGACCTTGATCACTTCAAGGAAGTGAATGACCAGCTCGGCCACGCTGCCGGAGATAGTCTGCTAGTGGCGGCTGCTAAACGCCTGCGCGAGCAAGTACGGGAAAGTGACACAGTGGCACGCCTAGGGGGTGACGAATTTACCGTGATATTGCCAAGCTTGCGTGACGATACGGATGCTGTGCGAGTGGCCGACAATATTATTGAAGCCCTGCGCAAGCCTTTCGAGATTGCAGGTACGCAGGTGCTGATTGGAGTCAGCATTGGCATCGCGCTTTTTTCAAAGCATGGCAACACGGTCGAACGCGTTCTCAGTGCTGCCGACCATGCCATGTATTTGTCGAAAAATGCCGGACGCAACCGCTACTCATTTGCCACGATCGAAGCTGCATCTTCAAAAATGAAGCATGAGTCGAATCAGCAAAGCTGAAGGTTGACTGTTCAAAGTGAGGTCATCTCACTTGCGAATCGCCAGCTAACGACCACGAGCAGGCTCTTGTGAATGACTGGTTTCGACGTTCCTCTTGGCTGTTTGTTCTAGGTTATACGCAAGTCACGAATGCTGCCTCGAAGTGGCGCTTCTTCGACTCAAGAAAACCAATCACAAAACATTTCCAATTGCTCACATTTTTCTTCAACCAAGTCACCGTCAACGCACCTTAAGCGCTTGGTTGAGTAGTTGAACGTTACCGGTTTGAGCAAGGAATTGATACGCGTTCCGATTTTTTGTTGATCGATTCTGCGACCACCAATAGATGCCGTTGACAGCGAGGTCAGACGGATGAAACATCAATACTATTCGCAGTCAGATCCTCGACGGCCCACAGCAGGGCTTCAAACTCATCAATGGGCAGAGGCTTGCCAAATAAATAGCCCTGAAAATTGACGCACCCCTTGTCCAACAACATACGCTGGTGGTCAATGGTCTCAACCCCTTCAGCAATTACACCCATGTCCAGGCTCGAAGCCATGGCGATGATGGTGTGAACAATTGCGCGGTCTTGTACGTCCGAGACAATGTCACGAACAAATGACTGGTCGATCTTGAGTTGTTCAAGCGGCAAGCGCTTGAGATACTGCAACGATGAGTAGCCCGTACCAAAATCATCGAGAGAAAACATTACTCCCAACTTGTTCAATGTTTTCATTTTTAAAATTGTGTCGTTGATATCTTCGAGCAGCATGCTCTCCGTCAACTCCAACTTCAGTCTCCGTGGATTGATTCCGTGGCGCTGAATTGTCTGCACCACTTGATCAACGAAATCGGCTTGTTGGAACTGCTTGGCACTGACGTTGATGGCCAATGCAAGGCCCTGTGTGAGTTCGATATTTTCCCAAGCCTTCAGTTGAACGCAGGCCATGTCCAACACCCATTGGCCGATTGGAAGAATCAATCCGGACTCTTCGGCAATGGGGATGAATTGGGCGGGTGGCACCAACCCCTTTTGCGGATGAACCCAACGGATCAATGCCTCGGCGCCGAGTGCACAGCCTTCGCTGTTCACTTGAATCTGGTAGAACAGCTGAAATTGGTTCTTCAATAGCGCTTGACGAAGTTCTCCTTCAAGGCTCACACGGGCACTGATGCTCTCTTGCATCTTCCGATCAAAGAACCGCAGCCTATTTCGCCCTGCCTTCTTGGCTTGGTACATGGCAATGTCGGCTTGCTTCAGCAGCTCTTCTACTCCCTGGTCATGGTTGCTGAATAGCGCAATGCCCATGCTGGCAGTGCTGTGGTGCGAGGCATCTCCCAGATCATAGGAAATGCTGAGGCCATCCAGAATCTTCTGACCAATACGTCCGGCTTCAGACGCTGCTTCGACTGCGTCGGCGCTCAGGTCCTCCAGCAGCACCACGAATTCGTCGCCTCCGAATCGCGAAACCGTATCACACGCCCGTACACCCCCACTGATGCGGGCGGCCACCTGCCGCAACAGCAGGTCTCCCATTTCGTGCCCCTGGGAGTCATTGAGATCCTTGAAGTTGTCCAGGTCGATGAACAGCAATGCACCGGTGTGTCCGTTGCGGGCGCTGGATGCCAAAGCCTGCTGCAATCGGTCAATCAGAAGGCGCCGGTTGGACAAGTTGGTGAGTGAATCGTAAAACGCAAGCCGCTGGATCTCCTCTTCCGCAGCCTTACTCTTGGTGATATCAACCGAATTGCTGACGTAGTTGACGATGCGGCCATTTGAGTCCTTCACTGCGGTGATCGTCAGCCGTTCCAGAAAAGCCTGGCCATTCTTGCGGCAATTCCAAATCTCACCAGTCCAACTCCCAGTCGTGTGGACCTTACTCCACATTGCTGCAAAGAAGGCAGCGTCGTGTCGACCCGAATTCAGGATTCTCGGGTTCTGACCAATGACTTCCTCTTCCATGAAACCAGTGACTTTTGTGAATTCTTCATTCACTCTGAGAATCTTCCCGTCAGCATCTGTGACAAGAATGCACTCCTGGACATTGAATGCCGTTGCCAATATGCGCATTTGATTGTCGAACCTGGCGTCAAGCAGCGACGTGATAAGCGTTGTGACGAGAAAACCAAAGGCAACCGCGCCCACCACATAGCCGAATCCACCCGTGCCATAGCCGTTGGCCGATCGACATATGCTGCCCAACGGAAACTGGGCAGCAGCCATTCCTGTGAAGTGCATGGTGAAAATGGCAAGACCCATCACTATCGAAGACAGTATTTGCCATTGCAGCACCCGCTCCTGCTGATGTGAACGCATCCAGAAAAAAATCCGCAGCGCCACAAAGGATGCGCCGATTGCAATGGCGATTGAAAGCACAACAAGCCATGGGTTCCAGACTATTGCCGGATCCATTTGCATTGCGTACATCCCGACGTAATGCATAAGCGAAATGCCAAGGCCCATGATGGTTCCGCCGACGAATAGCTGCCTGGAATTCAGTGCCTTGGTGCTGGCGATATAGAGTGCCACACCGGAGACGGTTATTGCAGCAATCCACGACACCAGGGTAATGGACCAGTCATAGCCCAAAGGAATAGGCAAACTGAAAGCCATCATTCCCACAAAGTGCATGGCCCAGATGCCCGACCCCATGACCAGCGACCCACCGGTAAGCCAGACAATTGCGCCTTTTCCACTGTGCTGAGCAACCCGTCGCGACAGGTCAAGGGCTACATAGGAGGCGAATACGGCGACGAGCAATGACAACGCAACCAATTGTGGGTCGTAACTGCTAACCAAGAAAAGTGGCATTTTGGACGCCCTTCCAACGATGAAGTCTCTGTTTCCCTGATTTTTATTTATTCACTTGCCGCAGCGCCTGTCGGATTCTGGCACGCCGTGCATCAAAAGCTGGACCAATCGCCTTCGGCTTCGGCTGTGGCAACGACCTTTTTCTTGGCCTGAGCTGCAATCCGGGGCGCTTGGCTGGCTGTGACGGCTGCCGGTAGCTTGGCGCCAACTGCGCGCGCATGTTCCACGCGTCGCGCGGGCGCCCGCTGCACTGCAGCAGTCCGGAAGTGTTCCTCGCTTTGGCCGGCCAGTTGGAATACGCTGACTGCCTGCACCAAGTCCTGCGCCTGCCCCTTCAGGCTCGAAGCCGCCGCGGCCATTTCTTCCACCAATGCCGCGTTCTGCTGTGTTGCCTGGTCCAGCTCCGTCACCGCCTCGCCCACCTGGCCAACCCCCGCAGCCTGCTCTGCGCTGGCCGCGCTGATCTCCCCCATGATGTCAGTCACCCGGCGGATGGAGCTCACCACTTCGGTCATGGTCTCACCGGCCTGATCCACCAGGATCGTGCCCTGTTCCACCCGTTCCACGCTGGCATTGATCAGCATCTTGATTTCCTTGGCCGCTTCGGCCGAGCGTCCGGCCAATGAGCGCACTTCGCTGGCAACCACCGCAAAGCCGCGACCCTGGTCACCCGCACGCGCGGCTTCCACTGCCGCGTTGAGCGCCAGAATGTTGGTTTGAAAGGCAATGCCGTCGATCACGCTGATGATGTCGCTGATCTTCTTGGAACTGTCGTTGATGCCCTTCATGGTGTCCACCACCTGAGCCACCACCTCACCACCCTGGACCGCCACTCTGGATGCGCTTTGCGCCGCCTGATTGGCCTGACGGGCGTTGTCGGCGTTTTGCCTGACCGTCGAGCTAAGCTCTTCCATGGATGCGGCAGTTTCCTCCAGCGCGCTGGCCTGCTGCTCGGTGCGGGCGGAGAGATCGTTGTTGCCGGAGGCAATCTCGGCACTGGCGCTGGAAACGCCCTCAGAGCCGGAGCGAACCGTTGCCACCACGTGGGTCAGCGCAGTCTGCATGCGGGCGACAGCGGCCATCACGCTGACAGTGTCACCACTACGCACCTGCAGTTGACTGGTCAGATTGCCGTCGGCCACCTTGCCCACCACCTCACACAAAACACCAGGCTCACCACCCAAGGCCCGAGTGAGGCTGCGGGTGATCAGCACACCTGCCACCACGGCACCTATCAGCGCCACACAACATGCCAGGATCAGATAGTTGCGCTGGGCCGCATAGTCCTCCGTTGCGGCCTGCACCAGCTTGGCCGCGTGAGCGGCCGTGAAGGTGGAGTACTCATCCGAAACCTTGACCAGCTTGGCCAGGAGTGGGCGGCATTCGGTGTTTATTTTGGCAATGGCCTCGTCCTTCTTGCCTTGCAGCGCCAAGTCGACAATGGACATGGCCACCGGCGCGTAGGACTGCTCGATCTTGTCGATGGCCCCAATCAACCGGCGCACCTCTTCGGATACACCCGGTGCTTCGGCCAGCTTTTTAAGCTTGGTCATATTGCTCCCCACATCGGCGTGCGCCTTGGTGACCACCTCTTTTTCCATCGCAAGGTCTTCGGGCGTGGTTACCAATACCAGATTGCGTGCGGCAACCGCACGCAGGTCTATTGCCTCCCGCACAAGGTGTGCCGTGTTGGCCCGCGCGCCGATACCGTTGACGTAGTTGTCAAAGCGCTCCTTGGCGTCTCCCAGCGTGATGATGGCCATGCCGGCGACCAGCAGCACCAGGGCGCCCAGGCCACCAAATGCCAAGGTGAGCTTGGCTCTTACAGTCATGTTGTTCATGGTCGTTGTCTCCAGGTATGTGTCTACTGAACGTTTGAGGAAAACAACCCCATGACCGGGCTGGCCATGAGCTTGTCGATGTCGAGCAATATCAGCATGCGGTTCGCCAGGGAACCAATGGCCAGCAGGTGTTCGCTCCCGATGCTGGAAGAGAACTCTGGTACCGGACGCATCTGCTCGGGGGAAAGCGCCACTACGTCCGACACACCGTCCACCACCATGCCCACGGTCCTGTGTCCTATGCTCAGCACAATGCACACGGTGAGGTCACCGTACTCCACCCGCTCCAGATTGAACTTCACCCGCATATCGAGCACCGGCACGATCATGCCACGCAGATTCAGCACCCCCAGCACGAAGGCTGGCATGTTGGCCATGCGGGTGGGCTTTTCAAATGAACGGATTTCCTGCACGCTAAGGATGTCGATGCCGTATTCCTCGTCGCCCAGCTTGAAGCTGAGCCACTCGCTCGGGACGCTTGGTCCTTCATTGGACTGTGCACTCCGTCCGCCGCGCAGCGATGGTCGTGCAGCAGAAGAGTCGGGTGATGTGGTTGATGGTGTTTGCATAAAGTCTTGTTGGAAGAAAGTTGGGCGTTGCTGGAACTCACGATGGGTTGCTTGAGGTAACCGAAAACGGGCTATGAACCAGTTGATGTGCAAGCGAAATTAAGCGCACGGGGCTGAATGGCTTGACCAGATAGGCACTGGCGCCAGCCTTGAGCCCTTCCTGTACTTCCAGGTCGTCCCCGCAGTCGGAAAGCATGACCACCACAGTCTTGTTAAGCTGAAAGTCCAGGCGAATCAATTTGCAAAGTTCAATGGCCTGAATTCCGGTGATGCCACATCCCACCAACACCAGATCGGGACACAGGGAATACACAAGCTCCAGCCCGGCTGGGCCTTCGCACGCTTCGGCGACAGAAAAGCCGCTGAACTCCAGGGCCATGCGGATGAACCACCGTGTGGAAGGGCAGCTCTCTATGGAAACGGCGGTAAATGATTGCATCCCCGAATAGTGCAGGAGGCCCGCGTAAACCACCATCGGAATGGGCTGTATCGAAGACAGAAATTTCCGTCAATGATCGGAATTTTCCGATCCATGATGCCTGGACAGCTTGGAGACAGTGTCCACATTGCTTAGCAGCGAAGGTACATTCTTTATGCTGGCTTCTCTCTTCCTGAATCTATATATTCCTGCAATCAGTTGAGTGAACTTTCCTTAGTCAGACAAACCAGCTGGACTTGTCTTCGTGAGCATCCAGGGGTTTCTGCCCGCAATCAAAAATACTTCAGCACTTGAGGCCTGACGGTAAGGCTACATATGCCCAATAGAATCCCACAATTGCCGACCACAAATGTCTGAAGGAGTTAAACAAATGAGACATACAGATGCGAGGATAGAACTTAACTCAATAGCGGAGGCTCTTGCCCAATTAAGGGACACATTGGTCGAACTTTCCCTTGCTCTAAAAGATCAGCTGGCGGACTCGCCATCAGCATGGGGCGAGGAAGTTACAACTCAAGCGGATTTGCAGCTTGCAAAAATTTTGAAAAGTTTGCGCAGATCCGATAATTAGAAATTGGGAAAATTGCTTTTTTTTACAATTAAGCTATTGAGAAGTAATAAAAACGGCATCATAGAACCAAGTAGTCGCAACGAATGAATCGCGCAGTTGCATTGTCGAGTAACCGCCACAACTTGGCTTTCAAAATTCATTTTTGAAGGCCCAGTTCATTAAGTGCGCGCCCAAACTCTTTCAAGTCAATTCGAATATAGAAAACCATAAGTTGCCCGCGCAAGGAGCCCATCATCCTCTCGCTAGCCGCTTGTGTAGCGCTCGTTCCATTGCTTTACCCATTCGGCGACGGCTTCGCCAGACAATTCAACAACGTCTCAGTGCTCCTGACCAGAAGTTTCACAGTAGATATTGTTGCTACGTAGGCACAAGTCATATTCCAACGTTTTGATGATTTAACGAGATGGAGTATTGACAATGCACATCTCCTCTGTGCAAGCGACAACTGTCCATATAACCTTGGGGCTATCGCTGACCTTTGAATTCGTTTGATGTCGCTATGCCCTAATGGGTATTCGTACCGTGCTTGTTGCTGTGAAGGCCCCTCAGCGATACATTTCCTACAGGAAGTGGTGCGTAAAGAGCAAAGAAGTTCAGGCTGATTTTCAAAGACTCGAAACTGCAAGGAGGTTGCCATCGTGAGTAGCATGATCCCCCGTGACAAAAAGCCAACGCCAGGCGACTCATCCCGGTCGACCAAATCGCCTTCCGACCAATTAATTCCCCAAGAATCGGAAATAGACGAACGAGACTTGCTTCGAGCGCTCCTGGAAAACTCTCCAGATCACATCTACTTTAAAGATACCCTCTCGCGCTTTATCAAATGCAGTCGAGCGCAAGCCCTCGAATTTGGAGAGCAGTCCCCTGATGATTTGATCGGAAAGACGGATTTCGATATATTTTCAAAGGATCACGCTACTCCTGCATTTGAAGATGAACAAGAGATCATTCGGACCGGTCAACCAATAGTTGGCAAAGTGGAGAAGGAAACCTGGCAGGATGGCCGTCAGGAAACGTGGGCATGGACAACAAAAATGCCTTTGCGAAACAAGGATGGAAAGATTGTTGGCACGTTTGGCATATCAAAAGACATAACAGAATTCAAAAACACTGAAGCGGAGCTGGCCTACCAAAGAGATCTCTTTTCCATTTTGATGGATAACACGCCAGACTCCATTTTCTTCAAAGACACGCAGTCACGGTTCGTCAAAATCAGTAGATCCGAAGTCAACAATTTGTTGCGCCTTGCCACCACCCGATACTTGGCGGCACGCACGGGCGACAAAGCGAATGCTTTACCAGTGCACCTGACCAGTGCAGAAGAGTTTGAAAAATATGTCATTGGCAAGACCGATGCGGATATTTATGGCACGGAAAGAGCTGCAGAGTTTGGCAACGACGAAGCGGAAATTCTTCGCACTGGAATTTCAATTGTCGAAAAGAGCGAGAAAACAGAACATCCCGATGGGCGCGTCGTCTGGTATCTCACCACAAAAGGGCCATGGCGGGATAAAAGTGGCAAAATTATCGGCACGTTTGGTACATCCAAGAATATTTCGGAGTTAAAAGCTGCACATGCACGCATTGAAGAGGTGCAGGCCCAATTGTTGGATTCAGCGCGGATAGCCGGCATGGCAGAAATCGCCATCAATGTTTTGCACAATGTTGGGAACGTTCTCAACAGCATCAATGTCTCCGCAGGACTTATAAGTACCCAGCTGGCCAGTTCCAAAATCATTGGATTGGAGCGTGTCGCAAATCTGATGGAGGAGAACGCCAGTCATCTCGGGGATTTCATTGCGAATGATGCGCGAGGCAAACTGCTGCCAACCTATTTTCGACAACTTACGGAGACGTTGCGACTAGAACACGACGCCATATCCAATGAGCTCAACTCGTTGCTGAAAAATGTGGAGCATGTCAAACAGGTGATTGCAACGCAACAGTCCTATGCCAGTTCAAAACGCATGGTTGAAAGCACAAATCTAATCGATCTAATCGAAGATGCTTTGCGCATGAATTCTGTATCTCCATCGCACCTTAAGACTGAAGTAGTCAGGGAGTACTCTGAACTTCCCGCTTATGCTCTTGATCGACACCGTGTGCTACAAATTCTGGTAAATCTAATAGCCAATGCCAGGCAGGCCCTTAGTGCAGATGGGGTGGTACATCCAACTATGACCCTGCGCACCTATATGGAAGAAGGAAAAGGTAGGCTTGTACTGCATATTCAAGTCAGGGACAATGGTGAAGGAATTGCACCCGAAAACTTGAAACGGGTGTTCTCTCATGGTTTCACCACTCGACCAAACGGACATGGTTTTGGATTGCATAGTTGTGTTGTAGCCGCTCAGGAAATGGGCGGAACGCTCAGTGCGCAAAGTGATGGTGTCGGCAAAGGAGCGTCATTCACTCTGAGCATTCCCATTCGATCATCTGAATTTGAAAAATCCGGCAACTAGAGCAATAAATCAACAATATCTCACGTATACAGGGGCAGTTCTAGTCGAGCAACATCTGCGAATACATCATGTGAGCATGGTTAATTTGAATTGATATTATGGTGATACGGACGGGTGGATCGGGTACATCTGGAGACCTGCACTTCCTAAGTAATATAGCAAGGACACATCATGAAGATTACAGAAAATAGAAGAATTCTTCTAGCCGATGACATGCCATCCATTCACGAAGATTTTCGAAAAATACTGTGTCCAATTCTACGTACGAACAACCTCACAGATATAGAAGATGCATTGTTCGGGCCAACTGAGAAGCCCACGGTTTTGGAGTTCACGCTAAGTAGCGCATTCCAGGGGCAAGAAGCAGTTTCTATGGTTGAAGAGTCGCTGCGTCAGAACACCCCCTACGCTATGGCTTTCATTGATATGCGTATGCCTCCGGGATGGGATGGAGTCGAAACAATCGAACGAATTTGGCAATTGGACCCGAAATTGCAAATTGTGATTTGCACAGCGTACGCGGATCAGTCATGGATTGAAGTCTTCAGTCGACTGGATGCACGGGATCGTCTATTGGTGTTGAAGAAACCATTCGATCCAATTGAAGTTAGTCAACTCGCGAGTACGCTGTCCAAGAAATGGCAGGTTACGGAGGAAGCTGATTTCAAAATGAATGATCTTGAACAGGCTGTTGAGGAACGGACAAGAGAATTGTCGGACGCCAACATCATTGTGAAAAATAGTCCTACGATTCTCTATCGACTTCGTGGAGAGCCAACTTTTCCGCTCATTTATATTTCTCACAACATTACAAAATTTGGCCACAACGCTTCTGCGCTGCTACAAGTGTCCGATTGGATGGATATCTTGGTCAACGACGCTGATCGATCCAAGGTGGTAACTTCGATGGCTCGAATGTTGGAGAAGGATGCACAAGGCGCCTCAATCGAGTTCAGAATGCACACAGGTGATGGTGGCCAACGATGGGTGGAAAATCGCTACATTCCGGTGCGCGATGGCGAAGGCAAGCTCATTGAAGTTGAGGGGATCATTCTTGACATCACTGAGCGCAAGGCTGCAGAAGAAAGAATTGCACAGCTGGCCCGTACTGACAATCTGACAGGCTTGGCAAATCGTGCCACGTTTACTGAGCGCCTGCACCAAGCTTTTGCAGCTGCACGTCGCGGTGCGACACCATTTGCGATTCTCTATATTGATCTGGACCACTTCAAACCTGTCAACGACACCTATGGCCATCCGGTCGGTGATTCGCTGCTGAAAGAGGTCTCTCAGCGACTTCGAGCCTGTACCAGGGATTCTGACCTCGTCGCCAGGCTGGGGGGGGACGAGTTTGCCATTTTGCAAGGGGAAATCAGTGAGCCGGCCAACGCTGGTGCATTGGCCACAAAGATATTGAGTAACGTTGCGCTGCCTTTTGTACTGAATGGCATCGAAATCAGAATCTCCGCGAGCATTGGCATCTGTCCATTCCTGAATGAAAGCGCAGGTGCTGACGCCATGGTTGTACAGGCCGATTTGGCGCTTTACCGATCCAAGGAGGAAGGGCGCAATCAGTACCGATTCCATTCCAATGAACTGGACTTGGCCGTTCAAGAGCGAGTTTCAATCGGAGAGGATTTGAAAAATGCCATTGAGCACAACGAACTCGAGCTCTACTATCAACCTCAGATTGAGTTATCGACAAACAAGATTGTTGGAGTAGAGGCGCTAGTCCGGTGGAATCACCCGACGCGCGGACTCCTCAATGCAGGCTCCTTCATTGCCATCGCAGAAAAGACAGGTTCAATCGTTGCTTTGGGGCAATGGGTATTGAATCAGGCCTGTAAGCAAATGCGCTTGTGGCGTGACTCCAATTTGGCACCGCAGGTTATGGCCATTAATCTGTCCCTTGTACAGCTCGAACGAGGCAAGGAACTAGTGCGTAACGTGATCGAAACGCTAGAAAGATGGCATCTCAATCCCGGTGACTTGGAGTTCGACGTTACCGAGGCGATGCTGGCCCAGATGACATGGACGCGCAATGGCGTCATTCCGCAGCTACGGGAGCTGGGTGTAAAGATCGCCATTGATGACTTTGGTACTGAATACTCCTCCTTCAACTACCTTCAGGCTTACCGAGTAAACCACTTAAAGATCGCACAATCGATGCTTAGGGATGCCTCAATTGATCCAACAAGTGCCAATACTATTCGCGCGATTATCAATCTCGCAAGAGAAGCAAAAATTGGTGTGATCGTTGAAGGTGTGGAGACAGAGGCACAACATTCATTTCTTAGTTCCACCGGTACCGCAACCCAGGCTCAAGGGCACTATTTCAGTAAAGCAGTGAACGTTGCTGAATTCAGCGAACTTTTGCAGCAGGAAATTGATGCCCACGTTAACTACATTTCGAAATGAACAGTGAGATGCCTAAACTGCTGTGTTTCAACGTGACCCGTTATGACCTATAACGTTGGCATTGCGTGCGTCTTCCAAGCGAATCCTGACTTGAACATCAGCCTTTGAATGGCGGATTCAACCGATTGCAGATTTGCAATGAGAAAAGAACTTGGCAGACGTGGTCAATAAGACGGAAGGAATCCAGACGATGGCAATTTGTCGCTATCGTGTAACACTTTGTACACGGACGTAAGTACGTTTCGAGCAATTCAATTGCACATGATGGCAAATCGGCATGTGACTGACCGACTTGATTCACCTATTCAATGTCAACCTGCCAACCGCTAGTGAGCGGTCGTGCTCAGATGGTGCAAGGACATAAGACTGGCCGATCACCTGTGTCCCCCTGTAAGTACGACGGGACAAGTCTGTATGTGCCCATTCAGAAACCACTGGATTCCCGTTGCAATGTGCTTTTCAAGCCCGAATCTTGCTCCATCAGCACGGAATCGAACACTGCGTTCATTTCAATGACTGCCTTGCCGCTCATTGCTATTTTTTCACATATATGGAATTTCACCTTTTCCACGAAGGAACAAATGAAATTGTTGATTTGCCATCAACATCTATCTATCCATTAGACATAAGCCGATTGGAGAGATCGAAGTTGCCCATACGCTATTCGCAGAGATCACTTGACTTATGACGACGAGGCCTATTCAATCAACTCTTGACTAAAGTCAATTGTTGGTGCAAACATTTGTCACTCATTGCCGAGGCTATAAGCATGAATGAGGTCGGCGAGAATTACATCTCTACCAAATTGGCAGACCGGAAAGAACGCCGTCTGCTGCTAATCTTTGTCCTGGTCTCCGCTGGCATATTCGCTGCAGCGGCACCTTTTGCCAAAGTTGCACTGCCCCCCTTCCCTACTTTCATCGCGCTGTATCTCTCAGCGATGTGCATTGTTGATTTGATTACTGCTGTTCTGCTGCTAGGACAGTTCATCATGCTTCGTCAGCGCTCGTTGCTGGCCCTGGCTTGTGGTTACTTATTCAATCTGATCATGGCGATTTCACAGGGGCTCAGTTTTCCTGGTCTTTTCGCGCCACAGGGGCTGATTGGAAACGGTTCACAGACGACCGCGTGGCTTTACTTTTTTTGGCACGCTGGTTTCCCGTCCTTTGTGGTCATTTATGCCGTCTTGAAGAAGCAAATAACAGCCTTGGATTTCACGACCAGCAAGATTTCGTCGTTTCAGATCAGAACAGTAGTCACAAGTGCCGCGGTCACGGTGGGTGTTGCCTTGTCGTTGGTTTTTCTAGCAACTCACAGTGCAAGCGCACTTCCCGCGCTTATGCTGGGGAATGACGATGCCTCCACAAAGGTGGTAGTTGCAACGATCACTTGGCTAATGGCCGCCGTCGCGCTTTTTGCGCTTTGGGTACGCCGTCCACACATGACATTTGATCTTGGACTGATGGCCGTCAATTGGGTGTGGATATTTGATATAGCATTGGCGTCCGTTCTCAACCATGGTCGGTACGACCTGGGCTGGTATGTTGGTCGAATCTACGGATTGGTTGCATCTAGCTTCGTACTGATGGTGTTGTTAGCAGAGAATGGAATTCTCTATGCGCGACTTGCAGAATCGCATGGCCGTGAATTGAAGGAACGGCAACGGGCGCAGAGTAAATCCGAGCAATTGGCGTCTTTGAATGCAACACTCCGAATGCTGTATCGGGTGGCTGGTGATCTGAACAGGGGAGTTGGCGAAGCTGAGGTTTGCAAGCTTGCTCTTCTGGGAATTCTGGAGCTCCCAGAGTTCCGCTCTGGCTGGATTTCCCTCGATGAAGATGGCACACGTGCACGCAACTTTGGGGCTCCGGAATCGGCAAACGTGCAGGAGGATAGTCTGTCGTATCCTGTGACGCGTCTCCCTCTTCTGGCAAATGGACACAAGCTGGGTTCCATCAACTTGATCGGCATGGAAAGCGTGGAACTGTCTGATGAGATCCTGGGCATGCTGCATGCGATTGCAAATCAGTTAACCGTCGCTCTGCAACGCTGCGAACTACTTCTGCATCTAGAGACCCAGGTAGCGCAACGCACAGAGTCCTTGCAATCTGAGATACAAGAACGCATCAAGACGGAACAAAAGGTTATCAACCTGAATCGGTTGTATGCTGTACTGAGTGGCATTAATTCCACTATCGTGCGTAGCCATGATCGACTGGAACTCTTCGATGAGGCCTGTCGGATCGCCGTTGCGCTAGGCAAGTTTGAGCTGGCGTGGATTGGTACCGTGGAGTCCGAAGGCAGTCGCGTGCGACCGGTAGTCTGGAAAGGTTATCATGCCGTGCCCGATGACTGGGAAAAGGCTTTTGCGGCGGCACAGATTGAAACCGTTGACGCTCATATCGGCTGGATTGGTCAAGCACTTAGCGAACGTGGTGTAGCGCTGTGCAATGACTTAAGTGCTTCAAGTGAGGACACTTTCCCTCCGAATTTAGTTGCCAATGGTTGTCATTCTCTTGCTGTTCTTCCAATGCGGGTCGGAGGAGGTGTAGCCGGAATACTGGTACTTTGCTCAAGCGAGCCTCAATTCTTTGCCGATGCAATGGAGCTCGATCTTCTCAAAGAAGTTGCCGGCGACATTGCATTTGCACTTGAATACATTCAAAAAACCGAGCAGTTAGATTATCTGGCCTACTATGATGCGATCACAGGGTTAGCTAACCGGGCATTATTTCAAGACCGAATCACTCAACTGCTTCTGGATAATTCCCGTGCAGACGGGGAAAGATCATCCTTGGGGTTACTGCTGATCGATATTGAACGTTTCAAGGACATCAACGACACGTTTGGACGCCATGTTGGAGATGTTCTCATCAAGAGAGTGGCCGGCCGCCTCGCTGAAGCACTCAATGGAACTGACCGATTGGCGCGACTTGGAATCACCCACTTTGCAGTCATAGCAAGCGGGCTGAAAGAGGAATCTGACATTGCACATTTATTAGACAATACGATTCTTCCACAATTGAATCTCGCTTATTCGATTGACGGGAAACAATTGCATCTTACGTTTCGCACAGGTGTTTCCCTATTTCCAAACGACGCAGAGAACGTGGAAACCATGTTTGCCCATGCGGAAACAGCGCTCCAAATTGCGAAGTTGAATGATGAGCGATACATGTTCTACGCATCGCCCATGAATGCTCGCGTTTCGCAACAGTTGCTGCTTGAAAATCGTTTGCGCCGTGCGTTGGAACAGGGTGAATTTGTTTTGTACTACCAGCCCAAAGTCAGCATGTCCGATGGAAATGTTGTCGGATTGGAGGCTTTGATTCGTTGGCAAGACCCTGAATATGGCCTGATTCCACCTGGCGAGTTCATACCGGTCCTGGAAGAGACTGGAATGATTGTGGAGGTTGGCAGATGGGTTTTGCAAAAAGCTATGACCGACATAGAAACCTGGATAAAAGACGGAATAACGCCTCCTCGGGTAGCCGTCAATGTGTCCAGCATGCAGTTGCGACGTAAAGACTTTGTAGAGACGCTAAAGGACGTATTGACTGGACGTCGCTATACAGGGAACCTACTCTACTTGGACCTGGAACTTACGGAAAGTGTTCTCATAGCCGATGTCGAGACAAGCATACAAAAACTTAACGCGATTCGCGACATGGGCATGAAGCTATCGATAGATGATTTTGGGACGGGGTATTCATCTCTCAGCTATCTAAAACGCCTTCCCATTGACTATCTGAAGATTGATCAAAGTTTTGTGCGCGAGATCACTATCGACCCAAGCGCTGCGTCCATTTGCATCTCCATCATCGATTTGGCCCACAACTTGAAGATGCGTGTTGTTGCCGAGGGGGTGGAGACAGAAGCTCAAATGAACTATTTGCGTCGTCATCACTGTGACGAAATGCAGGGGTATCTATTTAGTCGACCTATCTCGTTCAAAGAGTGCACCCAGTTGATGATTGAACAAAGGAAATACGAATTTCCGCTTCAATCGGTTGATGAGCGTAGAACTCTGCTGATCATTGATGATGAGGCGAGCATATTGGCCGCACTAAAACGACTCTTGCGCCGAGAAGACTACAATATTTTGACCGCAGACAACGCTTCACTGGCGTTCAATCTGCTGGCCACGCACAATGTGCAGGTGGTAGTTTCGGATCAACGTATGCCTGAAATGAACGGTACAGAATTTCTGTCGCGAGTCAAGGAACTCTATCCACATACCGTTCGAATTGTTCTTTCAGGATATACGGATTTGGATTCCATTACCAGTGCAGTGAATCAGGGAGAAATATACAAGTTCTTTACCAAACCTTGGAATGATGACACCATGCGCGAAAACATTCGCGAGGCTTTCGTAGCATACGAATCAAGGCTAGGTCGCAAACTGTAAGCCACTGAAAGTGGCCTTCTTGAATCGGCGAAAAGGCAAGTCCATTGAGAAGCACCTGTCACAGGTTGACTAACATTGCGAGCTTGTTGTACATGCCTTGCATGTCTGAAAAATCCTTCACGAGCTTCTCCTTTGTACCGGCCAAATTCGTCCAGGCAGCTTCGGAAATTCTTGGCACTGAGGACTGCATATCGGATTCCAGATTAAGTGCATGCGCAACAGCATTTGCCAGATGCACCACCTCCATCAGCGGCGTACTGGCCATTGGAGCCTGCACAGACTCGGCATAGTCCGCTAGCCTGTGATGACCACCAATAGCATCACAGATTTCCTTCGGAAAATGCCAATGACTACATAGTGCCGCCCCAATAGCGGCATGGTCGAATCCAAAAACACGCTGCTCCGCGTCCATCATCAAAATGTCTTCCTTTTGCCGCAGCATTCTGGCCTCGGCATATATTTCAGGATAGGAAGATGCCAGCGCCAGCTTGCCAACATCATGCAATATGCCCGCCAGAAAAGCCTGATTTGGATTGATCTGATTGCGGCGACCTAAAACATAGGCACATATCCCAACAGAAATGCTGTGCCGAAACATGGTCTGCATCAACGATTGATCTTGTTTTCCGGGAAACTTTTGTGAAGTTAGTAATATGGCCACCACGATCATGCGTAGGTTGGATATACCCAGAACTACAACAGCTTCGTGAATAGACTGAACCTGATTCGCTCCTCCATAAAATGGGGAGTTTGCCAACTGGAGCAAGCGTGCGACCAAAGCCTGATCGCGAGCGATTGCACGCTCCAGTAGAGATTGCTCCGCATACTCGTCGTCCAGATAGCCTAGTACTTGTTGTACCGCTTCAGGTATGCTGGGCAATTGGCGGACCATTTGAATGGCCTGTTCGAGATTGGGTGGCATCAAGACCTCAACTGAGTTAGGTACGCGATCAAAGCATTCATCAGAGATGTGCTTGCGGACCCTGTGCCTGCGTGTCGAAATCGCAATTCGATTTGATCGGTAGACGGACCGGCTTCGTCGCTCCTAACTTTAGGTAGGGAAGCCGATTCCAAAAGATCTGTAATCGCTTTGCTCTCAGGATCATTCATGGCGGTCATTTAGAGAAAGGAAGGCAAACACAGTGCCTCTGTGTTGCATTTGTGTTACCAAGTGACGTCCCACGACGCGCCAGCCCGCACCGTTGGCGTCAATCAGTTCAAACTGATGAGCAGATCCATTTGGCCATGTAGGTAGCTTGGGAACCAGCAAGCTTGCAATGTCTGACTCGAAATTGAGTTCTGCAAAGGCGGCATTGCGCAGAACAATCAACCCTTCGGGATCCACAGCAACAATGGGTACCGGAATCCAGTGCAAGGTTTCTTGCGACGCGGACAGCGCAGCCAATCCCACAACGGACTGATGCGATTGTTCGTCAAGCAACCTCGCAAGAGTTTGGTTTTTGAAGAGAAGCTCTTGATTCTTGGATGCCACCTCCTTAGTCAGACGATTGTTTTCGTCACTCATTTCCTTATGTCGAAAGGCCTCTGCTATACCCTCTCTCAATAGCTGCTCATCCCACGGTTTGCTCATGAATTTGTAAATGGCACCTTGATTGATTGCATTGGTTATCGACTCCATGTCCGCGTAACCTGACAGAACCAAGCGCATGGTTTCTGGGTATAGGTCTTTGGTCCGACGCAGAAACTCTTCACCTGTCATGTTCGGCATTCGTTGATCGGAAACGATGACGTCCACATCGTTGGCAGCCAGGATCTCCAAACCCTGTGCGCCAGAGTTTGCACTCAAAATACGATAGCCTTCTCGGCGCAATAGCCTCTTCAGCGCCGATAAGATGCTGTCTTCGTCATCTACCAGCAGCAATGTTCTGGTTTTGGCGGGTCTACCTAAAGTTGATGCTGCGAGAACCCAGCCGGATTGGAGTAACGCAAGAGCATCGTGTGAAGGCATGGGCTTCCCGATGAAGTATCCCTGTACTATGTCGCATTGTTGATTGATGAGTGTGGACAACTGGGCATCCGTCTCGATCCCCTCCGCAACGACTGCCATCTTCAAACTATGTGCCATGCTGATGATGGCGCGTGTAATCGAAGCGTCGTTCGGGTCGGTTGTGATGTCCTGCACAAACGCTCGGTCCACTTTGACTGTATCGATAGGCAGTCTTTTCAAATAAGCAAGACTGGAATATCCCGTACCGAAGTCGTCAATGGACAATTTGACGCCGATTTTCTTCAGTCGGAACAGCTGGGATTCCGTACGAATCACATCGTGCATGAGCATGCTTTCAGTTAGCTCCAGCTCCAGTCGATCTGCGGTAAGGCCCGTATCGGCCAAAATGGTGGCTACCAATTCTGGAAACAGAGGATCATTAAGTTGGCGCAGTGAAACATTCACGGCCATTTTCAGACGCTCAAAATCAAACGCATCCCAATCCTTGAGCTGCTGGCACGCCGCGCGAAGCACCCAGGCGCCGACTCGCTCAATAAGCCCCGTGTTTTCTAAGGTTGGGATGAATTCCGATGGAAGGATTACACCTTTTTCTGGATGCTGCCAGCGTATCAATGCTTCAAAACCACTTATTTCTCCGGTTTTGCACGAAGCCTTGGGTTGGTAGTAAACAAGAAATTGATGCAGTTCTATGGCCTGGTAGAGTTCGGACTCCAGATTCAATCGTCCGCTAAAGTTGCGATTCATATCGGGCGCGTACGATATCCAACTGCCACGCGATGTCAATTTTGCACGGGCCAATGCAGCTTCGGCGTGTCGTAGCAATGAATACTGGAGTTGAGGGCCATCAGGGCTCTCATGCGCCACGGCATGACTTTGTTGAAAGGCCAAGCCAATGCTTGCTCCCAGGTAGACCTCCCTTCCGGCTATGAGATAGGGGTGACGAAGGGCCTCGATTAAAGCAGTTGCAATTTGTTCAATTTGACTGGGCACTGTTTGAGAGGTAAGTAATAGCCCGAACTTGTCACCTCCGTAGCGCACCAGATAGTCCTCAGACTTTGCATATTTGGCAATGCGATGTGCTGCCTCTACCAGCAGCACATCTCCAGCAGACAATCCCAAAGTTTCATTTAGCGCCGACAGTTGATCCAGATCGATGCATATCAAGGCGGCTTGGGAATCTGCCTGAAGCTCATTGACACGCCTAAGCAAGCCTTCTCGCCCGGGCAGCCCAGTCAGGGCATCGATTCCATGGATGCGCCCTGGCTCACCTGTTGGCGTTAGATTCAATTCGTTCATGGTTACGACTTAGCT
>NZ_JBXAMW010000030.1:0-24137 GCF_058801025.1 Rhodoferax sp. GW822-FHT04A08
CTGTTCCTTGTCCACCAAAGCCTTCAAGAGCTTGGCCACCGCCAGGGGTTGCAGGTCGGCAGCGGTTTCCACCAGGATGGCGCGGTCTGCGCCAATGGCCATGGCGGTGCGCAGGGTTTCCTGGCACTGGGCCACGCCACAGGAGACGGCGATGATTTCGGTGACCACGCCCTTTTCCTTTAGGCGCACGGCCTCTTCGACGGCGATCTCGTCAAAGGGGTTCATGCTCATCTTGACGTTGGCAATATCCACGCCCGTGCCGTCGGACTTGACCCGCACCTTGACGTTGTAGTCCACCACGCGTTTGACCGCGACCATTGCTTTCATGCATTTCTCCGTAGGTAGCGCGCCATCTGGCGCAAAGAGCGGCGCCCCGCGGGGCGCACTGGTTTTTAAGAACGGGGTTTGATGTTTTCCGGATCGTACAGGGGGCCGTAGCCCACGGCTTCGACCTTGACCGGATACACATCGTCAAAGTACTGAACCTGCAGCTCGCGTCCCACCTGGCAGTATTCGCGCGGCAGATACGCCAGCGCAATGTTCTTGCCGATGGTGGGGCCGAAGGCGATGCTGGTGGTGTACGAGCGGCGGCCTTCCGAGTCGATCAGCGTGGCACCCGTGGCCGGGTCCATCACCGGCAGGTTGCCCAGGGGGTAGCGCGCTACGCCGGTGCTGTCGATGTTGCTGGTCATGACCAGAGTGCACAGCGTGGCGGGCTGGTGTTCGCGTTCGCGGAACTTCATGTGGGCGGCCTTGCCGTGGAAGTCGGCAGCCTTGACCTTGGGACGGGCCAGATCGGCTTCGAACAGGTTGTACTCGGTCAGCAGGTCGGCGTTCTGCAGGCGCAGGCTCTTTTCCATGCGGCGGCTGTTGGCATAGGTTTCCACACCCACGGGGGTGACGCCCAGGGCATACAGCGCGTCCCACAGGGCCAGGCCGTCTTCGTACTTGAAGTGCAGTTCCCAGCCTTGCTCGCCCACGTAGGAGATGCGGAAGGCCAGCACCGGAACACCCTTGATCTTGAGTTCGCGCAAAGCCGCAAAGGGGAAGTTCTCGTTGGACCAGGCTTCGGGCTCGTCGGCAATCTTCTGGATGGTGGCGCGGGCATTGGGCCCCCACACACCCAGGCATCCGTATTGCGTGGTGGTGTCCGTCACCTCGACATTGGCACCGCGGTCCTGGGCCATGCGGCGGATCCAGGTCAGGTCGCGGTGGCCGGCGTCAGCGCCGTCGACGACGCGGTAGTGGTCCTGCCCCAGACGCAAGACGGTCAGGTCGGCGCGCACGCCGCCCTTGGCATCCAGAAAGTGGGTGTAGACGCCTTTGCCCACTGGGGTGTCACCACCCACCTTGGCCACGCAGATGTATTCCAGCAGGTCGGCTGCATCCGGGCCCACCACGTCGATCTCGGCGAAGTGCGAGACGTTGATCATGCCCACGTCTTCCGACATCTTGAGGTGCTCGGCATTCGACACGCGCCAGAAGTGGCGGTTGTCCCATTCATTGGCACGCACCGGTACCTTGTCGCCATAGACCGCCAGCAGATGCTCGTTGCTGGCATAGCCATGCGCACGCTCCCAGCCGGAAAGTTCCATGAAGTAGGCGCCCAGGGCTTTTTCGCGCTCGTAGAACGGGCTCTTGAAGATGCCGCGTCCGGCGCTGTAGGGCTCGCGGTTGTGCACCGGCGGGTTGTAGATCTTGAAGGCACCTTCGTAGCAGCGGTCGTGGATGTACTTCTCGTCCTGCTGGTACGGGTAGATACGGGCCACGTCGATGCGGGCGTGGTCCAGATGGGTGGTGCCGTCGGTCATCCAGTCGGCCACCAGCTTGCCCACGCCGGGCGCGTCTTTTACCCAAATCGCTTCGGCGTACCACAGGCCGCGCACCTTGCTCGATTCGCCAATGGAGGGGTTGCCGTCGGTGGTGACCTGCAGCAGGCCGTTGAAGGAGTATTTTTCGTCGTAGCCCAGTTCGGCCAGGATGGGGGTCAGCTCGATGGCGCGCTCCAGTGGCTCCATGATCTGTTCCAGTTCCAGGTCGCGCTGCGAAGGCGAGAGGCGCGCCTGTTCCTTTTCAAGGAGATCGCGCGGGTGGCACATGCGCGGGTTCTTCTCTTCGTAGTAGCCCCACTCGATCTGGCCGCCTTCGGGGGTTTTGGGGTCCCCGGTGTCGCGCAGGTAGGCCGAGTTGCCCTGGTCGCGCAGCAGCGGGTAGCCAATGTCCTTGCCGGTGCCAGCAAACTCCAGGTAGGGCTTGAAGAAGGTGAGCGGGTGGTCCACCGGCATGATGGGCAGGTCTTCGCCCGCCATGTTGGCAATCAGGCGGCCCCACAGGCCGGCGCAGACCACCACGTAGTCGGCGGCGATATAGCCCTTGGTGGTTTCCACGCCCTGGATGCGGCCGTTCTCGATGCGCAGGCCGGTGCAGGCGGTGTTGGCAAACGACAGCAGCTTGCCCGAGGCCACGGCGGCGTCAACCAGTTCGCCCGCCACCATCTGCGAGCGCGGCTTGACCAGACCGGCGTCCGGGTCCCACAACGCGCCCTGGATCATGCTTTCTTCCAGCAGCGGGAACTTGGCCTTGGCTTCTGCGGGGGTGATCATCTCGACCCGGTTGCCGAAGGCCTTACCGGACGCCACGCGGCGCTTGAGTTCCTGCATGCGCTCGTCATCGCCCACGCGGGCGACTTCGAGGCCGCCGATGCGCTCATAGCGGCCCATCTTGTCGTAGAAGTCGATGCTGTACTTGGTGGTGAAGATCGACATCTGATCGTGCATCGTGTTGAAGCAGAAATCAGAGGCGTGTGCGGTCGAACCCACGTCGGTGGGGATGGCGGACTTGTCGATGCCGACGATGTTGTCCCAACCGCGTTCGATCAGGTGATGCACCACCGAGGCGCCGACGATGCCGCCTTGGCCAATGATGACAACTTTGGCTCGTTCAGGAAATTTGGCCATTTTGCGCTTTGCTCCTAGGGGGATTGAATGATGTGAAGTGAGTGTGCCAAATCCGTGCCAAGCCTCGGACCGAGGCCGTACGACGGTAGTGAACAGCAGTTACTGGGGTAAGTCGAAATTGAGCCTCACGATAACCGGACAAAGTGTATTCAGCCCAAGGACAGGTGACGATTCATTTGCGACAGCCGCTGATGGAAACGCGTCAAGCCCTGCACACCGCCTTTGGCCCCCCTTGTTTTGACAAAAATGCACGGTCTTTCAGGGCAGCATGCGACGCAGCAGGCTGCGCAGTTTGGCCGGTCGCACCGGCTTGTGCAGCAAGGGCAGATCGGCAGCCTTGACGGCGTCCAGAAACGCGTCATGGGTATCGCCGCTCATCAGGCATGCGGGCACCGTGCCGCCAGCCAGCGCGCGCAGTGCGGCAATGCATTCAATGCCGTTCTCTGCAGCGCCCAGATGGTAGTCACTCAGGATCACGTCCGGCACTCCGTGCTGCAGCAGTTGCGTCTGGGCCTCCACCAGCGTTTTGGCCACGACTACCTTGCAGCCCCA
Organism: Rhodoferax sp. GW822-FHT04A08; assembly: GCF_058801025.1. NCBI lineage: Bacteria > Pseudomonadati > Pseudomonadota > Betaproteobacteria > Burkholderiales > Comamonadaceae > Rhodoferax > Rhodoferax sp. GW822-FHT04A08. The sequence goes on from NZ_JBXAMW010000030.1 coordinate 3,510, forward strand.
GGAAAGCAGCAGTTGGCGCACTGCCTCGCGGGCGTTGTCGTTGTCCTCAATCAGCAGGACATGCAAGCCGGTGATGTCCCCCAACGTGGGTTGCAACGCGCCCAACAGCTTGTCGGACTGGACCCTCACTGGCTGTGCTGCCTTGAGCAGGATGGAAAACCGGGTGCCGCAACCCAGGTTGGATCGCAGCACGATCTCGTGCCCCAGCAGAGCGGCACTGCGCTGCACGATGTTGAGCCCCAGACCCATGCCGAAGTTGCGGTCGCCGGCGCGGTTGGCGAGTTGGTAGAACTCCTTGAAGATGTCGTCATGGTGCTCTGCCGGTATGCCGATGCCGCTGTCCCATACCTCGATGCGCACACCCTGCCCTTGGTCGTACGGACGACAGCACACCAGCACCGTTCCGCGCTCGGTGTATCGGATGGCGTTGATGACCAGATTGACCAGCATGCGAACCAGCAGCGTGGCGTCGCTCTGACCCCACAGACGGGTGGAGCGCACGCGCAGCCGCAACCCCTTGGCCTGGGCCACATTGGCCAGGGAACTTCGTACCGAGTTCAGCAGATCGTTCAGGTCCACGGGTGCCATGCGGATTTGCACGTTGCCGGAATCCAGCCGCGACAAATCCAACAGGCCATCCAGCAGGTCCTGCATTTCCTGTACCGAGACCTGCAGGTTGTTGACCAGCTGCCGCATCTGCGGGTCCATGGGCAACTGACCCAGCCGGGCCACAAACATGCCCAAGGCATGCGAAGGCTGGCGCAAATCGTGGCTGGCCGCCGCCAGAAAGCGCGACTTGGCCTGGGTTGCGCTTTCTGCCTGCTCCTTCTTCAGGCGCAACTCCTGCGTCACTTTCTCGACCTGGCGCTCCAGCTCATCGCGCCCCCAGGCCAGGCGTTCAGCCATCTGGTTGAGCGAAACCTGCAGCTCTTTCAGAGGGTCGCGCTCAGAGACGATGGGCGCGATGGTGAAGTCGCCCTGGCCGATGCGCTTGACCATCTGGGAAATGCGCACCAGTGGCCGTACTACCCAATCGCCTAGCCGGAACGCCAGAAACCCGCCGAGCAGCATGCCAGCGGCACCGACCCATAAAGCGGTCAGCAGGGCATCGCTCTTCTTTTCATCCAGATCCTGCCGGGACACCACCACCATGGCACTGCCCAACGGAGCCGCAAAGTGGGAGTTTGTGGTCTGCTCCGGCGTGAACATGTCATCAATCGGAACAGTCGTGGGCAGAACGGATTCGATGCGCATGTCCAGATGCCTGGTGCGCAGGCCGGCCTTGAAGTTGGGGGACTCGGCATCGGAGAGCGCACGTACCTCGGTGGGCCCGCTGTAGGCCAGCACGTCACCATTGGCGTCAAACACCATCACCAGCTGGACGTCGGCCTCGCGCTGGATTTCCTGCACCACACTTTGCAGACTGGCCGTGTTGCCCGAGAACAGGCCATAGGCGCTGAACAACGCCACCTGATGCACCAGCAAGCGAGTGCGCTGCTGGTGGGAGTTCTCCAGATCCTGGACCCTGCCTTGCCAGAAGATGCCGGCGATGGTGGCGACGACCAGCAACACCGGAAGAATGGAGGCCAGCGCCATGCGCGCGCGAATGCTGCTGCCCATCATGGCCGTTTCTCCATGCGGTGCAGCCGATCGGACAGCACCTTGGCATCCAGCGTCAAGCCGAGCGAGCGGGCGATGTAGTCGTTGGTCGTGACGCTGAAGTCCACGGGGTATTGGCTCTGGGGCATGTTGTTGGTTTGCAGGACCTGATACGCCATGACGGCCAACTGGCTGCCGATCTGACCGGCCGTGCTGTGTACGGACAGCAGGGCACCCGCCTTGACGTATGCCGGGGAGAATGCCTGCACCGGAACTTTGGCGCGGTAACTGGTGAGCAGGATATTGGACACGGTGTTGGCGTTATAGATTGCGGTATCGGCAACTGCCAACAAACCATCGGCATCATGCAGCGCCATTTGCAATGCGCCAATCAGGGTTTGTCCGTCGCTGTAGAGGCCTTCCGATAATTCCATGCCGCGGGACTGGAGGGCCGTATTCAGCAGCGGCTGCAGGCTGATCGATTCGGGGCCCCACAAAACGCCCACGCGATGCAGGCGCGGCAAGGCCAGCCGCATCAGATCAAGCTGGCGGCCAAAGGGCTGATCCAGGTACAGTGCAGCGGTTGCCGCAGCACTTTTTCTGCCGGATTCGGCCAGCACGCGCTCATAGCTGATGCGCGGTATCAGTCCGGCAATCAGCAGCTTGCCATTGCGCGTGGCGACATGGCGCAAGGCGTCGGTGCCCAGGGTTATCAGCAGCCTTGCCTCCAGCACGGCGGGCCCACCGTCCTGGTATTCGGCAATGCCCAGCAGTGCGATGTCCTGGCGCGCAACGCCTAGACGTTGCAGCTCCTGGCTGAGGCTGTCATAGGCCTCCTGGAACGCAGGTGCCTTCTCGCTGCTGACCACGCACACCTGACAGGCGAGCGCCGGACCGAAAGCCAGGGCCAAACCCAGCAGCAGTCCGAGTCGGTACCACAAGCGAAGGCGCTGCAGGATCACAGTTTCAGTTCTCGACCTTGAGGGTCACGAAGGCGCGTCGATTGAAGTAGAACTTCTGGTCCCCATCCCGGTACGGATCGTTCAGGTTCTGCACCACCAGTGCCAGCTCGGCCTTGCTGCCGCCAAGCCGGAAGTCCTGCGCCAGACGCAGGTCGGTGCGCTGCATGGAGAACACCCAGGGATTGTTGGAGATGGACATCAGTGCTACGTCATCGGCCTGCTGGTGCATCACGGAAAGATGCAGTCCGCTGTCAAAGGAATGCATCAGCGTCAGACTGGCCGCATAGCGCGGCGCGCTGTGCCCGGTGCGGAACAGGTTGTTTCCGGGTTCGGTGGTGGACGCTTGAATATCGGTCCAGGTCTGCGACAGCAGCATGCGGGTGGCTTCACCAGGTGACCAGGCCAGTTGCCATTCGACACCGTTGATCTGGTCATCATGGGCATTGACGTAGCGCTCCGGCTGTATGCCCGGGGTGACGGTTTCGGTGTGCGCAATACCGTCGCTGATGTGCTCATTGAAAATCCGCACATCCCCACTGAACTGGCTGGAGGGTGGTGCAAAGTAGTAGCCCAGCTCCTGCGAAAACAGCCGCTCCGCCTGAACGCTGCCGTCGTTATAGGTGAAGTAGCCGGTGGGGTTCTGGTGGTTGGCGTCGTAGTACTGGCGTTGGCCATATTTTTCGTAGGCACTGGGTGGACGAAACGCAGTTGACGCACCCACGCGCAAGGTATGGCCGGGCTGGAAATGCCAGTTCAGCATCAATCGCGGTGAGACGGAGTCGCCGGAAAAGTCGTTGTGCTCGGCTAGCGCACCGGCATTGAGCAAAAGCGTGTCACTCATGCGCCACTCGGCGCTACCGAACAGACGATAGAAATCGTTGGTCACGCTGCCCAACTGGTCGAATTGGGATGGCGAGACCACACGCTCCTTTCGGAACTCTGCCCCCCAGACGGCGCGCCAATCCGGACTCAGGCGCGAGGTGTACTGCGAAGAGATCGAATCCACATATTCGTTGCCGCTGAAGTCCACGGTGGCCATGTAATACGGTCCGGGAGTCAGGAAGTAGAAAGTGTCGTGGCTGGTGTTTTCGGTATGCGACACGCTCACCGACAGATCGTGCGCGTCGTCCAGCACGCTGCGCCAGTCGGCCTGTATGAATTGCGAACCCATGAACCAGTTGCGCGCCGGATTGCCGCCCGTATCGCCGGGCTCACCACGTCCGGCGTATACACCCACGCCACCGGCGCGAAACTCCAGGTCGGTGCCGGTACTGATGGCAATCAGGGAAGAGAAGTTGGCGCGTTCGGTGTGGTTCTTGCCGAAGGCACCTTGCAGGCCATCGTCCTGCACCTGGTCGGCGCTGATGCGGTAGGTGCCAATCCCATGGTTCCAGCCGACACGCAATCCCATGTCTGCAATGCTGTTCTCGCCCTGGCTCAGGTTCGCGGCCGCCCCTATGGTCTCGCGCACATCCCGGGAAATGATGTTGACCACGCCCAGAAAGGCCCGTGCACCATAGGTCGCCGAATTGGAACCGCGCAGGACTTCAATGCGCTCGATGTCGTCCAGCGCCAGTGTTTTCCAGCCAATGCCCGCTGAACCTTGCAGCAACCCCGAATACACCGAACGTCCGTCCACCAGCACCTGGATGCGGTTGGCCCAGTCGTCGTTGCGGCCATGGTAGGTGGCCATCGGGGCGTCAGTCTCGTACGAGGTGGTGGTTTGAAAGCCGGGCACCAGGCGCAGCAGGTCGACCACGTCGCGTGCACCGGACATATGGATGAACTGGCGATCCAGAATGGTGACAGCACCTGGCGTGTCTGCCAGGGTCTGCGATAGCCGCGATACCGAGATGATCGTCGGCACGTCCTGCAGGAAGTCGGATTCGGAGACAGTCGCCGCGGGCGCATCATCGCTTGCCGGTTTGCCGACCTGCGCCAATGCCATTTGCGCACACACGCAGGCCAGACTGAAGAGAAATTTTGGATGAATCAAACAGCGCTCCCCTGTCATGCCGGCCATTGCGCGGCATTCGGATCTTGTTGCGCCTATTAGAACCCAGAGCGCGCCGGACGCGGTGAAGAAGTCGGTGCGGCGCGCCGGATTAGTGGTTTTTCACAAACGCCTGCATGTGAAAGGCCGCGTGCTCTGGCGTGTATCGGGACGCAGTGCCCACGGGGCAGGCGCGTCGTGCCAGGCAGCCCTGCTGCATGCAGTCGCCGTCCAGGTGCGCGTGCAGATGGGCGGCGCAGGCGTCGATGCGGTACTGCGTGCCGGTGAAGGCATCCACCGGACAGGCCTGCAGGCAGGGCTGGCCACTGCACTGCGTGCACAGGCTGGTGTTGTCGCTGGCAGACCGCAGCCGCTGGGCAGCCTCCACTTTCAGCGCCTGAGCGTCGTCACCATCGATCTCCGGCAAAGCCAGCGCGAACCGGTATGCATGCCACAGGCCGTGCTGGGGATGGATGCGCAGCATGAGCGGGCTGCTCTGGGTCGGTTCACTGTGATCGGCCCATTGCTGAAATGGATAGTACGGCGGCCCATCGAACGGGAACAGGGCAACCCCGTCCCACCGCGCTGCCAGTGTCCGGCCCAGGTGCGCGCTCCAACGGTCCAGCGGATTGGGCAATCCATCCTGGAAGAACGGCGATGCTTTGAAATGCGGCCACATGCTGGAACCCACCACTCCCACCATCCAGACCACGGCAGCCGTGCCGCCTTCAGGCAGGGCAGGCAGCTTGTCATCCGCGCCGGGAATCCAGCCGCCACGCAGGCTCAGGCCATGGTGCGCCAGCTCAGTGCTCAGACCGGCTCTGGTAATGGCTGGCATGCAGTCTCCTCATCCAATGCCGTGCGTGGCGCACCACTGGCGGTGGCAGTGACGATGGCTTCAAAAAACATGTTGCCGTCGATGTCGTTGCTGACGCTGTTGTCTGTCTGGCTGAAGTCCACCTGCACCGTGGCCGCGCCGGCCGCCAGGGCGTTGGCCCGGGCCTGCTCGGCTGCCAGTGCGCGGGCATGGGCCAGAGCGGGCTCCACCTTGGGGAAGTCTTGCGGACCGCCATGTGCAAACACGCGGAAGGTGCCGCGTACTGGTTGGGTGACTGTGATGTGCACTCTTTGCGACACTTCGCCCAGCACCGCACCCACCGCATTGGCCACCTCGGCAAAGCGCGGCACCTGCAGCTCCATGCCCAGACTGCGGGCCACTTCCGGGTAGTAGCTGGAGGCTGGCGCGCCCACGGCGACCAGCGGCATCTCGGGTGCAAAGTGCAGGGCAAACACGGAGGCTGGCGGCTGGGCGTCAGGCATTGTGCGGTTGCGCCCTTGCAGTGCCATCTCGGTCAGCAATGCGGCCATGTTGCTGGCGCGGTCCTCGTTGAACTGGCCTGCGTCGTTCAGGCCGGCCTCTATCAACTTCTGGCAGATGGTGGCAATGACCTTGTCCACCACCTGCCTGGACGGTGCCACGGCGTCACCCAGGGTCCAGGTGCCCAGGCCGTACATGTAGCGCATCTGGCGCGCCCAGATGCGTGCGGCCAGTACCGCTGCAGGCTGGTTCCAGTGGGTGGCCATGCCCAGCACATGGGCGGCATCGCTGGGGGTGAAGCCGCTGTAGATGGCCAGGCCCTTGCGCTCCAGCCGTGCCAGGGCGCGTGACAGCGGGCGGTCTTCGATGTTGCTGCGTTCCAGATCCACCGGTCCTCGCGCCAGACGTTCCCAGGCGCGTAGCTCGTCGGCAGGCAGGCGGCTGATCAGGGCCTCATCGCTTTGCAGCCGCAAGGCAAACCGGATCTGGCTGCCGTGCGGGGATTCATTCTGCTGGCGTTCCAGCACCGGCAGCAACTCGGGGTGTTCATGGGCCAGCAGACTGATGGGCACCACGCGGCGCGGCCCGATGGCCAGGCCTTTGCCACCCAGAAAGCGCACCTCGCTGTCACCCCCTAAGCCAATGGAATAGACCTTGACCGCTTCCACCATGGGGCGCCAGTCGCCGATCAGCGCGCCGTCCACACTGAGCTCGGGGCGACCGTCGCGCACCACGGCGATGTCGGTGGTGGTGCCACCCATGTCGGCGACGATGGCATTGCGGCTGCCGCTCAGAGCGCAGGCGCCGATCACGCTGGCTGCCGGGCCGCTGAGCACCGTGCCCACCGGTCGGTCCAGGGCGCTGGCGGCGGTGATCAGGGTGCCGTCGCCTTTGACGATCATCAGTGGCGCATCGATTTGGCGCAGCTGCAGCGTGTGCCGCACCGAATCGATGAGCGCCTTGACGTGCGAAATCATGCGTGCATTGAGCGCCACCGTCAGGGCGCGGCGCGGTGCGCCCAGGCTGGAGGCCAGCTCGTGGCCGCAGGTGACCGGCTTGTCGCACAGCTGCTTGACCCATTCGCGCAGCTGCAGCTCGTGCTGCGGATTGCGCACCGCAAAGCTGGCGGAAATGGCAAACGCGCTGACGCGTGGTGCGTGCTGCAGGATGGCAGCCTTGGAGGCCGCCTCGTCCAGCGCGGCAATCGGGTAGCCGCCCGCTTCGTGGCCGCCGGGCAGAGACACAATGGCCTCTGCGCCCAGCAGCTCCACCATGCCGCTGGTCTTGATCTGTGCCGCGTCGTAACCCGCAAGCAAGACGCACACCGGCGAGCCCTTGCCCTCGACCACTGAATTGGTGGTCAGCGTGGTGGACAGCGACACCAGCACGATCCGCTTCAAGGCGTCTTGCGGCAATTTGTCCAGCGCGCCACCAATGCCTTGTGCCAGGTCAAAGCGGGTGGTCAGACTCTTGGCTGCCGCAACCACCTGCTTGGCGTCGTTCAGCAGCACGGCATCGGTAAACGTGCCGCCGGTGTCGATCCCGAGGTAGTAGTGCGCGCTCATCTACCTGTTTAGGAGAAGATGGCGTGAGCGCCGCCGGGCCGCCCCAAGGCGCGAGGGCCCCCATGGGGGGCAGCGACCCACACGCAGTGGGGGAGCGTGGGGGCCATATTCTTCAGCTTCCAGCTTCACAGAGCCACTTGAAGAGGTAGTCAGCGAAGCTGCGGCGCACCGTCAGCTCATAGCTCTGTTCGGCCTTGACGCACAGGATGACCACGTTGGCCTTGGCAATGTGCGATTGCGCCAGCGAGCCATCGGGGAAGGAGCGGGCATGCAGATCCAGGGGGCAGCCGCGTGACAGCAAGTCAGCTGCCGCAGGGCCTTGCACCGAAAAGGTCGTGTTGCCACTGCCGACCTGCACGATGGAGAAATGCACGCCGGGCACGGCCGCCCGAATCGCAGCTTCTATTGGCGCGCCCTGTCCATTGGGAACCTTGAGCAGCCATTCATCCGGTCCCAGCCACAGCAGTTGGCGGTCGCCCAGCACGCTGGCGGTGTTGGGCTGGATGGGCAGTGCCAGGCCGGTGGCTTGTTCCACTGCCTGGACAAAGGCTGCATTGGCACTGTTGCCGCGCAGGTTGACGATGTCCAGCAGGGCAATTTCGTCCAGCAGGCAGCTGCGGTTGTCCACGTGCAGCTCGCGTTTGCCCAGGCGGGTGATACCCACCAGGGGGCTTTCCAGAACGACATTAGTCATGGTGATGCTTTCCTTCGGGGTCATAGAACACCGGGCTGCTGATGGTGGCGGCAACGTGGCGGCCATCAGCGAGTGCGGCGTAAATCTTCTGGCCCATTTTTTGTTGGCCGTCGCGTACCACCGCCATGGCAATGGAGCGCTTGAGGGTGGGGCTGTAGTAGCTGGAGGTCACATGGCCGATCATGGGCACCGGGTTGGCCACCGTGGGCGTGCCGATCTGCGCCAGCGCCGTGAGCTGTGCGCCTTCGGGCAGCACGGTCTGGCTGTCTTCGGTGAGCAGGCCTACGAGCTGCTTGCGGTTGGCACCAGCCGTGTGGCTGCGCGACAGCGAGCGGCGACCCAGGAAGTCCTTGGTCTTGGAAACCATGCCGCCCATGCCCAGATCGTGCGGCGTCATGGATCCGTCGGTGTCCTGGCCGACAATGATGTAGCCCTTCTCACCGCGCAGCACGTGCATGGCTTCGGTGCCGTAGGGCGTGATGTTGAAGTCCGCACCTGCAGCCATCAGTGCCTTCCACACATGGGCACCGGCGTTGCTGGGCACGTTGATTTCAAAGCTCAGTTCGCCCGAGAAGCTGATGCGCATGATGCGCGCAGCCACGCCGGCCACGGTGCCTTCGCGAAAGCTCATGAAGGGGAAGGCTGCCGCCGACAGGTCCACGTCCTTGCAGACCTTCTCGACCACGGCGCGGCTCTTGGGGCCGACCACGGCAAAGGTGCTCCACTGGTCGGTCACCGTGGTCATGTAGACCTGCATGTCGGGCCATTCGGTCTGCACCCAGCGCTCCATCCAGGTCAGCACGCGTGCGGCGCCGCCGGTGGTGGTGGTCATGAGGAATCGGTCTTCGGCCAGACGCACGGTCACGCCGTCGTCGAACACCATGCCGTTCTCGTCGAGCATCAGGCCGTAGCGGGCCTTGCCCACTTCCAGCTTGAGCCAGGGGTTGGTGTAGAGCCAGTTCAGCAGCTTGGCTGCGTCCGGGCCCTGGATGTCGATCTTGCCCAGGGTGGATGCGTCCATGATGCCGACGTTGTTGCGCACGGCCAGCACTTCGCGGTTGACCGCGGTGTGCATGTCTTCGCCCGGCTTGGGGAAGTACCAGGGGCGCTTCCATTGGCCCACGTCCTCGAACAGGCAGCCGGCGGCCACATGGTGGGCATGCGGGCTGGTCTTGCGCACGGGGTCGAACAGCTCACCGCGCTCCAGGCCGGCAAACAGGCCGAAGCTGATGGGCACGTAGTTGGGGCGGAAGGTGGTGGTGCCCACCTGCGGAATGGTCTTGCCCATGGCGCGTGCGGCCAGGGCCATGCCGTTGATGTTGCCCAGCTTGCCCTGGTCGGTGCCGAAGCCCAGTGCGGTGTAGCGCTTGATGTGCTCGATGGACTCAAAGCCTTCGCGGATGGCCAGCTCGATGTCGGCGGCACCCACGTCGTTCTGCCAGTCCACAAAGGCCTTGGCGCGGCGCGAGACCTTCTCACCGGTTTCGGCAATCCAGAAGGGCGCAATGGCTTCGTTGCTGGGCTCCACCACCGTGTACTGGGTTTCGCTGGCGGCAAAGCCCGCATGGGATGCAGCAGCAGCGCCCGCCTGGCTGGCTTCTGCCAGCGTGGCGGCCAGCGTGCCGGTGGCGTTGCAGGCTCCCACGCTGAACTGGCCGGGCATGGCCGCGCCGGGCTTGAAGCATTCCAGTTGGTCACTCCACAGCGCCTTGCCACCGCTGTGCGAATACAAGTGGATGGCCGGGTTCCAGCCGCCGGACATGCCCACGGCGTCCACATTGAAGCTGCGGCTTTCGCCATTGGCCTTGTCGCCGATCTGCTGGCGCACCTGGATGGAGGTGACGACTGCGCCACCATCGGCCTGCACCGGCACGTAGCCGCGCAGCACGGTGATGCCTGCATCGTGTGCCTTTTGTGCCAGGCCACCGGCCACCGAGTGACCGGCGCGCACGTCGATCACGGTGACTTCTGCGCCCGCGGCCTTGAGCGTGAGGGCATCGCTGTAGGCCGTGTCGTTGTTGGTCAGCAGGGCAATGCGTTTGCCCACCAGCACGCCGTAGAGCTGGGCATAGTCGGCCATGGCGCTGGCGAGCATGATGCCGGGCAGGTCGTTGTTGCCAAACACCATGGGGCGCTCATGTGCACCCGTGGCCAGTACCACCTGCTTGGCACGTACGCGCCACAGACGTTCACGGAAACCCTTGCGGGCCGCCAAGGGGCGGTGGTCCGTCAGGCTTTCGCGGATGGTCAGGAAGTTGTGGTCGTGGTAGCCGAACACCACGCCGCGCCTGATGATCTTCACCTCGGGCAGGGTGGCGAGTTCGGCCTCGGCCTTCTTCACCCATTCGGTGGCGGGCAAGCCGTCAATCGTGCCTTGCAGGCGGTGGGCGCTGCCCCCCAGTTCGGATTGCAATTCGGCGAGGATCACGCGCGCCCCGCTGCGGCCCGCTGCCAGAGCTGCTGCCAGACCGGCCACGCCGCCGCCCGCGACCAGCACATCGCAATGCGTGTTCTGGTGGATGTAGCGGTCGGTGTCTTCCACCTCGGGCGACGCACCCAGGCCACCAGCCTTGCGGATGAAGCGTTCGTAGAACAGCCAGGCCTTGGCCGGCCACATGAAGGTCTTGTAATAAAAGCCTGCGGGGAACAGGAACGAGAAATTACGGTTGATGCTCAGGGCGCGGCTCAGCGCATTCGGCCAGGGGTTGACCGCCGTGGCCTGCAGGTTGTCGTACAGCTCGACCTCGGGCATCTTGGCATTGGGGATGGTGTTCTTGCCGCTCTCCAGTTGCACCAATGCGGATGGTTCTTCAATGCCGCTGGTGACGATGCCGCGCGGGCGGTGGTACTTCCAGGAGTGGGACAGCACGCTTTCGCCAGCAGCCAGCAGGGCCGATGCCAGGGTGTCGCCCTGAAAACCGGAGTAGCTGCGGCCATTGAACTGGAAGCTGAGTTTCTTGGTGCGGTCTACGCGCGCACCCAGGGAGTCGATACGGCGTGCGGTCACGATTGACCTCCTGCGCCGTTACCGGATGCATCGGGGTTTTCGCCCACTTTGTAGAACTTGGTGAACTGGTAGGTCACGGTGTGGCGCTCGGCATTGAACCAACGGCGGCAACCGGCGACGTGGTTCCACTGTTCGCGGTGCAAGCCCTTGATGTTCTTGCGCATGAACAGGTAGTCACCCCACTGTTCGTCGGTGAGGGAGTCGGTATCCAGCGGGCGCGCAATGTGCGCTTCGCCACCGCAACTGAATTCGCTTTCGGCGCGTGGGCCGCAATAGGGGCAGGTAATTTGAAGCATGGTTATTTCAGTGGGCAACAGCGGCTGCGCCGTGTTCGTCGATCAAGTGGCCGGTGTTGAAGCGGTTCAGGGAGAACGCCGCGTTCAACGGGTGCGGGTTGTCCTGTGCAATGGTGTGGGCCATGACCCAGCCCGAGCCGGGTGTGGCCTTGAAGCCGCCCGTGCCCCAACCGCAGTTGAAGTACAGACCCTTGATGTGCGTCTTGCTGATGATGGGGCAGGCGTCGGGTGCCACGTCGACGATGCCGCCCCACTGGCGGTTCATGCGCACACGGCGGAAGATGGGGAACATCTCGCAGATGGCCTGCAGTGTGTGTTCAATGACCGGGAAGCTGCCGCGCTGACCATAGCCCACGTAGGAGTCGATACCGGCACCGATCACCAGGTCGCCCTTGTCACTCTGGCTCACATAGGCGTGGATGGCGTTGCTCATCACCACGGTGTGGATGATGGGCTTCATGGGTTCGGACACCAGTGCTTGCAGCGGGTGGCTTTCCAGCGGCAGGCGGATACCGGCCATGGCTGCCAGCACACTGCTGTGGCCGGCGGCGACCACGCCGATCTTCTTGCTCTGGATGGTGCCGCGAGTGGTCTCGATGCCGGTGATCTGGTCACCGTCACGCTGAAAGCCCACCACTTCGCAGTTCTGGATGATGTCCACGCCCAGACGGTCGGCCGCACGGGCAAAGCCCCAGGCGATGGCGTCGTGGCGCGCCACACCGCCGCGTGGCTGGAACGACGCGCCCATCACCGGGTAACGCAGCGAGGTCTGGTTCATGATGGGCACAATTTCCTGCACTTGCGCAGGCGTGAGCACCAGGCCGTCCACGCCATTGAGGCGGTTGGCATTGACGCGGCGTTCGATGTCGCGCATGTCCTGCAGCGAGTGGCCCACGTTCATGACGCCGCGCTGGCTGAACATGGTGTTGTAGTTCAGGTCCTGCGACAGGCCTTCCCACAGTTCCATGGCTTTTTCGTACAGGTGGGTGGCTTCGTCCCACAGGTAGTTGGAACGCACGATGGTGGTGTTGCGCGCGGTGTTGCCGCCACCCAGCCAGCCGCGTTCGATCACGGCGATGTTGCGCATGCCGTGCACCTTGGCCAGGTAATAGGCGGTTGCCAGACCGTGGCCGCCACCGCCTACGATGATGGCGTCGTAACTGCGCTTGGGTGCGGGGCTGCGCCACTGCTTTTGCCAGTCCTCGTGGTAGGACATGGCATTGCGTGCCAGGGAAAAGATAGAAAAGTTGCTCACAAGTTTGCTTTCAACATTCGATTACGTTCACGGCTAGACCACCGCGCGAAGTCTCTTTGTATTTTGTCATCATGTCCCGCCCGGTATCGCGCATGGTCTTGATGACTTGATCCAGCGATACAAAATGCGTGCCATCTCCACGCAGCGCCATGCGCGCGGCATTGAGTGCCTTGATGGAACCCATGGCGTTGCGCTCGATGCAGGGAATCTGCACACGTCCGCCCACCGGGTCACAGGTCAGACCTAGGTTGTGCTCCATGCCAATCTCTGCGGCATTTTCCACCTGCTTGGGGCTTCCGCCCATGACGGCGGTCAAACCTGCTGCAGCCATGGAGCAGGCCACGCCGACTTCACCCTGGCAACCGACTTCGGCACCGCTGATGGAGGCGTTCTCCTTGTAGAGCTGCCCGACGGCACCGGCCGTGAGCAGGAAATCGCGTATGCCCTTCTGGTTGGCACCCGGAATGAAGCGGTAGTAGTAGTGCATCACCGCAGGGATGATGCCTGCGGCACCATTGGTGGGCGCCGTGACGACGCGGCCGCCGGCTGCGTTTTCCTCGTTCACCGCCATGGCATAGACGTTGACGAAGTCCAGGATGGTGAGCTGATCGCGCAGGGCCTCTTCGGGATGTGCGCTCAAGGAGCGGTGCACTTCCGGCGCGCGGCGCTTGACCAGCAGGTTGCCGGGCAGATGGCCCTCGGTGCGGATGCCGCGGTCCACGCATGCTTTCATGGCGTCCCAGATGCGGTCCAGCCCGATGTCGACCTCTGCATCGCTGCGCCAGGACTGCTCGTTCACCCGCATGATCTGGGCAATGCTCAGGCCGGTGCCGGCGGCAATGCCGAGCAGGTCTGCACCGCTGCTGAAGGGGTACTTCACCTTGGTCGGGTCGGAGACGATGACCGGGTCGTTCATCGGCGAGTCGGCCTCTTCCTGCGAGACCACAAAACCGCCGCCCACCGAGAAGTAACGGCGCTCGGTCACGATGTTGCCTTCGGCATCGAAGGCCACGAACTTCACGCCGTTGGAGTGGTAGGGCAGAGCCTCGCGGCGCAGAAAGGTGAGGTCGCTCTTTTCGGTAAACACCAGCGGGTGGGTGCCACCCAGCAGCAGCTTGCCTTCCTTGCGCATGTGGCGCAGGCGCGGCTCGATGGTGTCCGGGTCTATGGTGTCGGGCATCAGGCCTTCCAGGCCCAGCATCACCGCCTTGTCGGTGCCGTGGCCCTTACCGGTGGCTCCCAGCGAGCCATACATGCGCACTTCCACGCGGGCGATGCGGTCGATCAGGCCCTCGGTGCGCAGGCGTGCGGCGAACATGGCCGCCGCTTTCATGGGACCCACGGTGTGGGAGGAGGATGGCCCTATGCCAATCTTGAACAGGTCAAAAACACTGAGTGCCATGGTGTGCGGTGCTCGGGTTGGGCGCGGGTGTGCGCACTGTCAGGCGGGTGCAGGGAAGCGGCGGCACAGCGCGGTGATGCGCGCGGCAACGTCCTTTTCGACCGCACCCAAGTCGCCCTTGGCGGCCATGCAGTCCAGCACATCGCACATGGCCGTGGCCACTTGCGTGCACTCGTCTACGCCGAAGCCGCGGGTGGTGATGGCGGGTGTGCCGACGCGGATGCCGCTGGTGACGAACGGGCTTTGCGGGTCGTTGGGCACGGAGTTCTTGTTGACCGTGATGTGGGCACGGCCCAGTGCGGCGTCGGCGTCCTTGCCGGTCAGACCCTTGGGGATCAGGCTCACCAGCATCAGGTGGTTGTCGGTGCCGCCGGAGACCACGTCATAGCCGCGGGCCACAAAGATGGCGGCCATGGCCCGGGCGTTGGCTACGACCTGGGTCTGGTAGGACTTGAATTCGGGCTGCAGCGCTTCCAGGAAGGCCACGGCCTTGGCCGCAATCACGTGCATCAGCGGGCCGCCTTGTGTGCCGGGGAAGACCATGGAGTTGAGCTTCTTCTCGATGTCGGCATTGGCGCGGCACAGAATCAGCCCGCCACGCGGACCGCGCAGCGTCTTGTGGGTGGTGGTGGTGACCACATCGGCGTAGGGCACCGGGTTGGGATAGAGGCCTGCGGCCACCAGGCCCGCCACGTGGGCCATGTCCACGAACAGGTAGGCACCGACCTTGTCGGCAATGGCGCGAAAGCGCGGGAAGTCCAGATAGCGGCTGTAGGCCGAGAAGCCGGCAATGATCATCTTGGGCTTGCAGGCAATGGCCTGTGCTTCCAGCGCGTCGTAGTCGATCAGGCCGGTGCTGGTGTCGATGCCGTACTGCTCGGCGTTGTAGAACTTGCCGGAGAAGCTGACCTTGGCGCCGTGCGTCAGGTGGCCGCCGTGGGCCAGGCTCATGCCCAGAATGGTGTCGCCCGGTTGCAGCAACGCCATGTAGACCGCTGCGTTGGCGCTGGAGCCGGAGTGCGGTTGCACATTGGCCCAGTCGGCGCCGAAGAGCTTCTTGGCGCGGTCAATGGCCAGCTGCTCGGCCACATCCACGAATTCGCATCCACCGTAGTAGCGCTTGCCGGGATAGCCTTCGGCGTACTTGTTGGTGAGCACGCTGCCCTGGGCTTCGAGCACGCGCGGGCTGGTGTAGTTCTCGGAAGCGATGAGTTCCAGGTGGTCCTGCTGACGCGCGGCTTCGGCAGCGATGGCGGCGCCCAGCTCGGGGTCGAATTCATTCAGGGTAGCGTTCAATGCCATTGCAATCCTTCTAGATGGGTAGATACGGGGATGCAATCGATTGTCGAGACTGGCCCTGCGGGCGGTGTCGGTATTACGACACGGGAGAATGTGCGGGCGACACGCTGCAAAAGGGATAACCGCAAGATGTTTACGGGAACAGCGGGCCGTCTCAAAATGGCACACATTTTCATTCCCAGCAAGTGAGCGAATCATGAAAAAGTGGCTGAAGGGCAACCGTGGATTCATTGCCTTCCTTCTGTGTTTTGGTTTCTTCCGTCTGGCCATTGCCGACTGGAATCCGGTGCCTTCGGGCTCCATGCGGCCCACACTGCAAGAAGGCGATGTGGTGCTGGTGAACCGTCTGGCCTATGACTTCAAGCTGCCGCTGACCGACACGGTGCTGTTCTCGCTGGGCACGCCGCAGCGCGGCGATGTGGTCACCTTCAACTCGCCCAAGGATGGCGTGCGGCTGATCAAGCGCCTGGTGGCACTGCCCGGCGACACCGTGGAAATGCGCAACGAGGTGCTGTTCATCAACGGCCAGCCCAGTGCCTACGATGGCCTGGAGTCGCTGCAGGACCGGGTGGACCGGGAACACACCATGGCCGCCTTGAGAGCCGTTGAACATACGCAGGAAGGTGCCCATGCGGTGCAGTTTCTGCCGCAGGTATCGGCGCGGCGCAACTTCGGCCCGGTGACCGTGCCCGAGGGCAACTACTTCTTTCTGGGTGACAACCGCGACAACAGCGCCGACTCGCGCTACATCGGCTTTGTGCCCCGCAATCTGCTGATCGGCCGCGCCCACCACATCGTGGTCTCGGCCGACATGCTGGGCAATTGGCTGCCGCGCATTGAGCGCTTCGGCCAACGTCTCTAAGCCAGGCTCTCGGTTAGTTGCGCCTCGGCGCCGGCCAGGCTGCGTTTGGCGGCCTGCACCGTGTTGTGGACCAGCATGGTGATGGTCATGGGCCCCACGCCACCCGGCACCGGCGAGATGTAGGAAGCCTTCTGGCGCACGCCCTCAAAGTCCACATCGCCCACCAGCTTGCCGTTGGGCAGGCGGTTGATGCCCACGTCGATCACCACCGCGCCGGTACGCACCATCTGCGGCAGGATCAGGTTAGGCACACCGGCAGCCACCACCAGGATGTCGGCCAGGATGGTGAACTGCGCCAGGTCACGCGTCTTGGCATGGCAGATGGCCACGGTGGCATCGCGCTGCATCAGCATCATGGCCATGGGCTTGCCCACGATGTTGCTGGCGCCTACCACCACCACGTTCTGACCGGCCACGGGGATGTTCTCGTACTCCAGCATCTTGGACACACCGTAGGGCGTGCACGGCGGAAACACCGTCTCACCCTGGGCCAGCGCGCCCACGTTGTAGAGGTGAAAACCGTCCACGTCCTTGTCCACGGAGATGCAGGCCAGCACGCGCTTGGCGTCATAGTGGGCGGGCAGGGGCAGTTGCACCAGGATGCCGTGTACAGCAGGGTCTGCGTTGAGCGCCTGGATCTTGGCCTCCACCACGGTATCGGGCGTATCGGCTTCAAATGCATAGACGGTGGAGGCCAGTCCCACTTCGGTACAGGCCTTGACCTTGTTGGCGACATAGACCTTGGAGGCCGGGTTGTCCCCCACGATGATGACAGCCAGCCCGGGTGTGACGCCCTGGGCCTTGAGCGCCTGTGTCTGCTCCTTGCACTCCTGGCGCACATGCCGGGCCACGGCGTTGCCGTCGATGATTTTGGCGACCATATTCCACTCTCGCGATGGGGTTAAAGACGGTGTGAATGCTAGGGCCGCACGTGGGCGCAAGAGGTGCATGAGGCGACTTGGGGCGGCGCGAAAGCGACAAACTCCGGAGTGCGCAAAGGCGGCGGCGTTTACATGCAAATGCGTGTCGCAAACAGGTCAAGGGGATGCGCTGGGGCTGCAATACTATGACTATTCATATTGCAGCGCATGAATATTACTCATGCGGGCACGCATAAGGCACTGGAGAGACCGCATGACCGACACCGTTGAACAAACAGAAACCGAAGCCCCCCGCGGACGCCGTGCCGGTGGTGGCCGTGAGGCCAAGCGCGCAGCGCGCTCGGCCCGTAGCACCCAATCTGTTCCCTATATCACCCGCAAGATCCCGTACTTTGAAGTGCTGGACGAAGAAGGCCTGGCCATTATCGAGCGCAATGCCGACACGATATTGGAAGAAACCGGCATCGACTTTCGTGATGACGCCGAAGCGCTGGAACTGTTCCGCAACGCTGGCTGTGACGTCAAGGGCGAACGCGTGCGCTTTCCCCGCGGTCTGGCCCGCAAGATCGTGCAGGACAACGCTCCGCGCGAGTTCACCCAGCATGCACGCAACGCCGCTCGCAGCGTGGTGATCGGTGGCAAGAACACCGTGTTTGCGCCGGCCTACGGCTCGCCCTTTGTGCGTGACCTCGAAGGTGGCCGCCGCTACGCCACCATCCAGGACTTCCAGAACTTCGTGAAGCTGGCCTACATGGCCAACCCCATCCACCACTCGGGTGGAACGATCTGCGAGCCGGTCGATCTGCCGGTGAACAAGCGCCACTTCGACATGGTCTATTCCCATATGAAGTTCAGCGACAAGCCCTTCATGGGCTCGGTCACGCATCCCGAGCGTGCGCAGGACACGGTGGAGATGACCAAGCTGCTGTTCGGCGACAACTGGATTGACCCGCTGACCGGCAAGCCCCGCACGGCGATCATCAACCTGATCAACGCCAACTCGCCCATGACCTTTGACGAGACCATGCTGGGTGCGGCCAAGGTCTATGCGCGCAACAACCAAGCCACCATCATCACGCCCTTCATCCTGGCTGGCGCCATGTCGCCGGTGACGGTTGCGGGTACGGCCGCGCAGACACTCGCCGAAGCACTGGCCGGCATGGCCTTTGTGCAGTTGTGCAGCCCCGGTGCGCCGGTGGTGCTGGGCAGCTTTGCCTCCTCCATCTCCATGCAGTCGGGCGCTCCCACCTTTGGTACGCCGGAGCCCGCGCTGGTGCTGTACGTGATGGCAGCGCTGGCACGTCGCCTGGGCGTTCCGTTCCGTTCCGGTGGTGGTCTGTGTGGCTCCAAGATTTCCGATGCGCAAGCGGCTTCCGAGTCCGCCAACACCTTGTTGCCCACCTGCCTGGGTGGCGTGAACTTTGTGCTGCACACCGCAGGCTGGCTCGAAGGCGGTCTGTCCATGGGGTATGAGAAGTTCATCATGGATGTGGATCAGGCTGGCATGATGCACACCCTGCTGGCAGGCGTGGACCTGTCGGAAAACGGCCAGGCCATGGATGCCATCCGTGAAGTGGGTCCGGGCAAGCACTTCCTGGGCTGTGCGCATACGCAAGCCAATTTCGAGAGCGCCTTCTACCGCTCGCCCATTACCGACAACAACAGCTTCGAGCAATGGGAAGCCGAGGGCTCACGTGACCTCACGGCCCGTGCCAACACCCTGTGGAAGAAGCAGCTGGCCGAATACGAAGCACCTGCTCTGGACGTGGCCACCGACGAAGCCATTCTGGACTACGTAAACCGCCGCAAAGGTTCTTTCGCCGATTCCAACGTCTGATCCCGGTTTAACATCGCAAGGCGCGTTGCTATTTGGCAGCGCGCCTTTTTTATTGGGGCGCTATGGGCATCAACAAACTCCTGCTTCCTCTGGCTTCGTTGCTGAGCGGGCTGGCCATGCTGGTGGTGGGAACGGGCTTGCTGTTTGCAGCCATCGGCGTGCAGGCGGGCTCTGCGCATTTCTCGAGCTTGGTGACCGGGTTGGTGATGTCGGCCTATTTTGCGGGCTTTGTCTACGGCACTTACGCCTGCCCGGCCATCATCCGCAGCGTAGGCCACATCCGCGCCTTTGCCGCCATGGCTTCCATCGCGTCGGCCATCCCCATGTTCCATGCGCTGTGGACCAATGCGCTGGCCTGGGGCATCCTGCGCTTCGTCACCGGCGTGTGCCTGGTCGGCCTGTACATCGTGGTGGAGAGCTGGCTCAATGTGGTGGCCACCACCGCGCAGCGTGGCAAGGTGTTTGCAGCCTACATGGCGGTCAGCGGCATCTCCATGGCGCTGGGGCAATGGCTGATATTGGTGGGGGACCGGTTTGGATTTGTGCCGTTCGCGCTGGTGTCGATCCTGTTTTCCTTTGCGCTGATCCCCATCACGCTGACACCGGTGACCGAACCCGAAACCATGGAAGCGCCGCGCTTTGTGCTCAAGGACCTGATCTATATCTCGCCCATTGGTGTGATCGGAACCATCGCATCAGGGCTGCTGGGCGGCGCCTTCTACAGCCTGGGCCATGTGTTCGGCCAGGGTGTGGGTTACAGCGAGCGCGGCATTGCCACCTTCATGGCGGCCACCATTCTGGGCGGCGCTGCCGGTCAGTGGCCCATCGGGCAACTCTCGGACCGGTACGACCGACGCTGGGTGCTGTTCTGGGTCTGCATGGCCAGTGCCGCAGTGTCCGGCGTGGGGTTCTATCTGGCACGCGAATACGAGGCCTCGCTGATCGCGCTGGGCATTGTGTATGGCGGCCTGTCCATGTCCATCTACGGCCTGAGCGTGGCCCACGTGAACGACCTGATCGACCCTAGCCGCGTGCTGGAAGTTACCAGTGGCCTGTTGCTGCTGTACGGCATCGGTTCCACCGTGGGGCCTACGCTGGCCGGGGGCGTGATGGATCTGCTGGGGCCGGAGGCGCTGATGCTGTACTTTGCCATTGTGCTGGGCCTGGTGTGCGTGAGCATCTGGGTGTTCGCGCCGCAGCGTTTCATCCACGCGTCAACGACCAGCCACAAGACCGACTACGTGGTCATGGGCGGCGGCTCGCAAGCCGTGCTGCAGATGGACCCGCGCCGCCCGGACTTTGAGCACAGCCGCCCTATGGCACCGTTTGTGGAGCCTGAGCAATAGGCGTTTGAGAGTGCTGCTCTTCAGGCACGGTCAGCAGTTTGTTCTTGAAGTCGGCAAACCCGCTGTACCCGATTCTTCTGCAAAACCGAAGAACGGTCGGCGGACTGACATGGGCCATGCGCGAAACTTCCTTCACTGTCATGTGGGCCAGATCGCTCGCGTTTTGTAGGTAAATTCGGGCGACCTTGGCTTCACACGTCGAGAGCGAATGCCAAACCCTATCCAGGTGATGTATCACATCGCGCTGTGCATCTGTTGCGGTTTGCGACTTCATGAGGTATCCAAAACTACAAAATGGCCCTGAGCAGCTTG
>NZ_JBXAMW010000031.1:0-22516 GCF_058801025.1 Rhodoferax sp. GW822-FHT04A08
GCTCGGCGAAAGGGGGGTGCCGTACTTTTTTCAACGCTATCAACGCCAAGCTGCTCAGGCCCCGTCACATATCGCGGGAGAATGAGCCGTCCAACGTTACAGCAAGCCAGACCACGGTTCTGAACCGGGCCAGGAGCCCATTTGAAATGGAGCGCGAGCGTGAGGCATAGGTGTGGCGGTCACCTGAAAGCTTTGCTCCCGATGAATTGGGTCTTGGGTTGCTGCGCTTAGCCAACCGAAAATCTCATTGGGTTGAATCTTCATCTATTCAGAACTAGTATTGCCCTGGGTTAACCGGCGTATTGCAACGTAACTGCTTCGATAAAGAGCCAAGAATCATCGGTTGGGCTTCTTGTGACGATGAATCCAATGGGGGCTGACATGGACGTCACTGAATCAAATGTTCCCGCAGAGCCTTTAAGTGATGCAGGCGGAGACTCCTTTGCACATGAAAAATGGCATACCAGAGTTCTTGCAGACGCGAAGGTGGCAAGAATCAGACGAGGCCACTGGCGCCTCGCTTTACGAAGTATTCTTCCTGTCGTTGCTCTGCTATGTGTAGTAGTGGGCGCGCAATATTGGCGCACGACGCAGTTGGTAAACCAACTCAATGCAGCGGACCGACAAGTTGCGGTAGTGAGTGAGGAGCTGCGCCGCTTGCGAAGTGAAAGCCCACTGCGTAGCGAAATGGATGTTCTACGAGACACGGTTAAACGCAATTTGGACGGTGAGTCTGCGCGCGTAGATGTAATTGAGAGTGGCTCATTGGCTCCGGTAGTAGCCCAGGTGAGTGCATCGGTGGGCCTCATTCAAGGACGGTTTGTATTGATTCACCCAACCAGTGGAAAACCGGTTCGCGTACGTATGGCTCTTGGAAAACCAATGCGCGACAGTGACGGTAGCCCACGATTGACCATTTCGGGCATGGGGCCCGTGTATGTTTCCACTTTCATGGGAACGTTCTTTGTGATCGATCAACATGGGTCGTTGCTGACAAACCGCCATGTAGCATTGCCTTGGGAAAACGGCATTGCAGAAAAGGCTATGAAAGAGCTTGGGGTAAAACCCGTCATGCTTGAAATGCGCGGCTTTTTGCCGGGACAGGAAAACCCTTTTGAAGTCATGACACTAACGGTGGATTCGCACGATTTGGCCCTCTTACGTGGCAGTGGTGCTGCACTGTCAGTGTCGCCTTTACCGCTGGCAAAGAAAAATCCCTTGCCTGGTGATGTGGCGCTGCTGTTTGGTTACCCGACAGGCATACACGCGTTGATAGCACGTGCAGGCGATGAGTTCTTAGCGAGACTGGAAAACGTCCCCAATCTGGACGATGGCCGTGCACTCGAAATCTTGGCTAAAGTTGGCTTAGTGAAACCCTTGGTAAGTCGCGGCATCATTGCGCAGACAACCGATGCAGCTATCGCGTATGACGCGCAGACGACTGGCGGTGGGAGTGGGGGGCCGGTAGTGAACTTGCGCGGAGAGGTCGTCGCTGTCAATCGTGCGGTATTGCAAAATTTCACCGGTTCCAACATCGGCGTACCTATAGAGGTGGTATCTGAATTGCTAAAACAGACATCAAATGCGACGATCGAAATCCATGAAGATAGTCCGAAAATCCCACACGTGAATTCCAAATAGGAGGCTCTCTTTTCAAGACCTACTTAGCAGTTGTTTATGCTTAGCTAAACAAGTGCGCTGAAGCATCAAGCAGATGCGTTGGTACATGCATTGTGGAATTTCAACTGAAACGCTGAGCGCGGAGAAGCAAGCGCATCAAACTAAAGGCGTTTTGCCCATTGTGCTTTCGCCCATCGAGGGCGTGTGCTTTCCATTTATGTGGCCATCAGCGATTCGCGCAACGCCTCTCGCACGCTCTTAGCTGTTAGCCACCCAATAGTAGTGGCGGGGCCTGCATACTGCATTGAAGTACCAAGACCTGTCATGGCAATAGTGACAGTATCAGTAGACGTACCAGTGGCTAGGTCTCCACCCGATGTACGAACACCCAGTTCATTCAGAACAGCCGACTTGGCTTCGGTTACGGTAATTATTGCATTCACCATGGCTGCACGAGTGAGTTTTGCATCAAGCAGCACGATGATATTGATCGTGCCTGGAGAAGACAAAAATGGCTTCGAGATGCCTGCGCTGCTGGCATTGCGAACGCCCGCCGTAACCAGTACTCCGACGCGCAACGCTTCTTCGCGCGTAAATACCATTCGTAGCTTGCGCATTGGTACCGCTGTTAGGAGACCAACATATGGAGTCGTGACTCCGCATCGCGCGGCAATGGCATGCAAGTCGATCTGAGGTGTTTCTGAGCAAAAGTTCTCGCCCACACTGGCATTGAGGATATGGCGAACCCGATTGAAACCTCCTCCTGAGAATGAAGAAGATAGTGTTGTCAAAATTCTTTGACTCTGAACGTGAATGACATCAGTTCGTTGGTAGACAATAATGCCAGGGATTGTGTTGATATTATCGGTGGACACGGAAGTAATTCTAGTAATTAAACAGGTGATTAATAAACTATGTGCAACGCATTATCATTGCTCAATTCACGGACATCTAATTGTTCTAGATGCGTTGTGACCTGCGCAACATGCGCAGCGACTGGGGCAATACCTATTATCTCGCGGTGCCTGGCCACAAAGTCATTGGTCGTGTAGCCGAGGTCGGCGCGAAGGTAACCTGCATAAAGAATGACGCCACCAAAGGTCGTGTGCATTAAGAAAACCCTCTCCAAGGAGTTGCAGTGTGGAAGCATGCGTTAATCAACAACGTCCAACGAAGAGCAATCCGTCCACCTTGTCACTCAATAGTCAGGTTGATCACCCGGGGATCGTCGTAGATGAAGCAACCTGAGCAGTTCGAATCCCGATCGTGAGGGTAAATTCACATCGACTACCTGAAAACCCATTCGACAGTGAACTGGTCTGATCAAAGAGTCGTCAAAATTTGGTCGATTTCATCATTTGGCGCTAGTTACAGGTATTAATACATCTACTCTCATATGGGGTAATGTTCAAGGTGCCCTAACAAGGCTCTCGAACGCTTCAACGGGAAGTGGACGACCAAAGAGGTAACCTTGGTACGCATAGCAGCCTAACGTTCTAAGAAAGTCACATTGCGCTTGATTCTCTACTCCCTCGGCAATGACTTCCATACCCAGAATCTGGGCCAGTGCCACGATCGTCTTTGCGATGGCCGCGTCATTTGAGTCGTCAAGTATGTCATTGACAAACGAACGGTCAATCTTCAATTGATCTAAAGGTAGTAGCTTGAGATAGGATAGAGATGAATAGCCGGTGCCGAAGTCGTCCAGAGAAAAGCTGACACCCGCGGTCTTCAGTGCCACCATTTTTTCAATGATCTCATTGACGTTGTCGACAAGCAGGCTTTCTGTGAGCTCCAGTTTGAGTCGGGAGGCGTTGGCACCAGTAGCTTCAATGACAGCCAGCACCTGATTGACGAAGTCAGATTGTAGAAATTGCTGCACGCTGACATTGACTGCAAGTGTCAGGTGACGCATGTCCGGCTGCGTTGCCCAGGTCGCCAATTGCGTGCAGGCCGTTTTCAGCACCCAATGTCCCAATGGGATGATCAGACCACACTCCTCTGCTACGGAAATGAAATTCGCTGGTGAGACCATTCCACGAGTGGGATGCTGCCAACGGACCAGCGCTTCGCATCCTGTAATCTCCCCATTTCGCTCGACCTGGACTTGGTAGTGAAGAATAAATTGCTTCGTTTCCACTGCTGAACGCAAGTCATCTTCAAAGGCCGACCTTTCTAGCACTGCGGTCTGCATCGATGGGTCAAAAAACCGGATCGCATTTCTGCCCGAGTTCTTGGACTTGTACATGGCCAGATCGGCCTGCTTTAGGAGTTCCTCAATGGAGGTTTCATGACCGCTGAAAAGCGTGACACCAAGGCTTGCTGTGCTGCGGTAAGTCGTGTCAGAAAGCGGATATGTTTGGCACAAAGCATTGAGTATTTTTGAGGCAACCATTTCGGCTTGACTCGCGGCCTCTTCAATGCTGCCTTTTAGATTGCCGAGCACAACGACAAATTCGTCACCACCCAGGCGAGCCACCGTATCGCCTTCGCGAACATTGGAGGTAAGCCTTGAAGCCACCTGTTGGAGCAGCGAATCCCCCTTGTCATGCCCGAGCGTGTCGTTCAGTGTTTTGAAGTTGTCCAGGTCTATGAACAAGACAGCACCATAGGAACCATTGCGATGTCCATTGGTCATGGATTGTGCAAGACGATCTAGCAGCAAGGTTCTATTGGGTAGGTGCGTGAGGGGATCAAAAAATGCCAGTTCGGCAATTCTTTTTTCTGTCTGCTTGCGCTCGCTGATATCGTATTGGGTACCGATGTAATGAGTAACCGTTCCGTCAACTGCCTTGACTTCTGAAATAGTTAACAGCTTTGGGTAGATTTCTCCGTTCTTGCGCCTGTCCCAGACCTCCCCCTGCCAGCCACCGGTACTTTTGATACTCTCCCACATGGCGTGATAGAAGTCGGAATCATGTCGTCCTGACTTGAGAATTGAGGGTCTTTTGCCAACTATTTCTTCTGGGGCATAACCTGTGATTTTGGTAAACGCGCGATTTACACGCAAAATAACTTGGTTGGCGTCGGTGACCATCATCCCTTCTTGGGACTCAAAGGAAGCGGCGGCAATGCGCAGTTGCGCCTCCGCATGTTTGCGCTCGGTGATATCAATGTAGGTGCTGACAAAGCCACCCCCAGGCAACGGAACCCCACTCACTTCCAGCACCGTACCGTTAGGGCGTACTCTTTCAAAACGATGCGCCAAAAATTTTCGAGCAAGATTGATTCGTGAAGAAATTTGCTCTTGCGGATCTCCCGGCCCATACTCACCACGTTGAACGTTGTAGCGAACAAAATCTTCCATTCCCACATTTGGAATTTCAAACAGTGATGCGGGGAACTCCATCATCCTGGCGAATAATTCGTTATGTGCTAGCAGAGTCAGATCACCATTCACCGCCGATATTCCGCCGGGGAAATTGTTGATGATGCTGGTGAGTAGATCGTTTTTTCTCTTCAGGTTTTCCTCAATGTTCCTTTTGTCGGTGATGTCACGCACAGTTCCAATCATTCGCAAGGGCTTGCCGTCGTGGCCACGCTGAACCACCACACCTCTATTCAAAATCCATTTCCAACTACCATCCTTGCACCGAAGACGCAGCTCGCTGACGTACAGGGGTGTTTCTCCAGCCAAATGCGCCTGTTTACTGGCCTCCTCATGTTCTCGGTCGTCCAGATGAATGCGCGTCTTGAACTCATCGAGTTGATTGCCAATATCTCCATCCGCATATCCAAGCAAACTTTTCCAGCGCGGGCTGAAGTAGACAACATCTGAGGGAATGTACCAGTCCCAAAGGCCGTCGCCAGAACCCTCTACGGCGAATTTCCACCGTTGCTCGCTGTCTTTCAACGCTTCTCCAGAGGCCTGTGCCTGAGCTAAGGCCAGCGACCTGCCACGGGCCAGCAGCATAACTAATATTCCCAACAGGACGGAAATAAGTGTACCTGCCAGACCTAGCAGCAGTGGTGTACGACGTTCAGCATCTGATATGAAGTGTCTTTCTGGCTGAAACTGAAGCTGCCACTTGCGACCATGCACATTAATCATCCGGCTGATGGCTGTGCCCGAATCCGAGCCACTTAGCAGGTTCGAAAACATGAGGGAACCCGTATTGGCATCTGAACTCGAATTGGAGAGCAGAGATCCCATGTCGGTGACGGCAACGCGCAGTCCTTCGAAATGCCCTTCACTCTGCAGTTGCTGGAACAGATCAAATACCCTGACCGTGATGGAGACTGACCCCAGAAAATCTTCTTCTTTTGGCTCCTGGCCGCCGTTGCCTTTGCCCACGAAGACCGGTACCCGAATGACAAATCCACTTCGACTTGTTGTCTCCTGGATCAAATCAAATGGCGCGCTGGCTACGGGCTGCCCGGTGCGTCTTGAAAACTGCATGGATGCAAGGTTGGCAGGTTGGGCGCTGATATCCAGACCCTGCACATTTTGATTGCCATTTGCAGGCCATAGATAGTCTGCGACATAATATTCGCTGCGGTCGCCTGGCGGATGGATCGCAAAGTTTGGGTAACCCCGTGGATTGAGCGTGGTGTCAGCGCGCACCTTAGCTTCAAAACGCCGTTTATCCTTTGCCGCTACATACCGTGTAAACGCAATATTTTTGATACCGGGATAGCGGCTGTTTACATCGAGATGTGTTACAGCTTCGTTGAAGGAGCGTCGATCCACTAGAGGATCAACGACGAATAGTCCGCGCAAGCCAAGTGCGATTTCGACATATCCTGCAATTCGGCTTGCCAAAGTCTCGTTCAGAGAATTCGCAGCCTGTGTGAAGCGTGCACTTTCCACCATGTCGATGGAGTCAGACTGCTTACGTACCATGAGTGCGCTTGCCGCAATGCCACATAGCGCGACCACCAGGCCCAATTGCCAGGAATGCAGAATAGGCCGAGGTGAATCTGTTGCCATTTGAAAATTAGCGATTGAATCTTTGAGTGCTTGACAGATTTATTGATTTGGATATTCCGTCGATCACACTGCGAGCCCTAGAACAACTCCACATCACCAACATTGGTAGTTGGTTCGACCAATCCACCATTCGATACCAGGGAACCATAACTGCATACTTGGTTGCGTCCATGCTCTTTTGCGTAGTAAACAGCCTTGTCTGCCCGTTCGATGGCTGCGCTAGGAGAATCACCAGCCCTGACTTCCGAAAAGCCAATGCTCAAAGTGATGGAACCTACCTGGGGAAACACATGGTTTTGTGTAGTAATTCTCAGTCGATCCAGCAAGGCAGAGGCCTCCGCTTCACTGTGGCAGCGCACAAGCGCCACAAACTCCTCTCCACCGAACCGATAGATCTGATCATTGAAGCGAAAATGAGCACGCATCAGGCGCGCCAGCAGTAACAGCACCTCGTCTCCGATGAGGTGTCCAAAGTTGTCGTTTACGCGCTTGAAATGATCGATGTCAATCATCGCCAGCCAATAAGTTGCGTACGCCTCAGTGTCCCGTCGTTCTTGCTGGCGGTGGCTATTGTCTTCTGCGCTGCCATTTTTCTGCTCCAGGGTGGCGCGCAGGAAGGCTCCATCAAACGTCTTACGATTCAGCAGATCGGTTAATGAATCGCGTTCACCATAGTCAAGAAGTGCAGAGAAGTTGCGATACAGCCTGAGAATGCCACTTACCAGATCGCGCCTTTGCGCCGACAGTGGCGCATCCAAGCGTATCTCAAGTACTCCAGTATTTCCTGGCGTTCCTCCAAGTGGAAACACCACAATATGCTGGCCGTCGTCGGACTCCTGAATTTGCCCCGATATTGCCAACTGTCGCATGGGAAATTTAGCTAGCAGAGGAAGTTGGTCAAAAGGCATCCATGCCGCGTCGCTAAATACACCTGACGTCCCGGCTTGTATTTGGGCCGAAATTCGCCAACGCTCATTGCCCTGATCACCGACAGCACGACAGATACTTGCGCAGAGTGGAAGCAACAAATCACTGATGGTGTTGGCCAGGGCAACATCCAGCGCATCCCGATCTCTCAGGGCGGTCAGATCGGCAAGGTTATCAACGAGGTCGTACATTCACGCCAACTATTCTGCAGTTGATCTGTGGCATCGGCGTGCAGCAACGCTGTCAGTGTCACCTTGAAGGAGAACCGGGGCTGTTTTCTTGTGCATCTTGTTTTCCAACGGATTATCTTTTCCCGTGAAGCGGAAAAATTTTATGTTCTAAAGCTTCTTGGATTCTGACATATGTCAAAGATGATTTGAAGTTTCACAAATGTGGACTTCATGCAATGGATGCTTGGCAACGAACAGACAGAAGTAGAACTGCAGCTCCAATATGCAGTCGCGACTCGACAATCAAAAGGCTCTGGATCAACTCAGAGTTTGCAAGCATTGGGGTCGACACGATGTAAGGAAATCCCTACCTCGTTGGGCTCGTCTTAGAAATAAATGCGAAAAGTTGGCTGGTGCATCACAGAGTTCGGGATTCCAGCCGGCAAGGTGTGTAACCCCTTATCATGATGGAATGTTTCGATGGTTTGTTGGCCAGCTATACCATCGGCACGTGCGCAGACTCATCAAATGTTGAACACAGTGTTGGACGCTGCCACTGAGGCAGTTGACACTCGAGAAAATCGGACTGGCACCTCCAAGAAACGTTGAAAACGTCTTTCCTTCGTAGAGGCACGGTGCAACGTCTATGGGGCGATCCTCACATTCAAACTAGATTCGGACTCATCGTTGCAAAACCAGTCAAACGGAGTTCTTTGGTGGATCGCCCCTGCTTAGTCAGAGTAATGGGCGAAGCAATCGGTACCAATTCGAGACCGATGCAAGGCGACTTGCGGGCTCATGTCCTTCACACTTCCTGATGGCTTGGCGGCTGGTGGTTGAAGGGGCATAAAACTCAGGTCTCCGTCGGCACTTCAGCGAAGGCGGTGGCGACATCTTTGACCTTTGCAACGCGCCCCGCAGCTAGAGTTTGCAACGGCGTTTCCCTACTCAATGACGCCTTGCGAGTCAGGAAAAACTGCAGCTTTGAGCCTTCTGGTGGGTTACCGAGTACTTTGGTGACGGTTTCCAAATGATTGCGATCGTAGCGTGGGTCGTTATAGAACGCCAGAAAGTAACGTTCTGATTTGTACGTAAGATAGAAGACACGATTGCTTGGCTTTGTCGCAATAACGTTGAGTGAATGAATTTCTGCGTATGGTGGCAAAAACTCAGAAGTCAAGGGTGTAGAACTGAGTTGCTGCGGACATGGGCTTTCCATTAGGGCAGCGCAACTGCCCCTTCTTCACCATATACATGGTCTCGATTCCAGCAATCAGTTTTTGCGCGCTCCAGAATGATTTGAAACCCAGCATCGGGTTGGTGATTCGTTTGACTCCCCGGTGATCTTGCTCGACGAGATTGTTGAGATATTTTGACTGGCCCAGTTCAACATCAACGCAGGCATCGGCATTGACGCTGCGAATGGCAGCGGTGTTGGCCTCGCTTTTGTCTATGGTAATATTTTCAGGCAGGCCATGCAGATTGATGGCGCGCTCCAGGTAGCGCCGCGCAGCTGCCAAATCTCGCTTGGCGGTGAGCAAGAAGTCTACCGTGTCGCCGCTCTTCTTGACTGCGCGGTACAGGTACTTCCACTGACCGGCTACTTTTATGTAGGTCTCATCCATCCTCCAACTGGTACCGACTGGGCGCTTGCGGCGACGAAAGATAAGCGCAATGACTGGCAAAATCTTCAAAGCCCAGCGGTGCACGGTGGAGTGGTCCACGAAGACGCCACGCTCCTGCATCATTTCATCCAAATGGCGAAAGCTCAAGGGGTAGGCTGCATACCAACGGGCGCATACCAACGGGCGCATACCAGCATCACTTCGAGAGGATGGTGCAGTCGCTTGAGTACCCTGCGCAGTTCGAGGATCATCGCGGTTTCGGTCATGTCTTGCATCCCGGCATTCTCACGTACCGGCGCTTACCCCGACAGAACCTCCCTGAGCTATCTTTGGGAGAGGCCCACAAATCGTTCATTTATATGAGTAAGTTCGATGAATATCAAAATGACTTGCTGGCATTTATTGGAGATATTCGCCTCATCCTACTAGTTCCTTATGAAGCTATTTAGTCTAGCAATCGTTTCATCCTCGACAGACATGCTGCACATGACGTATCTCATTTCCCCAGCTGGCATTCCTTTGAAATGAATGATGTTGAAATCACTTTCCTTGAATCCCTCCTGCCTTGCGTAATACATCACTTCTTCGTAGGGTAGAAAGGTCAACTTTGAGCGGTCGAGTTGAATCATTTTGATGAGCTGACCATATTCAGCACTAGTTGGCATGCGAATGGCCTTCATCGTCACAAATTTCTGCTCCAAATAGGGCCCGTAGACAATGGCATTCTTTATGAGCACAGTCGTATTGGCATCCGCCAAAATGGCGTCCAAACTGACTCCTTTGGGTGGGTGGAAGCTTGCATTCGCGAAGCCCACCATTGCTGAGTCTTGCGATATGGGCTTGGTAAATTTTCCGTAGCTTTCACGCTCTTGTGTTTTGTACAGGCCGATGGAACAAACACGGTCTTTGTTTTCCCGTATTTCCAGCAAGCGGCGCGCAGGTGAGGCCTCTATAAGTTCATATGCAATACCTGCTTTCACAAAGGCCTGAATAGCAGGCGTGGCAGTGATTCCAATCACCTCCCCTTGCAGTGACCGACTCATGAACGGAGGTCGCTCAGCGTACAGTAAATGGATTGGTACAGATTGTGCCAATGCACAACCGACATTTGCGACGAACAGACCAGCGAAACGGATAACCTGTATGAGTGACATGCAGCGGTATGTTGGATGAGTTGACTTGGAATTTTATATTGATGGAATCTCGGCCTTGGTGCAAATAGCAAATAACGGCAAGATTCAAGGATTTTTCACAGTATCAGATTTTGGTGGATTTTCGCTCGGCATTCCCGATTTCAAATGCGTGCTTCATTCGTGGTCGCCGGACTAGTAAACTGGCCCATGCTCTACCATTTTCCCCAACTGACGTCAAAAGGCGACAGTGCCACGACCAATCTTCATCGCAACAAGAGCTGCAAAACAGCCATCAACGTATAGCCAGCGTAAAGTGGTTGCCATTCTCCCAATGAGGTGAGCAGTCGAAAACCCCTTGTAATAGGAAAAGCGAAAGTCATTTTCCGGCCTACCTCATTGCGCCGCACGGGCTATCAACCAAATGAAAAGCATGCCGTACAAGGGTCAGTGCGCCCGACCGATTGCTCCTTCAGCGTCTGTTCACGCCCTGCGTATGTCCTTCTGAATACTGTTAGATAGAACGTTACTTGAGCGAACGTGTACTGCCATTAGGCGATTCGATTCACCTCAGCGTTGGGTCAGTCATTCAAACGGGAAATGCCTACAAGTTGCTGGTGACCGCATTGTCGACGAGTACCATGTGCTCAAATTCGGTATCTGGCATTGGTCTGCCGAACAAATAACCCTGGTAGGCATTGCAGCCGTGACGCGCAAGATACTCGCGCTGTGCTTCGTGCTCCACTCCTTCAGCAATGACGGCCAATCCTAGACTCTCCGCCAATGCGATCACCATTTTGGTAATGACGGCGTCGTTGGTGTCAACGAGTACATCACGAACAAAGCTCTGATCAATTTTGAGCTGCTCCAGCGGAAATCGCCGTAGGTACGACAGCGAAGAGTAGCCTGTACCGAAGTCGTCCAATGAAAAGCCAATTCCCTTTTCTTTGAGAAGCTGCATCTTCTCAATAATGTCTTCCGTGTTGTCTATCAATTGACTTTCCGTCAATTCGAGCTTCAACCGCCGCGGATTGGCACCACTGCGTGTCACAGTCGAAAGCACAACATCGACGAAGTCAGGTTGATGAAGTTGGCAGGCGCTGATGTTGACGGAGATGCTCAGCTGCGACAGCAATTCGTGTCGGGACCAAATCGCTAGCTTGGTACACGCTTGCTCAAGGATCCATTGACCCAGTGGCAAAATTAGTCCTGTCTTCTCTGCAATGGGTATAAATTCGTTGGGAGACACTAAACCGCGGTCGGAGTGCATCCAACGAACTAAACACTCTGCACCCATGATATGTCCAGTTTGCATCACCTGTGGCTGATACAGCAATAGGAACTCTTCACCTCGAATTGCATCTCGAAGAGATGCTTCTAAGTTGGCACTTTGTAACAGTGTGGTGTGCATTTGTTCATCAAAGAAACACACACAATTTCGTCCAGCAGCCTTGGCCTGATACATGGCAAGATCGGCCTCTTTGAGGTATACATCGATATCCATTCGGGCGCCGCAATGCAACGTCACTCCGATGCTGGTGCTGATAACATGCATTTGGCTGGCCAGCAGACTGGGTTTGGAAATGGTTTTGCATATTTTTTCGGCGATTTGCCGAGTCAGCTGAGCTGCGGCGTCTGGCTCGCTACCGACTCTTTGCAAGATGACCACAAACTCATCACCTCCCAGACGCGCCACGGTATCGTCAGCGCGAACGCTCTCAATCAGGCTAATTCCAACCTGGATCAAAAGTTCATCACCAACAGAGTGGCCTAACGTGTCGTTGAGTGTCTTGAAGTTGTCCAGATCCAAGAACAGCAATGCAAAGTACTGTCCGGATCGCTCACTCGCCACGGCGGCCATCTTCAGTCGTTCGCGCAACAGGCGGCGGTTAGGTAATTGCGTCAACGGATCATAAAACGCCAGATTGTGGATGGTTTCATCGGCCTCTTTGCGCTTTGCGATGTCGTCTACCATGACCATGCGCATGTTGTCCATTTGCCGGGCTAAAGTGCCCAGCTCATCGGGGCGCGACCAAGCCAATGGTTTGTAAAAGTTGCCTTGCGCCAACTGATCCGAAAATTGTGTTAGTCCAGCGACAGGCTTGAGCACCCGAGCTCTAAGGACATAGAGCAACAACGCCATAGAACTTGCAATTTGAAGGGCCAGAATCATAGAATAGAACTGCACTTCGTGACGGAATTCACTTTGCCTATTGCCGGAGTCGATTTCCACCTCCACTTTGCCGGCAAAGTTCGCGCGACTTGCTGCCCCGCTTATGTGATTCAGGTTTTGAACTTTTGCATAAGATCGCCCCATGCGCCGCGAATCATCCTTTACCTCGGTAAGTATCTTGTCGTACGTGTCAAATACGGACACCCGCACAACCTGAGAGTCCGCCATGGATGCTCGCAGTAGCAGCGAGATTGTTTCCATGTTGAAATTCCATACTGGCTCAGCCAAGCTGGCCGAAAGCACAAGAGACTTTTCTTGCAGGATATCAACCATTTCTTGCTCGACTTTGGACTGGCGAAACCAGAGCAGAGTCACAACGGCGATCACCGTGGGCAGCACAATGCCAATGATGACGGTCAACACCAACGTGACCGTCAAGCGGCCCCTTATCCACTGGGATAGAAATATCATGACAAATTACGGATACTGGCTGAGCTACTGCGGTCTATCCCGGGCGAGCAGTTCTTGGATCGCTGGTTGGTCCACATTTTCCGATGTAACCATGGTTGCGGGTATGTAGGTTACCGTGGGAGATCTGTGGGAGGCTGAAACCGGTGATTCAAGCGCAGCCTTGACGGCGAGGTAGCCCATCTGGCGCGGATTCTGCAGTACCAGACCGTCCACTTCGCGGAGGCGAATAGCATCCAGCAGAAGTGGTGTCGCGTCAAACCCAATAAAACGGATCTTCCCTGCCAAGTTCAGGTCACGCAGAGCACGCAGGCTTGCTTGCGCAGTTGTCTCGTTGGGTGCAAAGACCGCATCGATATGCTGAATGCGCCTCAGTGTCTCCTTCGTTATGGAGTAGATGTCGCCAACAGCGTCACCCGCATAAAAGTCTGCTGCAATCTGGATTTGCGGGGCGTGGGCTTTTAGATGCTTGGTAAATCCGGTTACGCGCTTCTCAACAGTGACACTTCCCTTGTAAGTGCGTACCACCACCAGTTTACCTTTACCGCCAAGCAGCTTTTCCATCTGTTCGGCCGCCAAAGCACCTGCGGCAACGTTGTCTGTGCCGAAAAAGCTGGAATGATTCTCTCCGCCAAGTTCAGAGTCCACTACCACCACCCGGATTCCTTTTTCGGTGGCCATTTTGACCGGAGCTTCTAGCTTGTACCGGTCTATAGGGGCCAGAACGATGGCGTCAGCGCCGTCCCGGGTATATGTTTCCAAAATCCTGATTTGGGCATCGACATCACCGCTATGGGCCGGGCCACGCCAAGTAAGCGTGCCGCTACCCGACTCGTTCATCGCACGACTGGCCCCTTCATGCATGAGCTCCCAAAACTGATGGTCACTGGATTTGGGAATGAACACAACATTTTGAGCAGTAGTCGCTCCACTCGCACTGCCAAACATGCAAGCCAGTGATGCACAAAAAGTTGCCAAGACTTTCCAACGCATAGTAGTCCTTTATTTATGATCCAAGCGGATGTCATTTTCGCATCAATGTGTTTGAGTTGCTACATTTGAGGCTTCCAAAGAATTTGCACGCGTTCTTCAAGTGTTCTGTCCCGCTGGTATGCGATAGAAGTCAATACAGATACTGAAGAATGGGATCTGCGATAGCAGTCTTCCAGAATGGTTGGAGCCCCGGTAGAGGTGACCCATGATCTCCAGCGCTTGGGGCATATCTTCGACCTCTTGTCTTATGCGTTTCTGCTGCAGACCCGAAACACGCCCCTTCGATCAGCACTGGCTTGCGGATGTCGTCGTCATTGCTCATGACAATTCCACTTTTGGTCGTGGCAAAGATTTCGACGAATTTAACTCGCATTGACCGTTTAACAGATTTGTTGATCGTCTTCGTCACGATTTTGACTTCATGATTAGACTTCAGGTCTTCGATCTAAGATGTCGTACTAGATTTCTGCCCAGGCACGCTGCTCACTCCAATCCTGGAGCCAAGTAAGAAATTGACTCCCAGGCATCGGTTTAGCAATGCCATATCCTTGGGCCAAATGGCAACCTAATCGAGTTAGAGCGTGCCCGTGTTCGATTGTTTCTACCCCTTCTGCAATCACCTTTCGGTTGAATGCTCTGGCCAAACTGATGACACCTTCCACGATACCAAAATCTTCTGCATCCACCAACATATCGCGAACAAAACTTTGATCTATTTTGATGGTGTCCACCGGAAGTTTGCGCAAATAGGTAAGAGATGAATAGCCTGTACCAAAGTCATCCAGTGCCAACTTCACTCCGATTTGATGGCACTGTTTGAGCACTTCAATAGTTTGATCCATATTGCTAATGCCTACGCTTTCCAAAACTTCTAACTCCAGGCAATCAGCGGCCAGTTCTGGATGAAGATCTAACGTAGATCGAAGATGCTTCAAGAAATCTGGATGAAGCAAGTGCTGAGCTCCGACATTGATGCTTACTTGAATTTCATGTCCCAGTCGTTTCCATTGCGACGCCTGTTCCAGTGCGGAGCACATGACCCAGTGACCCAACGGGTGGTCAAGGGTACTACCTTCGACATGGTGCAAGAACGCTGCAGGAGGAAGAATTCCCTCTTGAGGATGATCCCATCGAATAAGTGCTTCTACGCCCAACACTTTGCCATTGGTCAGATCAACTTTGGGTTGGTAGTAAAGGCAAAATTCATGTGCGCTCAGCGCGCAATGCATTCGCTCCACAAATTGCTGATGCGCTTGTGCCTTCAAATCACTCTCTGGGTCATAGAGTTGAAAGCAGTTGCGTCCCGCTGCCTTCGCTTGATACATGGCTTGGTCGGCATGGCGTAGCAGTGCATCTGCGTCTGCATGATCCAGCGGATACAGACTGACTCCAATGCTGCAGGAAATGAGAATGTCATTCCCGTCTATCGCAATCGGTGTTTTGATGGCATTTAGTATGCGATTTAAAACGAGGACACACTCTTCTGGAGTACCAATGTCATCAAGAAGCATGACGAATTCATCGCCCCCCAGTCTAGCCAATGTGTCTTCGGTTCTCAAAATATGCTTGAGGCTATTGGATACAGCAATTAGAACTTGGTCACCCACCCCATGACCAAATCGGTCATTGATATCTTTGAATCCATCAAGGTCCATGTAGCACACTGCAAGGCTTGATTGGCGTCGATTTACTCTAAATATCGCTTGCTCCATGCGGTCAGCCAACAAGCGCCTGTTGGGAGTTCCAGTAAGTGGGTCATAGTGTGCCACA
This sequence comes from Rhodoferax sp. GW822-FHT04A08, assembly GCF_058801025.1. Classification (NCBI taxonomy): domain Bacteria; kingdom Pseudomonadati; phylum Pseudomonadota; class Betaproteobacteria; order Burkholderiales; family Comamonadaceae; genus Rhodoferax; species Rhodoferax sp. GW822-FHT04A08. Next base: position 15,807 of record NZ_JBXAMW010000031.1, read on the forward strand.
CGATCAAGCTCCAATTCATGGGACTTGATTTGACTGATATCGGAGAATGCTCCTATGTAGTACTGAACTGCTCCTAGTGCATCACGTACAACTGAAATGGCCAATAGCTCCGCGTAGACTTCACCGTTCTTCCGTCTATTCCAAATCTCTCCCCGCCAATTGCCTTTGGTATGGATGGACTCCCACATCGCTTTGTAAAAATCTGGTCCCTGCAGACCGGATGAAAGAAGTTTGGGTGAATTTCCTATGATTTCTTCCTCGGCATACCCGGTGACACGCGTAAATGCTGGGTTGACTCTCACTACCTTAACCTGGCTATCCACTACCATGATGCCTTCGAAGCTATTGGTAAAAACTACAGATGCTTCCGTCAGTGCCAGTTCTGATATTTTGCGGTCAGATATGTCGGTAATGGTACCAATCATTCGCAATGGTTTACCTTCAGCACTTCTGTCGATAACGCGTCCATTGCCCAGTATCCAGCAGACTTGGCCATCTTTTCTTACCAGTCGGTAGTCAAATATGCTCACTTCAGATTCGCCACGAAGATGCGATGACATGCTTTGCATAACTGATGCGAGGTCATCAGGATGGATCGTGCTCTTGAAAAAGTCTAAATTGGGAACGACTTCATCGGCCCCGTAGCCGGTCAGTTCATAGTACTTGGGTGACAGATAGGCAACTTCACTCCGAAGATCCCAATCCCACAAGCCAACATTGGTGGCTTCCATGGCACGTTGCAAACGATACTCACTGTTTGCCAACGCAAGCTGTGCATTTTTGCGCTCCGTAATAACGTCAAATACAACTGCAAAGTGGTCTGTTTGCACTTTGAACACTGAAATGGAAAACCACTGATTTAACGCAGAGATAAGCACCTCAGTACGTTCAGCCACCCCGGTTTTCACGACACGTTCATACAATTCGAAAATCGCTTTGTCTTTGCTTCGTATTCCTGGTATGACTTCGCTGACCTTGCGATCTCGGACATTCTTCAGCCCTGTCTGCTCTTCAAAGGCTTTGTTAACCTTCAAGTAGATGAAATCACTGGCCATACCATCTTCGTACAACATGCGGCAGTAGGCCATGCCGTTGAGCATGTTTTGAAACAACGCCTGATAGGTTGACTCTGTCTCAGCCAACGTGGAACTCAATTGACTTGTCTCACTTATATCGGCTAGAAATCCAATGAGATGGGCGATACCCTCCAAATCGAATAAATCTACGGAGGCAATGGCTTGACCGACGCGCCCCGACTTGTGTCTATATTCATGAAAAAAATTACGGGCGCTTCCTGTTCTTTGTAACTGAGTTAAAACAGCCGAGCGGCTTTCGCGATTGCGCCAAAGCTGCAACTCTTCACTGGTGTGTCCGATGACTTCTTCATGGTTGTAGCCATGCATCACGAGAAATGCTTCATTTACGGCGACATATGCCGAATCGGACATGCGTGATACCCCTATAGCAACAGGGCAAGCATCGATGAACGCTTTCAGGCTTATGAGATTCAGCGGCTGAGTTACCGAAAGAAGGTTCATCTCGATTGGGCTTCAAAATGCGCGATATGCGACATTCTTACATCATAATTAAATTGGGATAAGAAGGTAGGTATGTTTTTTCATACATTGATGGGTAATCAAAACTCGCAAGTGACAACAGAAACCGGGCGATATGGGAATTAGAAGTTCCTGATTGATCTGACTCAAAATCGATGTCGCGGCCAAAATCCCAAGTTGCAGTCAATGTTGGGAGTCTGAAGCGTACACGCAACGGTTACACTTTGCCTTGTATCGGTCGGCACCCGTCTTTGTGCCCGAAGCGATGGTAACCGAATACTTTTAAAGTGGGTGCCTAGGTAATATTGGAGCGACTTTGGCGGATTTCTTCTCCTAGATCCTTTATTGCTTGCTTATTCAAATGCTTATTTGAATAAGCGTGAATAAATATTGTGAGCGAAAACGAGCGTTCTGATTTACGCTCCTCGGAATTGCACACATTTTCAAAAACATGTGCAAGTTGTGATGCCACTTGCCTCGTGACACTTTTACACCATGCCGATGGTGTCGCTCAAGTTCAAGTGCAACTCCCATTTTTCGGCTAAAGACCTTAGTAAGCACTAATTATTCAGTAAGCGGATCCATTCAGCGCGGCGACAAGGGGCATGTCGGCATGTAGCGACTTCAGGGTACCCAATGCGGCTTGCAAAGCATCCAATCCGCCGCCCAATCTTGAAGCTAACTTACTTGGTAGTTCTTCAATATAGGCGTTGCCGGAGAACCCTATGTGCAATCGCTTGGCTATCTGATTTCCTGCAAAAACACAGGCAATGGAATCTGTATCCAATACTTCTGGGCCATACTGATGCCGGATGGTTTCCACTAGACTTTCCGAAAATCTCCACTTTTCAACCAACATGGCACCAACTGCGGAATGGTCCACGCCGATGACTTGCCGCAAGGTTAGATGCAAAGACTCTCCTTGTTCCTGACTCATATCTACCGCCATTCGAAACTCCTGTGGACTATAGAGAGCCAAGACAATTTTCCCAAAGTCGTGCAAGAGTCCTGCAATAAAACAATCAACGGGATCCACCTCTGGGCAACGATCGGCCAATTGTTTTGCTATACCTGCAGTGGTCAAAGAGTGCAGCAGATATTGTTGCACGTCGAAGTCCGCTAAATTCTTGCGTGGCAGAACGCCCACTGCCGCAATGGCAAGTGCCAGATTCTTCACCGTGTTGAAGCCTAAGTAGACAACCGCATGGTGAAGTGAAGTAATCTTGGTGGGCATGCTGTAATAAGAAGAGTTCACTACGCGCAATATCTTGACGGTAATCACAGGATCCTTGTCAATTACATGCACCAATTCCTTTGGTGAGCAATTGATGTCCTGTGAGAGAGTGAGGACTTTTCGAACGCTCTGGGGAAATGCAGGCATTTCTTCAACGGCTTGGGCTAGCTTGTGGGCCAAAATGGGCGAAATGTCCATTGACAACTCCTTCAAACCTATGGTTTTGCGAACACTGGAAGGCAAATTGCAAACCCAAAAAAGAGTAACATTTTTTCGTCAGAAGGTGCGTCAAAGTCTTGAACAATCAGTTCAATCTTTTCTTGGCCTAACTCTCCGATGTGTGATGCATATGCATTGGCAAAGTAACTCGAAAAACTGTGCCAATGCCAATTTGGCTTCGTACGGAGATCTGGCCACCATGCTTCTGAACTATGCCATAGGACAGAGATAGGCCCAAGCCGGTGCCTTGACCAATTGCTTTAGTCGTAAAGAATGGTTCGAAAATGCGTCCAATATTCTCAGCCTGAATTCCAACGCCGGTATCCTGAACTTCCACCCAAACGCTTTCTTGGTCAACGCCTGTTCGCAATGTAATGGTACCTTGGTTCGGGATGGCTTGGATAGCATTGACCATCAGATTGAGAAAAACCTGGTTGAGTTCTGCTGGCAGACATTCAATCTCTGGAATATTGGCATATTCTTTCAACACTTCAACTTTGTCATTTAGCTCACTGCGTACCATATTGATGGTGGTGTCCAGTCCATGCTCCAGATTGGCCATCTGTAGGCCTGAGCTGTCAACATGAGAGAAATCTTTCAGGTCTTGCACAATGCGTTTGACGCGTTGCATACCGTCCATAGATTCATTGAGAAGGTTCGCAACATCCTCTCGCAAGAAGAGGATATCTATTGTTTTCTTTAACGCCAGGATCTTTGCACGGGTTTCCTCTGCCAATTCGCCTTCCTTGGATTCATAGCAAGACAAGATGTCGAGTAGATCGGCAACATAACCTTTAAAAGTTCCCAGGTTGGAAATGACAAAACCGATTGGGTTGTTTATCTCGTGGGCGACGCCAGCTGCTAGCTGCCCGATGGCGGCCATCTTCTCCGATTGGAGTAGCTGGCTCTGCGTCTGCTCCAGCTTCTTGATAACGTCAGCCAGCCGTGCACGCTCTTGTTCTAGGGTTAAGTTTGTGGTGTACAACTTTTGGCGATCATTCATGAATAGTTCAACGGCGCGCGCCATTTGGCCTATTTCGTCACCACCGGTAACTGGCACTTGCGCCTGTGCCGTCTGACCATCATCCAGTCGCAGATAGTGGCTGACTTGTAACAGTCGACCTACCACGTGCTGACCTAAGAAAAGGTGGGAGATAAGCCATGAAAGAATCAGACTGCAGACAAGCAATACCAAGACCCAGCGCAGTCGAACTTGTGCGGATTCGGTCAAATGGGTAACCGCATTGCGGTAGTCCTGGGTCAGTCGCAATGACAATGCCTGTGCCGAGTCGGCCATTGAACTGGATTGCCGCTGAAGCTCACCTTTGAAGTATTGCAAATTGACTTCCTGCGCGTTGCGATCTTGCGTTCGCGGTAGCGTGTCTGAAGCTCCGGCCAGCAATGTCGTGTCTTGCAGGCTAGCAACAATGTTGGCGGTATTGCGAAAGAGTTGTGCAGACTGATGTAGCGCCAAAATTGAAACATCGTCGCTGCCGGTTACCAACTGCTGCACAAGTCCATCCAGCAAATCCAATTGTTGCCCAATCCCCGCGTAGCGCTCACGTAGCTCCTCTTGCGACGTGGCACTCAGCATCTGGCCGGAGGTTCGTTCAATCAGCAAAGCACGTTCAACCACGTTTTGCGCCTGTTGCATACGCGACAAGCGGTCGCCGGCCAATTGCTGGGTACTCTCGATCGTATCTCGCAGTGTATAGATGGCAGTCAGCCCGGCGGCAACAAAAAGCAGCGTCAGAGACGACAAGGCCAATATGAACTGACTGCGCAACGAATGCGGCAGGGCGGAACGTTGCAGGCGAAAGCTGAACATCAAGGCCGTTTTATGGCTTCCAAATCTGCCGGTAGATATCGCGATATCCATTGTCCGGGTCATACTGGAAACGTGCACCGCCATCAACATTGATATTGTTGGAATTGACCAGATGCACAGGGATCACGTAGCCGCTTGCCGCCTGATGCTGCATCAGACGATTCAATTCATCAACCAACTGCCACCCGTGCAAGTTCAGAGGTTCAGCGACGGTGACAGTTTGGAACGCCTTGGCTCGGATGCGCATGAAGGCGGCAGAGCTTCCGTCACCAGCAGAGAGCAGGCTGATGGAGTCATTGGGCAATCCAGCCTTGATCAGCTCGGGCACCACATAATCGAAATAGATGTCATTGATCGCCAGAGCGTGGGTCCAGCGTTTGCCAAATTGGCTGAGCAGGTTGCGGGTAACCGCAGGCATTTGTTCGGCGCTCTTGGATATTGCGACGTCCTGGATTCCGAGCAAAGTACATTGCTCGCAGGCACGGATTACGTCGGCCATTGCGTTGGCCTTGGCCATTGCGATTTCGAAGTTCGAATCCGTAAAGATCACAACGCCAGCGTGGTCTTTCGTTGAAATAACTGCGGCCATGGCACTGATGCGGGCAACTTCCAACGGATCGGTGGAAACGTTCATGGCAATGGGACTATTGACCACGGGACCGGCTTTGGCACTGACGTGCCAACCTACGATGGGTATTCCCAGTGAGGAAAACGGCCGCACCAGCGGGCCCATGACCTTTGCATCGGTGCCTACCAGAATAAGACCGTCCGGCTTTGAGGCCAGGGCTTCTGCGGCTGCTTTTGCTCTGCCAGAGGGACTTCCAGCGGAGTCAAAAACCTTGACGTTCCATTTAAGCGATCTGACAGCTTCCTGAACGCCTTGTGCAACTCCGAGGATTCCGCCATTGCGAAGATCGTCGCAGATGATCGCTAGATTTTTCTGGGTGGCACCGGTTGGTCCTGTGCGCGGACCGTTCCAGGAAGGGGTTGGCGTGCTGGCGGTAGCGACGCTTTGACGCATTGCAGCAACCGAAGGCACTACAGCCGCGGGCGACTCTGACTTAGGCGTCTGGGCAATAGCGGACACGGGGCAGAGACAGGCAAGTAATGAACAAAGGCCAATATAGGGAAACCCGCGTAAGACTCGACGCAGAAACGAGTGCCTAAGCGACACGCCGGTGTTGGCACTAGGATTGTTCATGCTTGGAATGTTGAACGCCTTCAATGTCGCTGTCAATGCAGGTATCTACACCCCTGTCGCAACACTAGCGCGGCTTTGTTGAGCTGAGGCAGACGCAGGATAGGACTCGACACGTGCTGTAGGCCTATCCATTGCGGTACCTGGTTTTTACATGCGAGCAAGCAACTGTGAATGGGCTGTCGCAACCTCGAATAGATTTACCCGCCTCAGGAAACGCAATTGTGCCTCCAGCTGTTGAACTGACACACGAAGGGAGAAGCTATCGAAGAATGAATTTTGCAAATTGTTCATTTGGTGATTCGGTTCTCACCTTCGATTTGAAGTAAGGCCGACTGCAGGATGAAAGCCAAATTTGATTAAATGTGAATCGCATTCTGTCGCAAAGTTCTCGCGTTTCCTTTGGCAATTGAGTACTATCAAGCGATGGGACTTGGCTCTTTGTGAATTGCAATTGCGATGCAATTACCAAATTGGCTGCTGGTAACGTCATGTGTATTTGAAGGACAGGCTATGGACCAACCCGGAACCGCTACAACGAGTGTTACACGGGGACTTGATGCGTTGGACCCGGCTGATTTTTTTGACGGTAGTCCAATAGCAACATTCGTTGTCAATTCCAGGCACCTTGTTACGCACTACAACCAAGCCTGTGCCACTCTGCTTGGAGTTCCC
>NZ_JBXAMW010000032.1:0-22228 GCF_058801025.1 Rhodoferax sp. GW822-FHT04A08
TTCCTCGACAGGGGACGGCGCGGCCGGTCTGTGTCCGGCGCGAATGCTATGACCGCGCAGAAATTTTCTATTGGTATCAATACTGCTATTGCCTTTTAATAGATCGCTTCAGCATTTTGTAGTCAAGAGGCCATGCGTTCCACACCGGTCGATGCTTTACAAACTTCGCAGCAGATGCCCGACTCCCGCGAGCATCGCTTTCTCGCGGACTTGTTGAATCAGGCAGACATCCGCCTGGAAGGCCAAAGGCCCTGGGATGTGTGCAGGATCAAGCCCGGTCTGGCCGAGCGGGTGCTGGCACAAGGCAGCCTGGGTCTGGGTGAGGCCTACATGGACGGTTTGTGGGATTGCGAGCAGCTGGATGTGCTCTTTGACCGGTTGTTGCGCGCCAATCTGTCTGCCAAGGTACACCCCAGCACCATGCTGTTGCACCATCTGCGGGCGCGCTGGTTCAATTTGCAGAGCGAAGCGCGTGCGTGGCAGGTGGGACGCGCGCACTACGACCTGGGCAACGACTTCTATGCGGCCATGCTGGACCGTCGCATGACCTATACCTGCGCCTATTGGCAAAGCGGCGCCCAGGATCTGCAGACAGCGCAGGAGCACAAGCTCGAGATGGTGTGTCGCAAGCTGGGCTTGCAGCGTGGCATGCGGGTGCTGGACATCGGCTGTGGCTGGGGCAGCTTCATGCGCTATGCGGCCGAGCGCCATGGTGTGCGGTGTGTGGGCGTTACGGTATCCGCCGAACAGGTGGAACTGGGGCGGCGCCTGTGTGAGGGCCTGCCGGTGGAGTTCCGGCTGCAGGACTATCGCGCCTTGAATGAAAAATTCGACTGCATTGTCAGCCTGGGCATGTTCGAGCACGTGGGTCAGAAAAACTACGCCACGTACATGGACATGGTCAAGCGTTGCCTGGCGCCCGACGGACTCTTCCTGTTGCACACCATAGGCCGCAATGAACATGGGCATGGCACCGATCCCTGGATCCACAAATACATCTTTCCCAATGGCGAGCTGCCCACCATCGCCCAGATCGGCAAGGCCTGCGAACTGCGCTTTGTGGTGGAAGACCTGCACAACTTCGGCGCGGACTACGACCGCACCTTGATGGCCTGGCATGCGAATTTCGAAGCGTCCTGGCCCCGTTTTGCTGACCGGTTGGGCGAGCGTTTTCGCCGCATGTGGCGCTACTATCTGCTGTCCTGCGCCGGAGCGTTCAGGGCGCGCGATATCCAGCTCTGGCAATGGGTGCTCTCGCATCCGGGGCGCTCTGGCGTTTATCCCCGCGTGAGCGGGGTGTGATCCGTATCTCGGTTCATTAGCTGGGGAGGGTGGGGCGATTACGATAGACCCCGTCCAGGGAGCCCCACGCATGTCCAATAGCCCGATTGCCACCAAGAGAACGGCCCAGCTGCGCCTGCGCCTGGTGGTGATCCTGCTGGCCAGTCTGCCGCTGCTGCTGGCGGTGGTGTGGGTGGTGTGGATGGTGCGTGACCTGATCACCGAGATGCAGAGGAACCAGGTGGTGGCCGTGCAAGCCATCGTGCTGCAGGCACGCAAGGACGAGCTCAAGCACTTCGTGCAGGCCGGCGGCAAAGTCATGGCGCACTATTGCGCGCCCACCAACACCCCCTACAAGCTCAGTCGTGAAGGCAAGGAACTGCTGCGGCACATGGACTTTGGCGATTCGGCCGACGACAACTACTTCTTCGTCTATGCCATGGATGGCACCAACGTCATGCATCCACGCTTGCCCGACATCGAGGGCAAGAGCCTGTGGGAATTCAAGGACGCGGCAGGCAACTACATCATCCAGCAGTTGCTCAAGGCCTCGCGCTCGGACGATCGCTTTGTGGACTACGTCTGGCACCGGCCTTCCACCGGGCAGATCGAGGCCAAGCTCGGCTATGTGGAATATGTGCCCGAGTGCGACCTGATGATAGGCACCGGCCTGTATCTGGATTACATGCGCGAAGTGCGTTCCTTCATTGAGAAGCAGACCGACCAGACGATTCAGCGTACCAGCGACCGCATCGTGCTGATTGCGCTGGCGTCGCTGTTCGTGGTGGCGGCTGGTGGCCTCACCTTCAATATCCACGAGCAACGCCAGGCCAACCAGAAACTCAGGCACATGGCACAGCAGGTGGTGGAGTCGCAGGAGGCCGAACGCACCCGGGTGGCGCGCGATCTGCACGACGGCGTGAGCCAGTGGCTGGTGGCTACCAAGTTCACTTTCGAAACGGCGCGCCTGCAGCTGCAGCGGGGCGACGTCCAGAAGGCCGACGAGACGCTGGGCGGCGGCGTGACCCGGCTCCAGGAGGTCATGCGTTATGTGCGCGAGATGGCGCACAAGCTGCGCTCGGCCATGCTCGACGATGCCGGCCTGGGGGTGACCGTGGTCCAGGAGAGCCGGGAATTTGGTGACCGCACCGGCATCCGTGTGGATGTGTACGTGGGCGACATCCCGAAGCTGCCGAAGGATGTGGAGAGCGATCTGTACCGCTCCTTCCAGGAAGCCACGCGCAACATCGAAAAGCATGCGCAGGCCCGGCAGGTGAATATTTCCATCGAAGTCGACAACGCAGGCCTGTGGATGCGCATCCAGGATGACGGTGTGGGCGCTCCCGTTTCAGCTACCAAGGGCAAGAGCGGCATTGGTCTACTCAACATGCGCGAACGCATCGAGCGTCATGGTGGGGAGTTCGAATTCCACAGCACATCGGGCATGACCCGCGTCACCGCTTTCATCCCGCATACCCATTTGTAAGAGATACCCAGCATGAAAGCCATTTCGCCCTCTGACCACGACGCCACACCGGTGCGCCTGTTGCTGGTCGACGTGCACGCCATATCGCGCGCGAGTTCGCGCACTCTGCTGGATGCCCTGGCCGACTTTGAGGTCGTAGGTGAAACCAGCGAGCACCAGGAAGCGCTGGAGCTGGTCGCACAACTGGCCCCGGATGTGGTGATCATCAGCATGCGCGTGCAGGGTTCCACGGGCCCACAGACCGCGCGCTCCATTCTGGAGCGTCACCCCGACATCCCGGTGGTGTTCTGGACCATGTTTGACGATCCGGAATACGTACGTTCCGCGCTCGCTGCCGGTGCCCGCGCTTATGTGCTCAAGCAGGACCCTGCGCACGAAGTGGAATTGGCCATAGACCGTGCGCTGCGTGGACAGACCTATCTGTCCACCGGTCTGCAACAAATGCAATGAGGAGGAAGCATGCGACAGAAAGTCACGATTCTTGTTCTCGATGACCATCCGGTGGTGCGCCAGGGAGTGGTGGCCATGATCCAGGCCTATGGCGAAGGTTTCCACGTGGTGGGTGAAGCCTGCAGCCCGGATGAAGGCTTGGCCAAAGCCGCGGCCTTGCGTCCGGACGTGGTGGTGACGGATCTCATATTCAACGGCAGCTCGCGCAATGGCATCGACGTGATCCGGGAGTTGCAGATGCAGGGCGTTCCTTCACGCTGCGTGCTCATCACCGCCAACATGCAGGGGCACTACATGGTGGAGGCCTTCAAGGCGGGCGCCAAGGCGTTCCTGTACAAGGAGTCGGATGCGCGCGAATATGTGAAGGCCATAGAGGCAGCGTTTGAAGGCATGACCTATTTTCCGCCCGAGCTGCCCCAGGAGCTGGACCGCTGGAGCCGCCTGCCGCGCCTCACGCCCAGCGAGGAGCGCCTGATGCCCTATGTGGCCAAGGGCCTGACCTCCAAGGAAATTGCGCGCGAGTACAACCACCTGGACAGCCCCAAGGTGATAGAGCCGCGCACCATTGACCAGCACAAGAGCAACATCAAGCAGAAGTTTGCCATCGACAGCATGGGCGGCCTGGTGGCGTTTGCCATCAAGTACTGTGACGACAACAACCTGGACTACAGGAATCTGCAGATCCAGGCCAAGCGTTCGTTGCTGGGTTTTTGAGCTTCAGCCAATCCGCCACGCCAGGCCCTTGTCCTGCGTGTCCTGCCGACGGAACTCGCGCGGCGCCACACCCACGGTGCGCTTGAAGACCTTGGAGAAACTGAACGCGTCCTGGTAGCCGACTTCCTGCGCAATCTGTTCCAGCGAGCGTTCTGAACCGCTCAGCACACTCATGGCTTTTTGCATGCGCACCGTGCGCAGGTAGTTCAGCGGGGTGTTGCCCATGCTCTTGCGAAAGCGCTCGGCCAGGCTGGTGCGTGAGAGCCCGGCTCGGGCCGCCAGCTCTTCCAGCGTCCATTGGTGTGCGCAATCCGCATGCATGGCCTGTACGGCGCGAAGCACCTGTGGGTCTTGGATGGAGTGGCTCCAGCCGGGCTGTGCCCGGCTTTGGCGTGCCACGATCTCGCGCATCAGCAGCACGAAGATCACGTCCAGCAAGCCGTAGACGATGGACTCGCTACCCAGTTCGTGCAGGGATATTTCCTGCTCCAGCAGTTGCATGCTGTGCGTCAGCGCGCTGGAGCAGGGGCCGTCCTTGGCACGCAGCACGAACCAGGCGGGCATTTCCTGAAAGAGCGGGTGTAGCGGCGTGTGCCAGAACTGGTAGGCACCGCTGATGACAGCGTTGGGAATCGCCTTTGTTGCCGGCTGCAAGCTCGCCATCTGCCAGGTATCGGCCAGCGCCACCACCTTGGCGTCCTGCAGGCTGGCGTCCGCGCTGATGCTGTGCGTACACCCGCGCGCCATGACGGCGATGTCCCCCGCTTCCAGCCGTATGGGCTCCGCCATCGAAGGGGCATGCAGGTAGATGGTGCCGTCGGTGACCACATGCAATCCCACGCTGCGGTCACAGGGAAACTGCAGTGCCGTGTGCGGCCGTATGCGGCGCTGGTTGAGCAGTCTGCGGCGCAGACCCGCCTGGCGAAAGAGGTCGGTCAAAAGGTCCATGGAACACGTTGGGATTAAAGAGGTTTTGTACGATTGGACATGAAAAGTGTATTTTTGTCCATTTCAAGTTCAGACGGTTGCGCGGATCATCAGGCCATCAACCACTACACGAGGAATGTCTCATGGCTAAAACACTTGTCATCGGTGCAAACGGCACCGTAGGTACTGAGCTGGTCAAGCTGCTCATCGCACAGGGGCACGATGTGCGCAAAGCCACCAGCAAGGCAGTGAAGGACGCGGCGCGCGACGTGCATCTGAATCTGGTGAGCGGCGAAGGTCTGGCCCAGGCATTTGCCGGTGTGAGCAAGGTCTTCTTGCTGTGCCCTCCCGGCTATACCAACCATGACGAGCTGCTCGATCCCGCCATTGACGCAGCCAAGGCCCAAGGTGTGCAGAAGTTGGTGCTGATGACCGCCATGGGTGCCAATGCCGACGAGTCTGCACCGCTGCGCAAGGCCGAAGTGCATCTGCAGAACTCGGGCCTGACGTACAACATCATCCGCCCCAACTGGTTCATGCAGAACTTCAATACTTTCTGGATCCAGGGCATTCTGGAGCACGGCAAGATCTTCCTGCCGCTGGGCGCTTCCAAGGGCAGTTTCATTGACGCACGTGACATTGCCGCCGTGGCAGCCCAGTTGCTGAGCAAGGACGATTTCAACAACCGCGACTTCGACCTGACCGGCAGCGTGGCGCTGGACCATGACGAAGTGGCCAAGATACTGTCTGCCGCCACTGGCCGCACCATCACCTACGAAGACATTCCTCCTGAAGTGCTGCTAAACGGCCTGCTGCAAGCCGGCTTGCCCAAGCTCTATGCCGAGTTTCTGCTGCTGATCCTGAGCTACTTCAAGGCAGGCTATTCCGAGCGCACCACCGATGCGGTGCATACCATTCTGGGCCGCGCGCCCGGCACGCTGGAACAGTACGCACGCGACTACCGTTCCGCCTGGGTCAGCGCATCCTGAGACGGGCGCAGCGGGGCTACTCGTCTATGAGTTGCCCGCTGGCATCGTGGAACGGGTAGGGGCCTTCGTGTTCTCCCAGTACCACGCTGTGGCTGAGGAACTGCCCGTCCAGCCAGCGGTGCAGCAGGTAGCCGGGTGGCTCCATGCAGAACTGGCTGGGCCCTTGCGGATCCAGGTCCAGCACCACCTGGTGGGCCGGACTGGGCGCAGTCATGGCGCTGTGGCCGCCCACCCGGGTATGGATGTGGCGATGCAGGTGCCCGCATAGAACGGCCTGCACCTGCGGGTAGCGCGCCAGGATGGAGGCAAACGCTTCCCGACCCGTGAGACCCAGGGCGTCCATATGGGCAATGCCGGTGAGGAACGGCGGGTGGTGCATCAGGACCAACGTGGGTTGCTCCGGTGCCTGTGCCAGCGTGGTTTCCAGCCACGCGAGTCGCTCGGCACACAGCTCACCGCGTCCCTCAAATGGCACCAGCGTATCGAGCCCGATGATGCGCAAGGGGTAGGCGTCGTCCAGGCTGAACTGCAGAAACCCCGTCGCAGGCAGATAGCGGTGGTGGGCAAAGGCTTGGCGCATGGCGTCACGCGCATCGTGGTTGCCCGGCACCACGACCAGCGGAAGGTGCAGCGGAGAGAGCAACTGCTGCAGGTAGGCGTATTCCTCGGACTGCCCTAGGTCCACCAGGTCACCGGTCAGCACCACCAGATCCGGCTGCGGCCGCAGTTGCAGCAGGTGTTGCACGCAGCGTTGCAGCATCTGCGCGGTATCCACCCGGCCATAGGCCTTCTTGCCAGGCGTCTTGATGTGGGTGTCACTGATGTGGGCAATCAGCATGCTGCGTTCTCCTGCACTGGCAGCAGACCATGCGGGTCCACGCGCAATCCGACCTCTTGCCCCACCTGCGCATCACAGCGTGCGGGACCATCCATGACCAGGGGCGCTGTGGCGCCCACGTTGACGATCAGGCGCGTGCGGTCACCCAGAAAGAAGGCCGCGGCCACCGTGCCGTGCAGGTCCGGTTGCGCGTCGGAGCTTGTGAGTTGCACATCCTCGGGGCGGAACATCATTTCCTTCGCTGGCGTTGGGCCACCTTGCCAGCGCAGCAAGCCACCGGTGCAGGCAAAACCTTCCGGGTCGTAGCGGCCCTGCACGCGGTTCATGGTGCCTATGAAGTCGGCCACAAAGGGTGAGGCCGGCTTCTGGTAGATGGCGCGCGGTGTACCGGCCTGCTCCACGCGGCCGTGGGACATGACGATGATGCGGTCACCCAGGGCCATGGCCTCGCTCTGGTCGTGGGTGACGTACACCGTGGTGATGCCCAGGTTGCGCAGCAGCATGTTGATCTCCACGCGCAGGGTCTCGCGCAGCTGGGCGTCCAGGGCCGTCAGCGGCTCGTCCAGCAACAGCGCGCGCGGGCGCACTGCCAGTGCACGGGCCAGGGCCACGCGCTGGCGCTGGCCGCCGGAGAGCTGGTCGATGGACCGGTCCGCCAGCGCACTGATGCGCATCAGGTCCAGCATCTCCTGCACGCGCGCGCGCAGCTGTGCGGGTGGTGTCTTGCGGATGCGCAAGCCATAGCCGATGTTGTCGGCCACGCTCATGTTGGGAAACAGGGCGTAGGACTGGAACACCATGCCCACGTTGCGTTTTTCAATGCCTTGCGCGGTGACATCGGTGCCATCAAACAGCACCCGGCCACCGGCATCGGGCTGTTCCAGCCCGGCAATCAGGCGCAGGGTGGTGGTCTTGCCACAACCGGATGGGCCCAGCAGGACCACGGTCTCGCCAGCTGCGATGTGCAGGTCCAGCGGTTCCAGCACACGGGTGCCGTTGGCAAAGGTCTTGGCACAGACCTTGAGTTCTATCGATAGGGGAGGGAGCGCGGGCGTGTTCATCGGGTGCGGTTCAGTGAGGTGTCGGTGGGGGACGTGTCGTCAAAGCGGCGCTTGGTGGGGCGCGCAAGGGTTTGCATGGCCCACAGCAGGGGAACAATCATCAGAAAGAAAATCAGGGTGTAGGCACTGCCGATTTCGAGTCGCAACGAGGCGTACGCATCGGCCAATCCCACCGGCAAGGTCTTGGTGAGCGGAGTGTGCAGCAGCCAGGTCATGTTGAACTCGCCCATCGACAAGGTCACCACCATCAGTGCACCAGCCAGGATGCCGTTGCGGCAGTTGGGCAGCACCAGGTCAAAGAAGCGCTGGCGAAAACTGGCGCCCAAGGAGGCCGCGCCTTCTTCCAGTGTCTTGAGGTCAATGGCCAGCAGCACCGCCAGCACTGAACGCACCATGAACGGCAAGGTGAACAGCACATGGCCGATCAGGATGAAGACCCACGATGTGCGAAAGCTGCCCCAGCCGCCATAGGTGGCAATCAGCGCCAGCGCCGTGGCCAGGCCGGGCACGGCCACTGGAAGCACCAGCAATTCTTCCACCCAGCGGGCCAGGCGGTTGCGCATGCGTGCCAGTGCATAAGCGGCCGGAACACCCAGCAGCAGGGTGATGACCAGACAGGCCAGCGCGATGCCGATGGAGCGGAACAGGGTGTCGCGGTAGCCATCCCACACCTCGAACAGCCAGCGTGTGGTGAGCCCGCTTTGCAGGCCTGCGATGTAGTTGGTCGTTACCCCGGCCAGCATGGACAGCACCACGGGCACGATGAGAAAGGCGCACACCAGCAGCGTGAACACCAGCTGCAGCACGAACAGGAATTTTTTGGTTTGCATGCGGCGTCCTCTCAACCTGCTGCGGCAACGCCGGAGCCAGCGGCCGAGCGCGCCAGGGCCAGTACCAGCCAAGTGATGGCGCCCAGCATGAAGCTCAGTGCCGAGGCCATGGCAATGTTGGCGGACATGGTGAACTCGGTGTAGATCACCATGGGCAATACGTTGATGTTGGTGGCCAGTGTGAACGCCGTGCCGAATGCGCCCATGGCGGTGGCAAAGCAGATGGCACCGGCAGAGATCAGCGCCGGTGACAGGCCCGGCACGATGACATCCCGCACGACCTGCCAGCTGTTGGCGCCCAGCGAGCGGGCGGCCTCTTCTATGCGGGCATCCAGCTTCTCGGTGGCGGCCATCACGGTCAGTATGGTGCGCGGAATCGAGAAGTACACATAGCCCATGAGCAGGCCGGTCATGGAGTAGGCAAACACCAGCTTGTCGGCACCCATGGCCTGGCTGATCTGGCCGATCAACCCCTGGCGCCCGGCCAGCAGAATGACCATGAAGCCAATCACCACACCGGGAAACGCCAGCGGCAGCGTCAGCATGGAAACCAGCGTGGCGTTGCCGCGGAACTTGTGGCGCTGCAGGAACACACCGGCAATGGTGCTGATCACCAGGGTGAGCAGGGTGGTGACCAGCGCCAGGCCCAGGGTGGACAGCAGCGCCTTGAAGTAGCTGGCATTGGTGATCAACGCGCCATAGGCCGACCAACCCAGGGTGCCGCTGCCGCCCACAAGCGCCAGTCGCGCCATGGGTAGGAGGAAGAAGGCAGTGAAGAACACTGCCGCGGGAAGCAGAAGAATCATGGGTTCAGACTTTCCGGGCGCACACGCGTCTTACTGCACTTCGTTCTTGTAGCGCTCGATGATCTTGGCTTGCGCCGCTGCGAGCTTCTTCAGGTCCACCGGCTTGGCGCGTGCGTACTCGCTGTCCGGCAGGAAGCGGGCCTTCGCTTCAGCCGAAAGGTGCTCCGGAAACACCGGGCGCAGATAGGCGTTGCCCCACAAAGTCTGGCTTTCAGCCGAGAGCACGAAGTCCAGCACCTTGCGGCCGTTGTCGGCGTTGGGGGCGTTCTTGGTCAGGCCCATGACGTAGGGGAACACCACGGTTCCTTCCCTGGGAATCACAAAGCGGGTGGATGCCTTGTCGGTGTACTGGCCGCGGTAGGCGTTGAAGTCGTAGTCGACGAGGATCGGGATTTCACCGGAGATGACGCGCGCATAGGATGTCTGCTTGGGAACAATGGGCTGGTTCTTCAGGAGCGCCTGGAAGTACTTGATGCCGGGGTCCAGGTTGTCATAGGTTCCGCCCAAGGCCAGGTTGACGGCCATCACACCCAGTTGACCCACGGCAGCGGAGGTGGGGTCCAGATAGCCCACCATGCCTTTGTATTCGGGCTTGAGCAGGTCGGCCCAGCTTTGCGGCACGGGTTTGCCACCCAGTGCTGCCGTGTTGACGAACAGGCCCAGGGTGCCGGAGTGGATGGTGAACCAATAGCCTTCCGGGTCTTTCAGGCTGGCGGGGATCTTGTCCCAGCCCTTGGGCTTGTAGGGCATGAGCACACCGGCGTCACGCGCCGGGTCGGCCGCAATGCCACCCAGGTAGACCACGTCATTTACCGGGTTGGCCTTCTCGGCAATCATGGCGGCGATGGACTGTCCGGAGTTCTTGTTGTCCGACGGCACCTGGATACCCAGGCGAGCTTGGATGGTCTTGAGCTGGGTGCCCCAATCGGCCCATTCGGGCGGGCAGTTGTAGCAGATGGCGCGTTGCTGGGCCTGTGCTGCGGTGCTGGTGAACAGCGCAGTCAGAGCCAATGCGCCGGCCATGGCCAGGCGTTGAAAGTGGTGTGGTTTCATGACAAGGTTCTCCTTCAGAGGGGGGTAAGTGAAACGGGGGAATCGCCATTGGCAATGCTCAAATGAACATGGGCCTGTTGCAGCATGTCGGCGATGGCATCGGGCACCGGCTGGTCGGTGAACACATGGCTGACTTCGGTGATGTGGCCGCCGCGTACCGTGGCTGCGCGACCGAATTTGGTGTGGTCCAACACCAGAAAGCGTTGTCTGCAATGCTTGACGAGCTGCTGGCGCATGTGCACCTCGTCCGGGCTGAAGTCGAGCAGGCTGCCGTCTTCGGCCACGCCACCGACGCCGAAGATGCCGATGTCCACGTGGTAGTGCGAGAAGAAGGTGTGGGCCTCGCCGGCCACCACATCGTTGTCCAGGTTGCGCAGGCGCCCGCCCGCAATGGTGATTTCGCAACTGGTGTTGCGCACCAGTGCCGCTGCCACGTTGAGGTTGTTGGTCATCACCCGCAGCCGTGGGCGGTCTGCCAGCGCATGGGCACATTGCTCCGGTGTGGTGCCAATCCCGAAGAACAGCGAAGCGCCATCAGGCACCATGCTCGCCACACAGCGGGCGATGGCGGCCTTGGCCTCTTGATTCAATACACGCCGCGCCAAGTAGGCAACGTTCTCGCCTTCGGGCAGCAGGTCGATGCCGCCATGGCGGCGCCTGCAGACTCCTTTGTCACACAGTGCGTTGACATCCCTGCGGATCGTCTGCGTGCTGACGCCAAAGCGTGCTGCCAGAGACTCAATGGTTTGAAAACCTTGCGCATTGACAAGGCTGACGATCTGGCTTGCGCGGTCTTCGCTGGATAGCATCCAGCCGTTTACTTCGCCCGACTCTGTGTTCATATGCGCTTTCATATGAATAGTGTCGGATGTTGGTGTGACAGCGTTATGACGCTGTCACACCAACCGATTCACAGGCGCGCTCAGGGCGCCATGGCGTTACGCAAGTACCAGCAGATTCTCGAAAGCGAAACTCAGCGTCACCTTGTCGCCGCGTGCAGGCAACTTCTGGTTGGGGTCGTTGAATACGTCCATGGACAGGACCTCATTACCCAGGTGCGTGCGGATGCGCACGATGGAGCCCAGAAAGCCCACGTCGTCCACCACCGTCTGCACTGCATTCTTGCCGCTGCCGCCTTCGTCCAGGGTGATGGCTTCCGGGCGTATGGCCAGGGTGCATTTCTGGCCGTTCTTCAGGTTGTCCAGCGGGTTGGATGTCACCAGCGTCAAACCGCCCACGCGGATTTCTCCCTTGGCGGTATCCACCACCTCGCCGGACAGCTGGTTGAGCGTGCCGATGAACGAGGCCACAAAGCGAGTGCGCGGGAAGTTGTAGATCTCCGAGGGCCTGCCAATCTGTTCGACACGACCTTCGCTCAGCACCACGATGCGGTCCGAGATGGACAAGGCCTCTTCCTGGTCATGTGTCACAAACACGGTGGTGATGTTGAGCTCGCGTTGCAGTTCGCGGATTTCTTCGCGCAGGGAAATGCGGATCTTGGCATCGAGTGCGGACAGAGGCTCGTCGAGCAGCAGTACCTTGGGCTTGTTGGCAATGGCACGGGCCAGGGCCACACGCTGCTGCTGGCCACCCGACATCTGCCAGGGGTAGCGGTCTGCCAGCGCATCCAGCTTGATCAGCTTGAGCATCTCCTTGACGCGTGCATCGATCTCGCTCTTGCTGGCATTGGCCACCTTCAGACCAAAGCCGATGTTCTCGGCCACCGTCATGTTGGGGAACAGTGCGTATGACTGGAACACCATGCCGACGTTGCGCTGGTTGGTCGGCACATGGGTGACGTCCTTGCCGTCAAACACAATGCTTCCGACCGAGGGCGACTCGAATCCGGCGAGCATGCGCAGGATGGTGGTCTTGCCGCATCCCGACGGGCCCAGGAAGGTGATGAACTCTCCCTTGTCGATGGAGATGGAGAAGTCGTGTACGGCGGTGTGGTCGCCAAAGCGTTTTTGGATGTTCGAAATTTCCAGGAATGCCATTGCGTCAATCTCTCGGTTCAATTAGCGGGTTGGGCGTGCGTGCTTGTTGCTGCCGAACACATTGATGAGCCCCATGGAGGCCCAGGTCACGATGAAGGCGATGACCGCCAGCGCGGACGGTTCGTAAGCGCGGTTGGCTCCAATGAGTTGCAGATAAGGGCCAAAGGCCGGGCGGTCCAGCAGACTGGCCATGGTGAATTCACCAATCACCACGGCAAAGGTCAGGAAGGCGCCGGACAGGATGGCCGATGTGATGTTGGGAAATATCACGCGCAGCAAAATGGTGGCGCGCTTGGCACCCAGCACTTCCGCGGCCTCGGTGAGCGTGCGTACGTCAATCGTGCGCAAGCCCGTGTCCACCGAGCGGTACATATACGGTAGCGACAAGGTGACGTAGCTGCATACCAGCAGGAAGTCCGTGGCGCGCTCGCTGCCGGTCAGCGGGATGAGCGAACTGCTGTTGTACATGCGCAGGTAACCGAACACGATCACGATGGCCGGTATCACCAGCGGCAGCAGCGTGATGAATTCCACCAGCGGACGCAGTTTGGGCATGCGCAGGTGCACCCAATACGCAGTGGGCACGACCAGCAGCGCGCCGACCAGAATAGTGGCAATCGCCATCACGATGGAGTAGCCAAATGTGGCCTGGAACTGCGGGTCTTCAAAGACCACCTTGTAGGCTTCAAAGCTGTACTGGCCGCGCTTCATGCGCAGGCTGAATTCAAAGGTGGCAATCAGTGGCAGCAGGAAATACGTGGCGCCCACGGCCATCGCTATCCATGCGCCCAGACGGGATTCTTTTTTCATGCGCTCCTCCGGTCGGTCTTGCTGCGCAGCACCATGTAGCCGGCATTGGCCAGGCCGGTGATGATGATCATGCCCAGCGCCATCGCATAGCCCAGGTTGGGGTTGTGCAGCACGTCGCCCCGAATCTGTGCATAGAGCAGGATGGGAACAATATTGAGCGAGCTGCCGGTCAGTGCATAGGCGGTTGCCACCGCGCCGAAGGCGTTGGCAAACAGCAGCAGCATGGCACCCAGAATGCTGGGCCACAGCACCGGCATGGCGACATAGCGCCAGTATTGAACGGTGGTGCCACCCAGACAGTCGCAGGCTTCACGCCACTCCTTCTTGAGGCCTTCCAGCGCCGGCGTGACGATCAGCACCATCAGCGGAATCTGGAAATACAAATAGGTAATGGTCAGCCCCAGAAAGCTCAGGATGCTGAAACCGGTAGAGTAGATATTGATGTCGCAATAGGTGCGCAGCAGCACGGTGACCAGGCCCATGCGGCCCAGTGTGGCTAGAAAGGCAAAGGCAAGCGGCACACCGGCGAAGTTGGACGCTACGCCGGAAAAGGTCATCAGCGTGGGCCGTATCCAGTCGGGCAGCTTGCCCAGCACGGCGGCCCAGGCCAGCAGAAAGCCCAGCAGTCCGCCGGCAACTGAGGAGGCCACGCTGATCTTGAAACTGATCCAGTAGGCATCCAGCACGTTGGCTTCAAACAGACCGCGCAGATTGTCCAAGGTGAAGTTGCCTGCGGCGTCCTGGAACGCGCCCACCATCAGGTAAGCCGTGGGCAGCAGCAGGAACAGCAAGGCGAACACAAAGAAAGGCACCACACCCAAGAGATTCAGGTTGGCGGGTTTCTTGTTGGGAAGAAGGTGAGTGGCCATCGGGTGAGGTTCCGTTCAGCAGAAACGCATATTCCACGGTGAAGCAAGCATCGGGCCGACCGCAAACAAAATCGGGCATGACCGTTGAAGGTCACGCCCGATGGCGGTAGTCAGCCCGGCAAATTACTTGACCGCAGCGCCCACGACAGCATCCCATTGCTTGGTGATGACTTCCTTGGCTGCGTTTTGCTGATCCAGTGTGGGGAATGCAGCCTTGGCATAGCCCGCAGCAGGAGGCAGCTTGTCAAGAGAAGCCTTGGTGAACTTGTTCTTGGCAATCAGGTCGTTGAAACGGATGGGGTGGCAGTAGCCGTTGAGCAGCCCTTGCTGACCTTCGTCGGAATACAGGTATTCCATCCACAGCTTGGCTGCATTGGGGTGGGGAGCGTAGGCGCTGATGGCCTGCACATACACACCGGCAACCACGCCGCTCTTGGGAACGACCACGTCAACCTTGGGGTTGCCGTTGAGCTTATCGCGGTCGGCCAGGGCGTTGTAGTCCCAGCTGATGATGATGGGGGTTGTGCCTTGTGCCAGCGAGGCGGCCTTGCCGATCACGGGCACGAAGTTGCCGCTCTTGTTGAGGTCGGCGAAGAACTTCAGACCGGCAGCGGCGGCCTTGGAGGCATCGCCGTTGGTGCCGCTCAGGCCAGCGGCATACACGCCCTGGATGGCTTGGTTGGAAGCGCGGGGGTCACCAGCCAGTGCCACTGCGTTCTTGTATTCGGGCTTGAGCAGATCGGACCAGTCGGCTGGGGGCTTGACCATGTCGGAGTTGACCTGGAATGCCAGCACGCCGTAGTAGTCACCGTACCAGTAGCCTTCAGGGTCCTTGGCGCTGTCAGGGATGCTGGCCCAGGTGGACACCTTGTAGGGCTGGATCAGGCCTGCGGCCTTGGCCGAGGGGCCGAAGGACAGACCGACGTCGATGGTGTCGGGGGCTTGTGGGCCCTTGTTGTCCTTGTTGGCCTTGATGGCTTCGATTTCGTCGCCGGAACCTGCATCCGGATTGAGTTCATTGACCTTGATGCCGTACTTCGCCTTGAAGGCATCGATGATGGGGCCATAGCCACACCAGCTGCGCGCCAGGGCAATCACGGTCAACTGGCCTTCGGCCTTGGCAGCCGCAACGAGTTGTGCAGATTGGGCCATGGCAGCCTGGGTGCTGCATACCGCCACAACAGCGATAGCCAATGAAGTCAATTTGGATGGGTGCATAACGGTTCCTTAAAAGTTGCCAGGGGAGTGTGGCGTTAAAAAATGTCAGTTCCGTGTCAATCAGTTTACACACGGTAGCAATTTTCAACACACAATAGCGATTAAATATTTCAGATTTGTTACAGATATGGATCAAGACTTGGCGACGATGACATTGCACCTGATCGGTGCCATGGCGGTGGGTGGTGTCATTGGATTGGAGCGTAGTTACCACGGACGCCCTGCAGGGTTCAGAACGCACACACTGGTTTGCCTGGCTTCCAGCCTGCTGATGCTGGTCACCCTGTATCAGGCCAAATGGCTGCCGGCTGGTGCATCCATGGATGCCTTCCGTACCGATCCCACGCGCATGGCGCAGGGCATCATGACCGGCATCGGTTTTCTGGGCGCGGGCGTGATCTTCAAGGAAGGACTGAGCGTGCGCGGCTTGACCACGGCCGCCTCCATCTGGATCACATCGGCCCTGGGCGTGCTCATAGGTATCGGGTTCTATTTCCCGGCCATCGTGGCCACGATTCTTACCGTCGGAGTGTTGTCGCTGTTCCGCGTGATTGAGGCACGCATACCCTCTCACCACTATGCGCAGCACTTTCTCAGCTTTGGTCGCAATGACGCGATGGAAGAAGAGGAAGTGCGTAGCATGCTGCACGCGCACGGGTTCACCATTGCCAACATCAGCTACCGCGTCTCTGACAGCGGCGACGACTTTGAATACCGCATGGTGATCCGCACGTCGGGCTCGGATAAATTTGCGTCGCTCGCGCGCTTCCTGCGCGCCCACAGCCGCATCAAGACGTTCCGCATATCGCCCACAGGCGACTGAGCGCTTACGCCAACCCCGAGGTCTTACACCTGTTTACAACTGAAACAGGTGGTTCACCATTCGCTACCCCCATGGGGCTGACTTCCTGGGCATACTGGGGTCAGCACAATTAGTTGACGAGGTAGCCCATGAGTTTTCAAAACAGTTTGCGTCGTATTCACCCCTTGGTAGCAGTAGCCGCAGTTGCGCTGACATTGTTCAGTTTGCTGGGCATCGCAGCCATCACCGGCGTGTTGCCCATGTCCCGCGGATCGGTTGGGGATCAGCATAGCGAGGCCATTGCACCTCCAGAAGCGACTGCCGCAATGGCCAAGCCAACACCGGCGTTAGCTCCGGAAACGACAGCGGCCAAACATACGCACCATGATGCGCAACAGGTCGCCACCAGCAACGCACCGACAAACACCGCATCGCCTGCTCCCGCGCCAGCGCCGGCCAAACCCGCAGCCAAGAACAGTGCCGTGGGCATTGGCGTGGGTGCGGTGGTGGGTGGTGTCCTGGGCAACCAGGTTGGCAGCGGTGACGGCAAGACGCTGGCAACCATTCTGGGCGCCATTGGTGGCGGATACGTCGGTAACGAAATAGCCAAGAAAAACCAGTAAGCCATGGATGGTTTTGTGTGAAGATTCGCGCTTCCTTTTGACGCGAATCGGGCGCTCTGGCGCCCGCTCACACTGGAACCACCATGTCGGATGAAGAGAAATACAGCGGCCGCGTAGGCCGCATGATCAGCCGCTGGGCGGGCAAGCGCCTGACCTTTACCCGCAAGAGCACCGACGAGGGCGAGGTGCTCCAGCACACTCCGCCCACCGCCGGAGAGATGGATGCCGCGCAAGGCGTCTACATCGAACCACCCAAGGCCTTGCCCATATTGACCACCTGTGAAGTGCTGGTTGTTGGCGCCGGTCCGGCGGGGCTTTCGGCGGCACTGGCCGCGCGCCGTGCGGGTGCCGATGTGGTGTTGCTGGAGCGCTTTGGTTGCTTTGGTGGTGCCATCACGACGGTGGGCATGGAAACTTTGGCGTGGTACCGCTACGAAGGCACCATCGAATCCGAAGGCATTGGCATCGAGATGGAGCGCCGGGCTGCAGCCATGGGTGGCACCGTCAAGTGGCCCTACAACGACAGCGAGTGTCTGGACGCCGATTTCTTCAAGGTGGTTGCCGACCATCTGGTGCGCGAGGCCGGCGTACGCCCTATCCTGCATTGCTATGCGGTCGACGTGATCTTTGAAGAGGGCAGCAATTGCCTCAAGGGCATAGTGACGGAGAGCAAGTCCGGCCGTCAGGTGGTGCTGGCGCAGCGCATCATCGACTGCACGGGTGACGCAGACATTGCCCATCTGGCAGGTGCCAGCTACCGCAAGACGCCCAAGGACAAAATGCTGGGCATGACCACGGTGTTCAATGCCTCCGGTGTCGACAAGGATCGCTTCCTGCGATACACCGAGGCCCAGCCCGCAACCTATGCCGACTGGAGCCGCACCTGGGAACAGGAGACCACCGGCAAGGAAAACGAGCTGCGCAGTCCTTACCTGGACAAGGAGTTCGACCAGGCCCGCGCAATGGGCGTGATCCCGCAGGACAGCACCAACCTGGGTGGTTCATGGTCCTCGCTGACCGAAGCCGGTGAAGCCAACAACCTCAACCTGGCCCACATGTATGGTTTTGATCCCACCGACGTGATGGACCTTACCCGTGCCGAAATGCAGGGGCGCGAGGAAGCATTGCACGCGCTGGCTGCTCTCAAGAACGTGGTCCCCGGGTTCGAGAAAGCCAAGCTGCGCAACTTCGCCATGACCCTGGGTGTGCGCGACTCGCGCAAGATCATCGGCCGCTACAACCTGACCGGACAGGATGTGCGCAACCAGGCCAAGTTCGACGACTCCATCGGCATCTTCCCCGAGTTCATTGATGGCTATGCGGTGCTGATACTGCCCAGCACCGGCCGTTATTTCGAAGTGCCTTACGGTTGCATGGTGCCGCTGGAGGTGGACAACCTGTTGGTGGCAGGAAGATGCGTGGCTGGTGACATGGTGTCCCATGCCGCCATGCGCAACATGATGGCCTGCACCGTCACCGGGCAGGGCGCCGGTGCGGCCGCCGCAGTGTCCATCCGCAATGGCCAGACCACGGCGGAAGTGCGTTTGAAGGATGTGCAGGCGGAGCTGGAAAAGCAGGGTGTACGCCTGCACTGAAGGGGATTGCGCGGCGTCTGCACGCCGCCTTCACCCACATGCGCTAAGGTAGCGCCATGAAGCAATCTTTCTGGAGTCTGGGTTGGCGCACGCTGTGGCGGGACGTGCGCAGCGGTGATTTGCGCCTGCTGATCGTGGCGGTAACACTGGCTGTGGCGGCCTTATCGGCCGTGGGTTTTTTTGCGGACCGACTCAAGGGCGGGCTGCAGCGTGACGCACGACAACTGCTGGGCGGTGATGCCGTGATCGCCAGCGACAACGCCACACCCGAAGCATTTCTGGCCAAGGCACGTGAGCTGGGCCTGCGCACCGTAACTACGCTGGGGTTCCCCACCATGGCGCGGGCGGAAGACGCCAAAGGCGGGGCCACCAAACTGGTCGCGCTCAAGGTGGTGGAGCCCGGGTACCCCTTGCGCGGCAGGCTGCTGTTGCGTGGTGGCGCGCCCGGCATGGAAGTTCCGGCAAGCGGCATTCCGCTGACGGGCCAGGCCTGGGTGGACCCTTCGTTGCTGGACTCCTTGTCACTCACCACAGGCGACACCTTGTTGCTGGGAGACAGCCGCTTTACGATTGCCGGAGTCATCGCGGTGGAGCCGGACCGTGGCGTGGGCTTCATGAATTTCTCACCGCGCGTGATGATTCGCAGCGATGACGTTGCCGCGACCGGCCTGATCCAGCCCGCGAGCCGATTGAATTACCGGCTGGCTGTAGCCGGAGAGGAGGCGCAGGTCAAGGCCTTCGTGGACTGGGCCGACGTCGAGGTGAAAAACGGTGCCAAGGCTGCCGGGCGCGGCATCCATGGCGTGCGCATTGAGTCGGTTCAAACCGGACGCCCGGAGATGAGCCAGACACTGGACCGCGCTGAGAAGTTCCTGAGTCTGGTGGCACTGCTGGCGGCGCTGTTGAGCGCGGTGGCGGTGGCTCTGGCGGCGCGGGCATTTGCGGCCAAGCACCTGGATGACTGCGCCATGTTGCGGGTGCTGGGTCTGAGCCAGCGTGCCATGGCTTCGGCCTACACCTTGGAGTTCGCATTGATCGGGTTGTTCTCCAGCGCGCTCGGTGTGCTGCTGGGCTATGCCATCCATTACCTGTTTGTTGCACTCATGGCCGGACTAGTGCAATCCGCCTTGCCCGCAGCCACACCGTGGCCGGCTGTGCTGGGCTTGGGCATGGGGCTGACCCTGCTGTTTGCCTTTGGCCTTCCGCCCGTGCTGCAGCTGGCGCAGGTGCCGCCGCTGCGGGTGATCCGACGCGATGTGGGCAATCTGCGTCCCGTGTCGGTCGGTGTATTGACCTTGGGTGTGACGGGCTTTGCCACGCTGCTGCTGGTGGTGAGCAGCGACCTGCAACTGGGCTTGATTGCCGTGGGTGGCTTTGCAGCGGCCGTGCTGGTGTTTGCGCTCTTGAGCTGGCTGGCAGTCAAGCTGCTGCGTCGCAGTGTGAATGAGCAGACCGCGCCGCGCTGGCTGGTGCTGGCCACGCGACAGATTGCAGCGCGGCCTGCATTTGCCGTGGTCCAGGTGAGTGCACTGTCGGTGGGAATGCTGGCGCTGCTGTTACTGGTGTTGCTGCGTACCGACCTGATCGGCAGCTGGCGCAAGTCCACACCGCCGGATGCGCCCAACCGCTTTGTCATCAACATCATGCCGGACCAGGGCGATAGCTTCCGGCAGGCCTTGACCCAGTCCGGAGTGGCACAGTTCGACTGGTACCCCATGATCCGCGGACGTTTGGTGGCCATCAATGACCGCAAGGTCGGTCCCGAGGACTATGTGGACGATCGTGCCAAGCGTCTGGTGGACCGCGAGTTCAATCTGTCCTACAGCGCCGTGCAGCCGCCCCACAATGAAATCATCGCGGGCGCCTGGAAGGCCGAGGAACGCGACTCTATCAGCGTGGACGAAGGGATCGCCAAGACCCTGAACCTGAAGATGGGAGACCGCCTGCGTTACGACATTGGCGGTGTGCAGCGCGAAGCGCGCATCACCTCGCTACGCAAGGTGGATTGGGGCTCCATGCGGGCCAATTTCTACGTGATGTTCACGGTCAGCGCCATGCCGGACGTACCCGGCACCTATATGACCGCATTCAGGGCGCCTGCGAGTGCAGGGTTTGACAATGCGCTGGTGCGCCAGTTCCCCAACATCACGGCGGTGGACATGACGATCACCTTGAATCAGGTGCAGCGCGTGCTGGATCAGGTCATTCGTGCCGTGGAATTCCTGTTCGGCTTCACCCTGGCCGCAGGCCTGGTGGTGCTGTTTGCGGCAGTGAGTGCCACGCGTGAGGAGCGTGCGCAGGAATACGCGGTGATGCGTGCCGTGGGGGCGCAAGCGGGCCTTCTGCGCAGCGTGCAGCGTGCCGAGCTTGCCGGTGTGGGCTTGTTGGCGGGCTTTCTGGCATCCCTGGTGGCCAATGCAGTGGGTTGGGCCCTGGCACGCTACGTGTTTGATTTCGAATGGACGGTCAGTCTGTGGTTGCCACTGGGCGGCGCGCTATGTGGCGCTGCCCTGGCGCTGGCGGCCGGTTGGTGGGGGTTGCGCGATGTGTTGCGTCGCCCTGTTGTGGAAACCTTGCGAAGAGCCGCCCAATGAGCGATAGCGACGACGAACAAACCCCGGGCACCAGTGCCTTTGAGCTGATCGGTGGAGAGTCAGCAATCCATGCACTGGTGGAACGCTTTTATGACTTGATGGATCTGGAGCCGGGTTATGCCGCACTGCGTGCCGTGCATGGTCCGGATCTGGCTTCTGCGCGGGAAAAACTCAACTGGTTTTTGTGTGGCTGGATGGGTGGGCCGCAACACTACGTGGAGCGTTTTGGCCATCCGCGTCTGCGCATGCGGCACATGCCCTTCAAGATCGGGATTCTGGAGCGCGACCAGTGGCTGGCTTGCATGGACCAGGCCATGGCTGAAGTGCAGGTGCATCCGCTGCTGCGTGAGCGGTTGAATGCGTCCTTTTTCCAGACCGCTGACTGGATGCGCAACATCTGAGCGACCGTCGCTGCGGGGTCATTTGAATTTCGTTTTGTCTTTGGGCGGGATTTTTACAAGGCCTGCATATTTGGCAGCCATGGCGGCAAACTGTCCGCTACTGATCAGCTTCTTGAAGGCCATGTTGTATTTGGCCAGCAGCTCCATACGC
This sequence comes from Rhodoferax sp. GW822-FHT04A08, assembly GCF_058801025.1. Taxonomy (NCBI): domain Bacteria; kingdom Pseudomonadati; phylum Pseudomonadota; class Betaproteobacteria; order Burkholderiales; family Comamonadaceae; genus Rhodoferax; species Rhodoferax sp. GW822-FHT04A08. The sequence goes on from NZ_JBXAMW010000032.1 coordinate 21,496, forward strand.
TGTGGGTCTCTTTGGAAAGCGATGTATCCGTATTGAACGCCTATGGGCGGGGCGATTTTTGCCACCGCCGGGCGGATGTCGGGCTTGATGGATTCCCGGTACGCATTGCGCTCATTGACCGCCAGATAGTCCATGCGGTTGGCCGCCAGCATGAGCATGGCGCCTTCAATCGTGGATGTGACTTCCACATTGAGATTGGGGAGCTCGCGATCAAACTGCTCGCCATAGGCCCAACCCCGGATGGTGACGATGCGCTTGCCGATCAGCGAGGTGTAGCTGCCATCCCAGCGGTGGTCGGAGCTGGCATTCACGAAGAAGACCATGTTGTCTTCATAAAAAGGCTGATCCATGAAGGCGAAACGCTTTTCGCGCTCTGGCGTCAGGTAGGGGCCAAGCAGAATGTCCCCGGCGCCGCTGGCCACGGTCTCCTGTGCACGGGTCCAGGGTTCGATCTTGAATTTGACGGTGTCGCCCTGCATGCCGCACAAGGTGCGGATCAGCTCAACTCCCAGGCCGACGAAGTTGCCTTTCTGGTCCTGTTCAAAAATGCCGGTAAAGGTCGTGCCGACCGCCTGCAATTCACGGCCTTGCACGCAGAGCGAGAAAAGCAAGCCAAGAATGGCCAACGACCAGTGGCGCAACATTCGATTTCCCCTCGGAATTGATGCAAATCAACTAGGCAATTCTGGCTTCTTTTGCGACTTGCACACTATTTGTACCCAATGTAGACAAT
>NZ_JBXAMW010000033.1:0-22012 GCF_058801025.1 Rhodoferax sp. GW822-FHT04A08
CTAAATAGTCGGGCGGCTTCTCAACAATACTGTCTTGATCACGTACCAAGACACGGCTCGGCGATTCCATCATCCCCTAAAATCCAGGTGGAAGAATATGGTTCTCGCAGGTTTCAGGCACGCACACCGCCACGCCATCTTTGTAGCTCTCTCCAGAGCACTCCAGGGCGCAATCTCAATGCATTTGCGGCGTCGAACACGAATCAATAAAACCTAGCTCTCGGGGCTTCCGTTGCACCAGAGGTCGGCTGTCTTTCCATAAATATCAACTCTACTGACAAATGCCGCAAGAGAGTTCTTGTCCACACAGGCTGCTTTGAATGCAGAAATAACTGCGGCGGCTGTCTGCATTCCCAAAACCGGATACCGTGCACCGTAAAACTGCGCATTCAGCAAAGCAGCAACTGCATGCATGCCGGTGTTGTCGGCTGCGCCGAATTTATTCGGGTTCTTGGTGCTGGGCCCAACATCCTGCAACTTTACATTGGAGTCAGTGTAAAAAGGTACACCAAATACGTCGTTGAATTTCGCAGTTCTGGGATAGTTGATGTAGAGCGTGGGTGAAGAGGTCCAAAGCGCGACTCCGTTGTTATTCCACCAGAACCCAGGGCTGCAGCCGCAGGGGTTGACCGTGCCAGTGCGAGAAAGATTACCCGAAGCCAGTTCAGAGCCTGTGCACGTTCCCCAGCCAGCTACTGCCGAACGCCCTGGCAACGTAAGTAGAACGGCGGTACCAGCGGTTCCGAGCCGACGTCGTCCCTGATTGACTTTTAATGTCGGCAAGACTTCAACATCATCTGTTGAAGCATTTTCTTGTTGATTGATCATATATACGTCCCTAACAGTTATCCGAGGAGGTCAACGTGATTCTTGCAGGCCAACGCCGCGACATATCCGAAAATCACAGATTAATATTGCCGATCTGCAAACAAAGCAAAATTTAGGCCACCAAATTAAATGGCCGGTTTTACCTAACAAAATCATTGAGCTAGCATGATGTGGCGACGAAGGGGCGGTACAACACATTGTAAGTTCGACGGGCGATTGTCAACTTTTTCGACAACCAAAGGCTCCAGGTAGTGCATGCCTGAATCAAGGACTAGTTGCGGAAGCGGGATCGGGCCGAAAAAATTGCTCAAATGGTCTGGCGATCAGGTGGCAAGCCTATAGAACTGGTAGGCTGCGGACCTGGTTTGGCCGCCGGGACAGTTCATCTGCCCTTGGAAAAAGGCCGCGTAATCGCAGAGCTGGGCGCGACACAATTCAGGAGCGATGTCACGTCATTCTCATTTGCCCGCGCTTAGCGCGAAAAACCAAATTGAAAGCCGCTATGGGCAAATCCGAGGTCACAATGTTCGATCGCACTGGTCTTACCGGAAAGCACCATTCCTGATCCATCAGATGTGCAGCTACACTGACCTTCTGCGCATTGCGCTCACTGCGTTTATAAGTCACAACAGATGAGAATGGATCCGGCAAGTGCTCACCTGCTATTGCAGTCCGAGTGCGCGTCGTAGACAGCGTGCTGCATGACGACTTTGCCCATTGGTACAAAGATTTCCCGTCGAACAAGGCTACGACTACTCAGGTTGCATGATCCACCCCACCAAATCGAGCGCTCTCCCGATTCGGCGCAGGCCTTGCGAAAAGAGAACGGGCGACTACACGCGAAGGGCGCGTACTTAAAAGAATTGCAAGCCTTGATCTGATCGAAGAGACCAGTTGCGCCGATAAGGCGCGTCTAATTGCTGGATTGAGGCAGCAATATAGATTGGCGGACCTACTGCAGGTAGCAGGCTTGGCTCGCGGTAAATTTTATTACCGACGGCGAACTCGTCAACATTCGGCAGTTGGGTTGAGACAGATTTCTATCGTAGTGCGCGCACGTTCCCCCAAGCTGTGTAGTAGCGACGGGAGCATACAGTTGTGGCCAAGCATGCACCGACTTTTAATGACGCTACCTCATGTACCGGCTTACTGTGGGGTAGTTCGCGCAGGCAACCGTACGCAAGGCTGGCATCCGGTGATGACCATCAATACTGGCCCAAGCTTTGCCATCTCACCAGAACTTCAGAGGACGGCTAATAAAGACTACGTGCCAATTCGTGACTTGCCTTCCACTGTACGAGAAGTCGCACCATCAATCACACGCAGATTGGGTTTGGACACTTGGGCAACATGGTTTCTTGAGGCGAGTGTCGGGGGCGTTAAATGTGACGGCATTGCGCGTAGCTGATTTTCTTCCCCCAGATTGAATACGGCAACTGTCTCCACCAAACTTTGAGCTTGGCTCTTCATGCTGCTGGCGGCGGCGGCCATTTCCTCGACCATGGCAGCATTTTGCTGGGTGGACTGGTCCATCTGGGTAACGGCTTCGCCGACTTGTGAGACCCCTGAAGATTGCTCACTGCTGGCCGCGCTTATCTCAGCCATGATGTCGGTGACGTGACGAATGGAATTCACCACTTCCGTCATGGTGACACCAGCCTTGTCAACCAGGGCCGAGCCTTGATCGACCTGCTCCACACTGGCCGAGATCAGCTCCTTGATTTCCTTGGCTGCGGCAGCCGAACGTCCTGCCAGGCTGCGTACTTCGCTAGCAACCACGGCAAATCCCCGTCCCTGCTCTCCCGCCCTAGCGGCTTCAACGGCTGCGTTCAAGGCCAGAATATTAGTCTGAAACGCAATGCCGTCGATCACGCTAATGATTTCAGAAATCTTGCGCGAGCTGTCGTTTATGTCTTGCATAGTGGTGACCACTTCGGCCACCGCGTTCCCGCCTTGTTCCGCAATCTTGCTGGCTTTCATCGCCAATTGGTTGGCCAGTTTGGCATTCTCAGCATTCTGATGCACAGTTGAGCCCAATTCCTCCATGGAGGCCGCCGTCTGTTCAAGCGCACTGGCTTGGCTTTCGGTTCTACTCGACAGGTCGCTGTTGCCTTGGGCAATTTGAATGCTGGCCGTGGAGACAGTTTCCGCGCCGCGGCGTACATCGGCCACGATCACGGCCAGTTTGGTCCGCATTGCCGCCAGGGCCTCCAGTAAATGGCCAGGCTCGTCATTGGAGCCCGGTGGGATGTGAATGCCTAAATTACCATCAGCGATGGCAGTCGTGGCATCCACGGCCTGCCGTATCGGCCCCGTGATGGAACGGGTTGTCCACCAGGCCAGGAAGACCCCCAACAGGATGGACGCAGCCGTACCCATGGATACCAGCAACAAGCTTGTATCGGCTTGTTGCTGAATTTCTGTGAGATTCTGGCTAACTCCCTGATCTAAGAGCTCCATCAACTGCGTCAGAATACCTTCATAGTTTTTGTAAGCTAAGGCCAAGTCTGCATCAACTTGCACGGTTACATCCTGCCCGGATTCTTTCAGCTTGACGAGTTCCGCCCGTTTAGTTCGGTATATGTTTCTTGCGGAAATTGCTTGGTTATACAGCTCTTTCTCCTTGCCGTCGTGCATGGAGGTACCAGCTTCATCCATGCGTTTGCTCTGGATTTCCACCAAGGCACGGATGTCCTTGTTCAAACGGGCAACGTATTCCGGGTTGCTTGATTTCAATGTGGCCTCGGTACGAAGCCAATTCGCCTGGACGTCAGCAAGCCAGCGCTGCACCAGATCCTGCCGCTTGAGTTCTGTAGTTGAGATGTTTTCGTTGTTCTTCTTCAGCGCCACGATGCTCGTTATTCCCAACATGGCGATGAAAACCGTGATTAGCAACAGAATGCCAAAAGCCGCCCCCAATCGAACACCCAATTTCAAATTCAAGATGCGCATTGCTCCTCCTTATGGACGCTTAGCTATTGGTTTGCAGTAGAAGTGCCGCCGTTTCGCGGCTGGAACGGACGCGTTCCAGATAATCAGCACGAACACGGCGTGCTGCGTAGTCGTTCGGATTGCTTTGCGCGAGCTGCTGCCATGCCTTTGTCCGGTTTAGCTCGGAACGCTGGACACAGTCGGCCATGTCGGCCGAATCCAGTATTTCGGCGCTGGCATCGGTCATGCGTTCATACCCGTATTGCTGCATGTAGGGAAGAGTCAGCGTTTCGATCACTTCAATCTCGCGCATGCTCAGTTGCGTCTTGAACTTGTCCTTGTTGGCAGGAATCGGGGCAAAGCAGTTGGAGGCCCACAAGTCCGACATTCTGGAAAGCTGCTGAGCTTCTGCCGAACCTGCAACATCGAGCATTTGCGGCAAGAAGTCCATACCGATGAACTGACATATCTTGCGCAAAATCTGCTCCTGATCGGTAAGAAAGTCTTCGTAGCGTATGGTCAGAACCCGCTCAGGGTGTTCCTTTGCCAGGGTCTGGCCGACGCGGTGCGCGCACCCACGCCATTGCATTCAGGGTGGAGTCGAAGTCGTGGATGATGGCACGGTTCATGGATGCCACTTGCGCGCGTGGATCGCGCACAACGTTCAGAAAAAGGAAATCGGGAAATAGGTCCATCAAATCGAGCGCAAAGTGCACACTGTCGAGCGACTTATCCATCACGATACGCGCGCCACGCTGCTCACCTGCACGCAGCAGCATTTCCCAGACGATGCGATGCACGCTGCGGGGCTGGTTGCGAATCGATCCGAAGATGTCCTCGGGAGTGAGCTCCACACCGGCCCACTTCACCATGCTAGCCGCTTGCAGCCCAACCACGTCGATCACCAGATTGAAGTAGTTGCGATCGTCCGCCAGATCGCCGTAAAGAGGCAACATGGGAATGAAATCCACAATATGCAGGGGGTATGGCGAATAGAAGTCCGGGTTGAAATTCAGCCGCAGACGCAAAGCATGGCTACCACAACGACGCAGCGGAATCATTAAAAGCGGGCGTGGTCGCGCAGTGTTGAGTGGGGAAGTACTCATAAGCAAACTCCCGAGAGATATTGATAGAAGTCGGCAATGACTCGCCCTAAGTCGGACGCGGGCATGTGGTCGATGCCTCCAGCCGCATGGCGACCGCCGCCTATGGCAATAGAGGTTCGTGCGGGCGCGTATAGCTGCACCAGTTCGTACGCTGACCACATAGGTGTCGTTGGAGCAAGTGGGCAGCACCGCGAATGACTTGCTACTGTCCGTACTCGTCAATTGGTTGGGTAGGGTGCCAGACAGAAGCCTTGTCCAGCCTGTATCCGGAAGCACGTACACGTGAGCCAAGACTGTTTGTGCAAAAGACGCAAGTGCGTTGGGCAGTTGATGGTCTTCTGCGAAGCCTTCGCGAAGGTGGCCAAATTTAGAGGAGCGGACGAAGAAGTCCCGGGGATCTTCGAAGCGATGGACCAACCGATACAGGTCCACCGAATGGATATTCAAGTCTGTTGTGGTTACTCCGTATGCGTTGTAGTACAGCATGCGTCCCAACTGGTCGCGAGCACTGCTGTTGCTCGCCGAGCAGCCACTATTCCGCGCCAGGCGAACGGCCAAAGCTGGCAACTTGTCTCGAGTGCAGACGATGTAGAAGTTCAACTGCGGATGGGCGAACCTCTTTTCTTCTGCATGGTGGTCAAAGTAGCGTACGCGCCCCCTAGACCCCAATACCTGTCGCAACCCCACTTCATTGCGGTCAAAGGAAATATCCAGGGCCGTGACGCTTAGGGCCACATTCGTGGGCAACTTTTGAAATAGGGCAATGTCGCGTTTGACGCAAGTCAGCCATTGACTGTCGCACGCTAGTGCCATGCGGAGCTGGTGCGATGCGCAGATTCCATCGGCATCTCCGTTAAACAGATCGTAGGCCTGCATGTTTGGAGGCTCGACTGACATGGCGTCGCTCAAGCTAGCACGCTCTGCTGCTGCAGATAGTCAAGTATCTGCGCTGCCGCCTCGGACACGCTACACTGGCCCGCATCCACGCGTATATGCGGTTCATCTGGTGGCTCGTAGGGTGCGGAAATTCCTGTGAACATGGGGATCAGCCCCGAACGGGCCTTGTTATACAGGCCCTTCGGATCTCTGTCTTCACAGACTTTGAGAGCGGTACTGATATGGACTTCAATAAAGCGAGCGCTACCAATGATGCAGCGGGCCATGGCCCGATCGGCAAGGCAGGGCGAAATCAGCGCGGTAAAGACGATAAGTCCTGCATCGTTCATCAGGGCGGCCACTTCGGCGACGCGGCGAATGTTTTCCTGTCGCTCCTCTGGAGTAAAGCCCAGATCGCGATTCAGGTTGTTGCGCAGATTGTCCCCATCCAAGACAAAGCTTGACAGGCCCTGATCATGCAGACGCTGCTCCATTTCGTAGGCGAGCGTGGATTTGCCTGCGCCGCTCAAGCCTGTCAGCCAGACCGTGACGGGTCGCTGGTGCAAAAGCTGTTGGCGCCGTGCAACCGTCACATGGCCCGTATGCGCAACCACCGTTTGCAAAGGGAGCGGGGTCGGCATTGCGCTATTCCGAGTCAAAGGCGATGGAGCAGGCGAAGATGGGGTGGCCATCCACAATGACCGGGGGCGCAATGCGGTGTGCTCGAATTCCCAGTCGACGCAGCAAGCGCTCGATACCAAGAGGCGAAACGGTAATGAAGCGTTTGGCGCCACGGGCCGCCGCGCATTCCATGGCGGTGCGCAGCAAATTGAGCATAATGGGCGAAGAGAACTGGTCCAGGGCCGAACCTGTTCCACCGGAGAAGTCCACAGCGGCAAAACGCGAAAGCTCCCAGACTTCCGGAGAGGATGGCGGTGGTGCTCCATGCAGGAGTTGCGGAAAAACGTCACCGAGCAGATAAGGGCGCGTAGTGGGTAACAGACGTGCCGTTCCTATGACTTCAGCTGCCTCATTCTGGGCAACCACGTAGACGGTATCTGCACGGTCGAACTGGTCATATTCCAGGGAGTCTTGGCACTGCAACTGCCAGCCCAACTTTCTGACAAATACCTTGTGGCGGTAGCGCGCCATATCGACCAACAGGTCAGGGGGCAGAGCCGTGGAGTCACCGAAAATGAATTGCATCGCAGTCCCTTGAAAGCCGTTGTTTCGATTAAAGGGGCTGGCGCCCGCATCCGAAACTACCAACTTTGGTAGGTTGTCTTCGTGATTGCAGCAGGGTAATTCGGCAGTGTGCCTCTCACAGTGTAAAGAATGAAAGCTTCATGCAAATTAGCGGCAATTTGTATATGCTACTGACCGTATAGACAGCTGAATTTCTACGCAATTGCAGGTTGAGGGAACATAATGAAAAGCTGGCAAGAGGAACTTTTCAGCACGGTGGCGGATGCTCAAGATGAGCACGAAGTGTTTCGCAAGGTAGAGGCTTCCGCTCGGGTGCTGGGGTTTACTTACTGTGCTTACGGTTTGCGTATCCCCTTGCATTTCACCAGTCCCAAGACCATTGTTTTGAACAATTACAGTCCAACTTGGCAACGCCGATATGAAGAGGAAGACTATGTGTCGGTCGACCCGACCGTATTGCACGGGCGCCGTAGCCAGACTCCGCTCGTGTGGTCCGATCAGGTGTTTGCTTCAGTCCAAAAGCTGTGGGACGAGGCGCAGTCTTTTGGATTGCGTATCGGTTGGGCGCAGTCCACGCTGGATGTAAGGGGCGGTTTCGGTATGCTGAGCCTAGCACGCTCTGGCGAACCACTGTCTAAGGCAGAACTCGCAGCTCAAGAGGTCAAAATGCGTTGGTTAGCCCACATCGCGCATCTGACCTTGTCACGCATCTTTGTGGGCCGTCAAAATGCCGAAAGCCATCCCCACCTGACCAGCCGGGAGATCGAAGTTTTGAAATGGACAGCCGACGGCAAGACTTCATCTGAAATCTCGGACATATTGGTGGTTTCCGAAAATACAGTGAATTTCCACATCAAGAACGCGGTGCTCAAGCTGAAAACCGCCAACAAAACAGCTGCAACAGTGCGTGCGGCGGTGCTAGGACTTCTGGGCTGATTTCTCAGTCTTGCTTATGCAAATGATTTCCATGGCAGACCTAAAGCGGTATATTGGGGGCCACATCACAGTAACCCTTTTAACATTTTTACCGGTATTGCCCTGACCCTCATTATGCGAGTTTCATTGGACGGATTGGTTCACTTGTCGATCGATGAGTTGCTCTCCACGCCCATGAGGCATCTTGTGTCCGGGTTGGATATGGAACACAGAATCGGCAAAGTGGACTGCGGCCAGGAAACGGATATTTCGGGCTACACGGAGTGGATCAGTACCACGATGCCAGCCATTTCCATCGGGTGGGATTGGCGCATTCAATCCATGGCCGGTCCATTGCAGTGGCAACGCGTGGGGGCGCCTCGAAGCAATGTCATGTTGATGTTTACGACGGGTGACGATGCCGGGTGGGACAAAAATCTGGAAATTCTGTCCACGGTTGTTGATGCCTTGCCATGGCGCGAAGAAATTCCACAAGCCGTCGCCAAGCGTTACGCCTGAATGGTCATCCTCCAAAAGTCCACTCTGCATTGCTACCAGACTTGACTGAGGGTAACGAAGAATACGTCCAATCATGGTCCGTGACTTGCATATGAGGAGCCAACTCTGTGAGGGCGCAAAATGAAGAAGCAAACCTTGGCCATGGCATCCGTACATTCGTTCGAGAACTAGCGTAAGCCCACCCCACGCTGCAACCATTGGGTGCACACCAGCATCACTTCCAGAGAATAATGCAACCGCTTGGGCACCTTGAGCAGTTCGGGGATCTTCGCGGCTTCGATTGTGTCTTGCATACAGGACTCTCATGTAGCGACGCTTACTGCGAAAAGCCCCCTTGCTGCCTACATCAATAGGCAGCAAGGGCGGAGACTATCGCCGTGGAATTAGGCGTTCCTAAGCCAGTCGGAACGTCGTACAGCGCATTTGCAAAACAGGCTGTGCACGTTCCGTTGCTACCGGAGGCGACATCGTTGAAATAAGTTACGTAGCTTCCAGACGCCAGCGTCGAGTAGAGCAAGCTGTGGGAATCTCCCAGTGTAGTCTTGCCCGACAATGCACGATTTGCGTTCGCCACAGTTGTCAATGCAGCCCAAATCGGAGTACTCAAGCTCGTACCACCAAAGGCATACCAATACGTTGTAGATGATGTTGCAGCGGTAAATGCAACGTAGACACCTGTGTAGGGATCCGCCACCATGGACACATCCGCTGAGGCCCTAAAGCTCGTGTCACCGGGAATGGAAGCGAACGTCTTCTGGTACGCAGGCATTGCCAGATAGCTGCTGACTCCCCCACCCGTGCCAGACCACACACTCTCTTGCCGTGATGACGTGGTGAAACTGCTCAAGGAGGTCCCACCGACTGCCGTCACGGCCGGCTCGATTGCCGGCCAGTTAACTGCGTAGCCGCTATCCCCTGTAGCGGCAAAGTACCCCATGCCCGCGGTTCCAAACAGCGCTGAGGAATACGCACTGTTCGTAACCCAAGAAGCTTCTGCCGCCGCGAAGCTCATGGAGACAGTACCCTTGCCGAACTTGTTTGCAAGCTTGATGGCGTTTCCCAGATCGTTGAGTGACGCAGAAGGCGCTTGAATGAGAACGATCCTGGCCAAAGGCGCGATAGCATGCGCCCATTGCGTATCCAGCGCAATTTCCTGTGCCCATCCAGCGTTGTAGGCTGGAGAGTTACCGGTCATATTGCCTTGGCTATTGATGCTCAGTACATAGATTTGGCAAGAATTGGTTGATGCTGCAGGCAGGGTACTTGCCGATGTGGAAAGCGAGGCCTGGGAGCACACTGGCAAGCCAAACTGCTTGCTAAAGGAAGTGAGATCCTGAACGACTTTTGGGTGGCTATAGGCATCCACTATGTAGATAGTCTGGCCCGCACCTAAATTCGCGTTTGTTGAGTTAGGTATTTGGTAGGCTGCTCGGATCTGGGCCGGTGTGTACACAATCGACGATGTAGTTGTGCTGTTGGGTGTGACGCCCCCCTGCCCGCTGCCCAGGCCGTGCTCGCGCTGAAAGCGCGAAACATCCTCATCGGTAACCCCTTTGGTTCCGAGATCCTTCAAATCCTGTGGAGTGTAAATGTTGACGGGGCTGTGCGTGAGTGATCTATTGCTGCCGTCGGCATCTTCATCGCTAGGGGTTGTTGCCAACGGCAGGCGGTGGAAACTGGGCGTGACTAGCTGGTTGCCCATGCTGACTTGAGCAGCCACCGCAACAGACGCCGTCGAGCCGCTATCCTGCGCATCTGACGTACCGCTTCCGCCACCACAGGCCGCAAGTGTTGATAAGGCCAGTGCCCATAGGCTCATGACCGTATTGCGATTTGGACGGTTTGCAGACAATACAAAGCGCATGGCGGGCCTCTTTCGGTAGTTGACTGGATTCAAACCATTGTGAACAGCTTTCTTTGGACGGGTTGACTTATGCCGGATACTTTGTTTCGCTTTGTAAAGTTCGTCGTCAAAACGTCACGCTCCGCGCTTAATCTGGCTGAACCTTGACGGCGAATCACTTAAGCGCTGGCGCCCCTTGTCCACCTGCCCAAAAGCTTCCCAGTCGGGCACATAGCAGTACAGAGTACTTGTCTGCAAGCCATCATTCACAACAACGGTACCCACCGGAAACGTATGCTACGGCATTTTCATTCAATAACCTATGATCACTATCATGGCTACATCGATGAGGATCATCGTGGCCACAGTTCTTAGCCGCGAAACCCAGTCAGTCAGCTCGGTTTTTCGAACCCCACGTTATCGTCGTGTCGGGCGACACATTCAAGGTGTGCGACGTGAGTTGCAGTTCACGACTTTCTCTTGGACGCAGCATCAGCCGATGCGGATTCTGGCTGACAGCGTTGCGGTAGTGATAGACCGTTAAGTGGGTGATTCGAATTTGGGTCATGGCAGGTGGCGAAAGCTCAAGAGGAGGGCTGCATTCCAACGAGCGCACACCAACCTTCTCGTGGACTGTGCAGCCGCCTGAGTCCCTTGCACAGTTTGGGGATCATCGAAGTCGCGGTCAAATCTTGCATCACGACATTTTCATGCACCGGCGCTTGACGCGACACAAAATGGCACTGGCGAGTTTGATCCGTAGGGACTGCCCCCCCAATGATTTCTGTGATGATGCGCGCTACGGTCTAATGGCCTGAAGGACCACTCGATTTGTTCAAGAAACTGATTCCACATGGGGCCGATGTCGACATCGCCCCAATATTTGTCGCGCGCGCGTTGCGTGGTTTTGCCGATGGCTTCGTGGCCGTGCTGTTGCCTGTCTATTTGCTGGCGATTGGATTTGGAGGCGTTGAAGTTGGCGCGATCGCTACAGCGACGCTTTTGGGATCGGCATGCGCGACCCTTGCTATCGGAGCCTGGGGCCATCGTTGGACCGGCAAGGCTCTGATGGTTGCAGCGGCCCTGCTTATGGTAGCTACCGGGTTGGGCTTTGCATCCATTCAAGCGTTTTGGCCGATGTTGCTAGTGGCATTTGTGGGCACGCTCAATCCAAGCTCTGGTGACGTGAGTATTTTTCTCCCTTTGGAGCATGCTAGGTTGGCTGCCGCGTCCGATTCCGCGGCCAGAACCGATTTGTTTGCGCGGTACGCGCTCACGGGAGCGCTGTGCGCAGCCATTGGTTCGCTGGCATCTGGAATTCCGGACCGGGTAGTGGCTGCTACTGGCGTTGAGAGGCTTCTGGCATTGCGCGGCATGTTCATGCTCTACGGAATCATCGGGCTGGCTGTCTGGCGGCTATATGGGACGCTTCCGAACACTGGCGATTCGCATGGAGAAAAGCCCGCGCCGCTTAATCAATCGCGCATTGTGGTGATCAAGTTGGCAGCGTTGTTCTCAGTGGACTCATTTGCGGGTGGATTGGTCCTCAATTCGCTGCTGTCGCTTTGGCTATTTCAACGGTTTGGGCTGTCGCTGGCCGCAACCGGAGCATACTTTTTCGGCTCGGGGCTGCTTGGCGCAATTTCTCAGCTCGCCGCGCCCCAGCTAGCCAAGCGGATCGGCTTGGTCAACACCATGGTCTTTACCCACATCCCCGCGAGTTTGTGCCTTATCGGCGCTGCATTCGCACCTTACTTTGAGCTAGCCTTGGTTTTGCTTCTGGTTCGTGCGTTGGTGTCGTCGATGGATGTACCTGCACGCAGTGCTTTCGTGATGTCGGTCGTTCAGCCCCACGAACGGGCTGCTGCTGCCAGTTTCACTGCGGTGCCGCGCAGTTTGGCTTCGGCCTTGAGTCCGGTGCTGGCAGGGTGGCTCTTCCAGTCGGGATGGGCTGCCGCTCCATTAGTGGCCTGCGGAGTGTTGAAAATCGCCTACGACTTGGCGCTGTGGCGAGCGTTCCGATTGTTCAAGCACTAACCGCTCGGTCCAATGAATGATGAGGGTTCTTGTTCACCTTGGATGACCGGAGTAGGGCGGGAAGTGGTCATACGCACCTAAGAACTGAATGACTGCCGCAGGTCGACTCCTGAGACTGAGGCACCGAATCAGCTTTGCTCGAAGGTGCCGTACAAGTTGGCTTGCCAGATTGCTGGCGAGCAGCGCCAGTGTGCCCATGGCGGTCATAGGCATCCGATATTTCGTCGCCAGCAAGCTGTCATTCGATTGGAGCTGAACCGTCGATGACTTAGTTGCGAATTGCATTGCTGTGCCCTCCGTCCGAACTTTCTGTCGATGACATTTTTCGGTGGCCACTCGTACATCGAATCGCAACTTAACCTTAGCTCCCTCGATGTCCTGAGTTACACACCGTGGCCATGTGCCATATTAGGCAGCGTCAAGGTAAAGGTGCTGCCGCATCCCACTTCGCTTTTCAGTGAAATGCGTCCGCCCAGTAGCTTGGTGAGTTCGCCAGAGAGGTACAGGCCCAGTCCGGTGCTTTCGGTTCCCTTGCCGTGCTCACCGACTTGTGTAAATGCGGAAAACAACCTTGCCTGGTCTTGTTCAGAGATGCCAACACCAGTATCCGATACGCTGATGCGGACTGCCGCGTGGCTGCCGTCAACCGCCTGGCTCAAATCCAGCGTGACTGAGCCCGTGCGTGTGTATTTAATGGCATTGTTGGCCAGATTCATCACGATCTGGAACAGCGCTCGACGGTCCGTATTGAGGTGGACTTCTGACGTCGGGACATGGACATCTAGCACAAGGCCTTTGCCAACAGCCAGCACTTGCATTGCGGCGGCAACTTCCTTCAGCAGTGCTTGGCACATCACCGGTTCGGGATTCAGTTCGATTTTGCCGGATTCGACGCGGGCGAGGTCTAGTAGATCATTGATCAGAGAGAGCAGATGTTTACCACTTGAGCAAATGATCTCGACATGCTCTTCCTGCTCCGGGTTCAAAGGCCCGGTGAGCTTCATCTGCAGTATCTCTGCAAAACCCAGTATAGCGTTTAACGGAGTGCGAAGTTCGTGGCTCATGGTAGCCATGAAATGGTCCTTTGCTCGTCGGGCGCGCTCTAGCTCAGAATTGGCGGATTCCAGTGCCAAAGTGTGCTCATGCAGGCTGTGAGTAAGTGCCGCATTCTCTATGCGCAGTTTGCGGACTGCTAGGGCACGCGTCAAAACTGGCAAGATGGCGCTGAGCTTGAATGGCTTGAGGATGTAGTCCAGTGCTCCCACGCGCATGGCTTCTACTGCCGTGGAGATGGTGCCGTTGCCGGTCATGATGACGCATACCAGTTGCGGGTCGATCTGTTGCGCCGCCTGCAGCAACGCAATGCCATCCAGCTCCGGCATCATCAGATCCGTCAACAGCAGGCTGAAGCGGCCCGTGCGCAAGGCATCCAGGGCCTGGTGGCCGCTGGTGAAACCGATGGTCCGAAACCCTTGGTCCTTCAAGGTGTCGCACAGCGCCTGCATCTGAGCACGTTCGTCATCCACAACCAGAATGTTGACATCGGAGACTTCTTGCATCATGTGTCCTTTTGCAGCCTTGGGCTACTTCGTGTTCGAGGTGCAGCACTGCACAAAGGCGTCGCGTAGTTCCCGCAACTTCGGTGGTTTGCTGAGCACAACGTCGACGTACGGAGGAAGCTCGCCACTGGACAACAGGCGACGTCCCCAGCCCGTCAGCAATATGACCGGGGTAGTGGGGGAGAGTTGCTTTACCACCTCGGCCACCTTGCGACCATCGGTGTGTGGCATGCCCAAGTCAGTAATCACCAGGGAAAACGGGCGTCCCACTTGCTGAGCCGTGCGGAAGGCGTCGATGCCCGCTTGACCACCATTGGTGGTGCTGACGTGGTGGCCGTCAGTGGCCAAAGCATCTTGCAACGACTTCAGTAGCATAGGGTCGTCGTCCACCAGCAGGATGCGCATATTTGATGGAACTACGCCAGGCGCCGGTTCCGGGCTTGGTTCGGCCATGGTCACAGGGATGGGAAACACCAATCTCATGGCCGTTCCCCGGCCGGGCGTGCTTTCAATTTCGATGTCTGCGCTGTGGCGCTCAATCACGCCATACACCATGGCCAACCCTAGGCCGGTGCCGCGTTCCCCTTTTGTGGTGAAAAAAGGCTCCAGGCAACGTTGGCGTGTATCTGCGTCCATGCCCATACCAGTATCCACAACTTCAAGATGAACCGATTGCAATGCATTGGTGTCGGTTACTAGCTTGGTGCGTAGTGTCAGCGTGCCGCCTCCAGGCATCGCATCCACTGCATTGAAAAAGAGGTTCACCAGTGCCTCGCGAATTTCACTTTCGATCCCCATGACCATAGGTAGATCGGGCGCAAGCTCCTGCTTCAATTCAATAACAACGCCGCGCTGTTGCGGCATATCACTCCAGCGTGCGCGCGTCAGGTCAGTTACGTGTTGCAGCAACACGTTCAGCTGTACCGGCGCCAGCGTGAGCTGTGATTCGCGCTGCCGATAGAACTCCCCCATGCGTGCCACAGTTTGCGCAACGTCCTCTATGGAGCGCTGCATGGTCTCCAGGTACTTGCGTGTGCGGGCGCTCAGGTTGGGCTCGTTTTGCAACAGCGACTCCGTATACAGGGCCACCGGTGAAATGGCATTGTTGATGTCATGTGCTATGCCGCTGGCCATCTGCCCGAGTGCGCCCAGACGTTCCTGCTGCATCATCGCCTGTTGTGACTGGCGCAGGTCATCGTATGCCTGCTGCAGCGTTCCATAGAGTTGCGACTGGTGTGCAGCCAGCGCCACATGCTCGCTGAGTTGGAGCAGGAATTCGCACTCGCCGCTGCTAAAGGCGTTGGGCGCATGACGTGCAGAAACCAGCACACCGAACACCCGGCTTTCCGTCAGCAATGGTGCAATGACGAGAGAGCGCAGAGCACCGCGCGCCAAACGCTGGGGAAAGGGAAACGCCACATTGAGGATGTCGGGCTCGTAAACCAATTCCCCCTGAACACAGCGTGACAAGCCATTTTCATCGATGCCCACACGAGCTTGGTTCGTCATGGCGAGCTCCTGCGCCAATGCGCCGCTGCGCACCCCCACGCTGACAACCACCAGACAGCTGTTGGAGGGCTCATACAGGCACATGCAGCAGAAATCCACGGGCAGTTGTTCCTCCAGGCTTCGCACAACTACCTGGAATATACTGGGCAGATCCTGCCGTTCGCCGATGGCACGGGTGATCTGATGCAGTAGGCTCAGCCGCCCCAGTTGGGCCTGCAGTTTCTGCTCGCTTTGTCTGCGCTCGCTAATATCCCGCACAAAGCCAGTGAAGGTAGGCGGATGCGCCGAGCCGCTGCGCGTGATGGACAATTCCACGGGAAACTCGGAGCCGTCCGAACGAAGCGCCGTAAGCTCCTGGCGCTGACCTAGCACCGGTCCTATGCCCGTGACCATGTAATGCGCCATTCCTTGGCGATGGCGTTCACGCAGTGTTGCCGGGATGAGCAGGTCTGCCATGTCGGAGCCCAGAACGGCCTGCCGCGTGTAGCCAAAAATGCGTTCAGCGGCCGCATTGAAATCCAGGATATGCCCTTGATGGTCTATCGAAATGATGCCGTCGAGTGCGGTGCTTACGACAGCCATGTTGCGCTCCTGGCTTTCCCGCAGTGCAACTTCGGTGCGTCGCCGCTCGGCAATCTCCAACTGCAATTGGTGGTTCGACTGCACCAGTTCATCGCGCGAGACGGTGGTGCCTTGCAGCTTTGCGGTCATGGCGTCAAAGGTGCGTGCCAGCTCGCCAATTTCGTCGCGCGCGGTTACACCCAGCCGATGGCCGAGATTGCCGGCGCCCACAACCGAAATGCTATCGCGCAGACTGACCAGAGGTCGAATCACGCTGCGCAAGAGAAGCAATATGGTTGCACCAATGACTAGCAGCACCACTCCGCCGGATGTCGCAACGGCTAGACTAGCACGTTGTTGGGCCTGGAGCACGGCGATACGGCTGCGCTCGGACAAGCGCAGCGCAATGGCGATCATTGCCTGCGTCTCATTGACGATTTGACCGGACAGGCGAGAATCCAATTCATCCAGCACAGTGCTGTTTTGTTTGACCAGCTGGCGCTCTTGTTGGTTGGCAACCAATTGGCCAAACAGGTCGCTGACCCCTTCCTGGGCTCGTTGCAAGGTCTGGATAGAGGCCAGTTCCTGATCGTCGCTGAACCCCTTGACGCTAGTAAGTAGCTTTAGCAGCGAGGCTTGACTCCATTGCCATTGGACGCGGGTACGCTCCTCGTGGTGCAACACATATTCCATTGTCAGATAGCGCACCGAAGTGGCTGCTTGCAGGATCTGACTTGCCGACTCGTTCTTTCCGAGTTCCTGACTGATTTGTTGCGTCGCTATCCACAGAACCATGGCGACGCTGCCAATGACAACGGCGCTCAGCAGTCCAGCGAGTCGCAGTCGCGTGGAAATTTGCATTCCAGCGTTTCCTTCCAATCAATGTGACAATGAAACTAGTGGATAACCGTTACCGAGCCAGGTTGTACCGTAAGCATGCCGTCCAGATCGATGTTGTTGAGGTAGTTGGGCATGCCACTGGGTGCAACCAGCTTGTTCTTGATCACCCAACGACTTTCATCCTCCAGTGCAAGCAACAGGCTCTGGTCAAGGGAGATGTCGAAGTGGTAGCTGGGCCACAAGGGCCTCAAACTCGTCGCTTCTATCTTCATGACATTGGCAGTAATGCGCTGGGCCAACTCTGGCATGTTCTGGCAGAACTGTGCACCGCTGATCAGTGCGCGCAAGACCTTTTTAATTGTTTCCTTGTGATCGACGGTGTATTCACGCGTACCGCTGAGGTTGTAGGTGGCGTTATAGACACCATCTGTGGAAAAGTTGGCACCGTTTGCGCCAGCCTGCTGTTTGATTACATCCACAAACGGCTCCCAGGTGGAAACCGCATCCACATCACCCTTGATCAGGGCTGCGCCGAGTTCCTCCGGCTTGAGGTCCACCAAGGTCACGTCGCTGGCTGACATTTTCTGTCGGTTCAAAAAGGCGTCTAGCACAAAGTGCCCGGAAGTTCCCAACGTAGCTCCGATTCGCTTTCCCCGTAAGCTAGCAGGCGTAGTGACGTTCCTGTCCAGTCGGCCAACTATTCCATAGTCCTTGGTCGTGCTGAAAATAGTTGCAACGATGCTAACAGGTTGCCCCCGCATTACGGAGAACACCACGGGAATATCCGCCGAAACACCCAATTGGGCCTTACCCTGTAGAGTGGCGGCCAGTGCATCTTTTCCATTGGTAAAGGGCAGAATATTGACTTGGAGTCCTTGCTGAGTGAAATAGCCGTTTTCCTGTGCTACGAAAATTGGGCAGCTGCCGGCATAGAAAGTATTGGTTGCAAGAGTCAACGACTCCATGGGTGCTGGTATTGTTGAATTCCGGGAATTCCAAAGATATCCAGCAATCACCAGCATAAGTAGTGCCAGACCCACGACCAATTGGAGAATCGATTTGCCAAACTGAGTCTTGGCGATAGTTGACGTCGTTTGATTCACCCATGCGTGCCGTACTGGCAATTTAGGTCGGAATATAAACGTAGTCAACGTTTGGACCATGAGTTGTTCACAGAGGAAAGCTATGTGTATCATGGTGAATCGACGTCATGCTGGTGTACTAGCACCGGTGCCATTCGCTCCAGAACCTCCACGCGCTTTAGGAGTCTGCGATTTTCAGAAAATATGTCGAATCGACGGAATGCCTCATGCACGCTTTCTCGCAATTCAGCATCACCTATCGGTTTGCTCAATACTTTGAACAAATCACCGCGGTTTACTGCATTGATGACAGTGCTAAAGTCGGCGTAACCAGTTAGCAGTAGTCGAATGGTATCGGGATACATCTCTTTGACGGCATGCAAGAAGTCGGTCCCTGTCATGCTAGGCATGCGCTGATCCGAGATGATGACACCGACTTCGTGTGCAGCGAGCAACTCAAACGCTTCGACAGTGCTGGAGGTCGTGAGAGTCGGCCAGCGCTCCCTGCGAAATATTCGGCGCATAGCAGCCAACACGTTAAGCTCGTCATCCACAATCAGCAGTGCAGATTCCGCAGCTGGAGGATCGACATCTGCCTGCAAAAATTCACCCTTGACGAGAAGTGCCGCAATGTCCTGCGGTGGTACCGGGCGGCTGTACAAGTAGCCCTGCGACTCCTGGCACATTTGCTTGCGCAAATATCCATGCTGCCCTTTTGTTTCAACGCCTTCGGCTATGGTCTCCAAGCCTAGGCTGGCGGCCATCGCCAGGATGCTGCGAACCAAAGCAGCGCTTCCAGTGTGTTGAGTCATATCGCGTACAAAAGACTGGTCTATTTTGATGCGATCGACCGGGTAGCGCTGCAAGTAGCTAAGTGATGAATAGCCTGTGCCAAAGTCGTCTAAAGACAGCGTGATGCCTAGGGCTTTCAACTGGTGCATCATGGAGATGGTTTGCTCGGCGCTCTCCAGAATGAGACTTTCTGTTAGTTCCAGTTCCAGAAACTCGGCGTCCAATTGTGTCTCTTCCAACGTCCTTCTAACAATTGCGATCAAGTCAGGGGAGCGAAATTGTTGCGCCGACAAATTGACTGCCATGCGCAAGGGCGCATGTCCGGCCAGTTGCCATGCCTTTGCCTGCTGGCATGCCATACGCAGAACCCAGGCTCCTACCTTGGGCATGAGTCCTGCCTCTTCCAGAAGGGGGATAAATTGTGCTGGTCCAACCAAGCCCAGCTTGGGGTTTTGCCAACGCAGCAGAGCTTCCACGCCAACGACAATGCCGGTTCTTAAATTGAGTTGCGGCTGAAAGTGCAATACAAATTCGTTTTGCTCCAACGCCCGATGCAAATCAGTGAGCATTTGAAAGCGCTGTGCCAAACCACGATCAAGGTCTGCCGAATATAGCCGGTAGCCTATTTCTTCCGTGGATTGGTCAGTGGCGGCCTGGGCACGGCGCAACAAATTGCTCCAATCATTTTCGTGCAAGGGGTAAGCCACAACGCCGATGCCCATTTGCAGATACACATCTTTGCCATCCGATTTGAAGGGAGGCGATAACACATCGCGCACTTTGCGTGCGAAGGCTTCCAGCGTCATTCCGTCTTGCAATTCTGGAGTGACGATGACGAATTCGTCAGGAGCCAGTTGAACTACCAGTCCATCTTGACCACGATGAGAGTCCAGGCGAGATGCAATTCTGCGAAGAACTTCGTCCATCGCTAGTCTGCCAAGTGCCAGCACGATCTGTTCGACGCGTCTCAATCGAATGTTGACCATCGTCAGCAGGCGACCATTTCGGTCTGCCATCGCAGCGAGATTGGGCAGCCTAACATCCAGAAGCGCTCGATTCGGGAGTCCTGTTTGGGCGTCATAGAACGCAAGGTAGTAGAGCTTGGACTCTCCAGCAAGGCGCTGTTGGTCAGCACGCATATTACCCAGTGAGAAGGAGACATCGGCTGCGACTTCATCCAACAGATCGGACACCACCGGATCGACTACATCGCGTGCGCTGCAGTACAGCATGAAGACGCCAATGAACTTGGATAACTCCTTCAGCGGCAAACCCGCCATCGATAGGAAACCTTCATCTAACATGGCTTTCTGACATGGCAGCGGACCCGTTCCGTTTACCAGATCGTTGCAGATGATGGGTACCTGCCTCTGGAGAACATATTGTGCGGTGGATTCAATTACTTCTGGTGCGTGAGGATTGCCTGGCAGGTGACCACTCTGGGCCATTTGCCGGAAATGACCAGAAGTTGGATCGACCAAACCAATCCATGCAAACTGAAATAGATTGGATTCAACGGAAATATCGCAAACGTCACGATACAAACGGTCTGGAGAATCAGCGCGAACAATGGCACGATTGACGCGACTGAGCATAGTCAGGAATCGGTTGATGCGATCTACTCTCCCCATCTCCGTTTCCATGCAAACACTCCCCATTTTGATGCTCTCAAAACCGTAGAACCCTACCGCAGTCCACAAAAATCATGCTTTAGGGGCTTGCAGGAATTCAGCCAGTCGCTTGGACAATTCCCAACGATCAATTGGCTTTACCAAGATACCGTCAGCACCGCACGATGCAATACGCTGCCTCGCGGCGACGTCGTATAGGGCCGTGACAACGACGATAGGAATAGACGTAGTCTGGGCATGGTTCTTGAGGCATCGTATTACTTCGAATCCATCCAATCCGGGCATCATCAGGTCAAGTAGAACTATGTTCGGTTGCTCCGCGATGGCCAGCTCTATTCCATTCTCTCCGTCCCGAGCAACCAATGGCATATGCCCTTCCGCACGAACCAATATTTCTAACAATCTGCAGTTGGAGGCATCGTCGTCAATAATCAGAACTTTCATAAGCATCAAATTTGTCAAATGCTCGCACTATTTAAACTGGATGCAAACAGACAAGGCTTTTGAACGATGCGCCCAGTTTGACTCTTAAAGAACAATAAGTCCACCATAGTAGCTTTAATGTAAACAGGACAGGTAGGGTAGCAAATGGCCCTGTCTTGATCGCATGAATTCACGACAGTATGCAGCGCATTTGTCCAGAACGAAAGGCAAATTGGGACCATGTTATCTTGTTCCTTTTTGTATGCCGCATCGACAATATGGCGTAATGGCAAGTACCAGCACTCGAATCGATTACAAAATTAAGTAACGACTGCAAGGCCTTCGACCATGCTATCCGTCTGCGACGGAAAGCGCCGTGCTGCGCGCAAACAGCAATGGACTAACGATATCAAGTTCAGGAAGCGCCGTCCTAAAGAGCGCTGCATAGGGAGGAACATAACTTGTTCCATCGAGGCACGAATTAAGATCCCTCACGTCAACTACAGGGACGTAGGCTAGTAGGCCTAGAGGAGCTGGGAATCCACTTTTTGGGCGCAAAAATCGTACGGAATGTGGGGGCTCTAATCAAATTTAGGACTTGTTTAACATGGACTTTAGCTAAAATAGCCATCAAGCAAAGGAGTTCACATGCAGGTTACAGCCACTGAAGCCAAAAATCGTTTCGGCGCCATATGTGCTCAAGCAAAGCATGAGCCGGTGTTTGTTGAGAAGGATGGCCGCATAGACACGGTCATCTTGTCCGCAAAGCAGTTTTCGGAAATGCAAGCAGCTCACAGTGCTGAGGCGGTTAATGAGCGCAAAGCCCAATTCGAAACGACTCACAGTGCCTGGATTGCAGAGCAAAACAAGCGATTTGAGTCGAATGGTCTTTGGTGCGATGACATGCGTGTCTGGTGATTTCTGTGCAGTTTGACGTTTACGAGAACCCCAGTCCGCGCATGCGTGAGATATATCCCTTTGTAGTGGATGTGCAAAGCAACTTGCTGGGTGCACTTGCCACACGGATGGTTGTTCCACTTGCGGTTACGACCCTTGCCAAGAAAGATCTGCCACATCGCCTGTGCCCGATGATCAACATTAAAAACGAATCGTTGATGCTGGTGCCATTTGAAGCTGCACCGCTTGACAAGCGTTTACTCAAAGAAAAGATTGCATCTGTATTGGAGCAATCGTACGAGATCATTGCCGCGATGGATTCCGTGTTGAGCGGCATTTAGAAATCGATAGCCAGTCGCCTTTTAGGTACATGGGCGACTGCTACCTAATGGCGGTCTTTGATGTCATGCCGAATTCCCGACCCGCCATCGCCACCCATTCTTTAATGTACTTTTTA
>NZ_JBXAMW010000034.1:0-11371 GCF_058801025.1 Rhodoferax sp. GW822-FHT04A08
TTGATCGTGCAAAACGCCTCGTTGCCGCAGCAACGTCATGCCCAGACCACACTGGACCAGTTGCACGCCACCATTGAGCGCGAAGGGCTGGGCAGTCCGGCGGTGATTGTGGTGGGGGATGTCGCAGCAAATGCTGTTTCAATGAATCAACCAGAAATGTACTTCGCGCAAAGAGGTTAGCCTCGTGCCCTTATCCACTTCGATGGACTGCATTTTGTCAATGATTTCATTTTGATTGATTGCCACTTACGGGCATATATGTTGCTTAGTGTTTACCACTAGAAGTGGGGCCGCTGCAGAGCTTGTGTCCCATCTAAATCTTTCAAAGGTTTAAGGCAATGGGCAACAAAATCGGCGTAGGGCGAAACGTATCACTTACGTCAACTTCCATCCTGGAAAGTGCAGCGGCTTTCGGTCGGTGGCAGTACTCGCCAAAGGCTGCTCGCATAGATATTTCCGAGATGGCTGCTGCGCTCCTGGACGTCACGGCGGCACATGATCTTGCGTTGGATGCCTGCTTCATCAACGTGGTGGAGGATGATCTCGTTGGGCTCATTGAGTTAGTCACCGGCGATCAGGCTCTGCAGGAGGCACGGTACGAATTTCGCGTCATTACGGCGAAGGAAGGGCTGCGATGGCTTCGATTAACGGTACTCCCACTTTCCGATGAGGAAGACCGGTGCGTTTACGGAATACTGACTGACATCACGCCCAGCAAGCATGCGGCCGTGCGAGAACGCCTTGCCTTTGAATTGACGGAGTATCTGGTTGGATCAAATCAGTTGAGCGAAGCCATCGTCAATGTCATACAACTTGTCTGCAAAAACCTTGGCTGGGAGTGGGGTGCCTATTGGGTCATGGAGGCGTCGCCACAAAATGAAGCCCAATTGAAGTGCAGGTACCAGTGGCACAGGACTGAATACAACCTGGGTGCATTTGGCCAGGCAAGCAATAGTCTGCTGATGTCGCCAGGCCAGGGACTGGTGGGGCTCGTATGGGAGTCCGGCAAAGCGCAATGGGTGGACGATATGTCGACCAATCCCAATTTTCTGAGACGAAAAAGCGCACAGACCTGCGGCTTGCTTTCGGGATTCATATTTCCGGTTACCTATGTTTCGGAGGGCGGTGAACGCCATAGCCCGGGCGTGTTGGAGTTCTACAGCTGCCTTTCTCGTCAACCGGAAGCGCAGTTGCCCAAACTGTCCGCAACGATCGGTGCACTGATTGCCCAAACGGCACAGCGTTTGGAAAAGGAAGCGGTCATCTACCGTTTGGCCCACATTGATGAGCTCACGGGGCTTTCCAATCGAACCCACTTTCATTCCCAATTGGCACAAAAGTGCGAGAGTGCATCCAGGCAGAAAGAGAGCTTTGGCCTGATGTTCATCGACCTAGATCGCTTCAAGCCAATCAATGACGCTTTTGGCCATGAGGCTGGAAACATTGTGCTGCGGGAGTTCGCACATCGGCTGACAGCCGTTGTGCCAGAAGGCGCGGTTGCAGGCAGATTGGGTGGTGACGAGTTCGCTCTTCTGGTTCCCTGCAGTTCAGACGAAGCCATATCGGAAGTGGCAGAACGCGTGCTGGAAATTGCGCGTATTCCGTTTGAATACCACGGGGTGGAAGTCACGGTATCCGCGAGCGTTGGTGTCAGCAGGTTTCCCGAAAGTGGTTTGACGGCTCCGGCACTTTTGCGCAGTGCGGACACTGCGATGTACCGCGTCAAACAAAATGGGCGCAATGGCTGCGATATTTCTTCGGCAAGCGATTCCAACAGCATTGCTCTGATGCAGGCCTCTCTGGCAAGGCGTTTGACATTCGAAACAGAACTTCACCACGCAATAGAAAACAAGGAACTGTTTCTCGTCTATCAGCCCATCTTTGACATCGCGAAGAGGCGATTACATGCGATCGAAGCGCTGGTGCGCTGGCGGCGTGCTGGCGGGGAGCTGGTTGCACCCGATATTTTCATCCCCATTGCCGAACAGAGTCACCTTATCGTGGAGATTGGACGATGGGTGATGGAGCAGGCTTGCGCGGACCTCTCCACGCTGTTCCAGGCGGACTTTCACGGTCTGAAGGTGCACGTCAATATGGCAGCTTCAGAGTTCACCAGCAATGACCTTCCAGATGTGTTGAGTGAACTGACGTCGGCACATTGCATTCCTCCTTCAAGCATTACGTTGGAACTCACCGAAGGCATGCTGATGAAGCGCTCTGAGCAAGTGATATCCGTGATGCACAAACTGCGGAACAAAGGTTTTGAAATAAGTCTGGATGACTTCGGAATGGGGCACTCCTCACTTGCGATGCTGAAGAATCTGCCCATCACATCGATGAAGGTGGATAGGTCATTTGTGCGCGACATCGCCACAAGCCAGAGCGACCATGCCATTGCAAAGACCATCGTGGCATTGGGAAAGCATCTGCAACTGGATGTCATTGCAGAGGGCATTGAAACCGAAGAACAACTCTCTCAGCTGAAGGCCGCGGGTTGTCATCTGATTCAGGGCTATTTGCTTAGTGAACCTCTGAGCCTGGTCAGCCTGATCGACAGCTACTCCTCATTCCATTTGTGACCCCACCAGCATGCTCACCTCAAAATTCGTCCAAAGCAGCCCGAAAGTCGATCCGAGCAAGTTGACCGGAGAGACATTTGCCACTCTCATCAATCTATCGGGGCGCAGACGGTTCACCTCGCAGCGTGTTGTTCTTTACGCTGTGCTGGCCAGCAACGAAGATCCAGGCGCACTGGTAACGGCAAGGGAAGCGTTGAAGCTATTTGCCGATGCGCACACCTCGCTGGTAGAGGGAACAGAAGCCCTGCCCGGAGTGTTCAGCTCAGAACTTCAGGCCGCATATTTCGGTCCGGAATCCGGAGACAAGAAGATCCGATCCTTCATTGAGTTGGCGGAACGTACTTTCACTGCGATTGAATCCAATTGGAGGCAGAAGGCGGACCTTCTGAAAGACCTCATAGCAAGCACAACGCCGTTGCTAGCCGTATTGAACAGCATCACTGCCATCTACGAAAAAGAAGCGCGTACCCATGCCAACTCGGTGAAGAACCAACTTCAAGACGTCATGAGTGAAATCAAAGACATATCCAAGCAAGCCCACATGGTTGCATTCAATGCACAAATCATTGCGGCGCGCGCCGGAAACGCGGGGCGAGAGTTCTCAGTCGTTGCCAATGTAATGACCAGCATTACTGCGGAAATTGACAAATTGGTGCAAGCGGCGCTTGCCAAGGCAGTGACCTAAATGTGGATGAGGTGACGCGAAGAGCAGGGTTCTGAACGCATTCGCACGGTCGTGGTGCAATTTATACTAGGATAAATTGCTTTCTTGTATCTCCTGACCTTCTTGGAAAGAAGACCTCCCTGACAGCAACAATTGGGGGGGAACGTGGGGCAGCAGTTCAATAAATTAGCCGAAAGACACATCCGGTTCATCGGCGAGCAGAGGATCTTCTTTGTCGGCACAGCGACGGAAGACAGTCGTGTAAATATTTCTCCCAAAGGCATGGACTCCTCTTGAGGGTTTTGGGTGATACGCGCGTAGCTTGGTTGAACGTTACCGGGAGCGGCAATGAATCATCTGCACATGTTCAGCGATCGCCGCGAACGATCATCATGTTCTGCGCCTTTGAGGGGCCACCATTGATCCTGAGGCTGTATGGCTCAGCCAAGGTCATTCACAACGGTGCCCCCGAGTGGAATGACCTATTCCTATTCCTCATACGATGTAACGTTGATTCGAAGGTTTTCGAGGCGTGTGACCTCAGCAACGCGAGCCGACGCTCCTTGCTCTCAATCTGCTTGGTAATGGCGGATTGCGAGCCACCGAGAGACGAATACTTGTGACCGAATGCGCCTGGTCGATTGCTCCAATTAGAGATCTCATTTGATCTTTTTCAAAGCCTTCCTGGAACTCAGCCTGCCGGACTGTTGACATTGCCGGGCGGCAATTAGTGCGGCGGATTCGCTGCACGGCCTAGGTTCCCGGTCGAGACGATGGTGGCAAACGCCCGCAGATGCTGCAAGTCAAATGTCATGAGGCCTGGCAGTGAATTGTCTCTGAAGCACAACCCGAGAGGTGCCCATTTCGGGGCGCCTCGTCTTGGGCTAGAACTGCGCCGCCGGGCGGATGTGGTTGCGCACCATGAACAATGCAATGAATACCAGCGCCATTGCACTGGCCAGCATCGTCAGGTATCCGCTGGCTCCCCCGGCGGTTATGACTGCGGCACCGGCAAATGCGCTCAGGATGGAGCCCATGCGACCAAAGGCCAGGCTGGCAGCGGTGCCGGTTGCGCGGACCGAGGTCGGATAGACAAACGCACACAGTGCATACATGGTGGACTGCACGGCGTTCACGAACAGGCCGTGAATGCCGAAGCCGAAGATCAGCAACTGCGAGTGTGTGGCGATGTCAATTGACTGCATCGCCACGGCGCTCAGGCTGGCGCCCAGGCAGCACAGCAGCAGGGGCCAGCGCGAACCATATCGGGTGATTGCAAACGAGCACACCAGCGCACCGATCACGCCGCCGAGGTTGTAGGCCGTAAGTCCTGAGCCTGCCACGCTTACCGGCAACCCGGCTGAGGTCAGCATGGTGGGCAGCCAGCTGAAGGCGCTGTACACCGTCAGCAGGCACATGAAGAACGCGCACCAGATTGCCAGCGTGTCCCAGCTGCGTCCCCCGGTGAAGAGCGCACGGAAGCCTGCCTTGGTTTCCTTGCGCTGCTCGGCGGCATCCACAAAGGAAGCATCTGGTTCCACGCTGCGTGCCATACGGCCCAACAGGCGCCGCAGTTCAGTCCAGCGAGCCGGGTGGCGTGCCAGGAAGCGCGGGGATTCGGGCAACATGGTTGCCAGAGCACCGGCGTAGAGGATGGGCAATATGCCTCCGATGATGAAGAGGCCGCGCCATCCGTAGGTGGGCATCACCTGCGCTGCAAACAGGCCAGCCAACATGCCGCCCAGTGGCACGCAAACAATGGTGGCGGTGACTGCAACAGTCCGGTTGCGCGCGGGTGCAAACTCGGCCGTCATGGTTGTGGAGGTTGGCAGCGCACCGCCAATTCCCAGACCCGCCAGGAATCGCAGTATGGCGATGGCCATGATGTCGGGTGCAAAGCCGATGCAGCAGGTTGCCAGCCCGAACACCAGCACGCTGCAGATCACCGCCCAGCGGCGCCCGAACCGGTCTGCCAGCAAACCGGCGCAGGCACTGCCAACTCCCATGCCAATCAGTCCTGCGGCAACTACCGGAGTAAAGGCCGCCTTGGTGATGCCCCATTCCTTCAGGATCACCGGGATTGCGTAGCCGATGAGCTGGCCATCGAACCCATCCATCACGATGGACAGCGCGGCAAGGAATACCACGAATTTCTGAAAGCTGGTGAACGGCCCGTTGTCGAGCTCCGTTCCTATGTCGGTGATTTTGGCCGTCACGTGGCGGGTGGGTTGTGCTGTGCCATCGGGCGTGCGGGCGCTGCCCAATGATTGACTTTGTTGCATGTGATGTCTCCTGGTTATATGTTTTTCCGAGGAATTTTTCCCCGGTTGTTGTCTGATGGTCAGCTGGTATGCGCGGCCTGTGTGCTGAGCTTCACCAGGGTTGCGAGCGTGGCCGTCAGGGGCACAGCCATACCGGATTTCGTGGCAACCCGAGCCACCTCTGCGTTGATGGACTCAATCTCTGTCTGCCGTCCCGCAAGCAAGTCCTGCAGCATGGACGGCTTGTGGTGAAGGTGGTGATCCATGGCGTGATCCAGCGTGCCGTGGACCGCTTCACTCACGTCAAGGCCCTGGCTGCTGGCAGTGGCCAGCACTTCGGATGCAATGGCATGGGCCAACTCCCGGCCCTTGGCGCTAGCTCCCAACTGGCCCACCGTGCACCGGGTCACGGCGCACAGGCTGTTCAGGGCGGCGTTGAAGGCAACCTTTTCCCAGATGGCTGCCTGCACATTGCTGTCGATGCAGCAGGCCAGGCCGGCCTGCTGCATGGCTGTGACCAGCGCGTGGAGCTGCGCGTCTGCCGTGCCAGTGGCGCCCGTCACACGGACATATCCCTTGCCGTGAGATTCCACATGCCCTGGACCAACCAGGTCGGCTGGAACGGTCGTCACACCGACTGCTATGCGCTCGATTGACGCGTATTGCGAAAGCTTCTCCGCATTGCCAAGACCGTTTTGCAGGCTGAGTACACGGGTGTCCGGACCCAGCAGATGTTTGGCGGAGTCCATGGCAGTCAAGGTATGCAGGGTCTTCGTGAATACGATCAACCAGTCGGGCACGGTGCGGGCATCTGTCGGGCGCGATATGGTGATGCGAACGTTGCGGTCACCCTGGTCCGTCACCAGATGCAGTCCATGTTCGCTTACCTGGCGGATATGGGCCTCGTTGATGTCCAGCAGGCTCACTTCATGTCCCGCTTCTGCAAGCTGGCCACCGAACAGGGAACCCATGGCGCCAGCACCGAGAACGCTGATTTTCATGGCAGTGCCTGCCTTCAGAACGGGTAGTGACGGTCGGTCGTCTGGATGGTGATCCAGCGAAGCTCGCTGAATGCCTCGACGCCGGCCTGACCACCAAAGCGGCCATAGCCACTGCCTTTGACGCCACCGAAGGGCATTTGCGCCTCATCATGGACGGTGGGACCGTTCACATGACAGATGCCGGACTCGATGCGTTGCGCCACACGCCAGCCGCGTGCGGTGTCCGACGTGAAGACTGCAGCGGACAGGCCATAGGGGTTGTCATTGGCGCAGGCAATGGCAGCTTCCTCACCGTCCACACGCACAATGGCCTTGACCGGGCCAAAGGTTTCGTCACTGTAGATCTTCATGGCGGGTATCACATGGTCCAGCAAGGTTGCCGGCATGAGCGTGCTGTCGGCCTTACCTCCGCAGACCAGGGTCGCGCCCTTGGCCAGCGCGTCGTCAATCAGGGAGTTGCAACGCTGCACCGTGCTCATGTCCACGACTGAGCCCAGTACCACGGGTCCCTTGCGCGGGTCGCCCAGGGGCAGTGCCTTGGCCTTGGTCGCCAGCTTTTCTACGAAGGCGTCGGCAATCTTGTTGTCGACCACGATGCGTTCGGTGGACATGCAGATCTGCCCCGAATTGGCGAAGGCGCCAAAGGCAGCGCCGTTGACCGCTGCGTCCAGGTCGGCATCGTCCAGCACCAGCAGAGGTGCCTTGCCACCGAGCTCCAGCACAGCAGGCTTGAGGTACTTGGCGCAGGTGCCCGCGATGATGCGACCGACGTGCGTGGAGCCTGTGAAGTTCACGCGCTTGACGGCTGGGTGGGCGATCAGGGCTTCCACCACGGCGGCAGCATCCGCAGGCGCATTGGTGACGAAGTTGACCACGCCTTTGGGCAGGCCGGCCTCCTGCAGCGCCTGGATGATGAGGCCGTGGGTTGCGGGGCACAGTTCACTGCCTTTGAGCACTACCGTGTTACCACAGGCCAGCGGCACGGCAATGGCGCGCACTGCCAGGATGACCGGTGCATTCCAGGGCGCAATGCCCAGTACCACGCCAGCGGGCTGGCGGGTTGCCATGGAAAGGCTTCCGGGCACGTCGGACGGAATGACCTGTCCGTTGATCTGGGTTGTCAGCGCGGCGGCTTCCAGCAGCATGCCAGCAGCCAGGTGGACATTGAATCCGGCCCAGATGCCGGAAGCGCCGGTCTCAGCCGCCATGGCCTGGGCAAAGGCGTCAGCCTTCGCTTCCAGCGCATGCGCTGCCTTCATCAGCAATGCGCGGCGTTCGCCAGGACCCGTGCGCGACCATTGCGCAAAGGCCTGCGCTGCGGCGTCCGCAGCGGCAATGGCATCTTCGGGTGAGGCAGCGGGCGCCATGGTAGCCACGGTTCCATCCAGCGGATTCTTCCGGGTGAATGTTGCGTTGCCTGTCGCCATTCGGGGTTCGCCGCCGATCAGCATGGAAATGGTTGTCATGGTCTTGTCTCCTGTTTTGGTTAGTGAAAGAGTGGGTGGATAAAGCGTTGGATTCAGATGACCTGCAGCTCGATCAGGCAAGGGCCTGACGTGTTCAATGCGTGACGGAGCTTGCCTTGCAGTTCGCTGGCCTCGGTCACACGCAGTGCTGGCATGCCATGGCCTTCGGCAAGGCGGACGAAGTCCAGGTTTGGCAAGTCGGTTCCCGCAGGCTTGACGCCGGCGGGATAGCCGAATACCGGCGCAAAATCCTGCAGCGCGGCGTATCGGCCGTTGTTCAGGATGACATAGGTGATGGGCAACTGCAGCTGGGCCGCCGTGTAAAGCGCCTGAATCGAATACATGCTGGAGCCGTCACCGATGAGCCCGATGACGCGTCCAGGCAGCTGTTGCTGCATTCGGCCCAGCGCCACGCCAACTGCTGCTGGCATGCCATGTCCCAGGCCGCCGCTGGCCATGGTGTAGAAGCTGTCGGCGCCTGGCATGGGCAGATACCTCTGCATGACAGCGCGCGAGCCGGGGGCCTCTTCGACGAAAACATCATGTGGCCCGCGTTCCTGATCCAGCGTCTGCAATGCGTATGCCTCCGACATCGGCGAGTTGGCCGTAACCGTGGGTGGAAGTGGGCGCCTGGCAGGAGCTGCACGAGAGGCGGGAGCTGTGAGACGCAATAGTTCTCCCACGGCCAGGTGCAGGCTGGAGATGACGCTGTTGCCCTGCGGTGTCCAGGAGGCCGTTTGCGGGTCATCCGTAATTTGCCACAGCACGCTTCCCGCCGGGATGTGGGGCCCAGTGCCTTCGACGTGGTAGCTGAAGGCCGGCGCGCCGAGGACAAGTATCAAGTCGTGGCCCTGAAGATGGGCCACGATGTGTTCGCGAATGGCGGGCAGAAAGCCGCTGAACTGAGGATGGCGCTCGGGGAAGCTGCAACGGGCGCTCATGGGCGCGGCAAACACGGCGGCCTGAAGCTGCTGCGCCAAGCGAACGACCTGGTCCACCGCGCCATCGCGATCCACACCGGCTCCAACCACGATGGCAGGATTGCGAGCGCTATTGAGGGCAAGGGCAACCCGATCAATGGCAGCGGGGTCTGGCGCTACGGACTGGCTGACCTCGCGGGCCTCCACCCAATCGGTCGTCTTGTCCCAATCGTCTGCCGGAATGGATACGAATACCGGCCCACATGGCGCTTGCATGGCGAGCCGGTAGGCCCTCGCCAGCGCCAGCGGAATATCCTCGGCCCGAGCCGGCTCCACCGCCCATTTGACATAGGGTTTGGGCAAATCGGTCGGGCTGGCAGCAAACAGGAAAGGATCGAAGGGCAGGATTGAGCGGGACTGTTGACCTGCGGTGATGATCATGGGGGTCTGGTTCTTGAACGCCGTGAAAATGTTGCCCATCGCGTGGCCAACACCGGCGGCTGAATGCAGGTTGACCATGGACGCATTGCGTGTGACCTGTGCATAGCCGTCTGCCATGCCGACCACCACGGACTCCTGCAGACCCAGCACATAGCGGAAGTCGGACGGGTAGTCGCGAAACATCGGTAGCTCGGTTGAGCCCGGATTGCCAAATACCGTGTCTATCTTCAGGTCCCGCATCAGCCGTATCACGGCCTCCCTGACGGTTGGACGAATTGCCGATGATTGGGGTGCGTGCAGGCTTGCCACTTTTTTGTTCATGGGTGCTTCATTAATAAAAGTGGCCGCAGTGTGCTCCTCTGCTTATCATTGGACAATAAAATAAACTTACTAAGTATTATTGATATGGCGAATATAGAAGGACTGGACCTCAATCTGCTTCGCGTCTTTGACGCGATCTATCGAACACGCAACATCAGTCGTGCAGCAATCGTGCTCGGGCTCTCCCAGCCCGCCACCAGCCAGGCCTTGATGCGCTTGCGTCTGGCACTGAGAGACCCCTTGTTCCACCGTGGACCGGGAGGCGTGATGCCAACTGAACGCGCGCAGCGGCTAGTGGCTCCTGTCCAGAGGGGGCTTGCAATCCTGGCTGCCGGGCTGGCGGAGGACGATCACTTCGACCCCCGCATCACGGTGGCGGAATTGCGGCTGCATCTGACTGACATCGGTGAGGCACGTTTTCTTCCGCGCCTGATGGAAACAATGCGGGAGCGTGCGCCACAACTTCAAGTGAAAGTTAGAGCCTATGAAGTTGCTGAAATTGCAGACGCCCTGGACGACGGCAGGTTGCACTTTGCCATTGGCTTTCTGCCCCACATCCAATCGTCGGCAAAAGTGGACCTCATTACCGATCGCTACAGTCTTCTGCTGCGCGCGGGACATCCCTTTTGCACCCGCCGAAAGAATGACAAAGTTAGTGCAGACGAGCTCGGTACGCTGGAGTACGCGGCGGTGCAGTCACACGGGCAGACCATGCGGATATTGCACGCGCAAAATCTGGAGCAAAGAATTCGGTTGGTCACATCCAACTTCCTCGCCTTGCCAGGGATCGTGCGTTCAACCGATCTGGCCGTACTGATGCCCAGGGCGATCGCTCTGACCTTTGAACCGCTGGACAAGTTTTGCGTACTGGAACCTCAAATCCCCCAGCGAGACTTCACGGTTTCGTTGCACTGGAGTCATCGTCACGAGCATGTGCCCATGCATAAGTGGGTTCAACAGGTGATGCTGGAGTTGTTCAAGAGTTAAAAGTTTATGTATTCGGCTAAAAAATATGGGCAACCTGGGCATGCTAATTTGGACGCAGCAACGGCCCAAGGCAAAGCACCAGCCATCGAATTCTGCACGTCAATGCGCCTAAATCCAATCTAGGTAGACAATGATTTGAACGGTGTTTCTGGTATCGAAGTTGCTGATGCAATACCGCGCTATGCCCCAATATGTAAAGACTTCGTTCTGGCGATAGCGACGCACGTTTGTGGGGCATCTTCAAGGGCGTTCGGATAGGCGACCTACTGCACGTCAGGCTATGCGTC
This sequence comes from Rhodoferax sp. GW822-FHT04A08, assembly GCF_058801025.1. NCBI lineage: Bacteria > Pseudomonadati > Pseudomonadota > Betaproteobacteria > Burkholderiales > Comamonadaceae > Rhodoferax > Rhodoferax sp. GW822-FHT04A08. Next base: position 10,928 of record NZ_JBXAMW010000034.1, read on the forward strand.
AGACTACATTGCGGTGCCACTTTTTGAAATGCGGCCAGTTGCAGGCAGGCGGCCTTGATGCCGCACAGTCGGGGATCGGCATCCAGCGGGACCTGGAACCGCCTGGCGTTGTACATCTGCGGCACCAGGCAACACTCTGCCATACCGGGGACATCACCGATGCAGAAGATGCTTGCCTGGGGCCGCGTTTGCAGCATGCGCTCCAGAGCGAACATATCGAGGGCGACACACCCGTGCAAGCGGCAGATAACGCAAGCAACGACTCACATCGCGATGACGAGAGCGAAGACTTCACCGAAGAAGACTTGCGCCGCTTGCGAGGCGAGTTGCCCCTGGCCACCAAGGCCAAAAAGAAGTGGCGCAAGTGAACATTTGATAAAGAACGCAGCACCCAAAACGATCTGCATTCTTTTTAAGCAAACCGTGCAAAGCCAATAGGCATGA
>NZ_JBXAMW010000035.1:0-10542 GCF_058801025.1 Rhodoferax sp. GW822-FHT04A08
CCTATGGCATTTCCTGCATCGTCAGAAGCTAAGAAGAATTTCGGCGACCTGTTTGGCTCCAGCGATGACGCCAATGGAGAGTCGGCAGCAGGATAGGCAATAGAAGAAGAGTGGCTGCAACAGCGTGCTTCTGACCCCACAATCGGCTAGGGCAGCGGTCTAAACATTTCTTTGATGACGACTTGGCTTATGGCACGCAGAAGCCTTAGGTTGCCGCCTTGATATCGGTATTTTTGATCCGGTAGCCTGATGCCTTCTTTCTCGATATCCACAATGATGGCATTTGAGTTGCTGCGGCGACTAATGCCAGATATTCTTTGCGCGAGACCGTTCAACTCAGGGTCGCAATGTTGCCAGGTATCGCAACAGTTGCGCTTTGGCGTTTCATTGATTTGTCAGAGATGCGGGCGCTTGCAGGTTGCAGCATATTTTGAAGCCATCATTCATAGCGTTGATTCATATGCAAATTTGTCCTCTACAAAAGGTACCTATGAGTTCGAAATCCGCGGCCGCTTGAGTCAGAGGTGATTGGTACGCCTTGGGCTATGCGCTTCTTTCGGTGCTGCGGTTTTTTTGCGACGCAATGTTCACTTCATGCTGGTCCGTCTCTACAATTTGTCAATGGATTCAGCGCTCATCGGAAAAATTGAGGCACTCACGAAGGCTCTGGAGAAGGGTCTAGTTGAGCGACAGCGGGCCGTGCGGCTTTGCCTGTTGACGGCGTTAGCTGGCGAGCACAGCCTCCTGATCGGTCCGCCAGGTACGGCCAAGAGCGAGCTGGCTCGACGCTTGCATACTGTATTTCGTGATGCTCGTTATTTTGAGCGCCTGCTGACGCGCTTCACCGTACCGGAAGAGCTGTTTGGCCCTCTATCCATAAAGGCTCTGGAAGAAGACCGTTATGAACGGCACATTGCCGGTTATCTGCCAGATGCAGTGGTTGCCTTCATTGACGAAGTCTTCAAGGCCAACAGCGCCATCTTGAACGCGCTGCTGACTCTGCTCAACGAGCGCGAGTTTGACAACGGTGCCGGCCGCCAGCGTTGCCCTCTGGTCAGTCTGGTGGGTGCCACAAACAACGTGCCGGAAGACGAGGTCTCCGAAGCATTCTTTGACCGCTTTCTGCTGCGTCTGCCCGTGGCAGCAGTATCGGCAACCGGATTTGGTGCCTTGCTCAAGGCGGGCCCGCCGCGCCAATGGCAGCCTCCGTCTGCCGACCTGACCCTGACCACGTCCGAACTGCAGGAACTTGCCAACGTCGCCGCCACGGTGAAACTACCGGAGACGGTGGTGGCCTTGTTGGCAGAACTGCGCGCTTATCTGGTCGCCGAAGATTTGCGGGTGGCGGTGTCCGATCGGCGCTGGGTGAAGATCATTGGACTGTTGCGGGTGGCTGCTGCCACTGAAGGGCGCACCGCGGTGGCGCTATGGGACCTGTTGCTGCTGCCGTGGCTGACCGCGCCTGACGATGTCCGGCAAAGTGCTGTAGCCGATTGGCTGACCTCACGTCTGGGGGTTCGCCAAGCCTTTGCACCAGCCCGCCTGACGCTGATCGTGGAGGCATTCGAGCGAACACTGGATGCCGAGCAGAAGGCCAATGATCTGGATTACGACGAGGCAGGGCGCTTGCATTTCTCGGCCACGGATATTGCCGGTGAAATCGGTGACGCCAAAGGGGGTGCCGCGGCGCTGCGGATGCAGTACAACCGCCGCCGCCTGTATGGCGAGACACATATACGGGCACGACGCGTTCAAATGGATGACTTGTTGGCACGCATGGCTGCCTACGTCCAAGAGGTCACGCTGCATCAGTCCGATCTACAGCTTTATGCCGCTCGCAGCGTCTGGCTGGAGCCGGCGCTGATCCAGAGAGCGCAGGATCATCTGGCAACCACCCGTGCGGCCGTGACACAGTTGGCACAGCGTGCCGCCACCCTGCAGGAGGGCTTTGCGCAGTTGCCCCGGCTGGCGGTGGACAACGCCAAGGAACCCGAGCCAATACTGCACGATCCGCTGGATGTAGCGTGACTCAAACCTTACCCGTACCCGTGCTGTTTGCGGTTGGCGAGGGGCGTTTGGCCGGACTGGATGCCTTGGCCCGCACGCTGTGGCGGCCAGCCCTGACCCAGGTGCATGGCACATTGGAGGACCGCTTGCAGGGCCTGGTCCAGCTGCGAGGCATTCTTGTGGATGCCACGCACAAGGATGAGCCGCATGACGCTCTGCTGGGTGCGCCGTGGCCGCCTGAGCCGATTGCCCGGCCTTTGGCGCGGGTGTTGCGGCAACTGGAGTTGCAGCGATTCTGCTCGGCCCAACCTGAACTCGCAGATACGGTGCTGCGGAGTCTGCTCTTCCATCTGGACTTTGTGACGCATTTTGAGGATCGAGGCACCACCCGGGCTGAGGCCATTGCCATGGCGGTATCTGCCTTCGCCGACGAATGGACGGAACGCTCAGGGGAGATGGATGAGGTGGTACAGGTCTTCGGCATGTTGCCGCAGGACTGTAAGAGCAGTCGGTGGGACCGGTTGCTGGGCATCCTCAAATCGACGGGCTGGCAGGAAGTCCTGCGCAGCCACCGCTTGCTGGTAGCCCTTCCCGAATTGACCCGCTTGCTGCAAGACCTCGGACGCAGCCGACCTGTCGCAGAGTCCCCCAGCCGCCCCCAGTCCTGGGTAGAGGCGATGAAGGAGGTCGTGGCGCTACAGGATTTACAGTCCACGGTGCGGGTACCCGACTTGCCCGGGCAGACGCAGGGCATTCACCGGGGTGACCAGATTGCACGCATGGTGCCTTCCGAGTCGATGTTGCTTGGGCATCCTCGCCTGCGGCTGCTATGGCATGCGCGACGGGCGGAGCGGACCCTGTTGTGCTACGAAGACGATGACCAGATGGCCGGCGTACGGCGCCATAAGGCGCAGGTCCGGCAACCGCACCAGGGAAAGCTACCGGCACCCGAATTCATCGCGGGACCTGTGCTGGTTTGCGTGGATACCTCGGGGTCCATGCAGGGCGGAGCTGAGGCGGTGGCCAAGGCCGTGGTACTGGAGGCAATGCGGGTAGCCCACGCCCACGGACGCCGCTGCCATGTGTTTGTGTTTGGTGGCAACGACGAGACCATCGAGATGGAGTTGCCCTTGGATAGCGCCGGGCTCGAGCACCTGACGGACTTTCTGGGGCAGTCCTTTCAAGGCGGTACTGACATCAGTGGCCCCCTGGAGCGTGTTATCTCCAAGCTGGAAGACACCGCCTGGCAGCAGGCAGACCTGCTGATCGCCACAGACGGTGAGTTTGGTGTCACGCCAGCGGTGGCGGCGCGGCTGGATGCAGTGAAACGCAAACTGGGACTGCGGGTGCAGGGGGTGTTGATTGGCGACCGCGAGACGCTGGGCCTGATCGAGGTCTGCGACCACATATTCCCGGTGCGAAACTGGCGCAAGTTCGGCGGCCTGAACGTGGAGTCGCCCGTACACACCAGCAGCCTGACCGCCCTGTACTTTCCCGCAGCAGTGCGTCGGACCGGGGTCTGAAGTACGAAACTGCAACGCTGCGTGCACCCAACATCCCATGCGTAGTGCCAATTACCGCCAATGCTAGATTTGGAAGGTGCGCGGTCATGGTCACCGTAACGATCTGAGTCTTGTCTCCCATCTCTGCCCAAAGAAGGTGACCAGTGCGGCGCCAAAGGCCCTCATATGCTTTGTCCCCTGCCGCCAATAGTCCGGTGTGAATCTTGTGTGCACTAAGTAACATTAGCCAAAATGACCATTGCACGCAAAGGAATTGACATGCAGGTCACAGTCACGGAAGCCAAAAATCGTTTCGACGCCATATGTGCTCTAGCGAGAGCATGAGCCAGTGTTTATTGAGAAGGATGGCCGCATTGACACGGTCATCTTGTCAGCAAAACAGCTTTCAGAAATGCAAGCCACTCTCAGTACTGAGTCGGCATGGCTCCGCCCCCGACTGGGAGTGTATCGAAAATTTCAAATTTGAGGGATTCAATTTGCATTGAAATCACCAGCCGGTTCCAATGTCCGCCACATCAGAAGCGATTCTTGTCGAAGTTGAACGAGCACGGTCTGGCCATGCGCGGCAACCTTGACTCATGATGTGTCGCCCTGAATACCGAACATCAAGTGCCAGGCGGTACGTCTAACCAAAACGTATCACGACCGGCGGCCTTGGCTTGATACAGCGCACGATCCGCCCGAGCAACTAACGCAGCAGGATTCAATTCATTGCCCTCGCAGAGGGTAATGCCAATGCTTGTTGTAGCGTGGATCTTATGATCGCCTAGCTGCATTGTTGCCCGTATGGTTCCTACCAGCTTTTCAGCGATCATCTGCACCTCATTTCGGTCGCTCAGATCCTCCAAAATGACGACAAATTCGTCGCCAGCCAAACGAGCAGCCGTGTCCGTAATGCGGATGTTCGACTTCAGGCGATTTGCAAATTCACACAGCACAAGATCACCTACGCCATGCCCGTAAGTGTCATTGATGGATTTGAAGTGATCAATATCCAGGTACATGAGAGCCATACGTGAACCGGTGCGTTGACAGCGTGCAATGGCTTGCCCAAGCTTCTCATCAAACTGCCGCCTGTTTGGTAGGCCCGTAAGCGGGTCTATACGAGCGATATCCTTAAGTTCCTTCTCCACCCGCTTTACGTCCGTCACATCCAAGCTAAGCACATATGCGCCGTGTGCTACGCCATCAGGCCACACGTCAGGAATAAAGATGGTTCGCAGGTATCGGTGAACCCCGTTCTCATTAATTTCAGAATCGAATTCAATGCGCTCGCCCGCAAGCGCCTTTCGTAGGGCATCCCTACGTTTTTCATAGCGGACGTCGCCGAGGACTTCATGGATCGAGCGCCCAGTTGCCCATTGCAAATCAATTCCCAACCAGTCTTTGAATGTTGCATTGAGAAACTGCAGTCGCTCCTCCGTATCGACATAGGCAATTAAAACCGGCAGATTGTCTGTCACCGCACGGAGCTGCCGCTCACTTGCCTCAAGGCGCGCTTGCGCCTGGTGTTGTTCTGTACGATCAAGCACCATGCCAAAGATACCTGTGACCGTACCTTGCGCATCTCTGTCTGGCACGTAGTGCACGTACAAGTTGGTTGGCGAGCCAGGAATTATGTTCGTGAGTTCAAATGACACATCCTTGCCAGTCATTGCCTCCGCCATATAGGACTTAACCCCAGCAAAAACCTCTTCGCCAAACACCTCGGCGACTGTCTTCCCAACAGTGGAGCCCTCTTTTAAATGGAACCATGTTTGGTATTTGTCGTTCGTAAAGGTATACCGATAGTCCATATCCACATAGGAAATGAGTATGGGCAAATTGTTGGCAATTAACCGCAAACGCTGCTCGCTACGCGCCAGTGCACGCTCTACCTCTTTGCGCTCTGACACATCGTAGTTCGTACCTAGCACACGGGTTGCATTGCCTTGCTCATCTCGAATCACTTCTGCGCGGGAATGAACGTGGCGAATTCCCCCATTGTCTTTAAGTACGCGAAAGTCAAAATCGATAGGTTGATATGTCTCAATGGCCTTCTGAAATTCAGTTACGCTTCGCTGGTAATCGTCCGGATGCAGCTTGCTTGACCACTCTTCAAGCGTGCCACCAAAAGATGCGCGGGTACCGCCGAAGATTTCGAACATGGTGTCGGTCCATTCGACCTTCCCAGTCTTTAGATCAACTTCCCAGATGCCTATGCCATTGACGGACGTTGCCAAAGACAAACGCTCCTCTTTCGCGATCAACGCAGCTGACAATGCCTTCTTTTCGGTTACATCCTGAATGATGGCCAATGAGTGCTCTGGTTGCCCAGACGAGTCACGTTCCAATATTGCAGAAAGCACTACGTCGATAACCGTTCCATCTTTCCGAACCATCTGGTACTCGATATCTTCGATCTGACCAGACTCGAAAAATTTAGGCAGTACATCGTTCGTCGCGTAGTCTCGCGAGGCCGGGGTGAGAAAGTCCGTGGAGCGCTTACCGACTACTTCTTCTCGGGTGTATCCCAAACTTCGGAGCCACATATCGCTCACATACAGTATTCGTCCCTGTCGATCGATGGAATGCAGCATTGCCGGGGTGGACTCATACAGAGTCCGCAAGCGATTCTGGCTTGCCTTCAAGGCAAATTCGGCCTGCTTGCGATCCGTGATGTCCCTGCCTACGGAATGTAAGGCAATGACTTGATTGCTATCGTCTCCGATGGAGCGATTGGACCAGGCCATCCAGCGTTCTTCACCTTTTGCAGAACGCATTTGATTTTCACCATACGCAACCCCGGGCCCTTCGCAAAGCTTCTGCAAATGGGATGCAACAGCGTCCCGATCCTTTACTGAAACATAGTCAAGCAAGTTGCGTCCAACCATGTCTTTAGGCGTCAGTGCGAAATGCTTGGCATATGCTTCATTGACATAAGTCAATTCGCCGCTTGGTAGCGATAGAGAGACAAGATCAGTTTGGTCTTCAACGATAGCGTGATAGAGCGCTTCTTGCGTACTTATCTCCTGCGCCTTTTCTGCAGTTCGTGCGTGTAGCTGATCCAATTCTAAGGCGCGTTGGCGCATATCCAGTGCTTTTGAAGCAACAAGCGCGAGATCCGACAACGCCTTGCGTTGCACATCATTTAGCACACGTGGTTGGGTATCGATTACGCACAAGGTGCCAACGCTTTCGCCCTCTGACATGACCACCGGAACTCCAGCATAGAAGCGAATATGCGGTTGCCCGGTGACCAGTGGGTTTAAGCAAAACCTGGGATCTTCCATGGCATCAGGGACCTCCATAAGATCCGTACCCAGAATTGCATGGGCACAAAAAGCCACTTCTCGGGACGTTTCGGCTGTTCCTTCCAGCCCAATGTTGGACTTGAACCACTGCCGATCAGCACTTACTAAGCTCAGTAAGGCTATGGGAGCATTGCAAATGGCAGATGCGGTACGCGTCAGAGCGTCAAATATTGGTTCCGGCTCGGAATCGAGCACTTGCAGTGCCCGCAATCGAGCCAGTCGCCCTTCTTCATTGATGGGTCGTGGAGCGGCGTAATTCATGCATTATTTTCTTCTGGCGCCCAACGCGCGCGTTACTTCCTTGATGGTAGATCAAATTTCTTCAATCGTGTGTCAGAAATACGTGGGAGGTAGATTCTCAACACATCTACTGGAATACCATAAAAAATCTGTCGGGTAATCTACGAGCAGATGAGTTCACCAAGGACGTGGGTATAACTTTTACATGCTATAGATGCGATGTCTGCGTCACAACGTGTGTTAAGTGAAGTGCCAGGCACTTCCACACATTTCCAAGATCATGGACTTTGGCGGCGGTCACAGAGATTTCAAATCATCACATCCACACGCCCAGCGCCTTCGCGTAGTCCCGGCCACGCCTGAAAGGCGATCTGAAATGGACTGTCGCACAAGCAATAAGTCCAATTGATTCATATCTCTTCTGGCAATGCCGCTTCAAGTCAATCAATGACTCTCATGGACATAGTTCTGGCGACCATGTACTCCGTGACGTCGCGAATCGCATCCAATCATGTTTTTGGGAACGTCGATTTTGCCGCGGGCCTAGACGTGGTCAAACGCTGTACAGCGTTCTGATTAGCTTGTCGATCTTTGGCGTATACCCTATCGAGGTAGGCTATCGATAGGTTGCAAGGTGGATGTTGGTCTCGGTGCTGCGTATTCCTTTGATCAAACGAACGCGCTCCAGGATCTTCGACAAATCGGCCATGGAACTCGCCTCAATTTCGGCCAGCAGATCCCAGCGCCCGTTGGTGTCATGCAGCGCGGCCACACCCGGCTCTCCAAGCAGGCTAGCCGTAACCAACTTGGTTTGATTGCCTTCAACCAATACACCCATCCAGGCTCGTATGACACCTGGCTCTGAATCCGGGCGCAACTTCACGGTGAACCCTTGAATAACCCCGGAGTCCTCCAGCTTGCGGATCCGGTTACTCACCGTGCCGCGTGAAACCTTGAGCTTGAGTGCCAAGTCCGCCACGCTCATGCGCGCGTTCTGGCGTAGCAGGGCAATCAAGGAGCGATCAATCTCATCCATATGTGAAATGTCAAATGGTCAATAAGGTATGCCATATCGGCAATATATGTGCATATTGTCACATTTTGTCGATTTTCATTGACGTCTGTCATGGGCAAACTTCTCTCAGGTCACAACACAACGATTTGAGAGACTTGCCATGCACACACCAGCCACACCAATGCCCTCCGTGGCAACCCTGTTCCTTAGCGCTCCCGAAATGGTGCGCCTTATTCGACGCAAGGGATTGCAGCAATGCCTTGTCGGCATTTCCGACAACATCCGGGACGACTTTTTGCGCTGGAGTGACTTTGACAAATCTGCCCGCGTTGCCAATCACTCGGCTGAAGGTGTGATTGAGCTCATGCCAATCTCAGACAACACTTTCTACAGCTTCAAATATGTCAACGGCCACCCCAGGAATACGCGTATAGGGTTGTCGACGGTGATGGCTTTCGGTGTGCTGGCCGATGTGCAAACAGGCACACCTCTGCTGTTGAGTGAATTAACGCTAACGACAGCCTTGCGTACTGCCGCCACTTCTGCACTGGCCGCCAAGACACTAGCTCGCCCGGACAGCCGAGTGATGGCACTTATTGGCAACGGAGCACAAAGTGAATTTCAGGCACTGGCATTTCGGCATCTCGTAGGAATTGAGGAGGTTCGGCTGTTTGACGTCGACACAGCGGCCACGGCCAAGCTGATCCGCAATCTGCAGCATACGGGCTTGAGGCTTGTTCCCTGCTACAGCGTAGCCCAGGCCGTAATGGGCGCCGACATAGTCACCACGGTAACGGCAGACAAGACCCATGCCACGATTTTGACGGGTGACATGATCGAGCCTGGCATGCACATCAATGGCGTAGGTGGTGACTGCCCAGGGAAGACAGAGCTGCATGCTGATGTGCTGACGCGCGGTAGCGTATATGTGGAATATGCACCGCAGTCCCGGGTCGAGGGAGACATTCAGCAAATGCCTTTGGATTTCCCAGTAACGGAGCTTTGGGAAGTGCTCGCTGGTCAGAAGCCAGCGCGCTCGCACCGGGATGAAGTAACCATCTTTGACTCTGTAGGGTTCGCTCTGGAGGACTTTTCCGCGCTACGCTTCATGTACGACACTGCGCGTGCGCTGAGCCTGGGAGAGAGGATTTCCCTTATCCCGCAACTCGAAGACCCTAAAAATCTATTTGGGACGCTGCAGTCCCACGTTAAATCAATGCGTCGGGTGGCTTGATCATGCGGCCCCTTCTATTGCCTCAGACTCCATCTTCTGTCGTGATGGTGCGCCCTCACTTTTTTGCACCCAACCCTCAGACTGCATCCGACAATGCGTTTCAGCGCAGCAGCTCCTGCGCAAGTCCGAGCGAAATCTCCGGTAGAGCGTATGAAGAAGTAACCCGCGCGGCCCACATTCTGAAGAGTCACGGCGTAGCGGTTCATCTATTTGAAGACCAGATTCAAGATAGAACGCCTGACTCTGTGTTTCCCAACAATTGGTTCTCCACGCACGCTGGTGGACACGTAGCACTCTACCCCATGTACTCGCCCAATCGACGGCGGGAGCGCAGGGCTGACGTCATTGAACTGCTCAAGGCGCGGTATCGTGTGCAGGATGTCATTGACTATTCGGGCCTGGAGCCAGACGGACTCTTTTTGGAGGGGACGGGAGCCATGGTTCTGGACCACATCGACCGGGTCGCCTACACAGTGCAATCTAACCGCGCAAATCCAATTGCGTTGGAGCGATTCGCCACGCACTTCAATTACGAGCCTATGTCGTTTGAAGCTTTCGATGAAAAAGGCAATGCTGTCTATCACACCAATGTGCTGATGTGTATTGGCACGGCTTTCGCAATGGTGGGTTTTGAACTCATTCCAGACGCAGTGCGTCGCACTGAAATCAAGACGCGTTTGCAAAACACGGGGCGCAACGTCATCGACTTGAGCGCCTATCAAATCGGAGAGTTCGCGGGCAACGCGTTGGAGCTCAACGGGTCCAGTGGCAGGATACTAGCAATCTCTTCGCGCGCTTTGGCCAGCCTGTCTTCGGAACAAGTGGAAGTCATCGAGAAAAGTGCCACGATCATCCCATTACAAGTGCCCACCATCGAGTTGGCCGGTGGCTCGGTCAGATGCATGCTCGCAGGAATACACCTATGTAGGCGCGACGAGATTTAGTCTTCTAGTTGCCCCTGCAGGTCACACCCACAATTGGAGGAAGTCGCTATTCCCAACGGGCAGGTCAAAGCCAAGCGCTTGGGTAATGCACTTGGGGAAGCTATGCAGCCACGTCACAAAAAAGGGGCCCGCATGCCCCTTGTCTGATGGTCTGACAAGAACGTTTGTGTTTATGCCGGAGCGGTGGCCTCATCGACCGTGGGTGCTGATACTGCTGGCTCCGCCACTTTGCTCTTCTTCGCCGCTACTTTGGCCTTGCGAGAGGCTTGGGGTTTCGCTACTTTGG
>NZ_JBXAMW010000036.1:0-9213 GCF_058801025.1 Rhodoferax sp. GW822-FHT04A08
CGATCAGGTGTTTGAGATGGAAGACATCAACGGCGAGTTCGGACAGGCCGATGTGGCCATCATCCTGGGCGCCAATGACGTGGTGAACCCGGCGGCGCACACCAAGGGCAGCCCGATCTACGGCATGCCGATTCTGGAGGCCTACAAGGCCAAGACGGTGATCGTGAACAAGCGCTCCATGGCCGCGGGCTACGCGGGCCTAGACAACGAACTCTTCTACATGGACAAGACCATGATGGTGTTTGGAGACGCCAAGAAGGTCGTTGAGGACATGGCCAAGGCGATCGAGTAGCTGGCAGCAGCGACAGATGAAGCACGCGACACTACGTCAACTCAAGGTATTTGAATCGGTTGCACGCAACCTGAGTTTCTCGCGCGCTGCAGAAGAGCTGCATTTGACACAACCGGCGGTATCCACCCAGGTAACCAAATTGGAGGAGCATGCCGGAAACCCTCTATTCGAACAGTTTGGAAAGAAGATTTACCTGACACCCGCGGGGCATGAACTGCTGCAGATCAGTCGTGGAATCATCCAGCAGTTTGAAGCGGCTGAAAGCGCGATGGCGCACTTCAAAGGCGTGACGGGCGGAAAACTCAACATTGGCGTGATCAGCGCCGGCGACTACTTCTTTCCCAGATTGCTCGTCGAGTTTGCCAGCCGACATAAAGGTGTGGTTCTCAATTTCAAGGTACACAACCGGGAAGGCTTGCTGAACCAACTCACCGAGAACCTCACCGACCTGGCGATCATGGTGCGACCACCGACTGACATGGATACCGTGCATCAGGCCTTTGCCCCGCACCCCTATGTCATTGTCGCCGCCGCAACCCATCCTCTGGTTGGCAAAAAGAACATCCCGAGAGCGACCCTGATGGCAGAGCCATTCGTGGTCCGCGAGAAGGGATCGGACACCTGGCGATCCATGGAGCAAGGTTTCGAGGGTGACTTGGGCAACCTCAACATTGCAATGGAGATCTGCAGCACAGAAACAATCAAGCAAGCAGTGATCGCGGGGATGGGAATCAGCTTCCTGTCCGCCCACACAGTGAGCCAGGAACTGAGAAGCGGCAGCCTGCGCGTGCTGGACGTGCAAGGCTTCCCACTGATGTTGCACTGGTACATCGTGCAACGGCGCTCCAAACGCCTGCCGCCTGTGGCGCAGGCATTCAAAGACTATCTGCTGCAGGACGGCGCAGCTCTCATTTCAAAAATCGTCCCTACCGACAGTTACGCGAAGCCCGCTTGAATGCCGGCATCGCACAACGCAAGTTGCTTAGCGCGCAGCCTTCAACGCGTCTTGCACTGCCTTGAAGAAAATGACGATGGGCATGGCCTCGAACAACTCGACCAAGAAGCTGAAATTCTGGCTCGGCAGAGAGTAGATGGAGTTAACGGAACCAATTTGCGATTTCATGGTTTTTCCTTTTGAACTAGGGTTAACCCTATTATAAAAGGAAAATCGTTTTTACCTAGTATTAACCCTAGGTTCCGCCGAGATATACGTCCAAACAGCAACAGCTGTACACATGGCGCAACAGGCTTTGTGTCGACTCACGTCCCGGAATCGGCCTCGATCAACACCGCACGAAAATCATTCACGTTGGTGCGTGTAGGACCAGTGACCACCGAATCCCCCAACAGCCCGAAAAAGCCGTGACCGTTGTTGTTGGATAAGTCGTCTTGCGGGTTGCGGCCAAGCTTCCAGGCACGCGCAAGTGAGTCGGGACGTAAGAGTCCACCCGCGATCTCTTCCTGTCCATCCACCCCGTCCGTGTCTCCCGCAAGGGCATAAACGCGGGGGTGACCATTCAAGGTCAGCCCCATCGACAGAAGACACTCCACATTGCGGCCACCACGCCCGGTGCCCCGCACAGTGACTGTTGTCTCGCCACCGGACAACAGCACGCATGGCGCAGCGAACGGCTGTCCGCGGTCAGCGACCTGCAATGCCATGCCCGCCAAGACCTTGCCGACATCGCGCGCCTCGCCTTCCAGCGCATCGCCCAGAATATGCGCCGGCATACCCGACTCGCGTGCAATGCGCGCAGCCGCTTCCAGCGCCTGCTGTGGTGCGGCAATCAAACGTATCTCGGTACGGGCCAGCCGAGGGTCACCGGGCTTGATGGATTCGCCCCGTCCACTCACCAGCAGATCGAGAGCCGCGGGGGGCAAGTCAATGCCATAGCGCCGTACGATGGCTAGCGCGTCTTCACAGCTGGTTGGGTCACCCACCGTGGGGCCGGACGCAATGTCCATCGGATTGTCTCCCGGCACATCCGAGATCAGCAGCGTGACAACACGGGCCGGATGGCATGCGACGGCCAGTCTTCCGCCCTTGATGGCAGACAGGTGACGGCGCACGCAGTTCATTTCGGAAATGGTTGCACCGGAACGGAGCAGCGCACGGTTGAGCTCCGTCTTGTCCTGCAGCGTAAGACCCGCAGCAGGAAGCGGCAGCAGCGCAGAACCGCCGCCCGAAATAAGACACAGGACAAGGTCCTCCTCCTTGAGTCCGGTGACGAGTTTCAACATGCGCTCTGCCGCCACCTGGCCCGCAGCATCGGGCACAGGATGGGCGGCCTCCACAATCTCGATGCGCTCACACGGAGCGGCATAGCCGTAGCGCGTAACGACCAGTCCCTCCAAGCGCGGCAGATGTTCCTTCCAATGGGCCTCTACCGCCTGCGCCATTGCGGCGGATGCCTTACCGGCTCCAATGACGATGAGTCGTCCATGGGGTGCTGGTAAGGGCAGGTGCTTGGGAACACAGAGAGCCGGCTGGGCGCTGGCGATTGCCGCATCGAACATCCGCCTGAGCAACTGTTGCGATGCGTTGGCACCGTGGGAGTCTGCCATGGAAGGGGCCATCACAACCACAACCGCTTCAGGCGGTGTGGCCGATTTCAAAGTTGGCCAGCTTTTCCAGTGCGCGCACCATTGCCGAGTGGTCCCATGCCTGGCCACCATGGGCAACGCAGGAGTTGAAGAGTTCCTGCGCGGTTGCGGTGTTCGGCAATGAAACACCGAGTGCACGTGCGCTGGACAAAGCCAAATTCAGGTCCTTCTGATGGAGTCCGATACGGAAACCCGGATCAAAAGTACGCTTGATCATGCGCTCGCCGTGTACCTCCAGAATCTTCGAAGAAGCAAAACCACCCATCAACGCCTGGCGCACGCGTGCGGGGTCGGCACCGGCCCGTGCAGCAAACAGCAATGCTTCTGCAACGGCCTCGATATTCAGGGCAACAATGATTTGATTGGCGACCTTGGCCGTTTGACCATCGCCATTGCCTCCAACCAGGGTAATGTTCTTGCCCATCAATTCGAACAGGGGCTTGACCTTGTTGAAGGTTGCCTCGGAACCACCCACCATGATGGACAGCGTGGCATTCTTGGCACCGACTTCGCCGCCGGACACAGGCGCATCCAGATATTCGCAGCCGATGGCGTTGATTCTGTTCGCAAAGTCCTTGGTGGCAATCGGCGAAATGGAGCTCATGTCCACCACGGTCTTTCCCTTGCTCAGACCGGCGGCCACGCCATTCTCGGAGAAGAGTGCAGCTTCAACATCCGGCGTGTCAGGGACCATCAGGAAAATGATGTCGGCCCGCTCCGCAACACCGCGTGCACTCAGGCATTGGGTAGCCCTGCTGCTTTCGATGTGTGCGGGCATCTTGCCCAAGGTAAAGACGAAAAGATCGTGGCCTGCCTGCAAGAGGTGACTAGCCATAGGGGCACCCATGATGCCAAGACCAATGAAGCCGATTTTGAGAGGGGATGAAGTCATAAGAAAATCCTGTTCTGTGAGATGGGACGAGTCAGGTCAATACCTTCAAGTCCGCTTCATTTTTTGCAGCCAGCCAAGGCCAGCGGTCGTGGTAGCTGCAGGTTTGTATTCGCAACCAATCCAGCCCGCATAGCCAACGCGATCCAGGTACTCCAATAGAAACGGGTAGTTGATTTCGCCGGTACCCGGCTCATTGCGCCCTGGGTTGTCTGCCAACTGGATATGCGCAATACGATGCAAGTGTTTTTGCATGGTCGTGGCAAGCTCACCTTCCATGCGTTGTGCGTGGTAGATGTCGTATTGCAGGAAAGCGTTGTCTGCACCGACTTCATCCAGAACGGAAATCGCCTGCTCGGTGCGGTTCAGGTAGAAGCCGGGAATGTCATAGGTGTTGATGGGTTCAATCAACAACCGCAGACCTGCCTCCTTGAGGGCTCTGGCTGCATACGAGAGATTGGCCACAAATGTTGCACGCAAAACCTCGGGCGAGGTTCCTGCGGGTGCCTTGCCTGCGAGGCAGTTGAGTTGCTTCACACCCAGGGCCTGGGCGTACCCAATGGCACGGCCGACTCCGTCGCGGAATTCCGCTACGCGCTGGGGATCGCAGGCAATGCCGCGCTCGCCAGCCTCCCAATCCCCTGCAGGCAGGTTGTGCAAGACCAGCTCAAGTCCGTTGTCGTCCAGACGTGATCGTAGGTCCTCCACCTTGAAGGCATAGGGAAAGAGAAATTCGACTGCGCGAAAGCCGGCCCGTGATGCGGCTTCGAATCGATCCAGAAAAGGCAGCTCGGTAAAGAGCATGCTGAGATTGGCGGAAAATTTTGGCATGTTGACGTTCTGCTGTGTTGCTGCGTATAGGTTCCGTTGGGCACTTATTCAAGCAACCCTGCGAGCTCCAGACCTTTGCGCCCTTCCGGATGCAGACACTCGATTTCTTCGAACTCGTTGATCTTGTCGATCTCAGTGCCCATTGCAATGTTGGTCACCTTTTCCAGAATGACTTCCACGACCACCGGAACCTGGTACTTTTCCGCCATCGCACGTGCTTCCACCAATGCACCCTGGATTTTTTCAGGGTCCGTCACACGCAGACTCTTGCAGCCAAGTCCCTGCACAACGGCCTGGTGATCCACGCCGTAGCTTTGCACAGTAGCGTCATCCACATTCTGGTTTTCAAACGCCAGCTGAACGCAGTAGTCCATGTCAAAACCACGCTGGGCTTGGCGTATCAGTCCCAGGTAGCTGTTGTTCACCAGCACATGGACGTATGGCAACCGGAACTGGGCGCCCACAGCGAGTTCCTCCAGCATGAACTGGAAGTCGTAGTCACCGGACAAGGCCACCACATTGCGCGTGGGGTCTGCAACGACGACGCCCAGAGCTGCGGGCATGGTCCAGCCCAGAGGACCGGCCTGACCACAGTTGATCCACTGGCGCGGTCCATAGACGTGCAGGAATTGGGCGCCAGCAATCTGGCTCAGACCAATGGTTGTGACATAGATGGTGTCACGCGAGAAGGCCTTGTTCATTTCTTCGTACACGCGCATCGGTTTGATCGGTGTTTCTGTGAAATGGGTCTTGCGGTGCATCAGTTGCTTGCGCTCCAAGCTGCGCTTGGACCAGTCACTGAAGTTCTTGAGTTTGCGGCTTTCCATGCGCTCCCGTGCAACCTGGACGAAAAGCTCCAGCGCCGCCTTTGCATCGCTGACGATGCCCAAGTCCGGGTTGAATACCCGACCGATCTGGGTCGGTTCAATATCGATGTGGACAAAGGTTCGGCCTTTGCAATACACCTCCGGAGATCCGGTATGGCGGTTCGCCCAGCGGTTGCCAATACCGAGCACAAAATCACTTGCCAGCAGGGTTGCATTACCGTAGCGATGGCTTGTCTGCAAACCCACCATTCCGGCCATCAGCGGATGGTCGTCTGGAATGCTGCCCCAGCCCATCAGCGTAGGAATCACGGGAACGCCCGTGAGTTCGGCGAATTCCACCAACAACTCCGAGGCGTCTGCGTTGATGATGCCGCCTCCTGCCACGATCAAAGGCTTGTCTGCGGCCATCAGCATGTCCAGAGCCTTTTCAATTTGCTTGCGTGTGGCCGCCGGCTTGTAAACCGGCAGTGGCTCATAGGTATCGATGTCGAACTCGATCTCTGCCATTTGCACATCAAAGGGAAGGTCAATAAGAACCGGGCCTGGGCGACCGCTACGCATCAGATGGAATGCCTGCTGGAAGGTGCGCGGCACCAGCCCCGGTTCACGCACCGTCACACTCCATTTGGTCACTGGCTTGCTGATGCTCTCGATGTCAACCGCCTGGAAGTCTTCTTTGTGCAGTCGTGCGCGTGGCGCCTGACCCGTGATGCACAGAATTGGAATACTGTCGGCAATAGCCGAGTACAGACCGGTGATCATGTCGGTCCCCGCTGGCCCACTGGTGCCAATGCATACACCAATATTCCCTGCCTTGGCACGCGTATAGCCTTCGGCCATATGCGAAGCACCCTCTACGTGGCGGGCCAGAATGTGTGAGATGGAATCGCGCTCACGCAATGCAGCGTAGAAAGGGTTGATCGCTGCACCCGGCACACCAAACGCTTGGGTGATACCTTCTTTTTCCATGACCAGCACGGCGGCCATGGCTGCCTTCATCTTTGCCATCTTGTGTCTCCAGTTATGTTTGATGAGTAACTGGAGAAAGTGTCTGCGCACGGCAACATATCTGGAAGTGCGGAGCGCGGCATTATGTTTATTCCTGTTCGGAATATTTGCGTTTTCAGGCGCGCGTGTTCTACTCGGCGCATGGACCATCTGCATGCCGTCAGACTTTTCATTCGGGTCGTGGACCTGGGCTCCTTCAGCAAGGCTGCCGCAGACCTGGGCATAGGCCAACCCTCTGCGACGAAAGTGGTGGCTCAGCTGGAATCCCAACTCGGTTCCCGTTTGCTGCATCGATCAACCCATGGCGTCACGCCGACGGAAATCGGCCTGCTGTACTACGAGAAATGCAAACTCATCAGCCACCACTTCGAAGAAGCGCAGTCCGTTGCCGCACTGATGCAATCGCAAATACAAGGCGTTTTGCGTATCAGCACCTCGGTGGCCTTCGGCAGACGTGTCATGGTGCCACTGGTCATGCGCTTCATGAGGAGCAACCCCAAGGTCCAGATCGAGTTGACTTTTGATGATCGCTATGTCGACCTCGTAGCGCAGGGCATAGATGTCGCCGTACGGATGGGGCGCTTGTCCGACTCCACCTTGGGTGCGCGTTTTCTGGGCATCAATCCCTGGGTCGTGGTTGGTTCGCCCAAATATCTGGCGGAACGCGGCATACCCAAACGCCCCGCGGACCTCGCTCGACATGACGCCTTGGTATACAGCACGGTACAAGGCGACGCGCGTTGGCTATTCACGGGAGCAGATGGTCGCTTGCATCCGACTCCGGTAAGAGGCCTGCTTCGCTCCAACAATCTGTCCGCATTGCTTTCCGCTGCCAGCGCAGACATGGGTATTGCTGCCTTGCCGTGGTATGTGGCCTATGAGTCGGTCCAGTCCGGTGCTGTGGTGCCCATCCTGAGCGAGTGGTCGCTTCCTTCGCAAGAGATACACGCGGTGTATCCATCGCCTCGTCGGGTTCCCGTCAAAGTCAGCCATTTCATTGACTGGTTGCAAGGGCAGATTGGCGAGTCATGGTGGTCCGATTACAAATAATCGAATGCTGATGGCCACCCCGAACCGCCCCCTATTTCCCCCCATTTTTCAAGCTACCTGAAGCCTTCCGCACAAAGGGCTACGCACTGCGCCAATCATGTGCACACGGGCGCCCCAAAGGGGCGTATACAAGGCATAGAGGTGCAGAAGATGCCTAGGGAAAATACTAGCCCGAATTTTCCGAAAGATGACGGTGGTCAAGCGCTCCAAGCGGGTCACGCTTCTACATTTCCTCACCCGAGCATCGTTTCTCTATTGGAAATGAATCACTTCGTCTAGGGTTAACTTGCCGCATCTTCGCCGATGTTTCGCCATGAGCAATGATAAGGAGACACAAATAACATGACACAACAACATACCGTGGCCGCTTCAGGAGTGGGCCATATGACCGACGCTGTACACCACCCCATGTTCCGATGGGGACAACTGATTCTGGGCATTCTCTGCATGGCCTTGATTGCCAATTTGCAGTATGGCTGGACTCTGTTCGTCAACCCCATTGACAGCAAATTCCATTGGGGGCGGACAGCCATTCAGCTGTCTTTCACGATTTTCGTCGTGGTGGAAACCTGGTTGGTCCCCATCGAGGGCTGGCTGGTTGATAAATTCGGTCCCCGCCCCGTTGTTGCCGGTGGCGCCATCCTCGCGGGCTTGGGCTGGACGATCAACTCCTATGCCAACTCTCTGACCATGCTGTATTTTGGTGCGGTGGTTTGCGGCATTGGCGCAGGCTGTGTCTACGGCACTTGCGTTGGCAATGCCTTGAAGTGGTTCCCGGATCGACGTGGCCTGGCTGCCGGACTGACGGCAGCTGGTTTCGGTGCCGGTGCTGCGGTAACCGTGATTCCAATTGCCAGCATGATCGAATCCGCTGGATACGAGCAGACCTTCCTCTCGTTCGGTATCGGGCAAGGCATCTGCATGTTCATCTTTGCGTTGATGATGGTAAAGCCGGTACCACCTAAAAATGTCGCGATCCGCTCACGACTGGTAATGACCAAGGTTGACTACACGGCAGCACAAATGGTGCGGACCCCGGTGTTCTGGCTGACGTATGTGATGTTTGTGGCTGTCGCAGCGGGCGGCTTGATGGCCACTGCCCAACTCGGCCCTATGGCCAAGGACTACGGACTGAATGCAATACCGGTGAGTTTCTTCGGCATGGTGACCTTGCCGCTCTTGACCATGACATTGGCTGTTGACAATTTGGCCAACGGATTTACACGACCACTGTGCGGATTCATTTCCGACCGACTGGGTCGTGAGAACACCATGGCAATCGTGTTTGTCAGCGAAGGGTTTGCGCTTCTCGGACTCATGAAGTTTGGACACAGTCCCTACGCCTTCATGACCTTTGCGGCGCTGATATTCCTTTGCTGGGGTGAAATCTTTTCGATTTTCCCTGCGTTGGTGGCTGACACATTTGGTATCAAGAACGCCGCTGCCAATGCGGGAACCATGTACACGGCCAAGGGCACCGCAGCGCTGCTGGTTCCATTGGCATCCCTGATGTCAACCAATGGCAACTGGGACAACGTGCTCATCCTTGCAGCAAGCATTGCCATCGTCGCAGGTCTGTGTGCCAAGCTGGTTCTGGCACCCATGCGCAGCAACTGCATTGCGCAAGCCAATGCACGCAATGCGCCATTCGCCTGATACACACAAAACACTGTAGGCCAGCGCCGAAATGGCGTGTATTTTTTAGCTGGATA
>NZ_JBXAMW010000037.1:0-7901 GCF_058801025.1 Rhodoferax sp. GW822-FHT04A08
ACCACCCAACCCGGACATAAATTACATCTCTACTCTTTGGGAAGCCATTTGTCGTTAACTTTCTTTCCAGACCAACATCTATTATTCTATTGACGTAGGCGATTGTTCCTGCTTCAAGTTGGTCTGCTAACCACGGGTCGAACCACTCTCTGTCGACCACAGCCTGCCACTCACTTTCGATGATTCCATCTAAGTCTTGATAGATGGGGTTAACGGCGGTTGCTGTTTCGATCAACGCTTTCGGACAACCACACAAGTTATGCGCAGAACCGATGGTTACTTGGAAATAGCCTTTGAATACATTTGCGTCGATGATCATTTACTTTGCTCTCCCGATTTTTATATTTGTGTCGACTAATGACTGTCTAGCTGTTTTGCTGTTATTGGTTTATTGCCGGATCGAGCACGAGTAATAGCCAACTGTTTGGCCTCTTCCAGTCGCTCTGGAAAAAATCCCCCTGGCCACGGAGTTGTAAAAATTCCACTTTTATCTAAGGTAAGTTTGCGTAAGTGTTTGCCATCAGAAGTTGGCTCTACGAAATAGATATGGATTGCAGTTGGGTCTAAGCGTCCCGCAGCAATGTGCTGTTGCAATCTCACGATCATGTGCTCGCTATGCGTTTCAACTATGGACTGCACACCTCTATTGTGTAGGTCCAGTAAAAAATCACCTAATTCGGCCTGAGCCTTTGGATGCAAATGAATTTCGGGCTCTTCGGCAATCAATATGTCGCCCCTGGTGGAGTTGAAACCGGCAACCAGAACGGGAATTACTTGACTATTGCCGTATCCTACGTCAACAAAATTTTGATACTCTTTTGTTAAAGGATGTTGAATATGAACTTCAAAATATCGATCTGACAAGGAGACAATTTTCAGATCGGAGGCTATGCCAGCAGCTGTCAACCACTTGATGACACCCTGTCTGATGCCTTTAGATTTACTTCCTCGGCGTATCGAATCCATTGCAAGCATAGTAATTGCATGTTCACCATTTGCCCCGACCTTTTGACGTCGCTCACCCGTGTACAGATAGGTTCTAGAGGGGGGCACTCGCATTGCTCCGACATACTCAATATTTTGAAAATGATTGGATATGTGGAAACCATTTCGGCTGGCTATACGAATTTCTCGCAAGGCGATTTTGGTAATGCTATCACTATCGCTGTCAGACGATGAACTTACCGTTAGTCGTGGGATAAAATTTCTGACATCAAAACCACGCTGAATGTTGGTGAACGTTGTAGTGTTTGGAATTGTAAAATTTAGGACTTGCTTGACTGAAAATTTCTCCGAATCTTCGTTGAATTCTGCAACTATGTGTTGCTTACCATCTCCACCAACTACTAATTTTTTTAAGATTACCTCCTTCAGAGATGATCTGTATTTATATGTAAGCGAGAAATTTACGCTCTTAGTGTCCCCACCAAGAAAGTGATACTCCTCCTTTGGCGAGGCCGAAACCGCTATTTTCAAGTATTTCTTAGTTTGATTCCCGTGGATTAGATCCTTGTATGTTCCAAAGTCGCCGAGTGGACCATTCAGAAGAAGTCTGACATTGGGATCATGACTCTCCATTGTCTGACTAAGCAATCGCACCAATGAGATAACCGACGATTTCCCGGAATTGTTTGGCCCAACAAACAGGGTAATTGGAGCTAACTCTACGTCTAGTTCTTGAAAGCTTTTGTAGTTTTCAGCTGAAATACTTTTTAACATTCTTCTCCCCTTAGTTTTGATTCGCTATTTCCCCCAACTATCCTTCAACCCCACCGCCAAATTAAACACCGGCTTGGTCCCAGTCACATGATCCACCCGGTCCGCCACAAAGTAGCCGTGCCGCTCAAACTGGAACTTCTGATCTGGCAGTGCATTCGCCAATGAGGGCTCAACTATCGCAGTGATGACCTTCAGGCTGTTGGGGTTCAGGCTTTCGATGAAGTCCTTGCCGCCCGCGTCGGGTTGGGCGTCCAGGAACAAGCGGTCGTACATGCGCACTTCGGCGCTTACGCCGTCGGCCACGCCGACCCAGGTGATGGCGGCCTTGGCCTTGACGCTGTCGGCGCCGGGGGTGCCGCTCTTGGTATCGGGGATGACCTTGGCGTGCACTTCGGTGATGGCGCCTGCGGCGTCTTTGGCGCAGCCGGTGCATTCGATCACGTAGCCGCCTTTCAGGCGCACGATCGCTCCCGCGGACGTAGTGCCGTCCGCGTTCACTTTCGGCGGGGTCAGGCGCTTGTAGCCCTTGGGGGGCACTTCTTCAAAGTCTTCGCGCTCGATCCACACTTCCTTGCCAATGGTGAAGTGGCGCGTGGGCGCGGTCACGCCTTCGGGCGGGTGGGGCAGGGAGGGCTGGGTGCAGGGCTCCAGGTGGCCGGCTCCCATGACTTCGTCCCAGTTGGTCAGCACCAGCTTGACCGGATTGAGCACGGCAAAGCCGCGATAGGCCTTGGTTTCCAGGTCTTCACGCAGGCAGCCTTCCAGGGTGCTGTAGTCGATCCAGCTGTCGCTCTTGGTCACGCCGATGCGCTCGGCAAAGAGCTGCAGGCTCTCGGGTGAGTAGCCACGGCGGCGCAGGCCGACGATGGTTGGCATGCGCGGGTCGTCCCAGCCGTTGACCTTGTGGTCGTACACCAGGGCGGCGAGCTTGCGCTTGCTGGTGATCACGTAGGTGAGGTTCAGGCGGGCAAACTCGTACTGGTGCGGCGGCGGGCTGCTGAGCAGGCCGCCTTCGCACAGGCGCTCCATCAGCCAATCGTAGAAGGGGCGCTGGTCTTCAAACTCCAGCGTGCAGATGCTGTGGGTGATCTGCTCCAGCGCGTCCTCAATCGGGTGCGCAAAGGTGTACATGGGGTAGATGCACCATTTGTCGCCCGTGTTGTGGTGGGTGGCGCGGCGGATGCGGTAGATGGCCGGGTCGCGCATGTTGATGTTGGGGCTGGCCATGTCGATCTTGGCGCGCAGCACCATGGAGCCGTCTTCATGCTGGCCGTCGCGCATCTCGCGAAAGCGCGCCAGGTTCTCGTCAGGCGTGCGGGCACGGAATGGGCTGTCCACGCCGGGCTTGCTGAAGTCGCCGCGGTTGACGCGCATTTCTTCAGCGGTCTGTTCGTCCACGTAAGCGTGGCCGGCTTCGATCAGGTACTCGGCGGCGCGGTACATGAAGTCGAAGTAGTCGCTGGCCTGGTACGGCGCATCGTTGCCGGGCTGGCTCCAGTCATAGCCCAGCCACTTGACCGAGTCGATGATGCTGGTGACGTACTCGGTGTCTTCCTTCTCGGGGTTGGTGTCGTCAAAGCGCAGGTGGCACACGCCGCCGTAGTCGCGCGCCAGGCCGAAGTTCAGGCAGATGCTCTTGGCGTGGCCGATGTGCAGGTAGCCATTGGGCTCGGGCGGAAAGCGGGTGCGTATCTTGGCGGGGTCGGGCTGGCCCGCGGCCTGGTGGGCTGCATCGCCGGGGCTGCCAGCCCAGCGGCGGGTGGCGTAGGTGCCTTTTTCCAGATCGGACTCGATGATCTGGCGCAGGAAGTTGCTCGGTTTGACGGCTTCGGGTGCCGCAGCGGCGGCTGGCTTGGCGTTGGAGGGGGGAGTGCTCATGCTTCTGATTTTAGACGTGGGCTTATAAGATGGCCTCATGGCACACACATCCCCTTCACGCATAGCCCTGACGCAGCACGACCTGCAGGCCGCAGCCCACGACGGGCTGATCACCAAAGCACAGGCCGACGCACTCTGGCAACGCTGGTCCGCGCCCGACGATGCAAACGCCGTGACCACGCCCGCCGCGCTGGGCGGCTACCGCAGCGGCCCCACGTTTGGCTTTACCAATGTGCTGTATTACTTTGGCGGCATGGTGGCCATAGGCGCCATGTCACTGTTCATGACGCTGGGCTTTGAGCAGATGGGCGCGGGTGGTCTGCTGGCCATTGCCTTGGCCTATCTGGTGGCCTGCCTGAAGGTGGCGGACCATTTCAAGGCGCGCAGCCTGCATGTGCCCGCGGGCCTGTTGGCCACGCTGGCCGTGGTGCTGGTGCCGCTGATCGTGTGGTGCGCCCAGAGCCTGGCCGGGCTATGGCCGCCCGGTGGGGACGCGAACTTCTCGGCCTATCACACGCACATCAACTGGCGCTGGCTGACGCTGGAGTTCGCCACGCTGGCGGCGGGGGCGGTGATGCTGTGGCG
Organism: Rhodoferax sp. GW822-FHT04A08; assembly: GCF_058801025.1. Classification (NCBI taxonomy): domain Bacteria; kingdom Pseudomonadati; phylum Pseudomonadota; class Betaproteobacteria; order Burkholderiales; family Comamonadaceae; genus Rhodoferax; species Rhodoferax sp. GW822-FHT04A08. The sequence goes on from NZ_JBXAMW010000037.1 coordinate 4,183, forward strand.
CTACCGGCTGCCGTTCATGGTGATGCCGCTGGCGGTGACGGTCTGGTACATGAGCATGGACGTGGCCAACGGCCTCATGCAAAAGGATGGCTTTGACTGGAAGTTCACCCGCGACGTGTCGCTGCTGTTTGGCATTGCCACCTGCGCGCTGGCCATGTGGGTGGACGTGCGCAGCCGCCGCTCGCAGGTTGCGGATGCGCGGCAGGACTTTGCCTTCTGGCTCTATCTGTTTGGCGCCATCATGTTCTGGGGCGGTCTGAGCCTGCGGGACTCCGACAACGAGTGGGGCAAGCTGGCGTACTGCCTGATCAACCTGGCGCTGATCTTTGGTGGCGCGGTCATTGGCCGGCGGGTGTTTACCGTGCTGGGGGCGTTTGGTGTGGCGGGGTATCTGGGCTACCTCTCGCACCGGGTGTTTCAGGACAGCCTGCTGTTTCCGTTTGCGCTCACGCTCTTGGGGCTGGGCTTTGTGTGGCTGGGCGTGTGGTGGCAGCGGCATGAGGCGGCCATCCATGCGCGCTTGCAGCGCTTTTCGCCGGTGCGTTAGGCACAAAAAAAGCGCACCGAAGTGCGCTTTTCTTTGGGGAGCCGCTGATTAGCGGATCACAGCCAGTTCTTCGAGCTTGCCGCCCTTGACAGTCTTCAGGGTCAGAGCACCGCCCTTGATGTCGCCCTTTTCGTCAAAGGAGATGGGGCCGGTCACGCCTTCGTACTTGGTGGCTGCCAGTGCGGGCAGGTACTTGGCTGGGTCGGAAGAACCGGCCTTGACCATGGCTGCAACCATCAGCTTGGTAGCGTCATACACGTAGGGAGCGTAGATCTGCACGTCAGCGTTGAACTTGGCCTTGAACTTCTTGTCGAAGGCATCCTTGGCGGCTGCGTACTTGCTGCCCTTTTCCACACCGCCGGCTTCGGCGCAATAGACTTGGTTGTCAGCGATGGAGTCGCCAGCCAGCTTGATCAGGTCGGTGGAGCAGATGCCGTCACCACCCATGAACTTGGCAGCAATGCCCAGGGACTTCATCTGGCGCAGCATGGGGCCGGCAACGGCGTCCATACCACCGAAGAACACCACGTCAGGCTTCTTGCCCTTGATGGAGGTCAGGATGGCGTTGAAGTCGGTAGCCTTGTCGGTGGTGTACTCCTTGGCAACCACTTTGCCGCCGGAAGCCACAACTGCCTTGCTGAACTCTTCAGCAACGCCTTGGCCGTAAGCAGTACGGTCGTCGATCACGGCAATGGACTGGCCCTTGAGGGTGTTCACAGCGTAACGGCCCAGGGTGCCACCCAGTTGGGTGTCATCAGCCACAACGCGGAATGTGGTCTTGAAACCTTGGCGTGTGTACTTGGGGTTGGTGGCGGAGGGGGAGATCTGGGGAATGCCTGCATCGCTGTAGATCTTGGATGCGGGGATGGAAGTACCGGAGTTCAGGTGACCGATCACGCCGGAAACCTTGGCATCAGCCAGCTTCTGTGCAACGGCAGTACCTTGCTTGGGGTCTGCAGCATCGTCTTCAGTCAGCAGCTTGATGGTAACTTTTTGACCACCGATGGTGACACCGGCTGCATTGAGTTCTTCAACGGCCATGATGGCGCCGTTTTCGTTGTCCTTACCCAGGTGGGCGATAGCGCCACTGGTGGGACCTACGTGGGCAATGGTCACCACGGATTGTGCGAACGCGACGCCAGCGGTAATGGCGAGCACGGCAACAGCTACGGTTTTCATCTTCATGAGTTTCAAACTCCAGTTTTTAAAGTTAAACAAAAACGTGAATTAAGTTTCCACGGGAGGGGAACTTAACCCACCTTTTTACGGTTGGGTATAGGGCTTTTGCTTAAGCTAAACCCTAGGCGCTCAGTATAAGCAGCAGCTAATCCACTCCGTAAAGTGGGGAGTGTAGGCAATTTGCATGCCACTTGATCAACATCAGTGACTTATTGTTGAATCAGCGACGCAGTGAACGCGTTGATGGCTTCAATCTGCGGTGGCAGCACGGTGTAGGGAATTTTTTCGCGGTCCAGCAACTCGCGCAGACCACGGTCAATGGCACGCGCCTGCTCCTCTTCCTGAAAGCGGCCGGCGCGCATATAGCGCTTGTCGCCGCGCTCCACCAGGACGTTGATGTTGTCGTACATGCCGTACCACTCCAGGATCTGCGCGCGGGTCTTGGCCACGTCGCAGATGTTGGGTTCATAGGTCTCGTTGTAGAACAGGACCTGGGGCAGCGAGCCTTCGGTGATGAGGAACTGCACCTGTCCGTCGATCAGGTTGATCATGTCGAACTGGCGTTGCGCAATGAAGTACTGGTTCTTCAGCACCTCGAAGTTCTGCTGCCAGACCAGACCCTTGGCATGGTCGGGAATGATCTCCACCGTCTTTCCACGCTGATACAGATACAGCACGATGGCTGCGGCAAACATGGACTTGTCACTGCCGGGCCCGCCAATGATGTTGATGACCTTGGTGGGGTACAGACGCAGCTTGGTTTCGGGCAGGATGTTGGTTACGTTGGTGTAGCGGATCGTCATGCGAAAACCTCGAACTGGGAAATGGGGCTGACTGTAAACCCTTTGGATGCGCGTGGCTTACACATGCGCTTCCTACAATAGACCGTATGAACAAACGAGCGTGGGTGGCCGTACTGGTCGCGGCAGTGGGAGTGGCTGGTGGCGCTTTGTGGTGGAGCCAGCGTGCAGCGTCTGACGCGGTGCAATACCGCAGCGCCAAGATCGAGCGCGGCAATCTGCAGGCTACCGTGGCGTCCAGCGGCGCCGTCAATCCCGTGGCGCTGGTGACCGTGGGCACGCAAGTCAGCGGCCAGATCCGCGATCTGTATGTGGACTTCAACTCCGAGGTCAAGTCCGGCCAGCTGCTGGCGCAGATAGACCCCGAAACTTTTGAATACCGGGTGCGTTCGGCGCAGGCCGATGTGGACGCGGCCCACGCCGCAGTGGCCACGGCGCAGGCCAACCTGCTGGCCGCCATGACGCAGGTCTCGCGCGCCCAGGTGGACCTGACCGAAGCGAAGCGCGACATGGACCGCAAGCAGTTCCTGGTGGAGAAGCAGTTCATTGCGCAGAGTGAGGCGGACAAGGCGCGCGCCCTGGTCAACACCAGCCAGGAGGCGCTCAAGGCAGTGCAGGCGCAGGTGGGCGTGGCAGAAGCCGGCGTGCACTCGGCACAGGCCAGCGTGGCGCAGCGCGAAGCGGCACTGGCGCAGGCCCGCATTGACCTCGTGCGCACCCGCATCACGTCGCCGGTGAACGGCATTGTGGTCAAGCGCTCCATCGAGCGCGGGCAGACGGTGGCCGCCAGCCTGCAGGCGCCGGAGCTGTTCATCATTGCCCAGAACTTGCGTGACATGCAGGTGGAAGCTGCCATCGATGAGAGCGACGTAGGGCGCCTGCGCAAGGGCCAGAAGGCCAGCTTCACCGTGGACGCTTTCCCGGGCCAGACCTTCGAAGGCGAGATCCGCCAGGTGCGCAAGGCTGCCACCAACGTGGCCAATGTGGTCACTTATGTGGCGGTGGTGGGCTTCTCCAACGTGGATGGCAAGTTGCTGCCCGGCATGACCGCCAATGTGCGGGTGGTGACCGACGAGCGCGCCAATGTGCTCAAGGTGCCCAACGCCGCTTTGCGCATGCGCGTTGCCAGCGTGGAGCCCACGCCGGGCGCTGCGAATGATGCCGCACGCGGTGCCCCGCGCGGCCGCATCTAT
>NZ_JBXAMW010000038.1:0-7006 GCF_058801025.1 Rhodoferax sp. GW822-FHT04A08
GCAAAGTAGCGGCGAAGAAGAGCAAAGTGGCGGAGCCAGCAGTATCAGCACCCATGGTCGATGAGGCCACCGCTCCGGCATAAACACAAACGTTCTTGTCAGACCATCAGACAAGGGGCATGCGGGCCCCTTTTTTGTGACGTGGCTGCATAGCTTCTCCAAGTGCATTACCAAAGCGCTTGGCGTTGACCTACCCGTTGGGAATAGCGTCGTCCTCTAATTGTGGGTGTGACCTGCAGGGGCAACTAGAAGACTAACTCTTGTCGCGCCTACATAGGTGTATACCTGCGAGCATGAATCTGACCGAGCCACCGGCCAACTCGATGGTGGGCACTTGTAATGGGATGATCGTAGCACTTTGCTCGATGACTTCCACTTGTTCCGAAGACAGGCTGGCCAAAGCGCGTGAAGAGATGGCTAGTATCCTGCCACTGGACCCGTTGAGCTGTTGCAGCTGACCGAAAATTGACCACTGTCAAGATTCAATCGGCGTCAACACCAAGCTGATCAAACTTCAAAGCACTCAGCGCGCAAACAGTCTGCCGCCCAAGCATCATAGATGCCCAACCAAGAATGAGGTGCCTGCTTTTTGGATTGACCTCGTTTCACCAAGAATTCGAGCCGCATAAAATGCTTAATTCTCAATTCTCGACAAAAAGTCCTTCACTTTTCCCGTAAATTACGTGAATCTAGGTCGACCCTCGTTAACTTCCAGAGAGAACACGAAGAAGGCGCTTGACTTGGCAATCAAGCGCCTCCAGCACGCGGCTACAAAAACTGTCCCGGTTGGTACAAAGCTCAGCATCGCTGCGGTTGCAAAGGAAGCTGGAGTGAGCAATTCCACAATTCACAATCGCTATCCCGAGGTTGCCAATGAGATCAGGACGTTGATTGGCAACACTTTGGCCCAAAAGATTGAGTCTAATCGTGGCAGCCTTAAGGAATGCTGCAATAAACTTGCACAGGCCCGCAAAGAAATCGAGCGTTTAAAGAGCGATTTAGATCGATCACAGTCAATAAATTATCGCCTTGTGAAGGAGAATGAACTGCTACGGAAGGCGCACGGAGACAGCTGAGCGTGCGATCCAGTTGTCGGTATACAGCTTGATCAGGCGTGTGTCGCCCTTGATGATGATGAAGTTCTCAGCGTTCTTTTCTTGAACAGCTTTCGTGAAGTTGAAACTGCCTGTCAAAATAGTTTCTTGGTCAAAGATAATAATTTTTGAGTGGGCAATCGCGGATCTTTCATCAATTAAAACCGGGACTTCGGCGTTCAGAAGGAACGTCGTCCCGGTGTAGCGTTCGGGTCGCTGACTCTTGTCGAGAATTGCTCGAACGTCAACACCAAGCTGTTTTGCTTGCATCATGGCCTTAGCAATTGACGCCGAGGTGAACGAGTATGCTTGCATGAAGATACTTTTCTGCGCATGGTAGATCAAGCTGATCTATCTCACCTTCGCAGTACTGCCCCGGGGTGAAACAGGTTGCATAGGATGCTCTGGGTGCGAATGTTGTCATTTGTATTTCGCGCGACTGCCCGCTGCTTTTTTCGTCTGTGGCCATCCAGAATGAAGTCATGCGGTTGGCAAACGCGGGCGTTGGTAGTGGCTGTACTACGGAGAGGAGGCCGATTGCAGCGGCGGAGAATTTGTTCATAATGATAATTTGTGCTGCGCTGTGGCAGTTTGAGTTGTTACTTTCTTTGAAAACATTCATTTGCTTGGGAATGTGGGGATGTAACACTTCAACAAAGGTTACGGTTGTCGTGTTGATTTATGACTTGTCCACCGCTGCGGTGCACTACATCGGAACCATTTCCGATTGACTTCCCAATGATTTGCCGGTATCGCCTTGTTTGGCACAAAGTTTCACGAAGCGGCAGTGCTCCTTCTTCGCAGGTATATTGATGACAGGTATTGCTGCAAAGGGAGTTTTTCTTAATGGGAAATAATGAATTCTTGGGCGTGTTGCCTGAAATGGTGACCTTTGTTCGCGTAGCGGAGTCAGGCAGCTTCTCGGCTGCCGCGCGCTTTTTGCACGTTTCCCCCTCGGCGGTAAGTAAACAGGTGACCCGGCTCGAGAAGGTACTAGGGGCGCAATTGATTCGGCGTACAACCCGTCAATTGCAGCTCACCGATGTGGGTATGGAGGCATTCCACAAGTGCAGCGAACTCGTGGAAGCAGCCCAAGGTGCCATGCAGGTGACGGCGAAATTCATGGAGCGACCGCAAGGCATGGTGCGGCTCACCGCTCCGAAAGCCTTTGCAAAGCATATTCTGCACCCCGCGATACTTGATTTCCTGGACAAGTATCCTGACGTTGATGTCCAACTAATCGTCACTGACAAATCGGTTGATCCCATTCAGGAAGGGGTTGATCTGGTAGTCCAACTGACCAAAGTTCCACCCTTGAATTTGGCCTCGCGACCACTTATGAAGGTCGAGCACATCCTGTGCGCTTCCCCCAAATTTCTCAAGAACAACCATCCCATCAAGTATCCCAAAGACCTGGTGGGAATTAACTGCCTCTACATTGGCGAGCGGGACAGGGACAACTGGTGGCGATTTAAGAAGGGCAAGGAAGTTGAGGATGTGGTGGTCAAGGGCCGTTACGTAGCCAATCACAGCGAGATGCGGCTGGAGGCCATTCTCAGAGGCATTGGATTGGGATGTGTTCCAGACTTTGTGGTCAGAGATGTGTTGCAAAAGGGGACCGTACGGCGGATCCTTCCCGAGTGGGAGCTTGAGGCAAACTATCACGGAACTGCACACATTCTCTACCCCCCCAATCGTTTTCTGGCACCCAAATGTCGAGTACTGATTGACTTTCTGGTAGAACACGTTGGCCGGAGCATGAAGGTTGCCTGACTACTCCATGCACCGGGTCTGCCGGGGGCACTGCGTGGGCAGCGTGGCTTTCTTGCTTTGGGCCGGTCATAGGGCATGCACTCCATGTTAGGCGAAGGACTTTTGCAGTAGTGGTGCAAAACGACCGTTGATACGACAGTGGTTCCCTGCTGACAACCTCTGCAGGCGGAGTCAACGTGTATTGCAAATCAACCAGGGCCACGTGAAACTAGCCTTTGCACATGCTGTCTCGATGATCCCTACGGTGGCTCTGGCGGCAATCATGAAATAAATCTTCCAGATATCGGGCGCCTTTCCTTTAAGTTGATTGAAGTTCACCTGTACCAGATTGGTGAAATGGGCTCATGAATAATTCTAGTAGTCATCTGCGCTCAGCCGATAGAACACATGACGGTTGATTCGAATTCGACAATCTCTTGCGTAGCGAACAAAACATCCGTCGCGCATAAGTTCTTAGTAGTTGTATTTTAAGACCCACGAATAACGTGCGAATCCCCTTAAAAACGTTCTATGCAAACGTATTTTTTTTGATCATTATCAACGTCAAAGCCAACACAACAATTCAAGAATAGTTCCCCCTCCATTAAAGCTCCAGTTTGATGCGTAGATGATCAAGTCAAGAGTCTCGTCAACATTGGCTTTTTGGCAATGACTTAGCTATTTTCAAAGGGAAGGCCACTTTCCTAACGGCTACAGCGTTACGAAAGTTAATTTGTATACGGGGGAACAGGTCATGATGATTTTCAAGTGTCTGCGCATTCGTTCCAACGAAGCACAAGTCATGTTCCAAAGAAGGCATGAAATCGTTCCTCTGATCGAGTGCTGCGTGCTAGTCTTTGGCATGCAGATGGAAATATCATTTGCTTATAAAAACAGCAATTTCATCCGTCAGCAACGGAGCGTCGTTCGGAAAAGCATTGATCAACTCATATGGAGCTTCCGATGACAAATTTGACCGAAAATAAACTGGGTGATTTCAAGAACCTATATCCCAACAATCCGAGAATTCAGGCACTGACGCTCGATGAAGTGCTAAAGAACACGGCCGGGATGACCGTTGACTGGAGCAAAATAAAGTTCCGACAGCAGTCCGTAGCGGCAGCCGCAGCGATCTCCGGATGTCAATTGGCGGTTGGGTATGTTGTATTTGACGTTGTTTGCTTGGCAGTTGGGGCGGTCGGGCTGCGTGCGGGAGTCAGCGGCAGCACTGTTCAAGCGATGGCGAATGCCGTGGCGCCAGTGCTGTCGAAAATAGAAATCATCATTGCTAGGCTAGCTGCCCAAGGCGCCACCACCTCAGAAATTGCGTGGGGCGTTTTCGAAATACTAAAAACCATTTATTCAGGGGGGTGCCTGGGCGCAGTTTTTGAGGCCTTCACTGATAGCCTCAAATGGTGGGAGATGGTTCTTTACGGAATTACCGGAGTTGCAACTATCGTTGCGGCCTTGGCCACCGACGGCATGGCGTTTGTCGCCGAAATCGTGATCCTGCTGGCCACATTCGGCTTTCTGCTCTCGGATTCTGCAAGCGCCATTCAAATCTGCAACCTACCGCCAGAACAGCCGGAACCGGGACCAAATCCCACGCCCGGTCCCGACCCCTTTCCGTTTGAACCTGTCGTGGCTATCAGGACGGTTAACGGTCACACGCTGACCGTGGTCAACAATGGTGGCCTTGGCGGTGGCAATGTGGCTATTCAAACAGATAGCCGCACCGTAGGTCCCTGGGAAAAGTTCGTCTTGGTTCCCATTGATGCGCAGTCGCGAACATTTGCATTGCGCACCAGCAATGGCAACTACGTCACGGCCGTTAACGGTGGTGGCATGGGGGGGCCCAATGACGCCAGCAGTCCGCTGCATACCGATGCGACTTGGGTCGACTCATGGGAAAGGCTCATCTTCGAGCAGCAAGCAGATGGGACATATGCGATTTGTACTACTGCGGGCTATTACCTAACGGCAGTAAACGGTGGTGGGTGGGGAGAAGGGGCAAATCAAAAGCCTATCCACACCGATGCCAGAGCACTCGGCCCATGGGAGACGTTTAGCCTGATAAGCGTATCCTGACTCCTTGGGAAGTATTCAAAACGTCGCCACATTCCTGCGCATTGTGAATCCAATTGATGCGTCTGCCGCTGGGGATCGTTTTGGCAACGCTTTATTGACATAGCCCATTTACGCCGATCACTGGCCAGGCTTGCGCTGGCCAGCTTCATGGTTCTCTTGCAAAAATACCAGTTGATGGTGTCTATTGTGGGCATGAGACGCGACTTTTCGTCCATTGTCCGCTCTGTGTTAAAGCCGATATTGAAGCGGTAAAGCTGCCTTAGCGTCAGTTGCCTACCCACCAAGGCTCCATTGGCACTCCATAAACTCAATGTCCGCCTCGCGGGGCGTTGACTTGCGGCTGCAACGACTGCAACCAGCCCTTCGCTGCTGGGAGAATGTAAACGAAGTTGTACCGTCGCTTCGAAATCGGGAGCGACATGCGAGAATCCGGCACGGTCATATGTCGTTTCTGAAGTAGGGGAAAACCTTTGAGTCTCTGAATCGCCCTCGGGGCGATTCACGCGCCGCTACCTAGCTATCTATTATTTGCCCCAAAACCGAGATTCTTTCGAATTAAAATGCAGAGTCAACTAAACCAACATAACACTGCATGTCAATCATTCAGGTTATCAGTTTCGCTAGTCTGTGCGTCCTAAATATCGGCTAGGCGCTGGCGCAATCTGCACCAATCCGATTACTATACGCCGAACGACCTCTGTTCTTGAGTCGATTACTGCAAGGGAAGGTATTGGAAACACTACTGAATTTGCCATCCAGCTACATGTGAAAGCAGGTAAAGGCTATGTCAGATTACGCACAAAATAGAGAGCAACTCGCCAATCGCAGCTGTACAGCGCGCCAGCCACGACAGCTCAGCGGCATGGGCCACTAATGGAGGCTATCAGTTCGCCATGGAAGAATCCAAGAAGATAATCTTTGACAACATATGGGCCGGGCTTTTACAAAAAGGGGAGTCTGAGAACCCTCATGAAGACCCGCTGCAAGATACGGATGTGCAAAGCATGTTCTCTAAAGAGGAATTGCGGAATGCAGCGTCCTTGATCAGGACCCTGCGAAGGGGCGCTGCTTATGAAGAGCTATTGGGTGGCTTAAGGCTTGCAGCGGCTGATTTGGAAAAGGTACAAGAGGCACATTCAAATCCACTCGTTAGTCTGAGCGTAATTCGGGCGCTTTTGCACAAACACGGTTGAGCTCAGACTGTCCATGCAGCACAACGTATTAGTTGGCTTTCCACTTGTAGGTCGGCAGTTTATGACGGGCACGTGGTCATGTCATAAAAATGATCCTACAGTAGGCGTTGCGCTCCATTTGTAAATGAACTGATTTGTGCCGATAATTTGCTATCGCTGAACGCCATTGGTCCACAGGTTGCGCCTGGCGATCCAGAGGCTGCCATATCGGAAGTCTGGTGACCTCTTGCGCCCTATGCAGCGAATTGTGCGCGCGGTTTTACGAACTTCCGCTTGTAACCCCCGAGGAGATGGCCATGTTTAAACACATTCTGATTCCCACAGATGGCTCCGATTTATCGAACGCGGCCATCACCAATGGTGTCAAATTGGCCAAAGAAATCAATGCCAGAGTTACTGGATTGGCGGTTACCATGCCCTACCATTACTTCTCCATGGACGGAGCCATGCTCTCCGACTCCATTGACCGTTACGAGGAAGATTCTGAAGCGCTAGCATTGCGCAATTTGCAAGTGCTTAAGGATGCTGCTTCTGAAGCGGGCGTGGAATACGCATTGTTGCATCGGGTGAATGAGCATCCGTACGAGGAAATCATCAATGTAGCGCAAGAACAGCGGTGCGACGTGATTTTCCAGGCTTCGCACGGTCGACGCGGTTTGCGCGCATTATTGATGGGTAGTGAGACCCAAAAGGTTCTGACCCACACAAAAATCCCGGTGCTGGTGTTTCGCTAACTATTGGGCAGTAGTACGGCTGGCAGTGGGGCGCTGCCTTGCGCCAGCATGGAGCGTCACGCGCCGCCACTTCAAGGTCGGCGTGTAGCCGCATGGGGTAAGGCGAGTGTGTGCTACATGATGTATTACTTTGCAAATGCATTAA
>NZ_JBXAMW010000039.1:0-6859 GCF_058801025.1 Rhodoferax sp. GW822-FHT04A08
CGTCAGCGTGTGCCACACGATGTTGGAAAAGTACACCTGCACTTGCTTTTGGGCGAGGACGTTTGATTGCATTGTTAGCTTTCAAAAAAGCTCTCTTCACTGAATTCGGAGTGCCTGGTAGGTTAACTGCGCCAGTGCCTCTCTGAACGCTATTCGACATGGAAAATGAGAGTTTTTCAAAGGTATAGTTTGCGAACACCCACAAACCGGCAATTTGGGGCTTTCCAAAACCGGCCATTCGTAAAAAGCCTCTCCGGCAGCAACTTAGACCTTTAGGGGGCGGCAGGCAGGTTAAGGCTAATACGGGTGCTATCGACAGTCAGCTCTATGGAGATCCAGTTCGGCTTCAGTCAGGAGTCGTTCGCGACATTCAGCAACGTGCCCAAGGCGGTCATGACCATCAGTGAAACCGGAGCCAGAAAGCTGCCATTCGATTTCAGCATGTTCAGGCAGTCTTGCTCCGCAATTTGTGAGTGGAAGTCTATGTAGACAGTTTTTCTGGAATATGTGTGCATTGTCAGTACTCTTTGATTCATTAACGCATTGGAATATGACTTGTGCCCACGCGGCAACAAATTCTAATGTGGAAGTTATGGCCTGGCCCGCTGAGAGATTATTCAAAAATCGCATGTGACCATGAGAATCATGAGGGATGAAAAATCTTACTGAAAACTGCAGTATTGATACATTGTGTATTTGTGCGCGTTGTAGTGTAACCAGAGGAATTTCAGGCTCACGAGGCGTTGATAGGAATGGGTGGAATACGTGGAAAAACAGTATTTTTAATAGGGCTATTATTCAACACCTCACTGTCCAATGTCGTGATAGTGCAACATTTATCGCTCGGTATGACTGCTTAATAATTAAGGCTATCAAATGGCAAGGTCACAGTAGATTCAGGTTGAAAACAGGAATTCTTTGTCTTGCCATTTTCATCAAGATTTAGTACAACATTGGCATAGGATGTCTTCCAAGACGGGAGTGGAATAATTTAACGAAGGGCCAAGCATGTCCCCCAGCATTCATCAAGATCATTTTCGACTTGTCGTGGATGCGGCCCCCACGGGCATTGTCATGGTTGACCCAAATGGGCAAATAGTCCTAGTAAACCGGCATCTCTTGAGTTTGTTTGGATATTCCGAATCGGATCTGATGGGGCAGCCGGTTGAGATATTGCTGCCCCAACGCATTCGCGCAACCCATCCCGGAAAAGTTCGAGCTTTTTTTTCTGCACCATCCAATCGTGCCATGGGCGCCGGGCGAGACCTGTACGCTGTCCGCATTGATGGGCGCGAGATTCCTGTAGAAATTGGTTTGACGCCGGTAGACACGGAGGGGGGCTTGCATGTGCTGGCCACAATTGTTGATATCACCGAGCGCAAGAATGCTGAGAAACAGCGCGCGCGCAGTCGTGATCAGTTCAACGCCGTGGTGGAGGCCGCGCCAGCCGGTATTGTGATGGTGGACGAAAACGCACGTATTACTCTGGTGAATTGCCAGATTGAGAGCCTATTTGGTTATTCTCGTGAAGACTTAATTGGCCAGCCCATCGAAATATTGCTGCCTACACGCATGCGCATGGCGCACCCCGAAAAGGTACGCAGCTTTTTTACTAACCCAACCACACGCGCGATGGGGGCAGGGCGTGACCTCTATGCCGCGCGATTTGACGGAACGGAATTCCCGGTTGAAATCGGCCTGAGCCCGATTGATCTTATGGACGGACGCCAAGTCTTGGCCACAATTGTTGACATCACTGAGCGAAAGAAATCAGAGCTTCGGGTTCTGCGCGCCAACGAAGGTTTGGAGCAATTCGTCTATGTGGCTTCGCATGATCTACGTTCACCGTTGCGAGGCATTGCCGATTTGCTGGAGTGGATCAAGGAAGACATCGAGAGCACACCGAATGAAAAGGCATTGGCAAACATTGCTCGTGCCACGCTTAGGGTCGAAAGGCTTGAGCGGCTGATTGATGATCTTTTGAGATACGCACGAGCAGGTGCGGTAGATGCAGAGATTATGCCAATTAACTTGCAAACATTGGTAACTCAAGTTCTGGAGCTTCAACCTCTCCGAGCTGGGTTTGAAGTAAAACTCGATATCGCTCCAATCATTGTCCATGCTGCTCGTACACCGATCGAAACGGTACTTCGCAATCTGATCGCCAACGCTGTAAAACATCATGACCGCGACGAAGGCGTCATCACGATCGGCGTGCGCGACAAAGGCAAGTATTTTGAGTTTTCAATTGGAGACGACGGACCAGGCATACCAGAACACGCACAGACGCGCATCTTCAAATTGTTTCAGACGGCTACATCGACCGATCGGCAAAGTTCCGGCGTTGGATTGGCTGTGTCAAAGCGTCTGGTGGAAGCACATGGCGGCTGGATTGCCGTTGAATCAGCTGCAGCACAACGTGGAACAACCTTTCGGTTTATTTGGCCAAACAATCAACCTAACAAAGGAGGGGGCCAATCATGACGCAATCCAAGAATATGGGGCTGACTATCCTTTTGATAGACGATGATGATGTTGCAGCCGAAGCGGCCATACGAAATCTGCGAAAGTGTGGTGTTGACTTTCCGTTGTATGTCGCCTCGAACGGCGCGGAAGGTTTACGAGCTCTGCGCGGTCAAGGGCCACATGGAGAGTTGCCAAAGGCGACCATTGTGCTATTGGACATTAACATGCCAGTTATGGACGGGTTTGAATTTCTTGAGGCACTGCGCGCCGATCCCGCACTGCGATCACAGGTTGTTTTTGTTCTAACCACATCAGATGCCGACGCTGATCGTACTCGGGCCTACCACAAATGCATTGCTGGATACATGGTGAAGTCTGCGGTCGGCCACCAATTTGCCAATTTAGCGAATTTGCTTAAGTCATATGATGCTGCAGTCACACTTGCCTGAACGCTCCTCTGAGTCGCAGTTGTTACGGATATTGATTGTCGATGACGACCAAATTGATCGAGAGCGAATTCGGCGTGTTCTAGGGAAAGGCTCGGTCAAGAGTTCAGTACAGGAAGCTAACTCCCTTGGAGAGGCGCGCTCATATTTGAAGAGCGATAAATTTGATTGTGTATTTCTTGACTACAAACTAGGTGACGCCAGCGGCACGGAACTGCTTCACGACATTCAGTCAGGCTCGATACCCTATGTCCCCGTGATCATGGTCACAGGCGAAGGCAATGAGCGCTTGGTGGTACAGACCATGCGGGATGGTGCACATGACTTCATTTCTAAAATGCACTTGCAAGTTGGTTTGGTGGAAACCATACTGATCAACAGTCAGATTCGTGCGAATTTGGAAAGGGAGTTGAAGATCAAGCGTGAACGCCTTGAATATCTGAGCTTTCATGACACGTTGACTGGACTGCCCAACCGCACTTTGTTTTTTGACCGGGCGGAGCAGACGCTGCAATTTTCAATGCGCAAGCAGCAGATATTTGCCATCCTTCAAATAGACCTTGATCTGTTCAAGAATGTAAATGACACCTTTGGCCATGCGGCTGGCGATGTGGTATTGACTGCTGTAGCCCAGCGAATTCAGTCAATATTGCGCGGTTCGGACACTGTAGCGCGACTTGGGGGTGATGAATTTGCAGTCGTTTTGGCAGACATTAAAACGACGGAGGATGCACTACACATCACAGAAAAAATAACGCAGGAGGTCCGCAAACCGATCCAAATTTTTGGCGATCAGATGGTAGCGGTCGAAGCGTCTGTTGGGATCGCACTTTTTCCAGACCATGGCGAAGACGTTCAAACCTTGCTGTTAAAGGCGGACTGGGCTATGTACGCGGCTAAACACGGTGCAGGTCTGTATTTGATCTATGCAGCGGGCATGGAGTCCATGCGTCAACGCCCTGCTCCAGAAAGCGAACGTCTGAGGCAGGCCCTCATTTGCAACGAATTGTTTTTGGAATACCAACCCTTTCTCGACCTGGCCAGCGGTGAGGTTATTGGTTTTGAAGCTCTGGTTCGATGGCGTACCCCTGAGGGGGAGGTTGTACCTCCAAGTTTATTCATTCCTCTGGCGGAGCGTTCTCCTGTAATTGCGCAACTTACTTACTGGATACTTTGTGTCGCTTTGGACCAGATGCAGCGTTGGCACATGGATGGGTTAATGCTTTCGGTGTCTGTCAACATTTCGGCTCGCATGCTTGATGGCTCTGATCTTGCAGAGCGGGTGTTACATGAGCTGCGTATTCGAAAGCTACCTGCATCATTTTTGACGCTGGAACTCACCGAAACTGCGCTCATGTCCAATGTGCACCGAGCATATAGAATTCTGGAAGAGATCAAGAATGCCGGAGTGCGAATCTCAATTGATGATTTTGGAGCGGGCTTCACTTCCTTTAAGTATCTGCGCCAACTCGACGTATCAGAAATCAAGATAGATATGGCGTTTACGGCAGACCTGAAAGCGGGTTCACGGGACAGCGTGATTGTGCGTTCGATCGCCCAACTTGCTCGGGGCTTTGGCATAACTTCCGTTGCAGAGGGCATCGAAGACCTCGGTAATAAAGCCACACTGTTGGAACTCGGCTGTCAAGTGGGCCAAGGTTACGGTATCGCACGCCCTATGGCTGGCGGAGCCGTTGCCGAATGGGTAAAGCAATGGAACGAGCGCTACACAAGCGGCTAGCGAGAGGATGAAGGGCTCCTTGCGCGGGCAACTTATGGTTTTCTATATTCGAATTGACTTGAAAGAGTTTGGGCGCGCACTTAATGAACTGGGCCTGTTGACGCCGATTGAATCTTGACAATGAGAGGGTGCGGACAAAATGTTGGACTATCTTGGAGGTAGACCAGTATCGCGGCCCAACTATGTAATTTGTATCGCACAGTGTGCGAACTTCTCTTCAGAATTCGCTATTGCAGCAAAGCCAATTCTCTTGCTAAGTCATAAAACGAAATGTTCGTATAATTGGCCCATAAAATGTGAAATGGGCAGTCTTAGGCGCTTAGTCACAGAGAGAGCTGGTCAGTAACCGTGCACGCGATGGTGATTCGCTGATGCACCAAGTCCAGCGCATTTACCTGACGGGTACCACTTTTTTTGTATGGTTGCTTCTGCAACGCAGATTCGCTATTGATGAGTACCGATTCCGTCATCACTTTAAAGCTCCCCGAGGGCTATAGCTTCTCCGATCTCAAGGTCCGTCGCTGTGACGATGACGCCATTGATCTGGACATGGACCTGGTCAAGCTGATCTGCCAGATCAACGGCCTGAACTTCGACAAGGTGTTGCAGAACCCGGGGCCGGTTGTCACCAGCATCCTTACGGTCTGGTACAAGAGCCATCTCGCTCAAGGCGGTGCACCCGATACCCTGATGGAAGAACTCAAATCACAAGGGCCCAGACTCAATTGACTTCCTTCCTCACAGCGTTGCCGCTCCCATGAGCCAAGCCTCATCGGTCCAGATGCCTGTACAGGCTCCAGGTGCTGCAGCTGTGTCAGCCGGCGCACTGGATATCCAGTTACCCCGCGGAGCGCTTCTGGGTCTGTCCATCTCCGCATTTGGCAGCGGCATTTCCATGCGGGTTACAGATCCCTTGCTGCCAGGCTTGGCAAAGGAGTTTTCGCTGACCCTGGGCCACGCAGCCTTGGTCATCACCGTGTTTGCCATTGCCTACGGCTTCTCCCAACTGATCTTCGGCCCTCTGGGAGATCGCTTTGGCAAATACCGCGTCATTGCCTGGGGCACGATTGCTTGCGCCATCACCACGGCGGCATGCGCCATGGCGCCTTCGTTTGAATTCCTGCTGGCAGCCCGCGCTGTTGCCGGCGCATCAGCCGCAGCCATCATCCCGCTGGCCATGGCCTGGATTGGCGATGTGACGTCCTATGAACGTCGCCAGCCCATATTGGCCCGCTTCATGATCGGACAGGTCCTTGGCGTATCCGCGGGCGTGCTGCTGGGTGGCTATGCGGCGGATCACCTGCACTGGCGCACACCCTTTGAAGGCATCGCAATCTACTTTGCGTTGGGAGGCTTCTTCCTGCTGTGGATGAACAAGCAGCTCCCCCATGCCGCCAAGAGAACCAGCCCACCCCAAGGCTCCGCAATGAAGCGCATGGTGTCCGAGTTCGCCCAGGTGCTGGCAGTGCCCTGGGCCCGTGTGGTGCTGCTGACCGTGTTTGCCGAAGGCGCCAGCATCTTCGGTGCCTTCGCCTTCATGGTGACCCATGTGCACCAGGTCCACGGCATACCACTGGCTCTGGCCGGGCAGGTGGTGATGCTGTTTGGCTTTGGAGGATTGTGTTTTGCGCTCAGCGCCCGCTTTCTGGTGCACAGGTTGGGTGAAACCGGTCTGTGCCGCTGGGGTGGTGTGCTGGTAGCTGCTTCCTACATCACCGTGGCAGTATCGAGCAGCTGGTGGTGGGCCATACCCGCCAGCTTCATTTCTGGCCTGGGTTTTTACATGCTGCACAACACGCTGCAGATCAACGCCACCCAGATGGCCCCGGAACGCCGTGGTGCAGCGGTTGCTGCATTTGCAGCGTCGTACTTCATTGGACAGTCGGCGGGTATCGCGCTGGAGGGGGCTTTGATCCCCTCCATAGGTACCGCAGGCGCCATCGTATTGGGAGCAGTCGGAGTGACTGTGGTCTCGCAGAACTTTGCCCGTCTGATGCAAAAGCATCGCAGAAAGGTTTGAACCGTGGAAGAATTCAAAGCAGCACCTGAGCAACTGATAGTGCAAGCGCCAGCGAATGTGACCGAGCAAGCGCACGCGCAGGACTCAGCACCAATTCAAGAAGTCGCGCAGTCCCCCGATACATCGCAAGGTAAGCGCCCACTGCCTCCAGCAGTACAGGCCTTCCAGAACTTCTACTTAGCCGAA
>NZ_JBXAMW010000040.1:0-6772 GCF_058801025.1 Rhodoferax sp. GW822-FHT04A08
ACACCGCTGCGGGCGGTCTGAAAGAAAATGCGGATGAAGCAAATGGCAAATAAACAATCGACAGCAGTCCAACCAGGGTTGCAAGCAGAATCCAGCCCACTATGGGCTTCAAACCTGTGAACATCTGGCGCCATCCAAAGTCCGAAGAACGTGAAGGGAAGATGAGCGCAGCATTTGCTACAACCAGCACAATAAAAGCCATTCCGCGAGCTTCACCGATATCAACACCAGCACGCAAAGACCAGCTATAGCAAGCCAGTACCAAAGCAGTCACCATGGACCCTTGCAGCAAACTCAGTACCAGTTGCCGTGCAGAAATAAGGTGTTCTTTGGACGAACGTGGTGGTTGTTCCATCAATCGTGTGCTACCCGATTCGGCTTCAAAGACAACGGAACACGCCGGATCAATGACCAGCTCCAGGAAGGCAATATGAATGGGTGCAAGTACGAGTGGCAAACCAAACAGAAGTGGCAAGATGGAAAGTCCAATGATGGGAATGTGTACGGCAAGCGTGTAGACCAATGCCTGGCGGAGATTGGCAAAAATGCGGCGTCCCAGGCGAATGGCAGAAACAATCGCTTTGAAGTCATCATCTAGCAGAACCAATGAAGAGGCCTCACGCGCCACGTCCGTGCCTCGTTTGCCCATTGCGATGCCAATATGCGCGGCCTTGAGGGCCGGAGCATCGTTGACACCGTCCCCCGTCATCGCAACGACTTCGTGTTGCCCTTTCAACGCTTCAACTATTGCAAGCTTTTGATGAGGTAAAACGCGCGCAAAGACGTTTGTTCTGCTAAGTCTTTCACTACGGGACGTGCCGTCCAACTCATCCAGTTCCGCCCCCGTAATCACTTCCTTGCTGTCAATACCAGCTCCAGATGCAATGGCACGCGCCGTGCGAGGGTGATCACCAGTAATCATGACTACGCGGATACCAGCCTTTAAACACTCCGCCACAGCACTGGGTACTTCTGGCCGTAGCGGATCAGCTAACCCAATCAGGCCCACAAATTCAAAGTCAAAGTCATGCTGCGCGTCGGGCCACGTCGTCTGTACATTGTGTTGGGCTTTTCCAACCGCCAGCACCCGCAAACCCTTGTCAGCCATCGCCAATGTGTCCTGGGCCAACTTCCTGCGTTGCTCCTCATCCAAATGGCAGAGCTCAGCAATCGCTTCTGGAGACCCCTTTGTCGCAACAACGTCGTAATTCAACGTGTCATGTCGCCAAAGATGTGTCATGGCCAACAAGGCGGAAGACAACTCATATTCCCGTGCCAAAGACCAGTTCGGGTGCAAATGGTGGGTATTGGCCAACATATTCCGGGCCATGCTATGAAACGCAACTTCCATCGGGTCGTGCGGTTCAATCTCGCTGGCCAAAACCACGTACTCAAGCAGCTCATGGAATGAGTCTGGCAATTCGCCGTCGGAAAGACTCACCGTATCCAGAAGAACGCCCTGTACGGACAACGCTGCAACTGTCATTCGGTTCTCTGTCAGCGTACCGGTTTTGTCGACGCAAAGAACCGTCGTTTCACCAAGCGTCTCGATGGCATTGAGTCGGCGCGTCAATACCCGCTTTCTTGCAATGCGGCGTGCACCCAGTGCCAAGAAAATAATCATGATGACGGGGAATTCCTGCGGCAGGAGTCCCATTGCTAGCGTAATGCCAGCCAGTAGTGCATCAAGCCAACTGCTGCGCAAACTCCAATAGAGCAATGCGAAAACCACGCTGACAATGACGCCTATGACAGCCAGGCGCCGTGTCAAAAGACCAATTTCATCGCGCAATGGAGAAGACTCCAGATGGATGTCTTGCAGCGACTTGCCAATGTGACCCAATTCGGTGGATTGGCCAATTGCCGTAACGCGCATCACGCCCTGACCGCGCACCACCATGGTTCCTGCGAAGACCTTGTCCGGGCCTTCAAACTTTGCCACTGCTTCCGATTCACCTGTCAGCATGGACTCATCCACTGCCAGTTCGTGCGCCTGCAATACCCAACCATCGGCCGGGATGCGATCGCCCTCCGAGAGAATCAGCACATCGTCCCGAACCACTTCGCGCCCAGCAATTCGGGTTGGTACACCATCCCGTATGGCCAGTGCGCGTGGACTGGAGAGATCGCGCAATGCTTCGAGTGCGCTCTCGGTGCGCCTCTCCTGTAGAACCGTCACTGCAATGATGACGACGACAAATCCGAGGAGGATCAATGCCTCATGAGGATCACCCATGGCCAAATAGATAAGTCCGGCTCCAATAAGAAGCAGGAACATCGGCTCGCGCATGACTTCACCCGTGATGTCCAGAAGCGTTCTGCTCTGGTTCACACCCAGTTCATTGGGCCCCTCGCTTTTCAGGCGATTCAGTGCCTCAGCTTGGGTCAACCCGGTGAGTGATTCTGTAGGCACACCATTCCAATCAAATTGCTCGCATTGTCAACTGGTTCAGTCAAAGAGTTCCTGCATTTTGTCGAGTTCACGCCGGTCAAGCCAGACTCCCCTGCACTGAGGGCAGTAGTCCATTTCAACACGGAGGCGATCCGTCATGGAGTCCGGGCTTTCATAGGGATATGCTTGGTCACGTCATGTGCTGATCGGAAGTCTGTTCTCGTGCATATATATCTCCAGGGTTTCCGCCCAGGCTGTAGGGAATGCTCAGAAATGCAGTGAGCACCATGGGAACCAAAGCCATCACCACCACGCGAAGGTAGGCGACAACAAAATTTTTGAGATCTGTATTCATTGCATACTCCATTGATTCAATTGAATATGCCAATCCTAGGGTGCTCAAATTAAGGTGCGCTGAAGCACTCATCTTCCCAGCAGTTGGATACTCCAAAAAGCCAGAAACCCGCCAAACAAGACCAGGGTAGCGACGGGCTTTTCTTGGACTTCGTGGGCTTCAATCAACAACTCTTCCGTCACCAAGTACAACAGGGCTGCTGCACTGAATGCCAGCGTCCCTCCGATGACCGCGTGCGAGGCGCCGCTCAACAATACGGTGCCCAACAGTGCAAACAGCAACACAGTAACGCCCAGTGCGCCGGACAGGATGATGATGCGCCGTCCCGACGTGGCGCCAGATGCCAACGCCAACCCCAGGAACAGCAACTCCACGGATAGGCCTAGCGCCAGTATGGTGCCGGTCTGGCCGCCAGCCGCAAAGCCGGCGCCGATGATGAAGCCATCGGTTGCCACATCTATAAATGTGGCCAGCAACAGGCCACTCCCCACGCCAGCAGCAGCCCCCATCAACTGGGCTTGGTGCTCCAGCCGCATTGTCCAGAGCTTGATGCCGTACATGAACAGACTACCCAACGCAAAGCATGCAATCAGTAGCAGGCTGGGAGCATGCTCGCGCTCAATCTCGGGCAACAGTTCTACGGCAAGCGCCGCCAGCACCACACCCGCAGCAAAGTGCTGGATCAGACTGCGTGCCTGATGGCTCGGCGTCCAGACTGCGGCCAATATGCCGCCCAGCAGTGCAACCACTGCCGGTATGGTCACGATCAGAAAGTCTTGTGTGTACATTGATTAAGTCCCTGTTGAAATGTCAGTTCATTACTTGGGCGTTGCAGGTGTCACATGCACCAGCGCCTTGGCCAGGTTGCGATAGATTCTTCCGCGTCGAACCGACGGCCACCACTCATACAAGAAGATCTGCAATGGGCGCCACATGGCCACCCAGCCGCCAATGATCAAGCTCTCCCGCAGGACCCGCAAAAAGGTGTTGCCCACATTGCCGGACAGCAGATCTGCACCCAGCAGACAAAGCAACAGGAAAGCCAACCCGATCAACAAACTGACGCGCCCCTCACGCAGCAGTAGCCCCAACTGGCGTTTGGTGATGGTGGTCTTGTAGTCAAAGAAGTTGTGAATCGCTTCTGCCACCAGAGGCGTGGGGTCTTGATCCGGCATCTGTTCCATGTGCACGATGATGCGGAAATGGCTGTCGGACGGAAATTCCATGGCCCAACTCTCGAGGTATTCCTGCGCATCGCGGTCCAGATCGCAGTGGTGAAACGGCGTCGGGTCCATCGAGTTGAAGAGCTCCGAGAGCTTGTCAATCCGCAATTCAATCTGGTGCACAGGCGGCACATGCTTTCTCATGGTTCAGCCTCCTCCGTCAGTCATCGTCCCCTCCGCCCTCGCCTCCTTCACCATCGGCACTACGGTGACAACGCACACAGTTGTCCAGATCACGTATGCCCTCGTCGCGATGCTCCCGCAAAACGTTTTGCACCGTGTGCTCGTGGCAGCCATAGCAGGTGTAGCGACTGTAGTCATTGCCCACGTGGCAGGTGACGCACTCCACATTGTGGTCCCGGTCCAGCACGAACGATTTGTCGTGGTCGAAGCTGGCTGGCTTCCAGGCGGTCTGTGCATGGCATTGGCTGCAGTTGCCGGTGATCTTGGTGTGCAGCTTGTCGGCAGGCGCGCGGTGGCAAGTCTGGCATTGCTCGCGTACGTTGCTGCGCAACAGTCCATGGGAGAACGGCTTGCGGCTGCGTTGCGTCAGCTTGGGGCCAGCGTGGTCGCTGTGGCATGTCATGCAGTTTTGTTCCAGCAAATCCTGGTGGAAGGAGACTTTCAAGGTCTTGCGCGCAATTGGCTTTCCCTGTGTGTTGCGCAAGCCAATGTCAGGCAGGGCGTGGCATGCGATGCAACGGCTGGATGCGGCCCCGCGCAGGGGCGCATGGCAGGCAAAGCAGTCGGTGGCAATGTTGGCGTGTCCCGCGATCAGCGGGCCGGGGCTCACCATCAGGTGCGGGTAGACGAACACCAGCGCCAGTAGCAGCAACAGGTTCAGACTGACCCAAGCCAGGACCCAACGGCGCGTCATTTCCAACCCCAGAAAAGAAAGACGGCGACGATGTGCGCCAGTGCCAGCACGCCAAACGCCAGAGTGATGGGGAAATGCACTGCACGCCACTGTTTGACCACATCGAAGGTCAGGCTATCCACATAGACTTGCTCGTCCAGCTCCGCTTCCGGCACACCCCGGCGCAACATCGTCTGGCGCGCCTCCAGCATGCGCTTGCGTGCACGATCCAGCAGAAACTTGCCTGCCAAGCCACTGCCGACATTGACCAGCATGGCACCTACGGCCAGCCAGCCCAGGATTGCATTGAAGTGGATTCCGGCATGTACCAGGATCAGCAAAGAGCCCAGCCAGGCCTGGTACTCATGCCAGCGCAGCAGCGCCAGGGGACTCCCTCCGGAAATTATTTTTCTCTTGCGCAGCGAATAGCGGAAGGAGTACAGGACCAGCAACAGGCCAACAATGCCCAGGTAACGGCCAATCCACACCAGTCCAAGCCAATGCAGCAGGGCATCCAGCAACAATGTTCCCCCCACCAGGGTCGCAAACGACAGCAGGAACGGGATGATTTCGCGCGTAATGAGCCGGGGTTTCATAGTGCTCATGCTTCCAATGTCAGAGGTGTGCGGGGCTTTGCCACGCAGAGCAGACAGTGCCCAGGTGCAACTTCATAGTCTGGAGGGTTGGCATAGTCCACCGAACCTTCGGCCAGCGTAGTCACACAACTGCCACAACTACCAGAGCGGCAACCGGATTCAATCTGAATGCCATGCGCCTCGGCAAAGTCCAGCAAATTGGAATACTTTGCATTCCAAGCAAGGCTACGGCCACTGCGTGTGAACTGGATCTGCAGCCCATCGACCGGCAAGGTGGCCTTCTCCATGGCCTCTTGCGCAGGAAGGCGCACACTGGCCGGGCCGAAAACCTCGAAGTGAATATCCGAGGTTGCCACGCCCCACTCCACCAGTGCTGGCACTATGCTTTCCAGCATGGCGGTCGGACCACAGATGTAGAACTGGTGCGGACCGTGGGGCAACGTCAGCTTCAACAGGTCCAGATTGACGCGTCCTGCGTGCTGGTAGTCCAACCGATGCTGGTCTTCCGTGAGGGGATTGCTGTAGACCACATGCAGCGTGAACTGCGGCCATTTGACAGCCATGTCTTCCAGCAGAGCCTTGTAGGCTTGTTCGGCACTATTGCGCACACCGTAATACAAATGCACCGCGCGCTCGGGTTGATGCTGCGCACACCAGCGCAGCATGCTGAGCATGGGCGTAATGCCAATGCCACCAGCAATCAGTACCACCGGTGTGTGTGTCGCGGTATCCAGATGGAAGTGCCCGGCTGGGGCGCGCAGCTGCAGCGTGTCACCGGTATGTATATGGTCATGAAAGTAATTGGATGCCAATCCAGGCGGAAGCCCTGAGGGCTCCGTCGGTGCCGGTACACGCTTGATAGTTACCCGGTAATAGCCTGGTGCAGGACTATCCGATAGCGAATAGCAGCGGGTGACGGTACGTGTTGCACCGCCGGGCAGTGCGGGCAGTGGCAAACTGAAGGTGAGGTACTGACCTGGCTTGAAGGGCGGCAGCGGCAATCCGTCAACCGGCTCCAGATAGAACGAACACTGGGTTTGGGCAGCGTCCTCGAAGCTGCGCTTTGCCACCCGAAAGGCCTTGAGACCGATCCATGCGAGGGGCGACACGCCAGGCTGTGATATCGCAGGTGACGGGGCAGGCAAGCGTGCCGTCGCTCTGCGCTTGAGCAAGGCATAGGCAATGCCCAGCATGATCTGGGCCATCAAGGCCATGCCGATGTATAGAAGAAGTGTGGAAGCAGTCACAAGGCCAGTTTGGTGCTAAAGCCTGAGTCACATCTTGACACCCGTCATGTTTTGAGTGATCAGTCATCACGCTTAAGCAATGCTTAACCTTGTGCCGGACATT
>NZ_JBXAMW010000041.1:0-6120 GCF_058801025.1 Rhodoferax sp. GW822-FHT04A08
CTCCTGGCGCCGTCTGCCTCTAGCCTGAGCGGGGGCTTTCTTGGAGTCACTAAAGATAATTGCTTGCGAAGACGGGATGGTTTTGTTCATAGGGCGATTTTGCATCGCTTGCACACTGCATGTGGATCCCTCAGCTTCTTGCAAGTTGTTATGAGAATCCCTTTTATGGCATAGGGTCATTTATAAAATTATTTACATAACGCACGCTCGGTATGTTTAAATACTGACAGGCAAATCAATACTGAGGAGACACAGAATGGCCTACATCAAGAATGCGTGGTACGTCGCAGGATGGAACACGGACATCAAAGCCGGAGAAATGTTTCACCGGCGCCTGCTGGGTGAACTTGTCGTTTTTTACAGAAAGAACGACGGCAGTGTCGTGGCACTTGAAGACCGGTGCCCGCACAGATTTGTACCTTTGCATATGGGCAGAATCGTTAACGACAAGATCGAGTGTGGTTACCACGGCCTGCAGTTCGACTGCACCGGAAAGTGTGTACTCAATCCACATGGAGATGGAAAAATTCCGACCGCTGCCAAGGTGCGGCAGTTTCCAACCACGGAGCGCTATGGCATGGTCTGGATCTGGATGGGGCAAGCTGCACCGGACCTGGGAAAACTGCCAGACTACAGCGTGCTGGAAACAAATGCAGACTACTCTTCCACACGGGGTTACCTACATATCCAGTCCGACTACGAGTTGATGGCTGAGAATTTGCTGGATCTCAGTCACATTACCTACCTTCATGACGGTTACTTGGGAAGCCCTGAACAGACGGGCGCAGATCAGGTGCTGAAGGAGGAGAGCGGAACGATTGTTTGCAAACGCTGGATGCCCAATATATCTGTTCCGAAGATCTTTGACATGGTCTACCGCAAGGATGGGAAGCCGGTGGACATGTGGACAAACATGACTTGGATGCCGCCGAGCTGCTTCTTGCTGGACAGTGGTGTGCACGAGGTGAATGGTCAACGCGTGGACCATGGATGGTATTACGGTGTTCACATATTGACGCCAGAGTCTGAAAAGACCTCCCACTATCACTTTGCGGCATTGATGCCCCCGGGAACCCGATTGACACAAGAAGAGGCCAAAGAATTCGCGGCACTCAGGCGCTTCGCATTCGAGTCACAGGACAAGCCCATGCTGGATGCTCAACAAGCAGCCCTCGGCGACAGAAATTTCTGGGACATGAAGCCCGTGCTGCTGAGCATTGATACCGGTCCGGTTCGCATGCGACGTCAGCTCGAACGCATGCTCAAGGAAGAGGCTCAGTCCGCGGTACCTTGAAACTACCCGCCACTCAAACCAGACGTCAAGCAACAAGACAGGAGACAAACATGAGAATCAAGCAATTACACAAATGGACGTGTGCAATGGTCGCTGCACTGTTAGCGGGCTTAGTGCACGCGCAGACGCCCATCAAAATCGGCTTCTTGGGTGAGTTGTCCGGATCGGCCGCAGCGGTCGGCCAGGATCAGCTGGATGGATTCAATTTGGTCATAGAAAAAAATGGGGGAACGTTGGGCGGATTTCCCGTCCAGATCATCAAGGAAGACAGTCAGCTCAAACCGGACGTGGCGATCCAGGCTGCGCGCAAATTAGTGGAGCGGGATAAGGTGTCTATCGTCACGGGCATTTCGTTCTCAAATGTCATGTTGGCGGTCCACAAATACATTACCGACAATGAAGTCTTCCTAATTGGATCCAACGCCGGCCCATCTCAAGTTGCCGGTGCTCAGTGCTCGCCCTATCAGTTCATTACCTCCTGGCAAGGAGACCAGGCCGCGGAAGCTATAGGCCAATACGCCACCCAAAAGGGATACAAACGGGTCTTCATCCTTGCACCCAACTACCAGGCGGGTAAAGACATTGTTAGCGGCTTCAAGCGCTACTACAAGGGCAGCGTGGTCGACGAAATCTATACACCACTGAATCAGCTTGATTTCTCCGCCGAACTGACCCAGGTCGCCAGCACCAAGCCAGACGCCGTATTTGCGTTCTATCCGGGCGGCCTTGGCATCGCCTACGCCAAGCAATATGCCCAGACGGGCTTGATCAAGCAAATTCCGTTGCTGTCAACGTTCATCGTAGATGCACTCTCGCTTCCTGCCATCGGTGACACCGCAATGGGCGTTGTCAGCGGTGGCTTCTGGGCGCCGGATTTCCAGAATGAGCAAAGTCGCAAGTTCGTCGACGCGTTCGAGCAAAAGTACAAAAGAATTCCATCCAACTACGCTGCTCAAAGCTATGACGCTGCTCTGCTGCTGGAATCTGCCATTTCAAAGGTTAAGGGCAATGTTTTCGACAAAAAGGCGTTTATGACAGCTCTCAAGGCTGCCGACTTCAAATCAATACGGGGGGACTTCAAGTTCGGAAACAACAATTTTCCAATCCAGGCAATGCATGTCATGCAAGTTGCAAAGGATGGTAAGGGCCGACTCAATTTGCAAACCGTTGCAACACCCTTCAAGAACCACCAAGATGCGTATGCATCCCAATGTCCATTGAAGTAGGCAGGTTGGACGATGAGTCAGAATACGCTATTGGTCAAGGTGAGCTGCAGAACACAGGTGGCAATGGGAATAGACGCCTTTGAATTTGTGCCAGCAAACGACCAGATGAATTTGCCCCCGTATGATGCGGGGGCCCATATTGATGTGCATATTCCTGGAGGCATGATTCGTCAGTATTCCCTCTGCAACAGGCCTGACCAGGAGCAGGTCTACCGGGTGGCCGTCTTACTAGACGAAAAGGGACGGGGCGGGTCACGCGCAATGCATGACACCGTTCATCCGGGTGACCTGATCACCATCAGCAGCCCGCGCAACGCGTTCAAGCTCCGGTCCAAAGATCGCTCGATTCGTCTGTTGGCCGGTGGCGTGGGCATCACGCCAATTCTTGCCATGGCGTATGAGCTACAAGATTCGGGCAACTCCTTTGAGCTGCACTATTTCGCCAGGTCACGCAACAGACTGGCGTTCCTGGCTGAGTTGGAGCACGGTCCTTTGGCCTCCAGGGTGTCACTTCATCTGGATGACGAGCGAAAGGACGAAGGAGCTCCTCTAGATCGCGTGCTGGGCGGAACCTCCCACGATTCCGACATATATGCCTGTGGTCCGGCTGGCTTCCTTCTTCGGATCAAGGAGTTGCTTGATGCACGCAGTGACCCCAAGCCTACATTGCACTATGAAAGCTTTGCACCTATCCAATCGTCAATTGGCGGTTTCACCTTTGAAGTCAACTTCTCGTTCAGCGGAAAACGTGTATTTGTAGGTCCCGAGGAAACAATAGTGGAAGCCGCTCGCCGTGTCGGAGTGGACATACCAATCTCTTGTGAGCAGGGAATCTGCGGGACCTGCCTCACCCCGGTTCTGGAAGGAGTGCCGGATCATCGAGACAAGTTTCTTACTTCGGAAGAGCAGGGAAGAAATGACCAGATGACACCCTGTTGCTCACGATCCCTCAGCGGCACGCTGACGCTAGACTGCTGAAGGGATGTGCTATCCAAAGGCACTCGGATCGCTACCGTAGTTCACCCTTAAGATTGCTGAGTGACATTGCAGACATAGACGATGCAAGATTCTGTGTTTAGACCATTTGTTATCCCACGACTTCAATGCGATGGCAATGCAGATATGTGTCTAACAGATCGGGGGCCAGTGCACAAAGCCGACAAGCCGCTGTGCCTGCTCTTGGTCGGATCCCGGACTAGCCAATTCACATGGCACTGCCAGGTAACAGACATTCCTAATTTTTTAGAAGGCAGACCACCAGACTGCCGACGTTGGCAGGCACCTGCATCGTGCCCATGGCGGGTGCTCGTATTGGGCGCATAAATGTCAGCCCCTTCGAAAAGCTGACGCTTGACATTTCTCCCGGCAGTAATGAAGCGCAAGAGCATTTGGTTTTCAGCGACGCCCCATCAGTCGCTCAAGTAGATCAACTAGAACTAGCGCCTTTCTGCTTCTGCTGGGTTACAGTCGGAATTCTTGGCTCAACCTGTTTCTGAAGTTTAGATGCCAAATTAACCAGCAAGGCCTGGGCTAAACACATAGGGGCTGCAAGTGATCTTGAAAACGAATACTCGTGTTCTGGCACTGTAAAAAGGACCGAGGCGTTTTTAGCCAATGGCGAGAGAGTTGAATCTGAAATTGCCAAGATAGGCACCTGACGGCTGCCGCAGCTCTCCACTACATTTACGACTTCGTTGGCATAGAAGCGAAAAGACACGGCAATCAACATATCCCTTGGCCGAATGAGATTTGCCATATGGGTCGTCAGCCCGCCACTGGCGTCCAACAAGACGGCGCGCTTGCCCAACATGGTGAGAACGTAGCGCATTAACTCCACCACAGGTGCAGAGCGCAACTGGCCTATGAGGTAGATTGTGTCGGCTACCTCCATCATCTTAGTTGCTTTGGCCACATCTCCTTTGGAGGTCAGTTCGACCAGTTCTTGCAGCGAAGCAATGTCGCGGTGTACCAAGTCTTGCAGAAATGTGGATGTTGTGCTGTGGTCTGCAAGCTCAGACTGGAGCGCCTTTACGCGGGCATTAAACCCGGGTGCAGCCGTAGACAAGCGCTGTTGGTAGAGCTGCTGCAGTTCCTTGAATCCTTTGTAGCCCAGCGCCTGTGCAAAGCGCACAAAGCTGGATGCATGGATACCGCAAGTCTCTGCGATCGAATTTACGGGTTTGATGGCGACTTCATTGGGGTTTTGCGTGAGGTACACGGCGATTGCCTGATACGACTTGCTCATGTCCTCATAGCGCTCATGGATCACCCGGATGAGCTCTTCGTAATCTTTGGGAGGGGCGACTTGTTGCATGCTTATGAATTTACAACGTTTATTGCAATGTGGAAACGATTTTCAAGAGATTATTAAACTGCATGGAACGTTCAAGTTGACGAAGACATTTGCGAAAAGCCGCCAGCAAAGCGCTGGCGCAGGTGTTTGACCAGCACCGCTACGGTTCGGGGTACATGGGGACTGTAGGGCCGTATAAGGTACAGATGCTCAGCGAACGCACGCACACTTCGCCACTTGGGCAGCACACCCACCAACTTGCCCGACTGGATGTGTGACTGCGCCGTGAAGTCGGGTAGCAGGGCGATGCCCAGCCCAGACAAGGCGGCATCGCGCAGTGACTCGCTGTTGTTGGCCGCCAGACAGCCAGATACTTGCACCGTGACCAATGCGTCCGTAGCGCGGTTGTTGCGTGCCTCAAAGGTCCATGCCGCACTTTCGTTGGCGCGGGGATAGTGCAGGCAGTTGTGGTTACGCAGGTCCGCAGGCTCCTTCACTTCGGCTGCGCGACGCAAGTAGCCTGGCGTCGCCACCAGGAGCGTTTCGGTCTTGCACAGAGGCCAGGCCACGTGCGTTTCGGGCGGGGACGCGGCATGCCTGACGGCAAGATCAAAGCCCTCCTTTCCTAGTGAGCGCAAGCGGTCGGACATGTCGAGTTCAATGCGTACTTCGGGAAAGTCCTTGAAGAACGCAGGTAGTTGAGGCACCAATTGCTGCCGCGCGAAGGCGACTGGAGCCGTGATGCGCACCAAACCGCGAGGGCTCTCTGCCATGTCGCGCACCTGGTCAAAGGTCTGTGCAATGTGATCGAACGACGTCTGGGTATCGTCCACCAACCGCTGACCGGCTTCTGTCAAGCGCACGCTACGAGTGGTGCGCTGAACCAGGCTCACTCCGGCAATACGCTCCAACTCGGCAATGCGATGGCTCATTGCCGCCTTGCTCACATTCAAGCGCTCGGCTGCAGCGGTGTAACTGCCTTGGTTGGACAGGGTGGCTAGCCAATAAATATGGCTCCAGAGGGATTCGACTTTTTCTTCTTTCATTCATGTATTGTTTACTAATATGAACAAAGAATTCAAGTCTTTGGTATTTTCATTTACCAGGCCGCAACCTAAACTGCCCTTCATCCGAGTCCTACAACCTTACCGAATAGACCTGAAACCATGACCCCCTATACCGATTCCACCGAAGTTGCGCAGTACATCCAGGGTGCACGCACCACGGGCAGCAGCACACGCACGCAACCCGTCTACAACCCCGCCACCGGCCAGGTGGCACGCCAGGTGCGCCTCGGTAACGCGGCC
>NZ_JBXAMW010000042.1:0-4811 GCF_058801025.1 Rhodoferax sp. GW822-FHT04A08
AATAGGTTTGGAACTGAATCGGATCAGGTGATTGAGCGATTCAAGTCACTTTCCAGATTGGATCAAGGACTTGTTGCAATAGAGTCACAGCTCCAGAAGCTTTTTGCTCAGGCCTATGAACTCGCTGTTCCTGCAGAAGACGTCATCGTTCTGCAGGACATTGCCAAGCACTGATCAATTTCCAACGCTGCGGCCATCGATGTCATGGCATGGATTGCCAAGGCTGCAAAAAAAGTGAAGGCTGCGAAGAAGACTGGACGCAAGGTTGCTGCAGCCGAAGCCCTAACAGCTAACGACGCAAAGCTTCTGTCTGCAAGGTATTTTGAAATCGGATATGGGTACTGCTGTTACTGGTGCCGCATTGGCAGCTGGGGTAATGCTCCCATTGGGCTCCGTAGGTATATCTCTGAAAAGAGTTCGTAAGCGGCCAGTGATCCCATCTTGACGCGGACCGGTTGACGGTTAAGCGAGAATGGCGCGCATACCATTGACCTGCAAACGTGCTGCCGTTTTATGACCCCCTTGGCCTTTGAACCCTTGTCAGATGAAGAACTCGACGAGCTTGATCACTTCATGCTTCATGAGGTAGATTGCGATGAGGGCATGACACTGGACATGCTGGACGGGTATTTGCATGCCATTGCCATCGGTCCTAAAACCCTGATGCCACGGCAGTGGATGCCGGGCATCTGGGGAGATGGCGATAGCATGATGCCGCCGGTGGAGAGCATTGAGAAGCTCAACCAGATTCTGGGACTGATCATGCGCATGTTCAACAGCATCATCACGGGCCTGGAAGAAGATCCACCGGAGATTTATCCGCAATGGTGTACGCAGGAGTATCGGGGTCGCGAGTACGACGACGCAGAAGGCTGGGCTTATGGCTTTACTCAAGGAGTTCACCTGTGCCAAGCGGAGTGGGCGCCGCTATTGCAGACACCTCAGGGCCAGGCCTGGTATCGCCCGATTGGCTTGTTGGGGGAAGACGACTTTGGCGCCGATCAGGACGCATTGACCAAGACACCAGCGATGCGCAGCAAGCTGGCTCTGCAAATTCCCGAAGCCGTCGTTGCCATGCACCGGCACTGGTTACCATACCGCCGCGCGGTTTACGAGCGTGAGGTTGCAAAGACGATGCAACCCAAGGTCGGGCGCAATGAGCCCTGTCCATGCGGCAGCGGCAAGAAGTTCAAGAGGTGTTGCGGTGCCGCTGCCAACCTGCATTAGGTAGCAGCAATACTTCAGGCTGGCTGCCACCGATGCGGCAACAATTCTTCGATCTGGCTGTTCTTCTGCGTTGGCAGCCGTGTGAGGATGTCCTTCATGTAGGCATACGGGTCATGCCCATTGATCTTGGCGCTTTGAATCAGGCTCATCACGGCGGCGGCACGCTGTCCCGCCCGCAGCGACCCTGCAAAGAGCCAATTGCCCCTTCCCAATGCGACCGGGCGGATTTGGTTCTCGCACCAATTGTTGTCGATGGGTACTTGACCTTCATACAGGTAGTGCGTCAGCGCGACCCAGCGTTTGAGGCTGTAGTCCAGTGCTTTTGCGGTGGCCGAACCGTTGGTCACCTTGCTTCGTTGCAATAACAGCCACTGATGCAGGGCATCGGCAATCGGTTTGGCCCTTTCCTGTCGAATCCTCTTGCGATCCTCGGCGCTGAGTGCCTTTGCGTCGCGCTCCACGTCATACAGCAGGTCAAAGAATTTAAGACCCTCCGCCGCAATCTGACTGGTGTGGTTTGCATGCAGTTCAAAGAGCTTCCTGCGGGCATGCGCCATGCAGCCGGACTCTTTGATGCCCTTGGTAAAGAGCGCCTTATAGGCCACGTAATCATCACAAACCAGTGTTCCGTTCCAGCCACCATCCTCATCGGATTTACCCAGGAATGTTCTGGCATGTTCGCCGGCACGGGACTCACAGAAGTCGTACACAACCGCCCGTTTGGTTTCGAAGACGCCAGGTGCATAGGCCCAGAGGTAGGCGCGATGCGTCTTCTTGTTGCCCGGCTTGAGCATCGGGATCGGCGTTTCATCCGCATGCAGGATCGCGTGGCTTAGCACCGACGCCTTCAGCGCATCCACCAAAGGTTGCAACTGCACGCCACACATGCCAACCCATGCACCCAGTGTGGAGCGCGGGATCTCCAGGCCAGCACGACCAAAGATCTTCTCCTGGCGGTACAAGGGTAAATGATCCGCGTACTTGGCCACCAACACCTGGGCCAGCAATCCGGCCGTGGGGATGCCCTTGTCAATGACTTGCGGGGGAACTGGTGTCTGGGTCAGGGTTTCGCAGTTGGAACAGACCCATTTGCCGCGCACATGACGCTCTACCGTGAACACGCCAGGTGTGTAGTCCAGCTTCTCAGAGACATCCTCGCCAATGCGTTTGCGTTGGCAGCCACACTTGCAGATTGCGGAATCTGGCTCGTGGTGGACGTCCACGCGTGGCAGGTTGTCCGGCAGCGCCGCACGCTTGGGCTTCTTGGCTGGCTCGGTGTCGGCCTTCGGTGGTGTAAGGTTCTTGAGTTCTTGCTCAATGGCAGCAAGGTCTTCATCGAAGGCTTCTTCGAGCAAGCTGACCTGTGTGCTGTCGAGTTGCTCACGGCTGCGACCAAACTGGCTGCGCTTGAGTACCGCCATCTCGTGCGTGAGCTGGTCAATCTTGGTCTGGCGGAACAGCAGTTCCCGGTCGTTGCTGGCGATTTGCTGGTCTTGCTGCGCAACTTTGGTCATCAAGCCGGTGAGCAATTCGCGCAACTCCTGCGCGTTCAATGGGTCCAGCGAATCGGGGATGACAACCATGGCACGTAGTGTGCCAAACACTGAACGACATCACCATCGGTGCATGCACCAATGGACTTGCCACGACACCAACTCACACTACGGTGATGATGCCGTCATGGCCCAGGCGCTGCCAGGGCAGGCCCAGCACCAAGGCTTGCAATTGTTCCATGCTGAGTTGCTGGTGCCTGTTCAATGTGGTCGCTGCTGGCCAGGCAAACTTGCCTTCGTTGAGTCGGCGGGCTGCCAGCCAGATGCCAATTCCATCATGCACGAGCACCTTCTCGCGATTGGCCCTGCGGTTGGCAAACAAGTAGGCGTGGTGGGGATGCGCCGCGCCGAACACCTGGACCACTCGGCCAAGGGCTGTATCCGTGCCTGCGCGCATGTCCAGTGGCTGTACTGCCAGCCATGCGCAGTCGATACGAATCACTTGAGAACGGAGGCTGACCAACAGGCAAATTCACTGGCCGCAGACATGGGCCAGGTGACGGTCATGACCAGACCTCCTTTGCGTACCTCCACCTTGATCTCATGCTCCACTGGTTCGGCAGGTTTCGTGAGAAGTGGCAACGCAATGAATGACGGCACACTCTGGCCAGCCATGTCCACGGGAGTGGCGCCAGTGCCCGCGGCGTTGCCAAATGGCGGCTTGGGTTGGGATGACTCTTTGAGCCAGCGGTGCAACACGTTGGCGTTCATGCCATTGGCACTGGCGACCGCCGCAATGGATGCGCCCGGTGCACTGCAAGCAGCCATCAATTCGGCCTTGATCCCGGCAGAGTATGTGCGCTTGGTACGTCGCACCGCGTATCTCGGAGGGTCTGAGTCTTTGAGCATTGCGTCCACAATCATTTAATGTGGACGCAATGTTGCAAGGTCAGGGGTCAGTCAACAAGGTGACTTCGCTGGCCGCTTACAAGAGTTCTAGTCACGGGCCCAGTCAAATTGGGTGGCCACGGAATCTATCAACTTGGCGAAAGCTCCGTAAACACTGCGGCCGACGCCGAGCCTGGGAAGAAGATGAATGCTGTTGCCAAGAAAGGAATAACAGCCAAGGCAGAAAAGGCAGTGAGCAAGCCTGCTAAATCCAAGGTGGTTCCCAGGACCAAAGCAGCGCTGAAGGTAAGCAAGGTGATCGAACCCGTTTCAACACCCACAGTTGAAATTGCCGCCGCGCAGGTCTAGCCATTTGCGCTTAGAGCAGTCCATCAATAGGATCCTGCAGGCAACTTCTTTTTGGGCGGTTCCAGAAACGATTATCCCAACGTTGCACAATGGCCATATCTATTCGACATTGGACATTGCTTACGCACGTGGCGGCGGATGAAGTCTCACATGCAACATTTCGCATAATTGGGCCCCAACTGCGTCGGCCGGGCGAGTGATAAAAAGGGGTGAGTGGCTTTGAAGAAACCAAAAAAGAAACACAGTTTGAGCAAATTGAATCGGGACACACGCAATATGGTCATGCTAACCGCAAATCCGGTCTGGCGTGCCTTTGCGAAGAAGCCAGTGTCACAGACGACTCGGACCAGTATCGGCCTGGCAGGTCGAATGGCACTTTACGCGCTTACAAACGGTGGTGGGCAGTTCGAGCACTTCAGAGAACTCGTTGTTACCGCCTATGCCAGCATTGTTTTAGCAGAGCAAGGATATGGAAATGAAATGCTTGGCGATTTCAATCAGGCATTGGATACCATCCTCGAATGCCGAGTAAGAGTGCTGAATGGAGGGTGCTATAGCCTTAGTGAGCAAGAGGGCCATATGGTAAATACACTTCTGGAACTTCACGAGGAGCAAGTGCAGCTGGCCGAAGAAGCTGAATTGGCTTCAGCAATCGTTGAAGGGTACCGGCGGGCGCAGGAATCAAATTGAGACGGTCTGTATATGATTCCAGACATTTTGGAGCCTCATTTTTTCGGCGTTGCCGATAGCCGACATTCATGGCCTTACCCGAAAGAGAGCCTAGCAACTGCCCGGAGTCCGAGAACAGCTAGATAGGGTAGCAGCGCTCATCGG
>NZ_JBXAMW010000043.1:0-4397 GCF_058801025.1 Rhodoferax sp. GW822-FHT04A08
GCTGCGCGCACGCGGCTGATGCGTCGCTCGCTGTTGGTCACCGTGCCCTCCTTCTCGCCCCAGGTGGTGGCGGGCAGCAGCAGGTCGGCGTAGCGGCAGGTGGCCGTGGTCGCAAACGCTTCCTGCACCACCACGTACTCGGCACGCTCCAGCGCGCGGCGCACGGTGGCCTGGTCGGGCATGCTTTGGGCCGGGTTGGTGCAGGCAATCCACAAGGCCTTGATCTCGCCATCGGCGGCGGCCTGGAACATCTCTACGGCGGTCTTGCCGGGTTTGGATGGCACATCGGCCACGCCCCAGAGCGCGGCGACTTCTGCGCGGTGTTGCGCATTGCCCAGGTCCCGGTGGGCACTGAGCAGATTGGCTAGGCCTCCTACTTCGCGCCCGCCCATGGCGTTGGGCTGGCCGGTGAGCGAGAAGGGGCCGGCTCCGGGCTTGCCAATCTGGCCGCAGGCCAGGTGCAGGTTGATGAGGGCGGCGTTCTTGGCCGTGCCGCTGCTGGACTGGTTCAGGCCCTGGCAATACAGGCTCAAAGTGGGCTGGCGCTGTACGGCCTGCAACTTGCCATCTGCGCCGACCACCTTATGGCCCAGGCCCGTGAACAGACGGGTGGCTTCCAGCAGCGCGTCCTTGCTGATGCCGCAGACCTGCGCCACCAGATCGGGCGTGCTGTCGCGCACCGTTGCCTTGAGCGCATCAAAGCCGGCTGTGTGCTCGGCGATGTAGGCGGCATCGGTCCAGCCCTCCCACAGCATGAGGTGCAGCATGCCGTTGAACAGCATCACGTCGGTGCCGGGCTGTATCTGCAGATGCAAGTCGGCCATGTCGGCCGTATCGGTGCGCCGAGGGTCTACCACCACCACCTTCAGCGTGGGGTTGGCTCGTCTGGCATCTTCGATGCGGCGGTACAGCACCGGGTGCGCAAAGGCGGTGTTGGAGCCGGTGATGAACAGCGTCGCAGCAAAGTTCACATCGTCGTAGCAGGCCGGGGGCGCATCGGCGCCCAGCGTCTTCTTGTAGCCCGCCACCGCGCTGCTCATGCACAGGCGCGAGTTGGTGTCGATGTTGTTGGTGCCAATGAGCCCCTTGGCGAGCTTGTTGAAGACGTAATAGTCTTCGGTGAGCAACTGGCCCGAGACATAGAAGCCCACCGCGTCGGGGCCGTGGTCGCGGATGATGCGGGCAAAGGTGGCGCTGGCCTGGGTCAGTGCCGCGTCCCACGCCAGCGGCTGGGGCGTTGCGCCGCGTGTGAGCCGCTGCATGGGTTGCAGCAGCCTCGTCTGCTGCGTCACTGCCGCGCTGGCCGTGAGGTGCAGGGTGCTGCCCTTGGAGCACAGTCGCCCGAAGTTGGCTGGGTGGTCCGGGTCGCCGCGCACACCGGTGATCTGCGCGCCCTTGCTCTCGATGATGACGCCGCAGCCCACACCGCAGTAGGGACAGGTGGAGCGGGTTTCCTGCATGGGGCGCTCGTTCACTGTATGCGGCTTACGCCGTGGCCGTGCGCCGGGCAGGTCCTGCAACCGGGCGCAGCAGATCAGTGGCGTGGTTCTGCAGTTCGTC
The DNA here is from genome assembly GCF_058801025.1 of Rhodoferax sp. GW822-FHT04A08. NCBI lineage: Bacteria > Pseudomonadati > Pseudomonadota > Betaproteobacteria > Burkholderiales > Comamonadaceae > Rhodoferax > Rhodoferax sp. GW822-FHT04A08. The sequence continues at coordinate 1,561 of NZ_JBXAMW010000043.1, forward strand.
TGCCTTGAGGTACACCTGCCCACCCTCGAGCTTGACGCTGAACTTCGGGGTGCAGCCCTCATCGGGGGCCGAGGCCTGGCCGTCACACAGGCCAATGCTCCAGTTGTGCAGCGGGCAGGCCACATGGGTGCCAAACACAATGCCCTGGCTCAAGGGGCCACCCTTGTGCGGGCAGCGGTCCAGCAGCGCGAACACCTCGTCCTGGCTGTTGCGGAACACCGCCACGTCCAGCCCTTGTGCGCGCGCCACGCGGCGCGAGCCCAGCACCGGGATGTCGGTGAGCGCGCAGATCAGAACCCATTCGTTGGACGTGTTGTGGAGCTTGCTCATGCTGCTGCTCCTTCCTTGACGGTCAACGCGTCAAACTGGCGCGTGTCCACCTGGGCTTCCTTGAAGTCAAACCAGGGGTCGGGTTCGCCGTCGAGCGCAAACTGCAGCTGCTCCCACAGCGCCTTGCGGCCTGCGTGGTCTTCCAGGATGCGCTTCTTCACATAGTCCAGGCCTACGCGGTTCACAAAGTGCACCGTGCGCTCCAAGTACCAGCCCTCCTGGCGGTACAGCTCGCAGAAGGCGCCGGTGTACTCCAGCACTTCCTCTGCCGTCTTGAGCTTGGTGAGGAAGTGCGCCACCTCGGTCTTGATGCCGCCATTGCCCGCCACATACATCTCCCAGCCGCTGTCCACGCCGATGATGCCCACGTCCTTGATGCCGGCCTCGGCGCAGTTGCGCGGGCAGCCCGAGACGGCAAACTTCACCTTGTGCGGTGCGTACATGCGCCACATGGCACGCTCCAGGTCCTTGCCCATCTGGGTGCTGTCCTGTGTGCCCATGCGGCACCACTCGGAGCCCACACAGGTCTTGACCGTACGCAAGGCCTTGGCATAGGCGTGGCCGCTGGGCATGCCGATGTCCTTCCACACGGCCTGCAGGTCTTCCTTCTTCACGCCCAGCAGGTCGATGCGCTGGCCGCCGGTGACCTTGACCGTGGGGATGTTGTACTTGTCCACCGCGTCGGCAATGCGGCGCAACTCATCGGCGGTGGTCTCACCGCCCCACATGCGCGGGATCACGCTGTAGGTGCCGTCCTTCTGGATGTTGGCATGGCTGCGCTCGTTGATGAAGCGGCTTTGCGGGTCGTCCACCGCCTCCTTGGGCCAGCTGCTGATCAGGTAGTAGTTCACAGCCGGGCGGCACGATGCACAGCCATTGGGCGTCTTCCAGCCCAGGTGCTGGTACACCGCGGTTATGGTGAGCAGCTTGCTTCCATCGGCCAAAGGCGTGCGTATGGCTTCGCGCACGGCCGCATGTCCCAGGTCGGTGCAGCCGCACATGGCCTTGGTCTTGGGGGTGGCCGAGTAGTCGCCACCAGCGGTGAACATCAGGATCTGCTCCACCAGTCCGGTGCATGAGCCGCACGAGGCGCTGGCCTTGGTGTGCTTGCGCACCTCTTCGATGGTGAACAGGCCCTTGTCCTTGATGGCCTTGCAAATGGTGCCTTTCTTGACACCGTTGCAACCACACACCTCGGCATCGTCTGGCATGCTGGCGGCCTTGTTGTGGCCCTCATGCCCCACGTCGCCGATGTTGCTCTCGCCAAACATCAGCTTGTCGCGGATGTCGGCAATGGAGCGGCCATCGCGCAGCAGCTTGAAGTACCAGCTGCCGTCCACCGTGTCGCCATACATGCAGGCGCCCACTAATCTGTCGTTCTGGATCACCAGCTTCTTGTAGACACCGCCAAAGGGGTCGCTCATCACGATCTCCTCGGTGTTCTCGCCGCCTTGGAAGTTGCCCGCACTGAAGAGGTCAATGCCGGTGACCTTGAGCTTGGTGGAGGTGAGTGACCCCTGGTAGCGGCCAATGCCGTAGAGCGCCAGGTGGTTGGCTGCCACCTTGGCCTGCTCGAACAAGGGCGCCACCAGCCCATAGGCAATGCCGCGGTGCGCAGCGCATTCGCCCACGCTGTAGATGCGTGCGTCGGTCACGGTCTGCATGGTGTCGGTCACCACGATGCCCTTGTCCACATGCAGGCGCATGCTCTGGGCCAGTTCGGTGTTGGGGCGTATGCCCACGGCCATGACGACGAGATCGGCGGCCACTTCGGTGCCGTCCTTGAAGCGGATGGACTTGACGCGTCCGCCCTTGCCATCGTCCTGGCTGCCAATGAGTTCCTGGGTTTGCGCGCCCATGAGGAATTTGAGGCCACGCTCTTCCAGCGACTTGCGCAAGAGACCGCCTGCGACGCTGTCGAGCTGGCGCTCCATCAGTGTGGGCTGCACATGCACCACGGTGACCGTCATGCCGCGCAGCATCAGGCCGTTGGCTGCTTCCAGGCCCAAGAGGCCGCCGCCAATCACCACCGCATGCTTGTAGCGTGTGGCGGCCTCGATCATGGCGTTGGTGTCGGCAATGTCGCGGTAGGCAATCACGCCTTCCAGGTCCTTGCCGGGCACCGGCAGGATGAAGGGGTTGGAGCCGGTGCACAGCAGCAGTCGGTCATAGGCCGCTTCGGTCACTGCACCGTCGGCGCCCACCGAGCGCACTACGCGCTTGACGCGGTCCACCTCAGTGACCTTCTTGCCTGCGTGCAGGGTGATGCCGTTCTCTTCGTACCAGCTGAAGGGGTTGAGCACGATCTCATCGAGCGTCTGCTCACCGGCCAGCACCGGGCTCAAGAGGATGCGGTTGTAGTTGGGGTGCGGCTCGGCACCAAAGACCGTGATGTCGTACAGGTCCGGTGCGATTCTGAGCAGCTCTTCTATCGTGCGCACGCCGGCCATGCCGTTGCCAACCATCACGAGTTTCTGTTTCTGCAGCGGGGGCGGTTTCATGTCCAT
>NZ_JBXAMW010000044.1:0-4108 GCF_058801025.1 Rhodoferax sp. GW822-FHT04A08
CTCGGCCAGGTAGAAGTTCTGGAAGGCCTGAACAGCGGGAGGCAATGGACGCTGTGCAGATGCTTGCACTTCTGCTTGCGTTGCCTCAGGTGCGCGTGTTGCATCTTCTGATTGCATAGCTTCTTTTTCACGCGCAGGTGCCTGTACGAGCGTTTGCTCGGACGCTTGCACTGTCAGTTGTTCAGGTGCTTCTTTGAATTCTTCCACGGTTCAAACCTTTCTGCGATGCTTTTGCATCAGACGGGCAAAGTTCTGCGAGACCACAGTCACTCCGACTGCTCCCAACACAATGGCGCCTGCGGTGCCGATGGTGGGAATCAACGCTCCCTCCAATGCGATACCTGCGGACTGTCCAATAAAGTACGACGCTGCAAAAGCAGCAACAGCCGCACCCCGACGCTCCGGCGCCATCTGGGTGGCGTTGATCTGCAAGGTGTTGTGCAGCATGTAAAACCCCAGGCCGGAAATGAAGCTGGCGGGTATGGCCCACCACCAGCTGCTCGATACTGCCACGGTGATGTAGGAAGCAGCTACCAGCACACCTCCCCAGCGGCACAGACCGGTTTCACCCAACCTGTGCAACAGGAATCGGGCACTGAGCGCAAAACACAGTCCGCCAAAGCCGAACAGCATGACCACCTGCCCGGCCATCGCCAGTGGAATGCCGTGGACCTGGTGCACATGGGTCACCATGAAGGCGAAGGCACCGAAGATGCTGGCGCCTTCTGCAAACACGGTCAGCAGCACCACGCGGGCCCAGGGCACTGCCAACACCTGGGCAAACTCGGACACCATGCGCTTCATCGCGGAGCCCTGGGGCGGACTGGTCTTTCTGGCGGCATCCGGCAGATGTTTGTTCATCCACAGCAGCAAGAAGCCCCCCAGCGCAAAGTAAACGGCAATGCCTTCAAAGGGGGTACGCCAGTGCAGATGGTCAGCCGCATAGCCGCCCAGCAGTACCCCTGCGGACACGCCCAGCACCTGGCCGATCATGAAGCGGGCCAATATGGGCTGGCGTCGTTCATAGGACGTCACATCGCCAATCCAGGCCATGGCCAGCGGGATGATGGCTGCGGCTGATGCGCCGGCAACGGCGCGGGCTGCCAGCAGGAATTCAAACGAAGGCGCCATGGCGCATGCCGCCGTGGTAATGGCGCAAGCAATCGTGCCCCAGGCAATGACGCGGTATTTGCCAAAGCGATCTCCCAGGGGCCGAAGATCAGTTGCGAGAAGCCATAGGCAATGGCAAACACGGTGATGACCAAGGCTGCGTGGCCCAGGGTCAGCGAAAACTCCTTTGCCAAGCCTGGCAGCAAGGGATCTGTGACCCGCATGGAAATGCCGCTGCCAAATGCGGAGATGGACAGGCCTAGAAGCGCTCCGCGGGGCAACTGGATATCTGGTGGACTGGCTGGCGTTGCAGCGCCACCTGAAGCCTGTAGGGGCATCTGAACCGATGGGGCTTGGCTCATGGGTGCTGCAACGCTGTGAAGAAGGAAATCAATTGAGTCTGGGCCCTTGTGATTTAAGTTCTTCCATCAGGGCATCGGGTGCGCCGCCTTGCGCGAGATGACTCTTGTACCAGACGGTGAGAATGCTGGTGACAACCGGCCCCGGGTTCTGCAACACCTTGTCAAAGTTCAGGCCGTTGATCTGGCAGATCAGCTTGACTAGGTCCATGTCCAGATCAATGGCGTCATCGTCACAGCGACGGACCTTGAGATCGGAGAAGGTGTAGCCCTCGGGGAGCTTTAAAGTGATGACGGAATCGGTACTCATCAATAGCGAAGCTTCCCTGCACGGCATCCTGCCCCCCAGGATCATTGAGTTGGCGCCTGCCCCCAGGCTTGGTCACTTCCACACCCAGAAAGTAGGCCATGCGCCAAGGCGGCTCACTGGAACTACGCAGTTCTATGGTTTGCGGCGCCCGCGTCTGGCGTGGCGCTGATGTCAGCAGCACTTGCAGGTGGTCATGCAGTGCGTGGGCGCTGAGGCCATAGAGTGTCTCTGCGCTGTAGATGGCGTTGTCCAGCACCACGTTCTCGGCGCCCACACTTTGCCGAACGCCTGCTGCAAGCTCTGACAAGTATTGGCTCTGCCCTCTACGGGACACGAAGATGCGGTTCTGCTGCATGTGCCATTGCGTAGCCACCGGTACGGCAAATGCATTCCAGACTGCATCCGTGCGAAGAAAACTCTGGCTGCAAAGGGTCACCATGTCTTGCAGAAGATCCGCCTCTACATCACCGAGCTCCCCCAATGCACGCGCAAGAACGTCTGCGTTGCCTCTTCCCAGCAACTCCATGGATACGAAGTCCCTGATCCGAGCTCCCAGGGCGATGTCCGCTTCGCCACCGGCACTCCTGCGCTGCACCAGACTCACGAGTGAGCGCACCTGGAGTTCAAAGATGTCCCGACTGCGCATGATTTCTCACTCCCAACATGTTGATGATCTGCGTCCCTTGGGGAAATGCAATATGGATGACGCAGCCGAGCAGCTACGAACGTTTCAATTGCATGGCTCATGGAAACTCCACACTGCCAGATAAACGTACCCCCTCCCGCTTACCCAGCAGTTCCCGTTGGCAGGACCTTACGAATTAACGGAAGGAACTGTCACTGGGCTCCGTGCTCAATTCTTCCGGAATGATCGAACGCAGCGCAAACAGCGCCAGCCAGACCATCACGAGACTGAGCTGATTCACCAACGTGATCAGCATCCCGAATTCACTTCCCTGCACCTGGCCTAATGTCCCCAGGTAGGTAGACATGCCGCTGAACAACATGTAGGCACACACCAGGGCCAGGAAGCAATCAATGGCAACTTTTAGAAATTTCATAACAGCCTTCCTTAAAACGCACCGCTCTGTGCTTTGTTCTTCTTACTTTCCTGGGACTTCTTCATCGCTTCGATTTCGTTCTGCATCTGAGCATTCGCTGTCAGATCGATGAACTTCAAGTAGGTTGTGGTGTTTGGCCAGCCGCGGGATACCTCAATCTGCATGCCCTGAGCCAGACTCCAGCGGGCGGTAACAGGGCCGAGCCCATAGCTCCCAATCTGGGACGTTGTCCTTCCATACTTGGATGCCACCATCTCGATGATCTTGCCAACCAGTTCGGTGTCCATAAATCCAGGGAAGGTGTACTGGGAATAGGCGAACTTGTCCGTAGCAGAAACGTATCCAGCCTCGAATTCCGATGCCCCATCCAGCACACCCTGGGCGTCATACGTGTCAATCCAATAATTCTTGTCCTCGCGTGTGCTCCGCAATCCGCCTTGCTTGAACGCCTGGCGCATTTGGTCACGCGAGGCTCCCTTGATGCTGACCCCAAACAATTCCAGCGGCTTTTGTTCGGCGGCCAGAGCCGCTCCCATCATCAGAAATGCGGCCACTGCGCCGCCCATCATGGTTCTACGTTTCATTAGTGTCATTTGTGATCCCTTTGAAATGGTGGTTAAAAAGACTGGTATTGCCGCAGAGATTGGTACCGATCCTTTTCATGAACCCACGCACGACAGGTATGTGTGCTTGTGCGCGGCCTGCAGTTAATTGATCAGGCAATTTTCTTTTGACAATTACGTTAAATATAACGTGGTCTTAAAAATGACTTACGGCAAAGCTCGCAACCATGCAAGCACGCCAAGTCAAACCCGGCAGACCACGGGGATCCACCTCCTATGAGGCGGCCCCCGCTATTGCCTTTGGGCGGGTGGTTCGCGAGCGCCGACTCAAGCTCGGTCTAGCCCAGGAGGAGTTGGCCCACCTAGCGCTGGTGGAGCGCTCCCACATGGGCAAGATCGAGCGCGGTGAGCACCTACCCAACCTGGTCATGATTTTCAAAATCGCCCGCGCCCTGAACTGCAAACCCGGCAAGCTGGTGGACCAGACCTTAGAACTGCTCAGCAAGGACTGAGTTCTCTGCACACAATCATGCAGCGCGGGTGTTCAAAGATGTCCCGACTGCGCATCAAAGTTTCTCCCTGAAGTCAATTCGACATGCAAAGCGGCCAAGAAAGATTTCGTGGCAGATACGCAGACGGGCGCTGTACCGTCGTCCAGGATGGGGGCCCCAGGGATATTTCGTGACGCACACACCCAGGTCATGC
>NZ_JBXAMW010000045.1:0-2953 GCF_058801025.1 Rhodoferax sp. GW822-FHT04A08
CATTGCCCACACGAATAGGCCAGGACTCCGATAGTCCGGCCATCCTCGTTCAGGACATGCGTATTCAACGCCGTTTGCGCAATGTCATCATCCAAGCGCTGTAATCTTCGGGCTCATTGAGAGAGGTGATAGTCATGCGGCCATCCTCAGCTTTCATGCTGAAACTCAAGTCACCAATCGAGGTGCTCGGCGCAAAAACATCGAATGACGACACCTTGGATGTTTCCAATTGACCATTGACCATCACCGCCACCTGAAAACTCGCCGAGGCCCCTGTCAACCCCATAAATGTCACCGCCACAGAAACTGTTCGTGGTTGTCCTGGATTGAGAATCACCGCTTTCAGCGGAATTTCTTGGTACGTCGTCGGCATTCCTACGCCGATCAGCTTTTCATCCAAGCGTTCAGAACAGATGAACCCGGACTCATCGACCATCGCATAGATCTTGTTGAATGTGCTTCCGATGGCGATCAAGTCAAACTTCCGCCCAGCGCTCGAAATAAATGTTCCTGCAATGGACAGTTGGTCCTGAGGCGTAAGTTTGATATCCGGAGTCAGCGGACTGGCATCAATGATCTCAATTTGCTTTTCGGTGCGATAGACCTTCGTCCCTTCAGTCAGTGAGACGTAGTACACCATCTCGCCGCTGGTCAGTGGTTTGCCCAGATTCAAGCGTCTGTCTGCAACGCTGTACACAGTCCCTCCAGATTGAACCTTTCCTATGCGCGTGATGGGATCTAGGTGACCAACGTCACACTTCTTCTGCGGGACGTTGCCCGGAGTTACCGGAATCCCGGCTACTGCACTGGAAGCGACGCAGGCGCCTGCGAGCCAGGCGATGAGGTGACCGTAGATTGAGTTTTTCATAAATTCCCTGAGAGTTGGTTGATGTGTTGGTTGAAGACACTTCACAGGCGGTTGCCTTGAATGCCATCAAGACACCTCACGATGAACGCTAAAGCCTTCAAGTGAGGCGGTTTATAACCGATTTTCGCATATTCCAAAATCGGATGGATTCTGCTGTTTTTGTTCGCAGCAGAATGCCCGCATCGTTCCACTCCAAGCAGTACGAGATCTTTACCACCTTGCTCAGAGAGGTGCGCGAGGACTTAGGGGTCTCCCAAGTGGAACTGGCACTTGCGCTGGGTGTGCCGCAAACGACCGTCAGCAAATGCGAGACCGGTGTACGCAGAGTGGATGTGGTGGAACTCTACGATTGGCTGCAGGCACTGAATGTGGATTCCAATGTGTTTATGCAGCGTCTTACGGCGCGGTGGGAGGCCCACGCTGCGCGTGCGCACATGTCCAAGAGACATCGGAATAGACCCTAGGTGTCGTCTCCGTCCCCGCTTTCGGCAGGTGTCGAGTTACGCGAAGTGACTTCGGGTGCACGTTCGTGCAATCGTCTGTATTGAATTGCTGCAGTGCCCCGTATCGCCCATGAGACCGGTGCAGACGGGGATTGTGGTGCCACCCTTGACGCCTTCCCTTGGGATGTGCAGCGACACGCGGCCCCTCATGAGTGAAGGCAGCAAAACCTGGACATTGGAATTCTCGAACCCTGGTCATTCAACGCCCTCGCACGGAATAGGCCCCAAGTGCTGTCTTCCTGGACATGTCCTGCAGCGCATCCAGCTCCAACGCAACAAATCGACAGCGAAAGTCGGTTTTGACTGCAGCGATTACTCCCCGCACCTGCCTCTGGGCATCTTCGACCGTCTCCGAAGCAAACAGACCCCAGCGCATCGCATACGTCAGCCACCGCCCTTTGAGCAGCAGATCGAGTGCAAAGCAAGTCGGGTTGAACGCGTGGTACAGCGTTGCCTGCTTGTCTTCCTTGGCCATTTCCTGCAGCAGTTGTCGCAACCGATAACCACGCAAGGCCTTTTCACCCAACTGGATCGCATCGAACAAGTACATCGGTGCATGACAGACGGTCGTGCCGAATGCACCCTGCTCGAACTTGCTTGGGGCTGCTGATTCCAAATCGTCCTGTCCTACCGACTTGGTCAGTGCGTCCACTCCCCAATGCAGGCAGCCCTGCACTGCATCCTGCACCCCTGGAACGTTGAGCTGACGCCTCCCCCCAGGCTTGGTCACTTCCACCCCCAGGAAGTAGGCCATGCGCCAAGGCGGTTCACTGCAACTGCGCAAGATCATGCTTGCTGGTGCTTTGGTAAACCTAGGTGTTGCCAAGAGCAGGAATTGCAGGTGATCGTGCAATGCATGGGCACTCATGCCAAAAAGTGCCTTGGCACTGTAGATGGCGTCATCCAGCACCACCTTTTCCGCACCCGTGCATTGCCGGATGCCTGCGGCCAATTCTGACAAGTAGGGGCCCTGCCCTCGCTTTGCCAGAAAGAAGCGCTCTTGTCTCATACGCCAGTGAACGGCCACGGGAACGGCAAATGCATTCCACACTTCATCCCCACGATCAAAGCTCTGGCTGCAAAGCGTCACCATGTCTTGCAGCAAATCTGCTTCAACGTCCTCCAGTTCACCCAATGCGCGGGCAATGACATCCGCGTTACCTCTGCCCAGAAGTTCCATGGAAACGAAACTCCTGAGCCGACTTTCCAGAACGATGTCGGCCCGACCACTGGCTGTCCACCGCTGAACCAGACTCACCAGCGTCCGCACCTGGTGTTCATAGATGTCCCGACTGCGCATCAAATTTTCTCCCTGAAGTCAAATCGACATGCCAAGCGGCCAAGAATGGATTCGTGGCAGATGCGCAGACGGGCGCTGTACCGTCGTCCAGGATGGGGGCCCCTGGGATATTTCGTGACGCACACACCAAGGTCATGCACGCTCAACCACACCCGATCACCCATTCGCGCGTTCAAGTTGGTCATGGCTTGATGGGGCAAACAAATTGCCAGCGTCTGATCAGGGCGCGTGCGCCATATGGAATAGCGGACGCGATTGGCCTTGGGACCACGGATTCGCGGC
>NZ_JBXAMW010000046.1:0-2809 GCF_058801025.1 Rhodoferax sp. GW822-FHT04A08
ACATGATCTTGGTGTGTGCATCACGAAATATCCCTGGGGCCCCCATCCTGGGCGACGGTACAGCACCCGTCTGCGCAACTGTCACGAATCCATTCTTGGCCGCTTGGCATGTCGATTGGACTTCAAGGAGAAACTTTGATGCGCAGTCGAGACATCTTTGAACACCAGGTGCGGACGCTTGCGAGTCTGGTTCGCAGTTGGAAAGCTTGCGGTCGGGTTGACATCGCGCTGGAAAGTCGGCTCAGGAGTTTCGTTTCCATGGAACTGCTGGGCAGAGGTAACGCGGATGTCATTGCCCGCGCATTGGGTGAACTGGAGGACGTAGAGGCTGACGTGCTGCAAGACATGGTGAGCCTTTGCAGTCAGAGCTTTGATCGTGGGGAGGAGGTGTGGAATGCCTTTGCCGTTCCTGTGGCGGTTCACTGGCGTATGAGGCAAGAGCGCTTCTTCCTGGCAAAGCGAGGGCAGGGCACCTACTTGTCAGAATTGGCAGCGAGCATCCGGCAATGCACGGGGGCAGAAAAGGTGGTGCTGGACGACAGCATCTACAGTGCCAAGGCACTATTTGCCATGAGTGCCCATGCATTGCACGATCACCTGCAATTCCTGCTCTTGGCAACACCAAGGTTTTCCAAGGCACCAGAAAGCATGGTTTTGCGCAGTTGCAGTGAACCGCCTTGGCGCTTGGCCTACTTCCTGGGGGTGGAAGTGACCAAGCCTGGGGGCAGGCGCCAACTCAACGACCCAGGGGTGCAGGATGCCGTGCAGAGTTGCCTGCATTGGGGAGTCGACGCTCTGACCAAGTCGATAGGGCAGGACGATTTGGAGTCAGCAGCCCCAAGCAAGTTCGAGCAGGGTGCATTCGGCACCACTGTCTGTCATGCACCGATGTACCTGTTCGACGCCATCCAATTCGGCGAAAAGGCCTTGCGTGGCTATCGCTTGCGACAACTGCTGCAGGAAATAGCCAAGGAAGACAAGCAGGTAACGCTGTACTTCGCCTTCAACCCGGTTTGCTTTGCACTCGATCTGCTGCTCAAAGGGCGGTGGCTGACGTATGCGATGCGCTGGAGTCTATTTGCCGCGGAGACTGTCGAAGATGCCCATAGGCAGGTGCGGGGAACAATCGCTGCAGCCAAAACCGACCTTCGCTGCCAGCTTATTGCGCTGGAGCTAGATGCGTTGCAGGACATGTCCAAGAAGACTGCACTTGGAACCTATTCCTCGGGAGGGCTTTGAATGACCAGGGTTCGAGACGTCCAACTTCCAGGTTTTGCTGCCTTTGCGCCCGAGAGCCCGCGTGTCGCTGCACATCCCACGAGGAGAGGTCAAGGGTGGCATCACATTACCCGTCAGCATCGGTCTCATGGGCGATATGGGGTACCAAGGCTATTCAATACAGACGCTAGCACGAACATACATCCGAAATCACTGCGCGTAACTCGACACCTTCCGGAAGCGGGGACGGAGACGATGCCTAGGATCTATTCCTATGTCCCTTGGACATGTGCGCACGCGCAGCGTGGGCCTCCCACCGCGCCGTGAGTCGCTGCATGAACACGTTGGAATCCACATTCAGTGCTTGCAGCCAATCGTAGAGTTCCACCACATCCACTCTACGCACACCGGTCTCGCATTTGCTGATGGTCGTTTGCGGCACGCCTAGCGCAAGCGCCAGTTCCACTTGGGAGACCCCTAAGTCCTCGCGCACCTCTCTGAGCAAGGTGGTAAAGATCTCGTACTGCTTGGAGTGGAACGATGCGGGCATTCTGCTGGGAACAAATGCAGCAGAATCCATCCGATTTTGGAATATGCGAAAATCGGTTATAAACCGCCTCGCTTGAAGGCTTTGGCGTTCATCGTGAGGTGTCGTGATGACATTCAAGGCAATCGCCTGCGAAGTGTCTTCAACCCACTCATCAACCAACTCTCAGGGAATTTATGAAAAATTCAATCTACGGTCACCTTATCGCCTGGCTCGCAGGCGCCTGCGTCGCTTCCAGTGCAGTAGCCGGGATTCCGGTAACTCCGGGCAACGTCCCGCAGAAGAAGTGTGACGTTGGTCACCTAGATCCCATCACGCGTATAGGAAAGGTTCGACCTGGAGGGACTGTGTACAGCGTTGCAGACAGACGCTTGAATCTGGGTAAACCACTGGCCGCCGGCGAGATGGTGTACTACGTCTCACTGACTGAAGGGACGAAGGTCTATCGCACCGAAAAGCAAATTGAGATCATTGATGCCAGTCCCCTGACCCCGGATATAAAGCTTACGCCTCAGGACCAACTGTCCATTGCAGGAACATTTATTTCGAGTGCAGGGCAGAAGTTTGACTTGATCGCCATCGGCAGCACCTTCAACAAGATCTTTGCAATGGTCGATGAGTCAGGTTTCATCTGTTCAGAGCGATTGGATGAAAAGCTGATCGGCGTAGGCATGCCGACCACGTACCAGGAAATTCCGCTGAAAGCGGTGATCCTCAATCCAGGACAACCACGAACGGTTTCCGTGGCGGTGACGTTTATGGGGCTGACCGGAGCCTCGGCAAGTTTTCAAGTGGCGGTGATGGTCAATGGTCAATTGGAAACATCCAAGGTGTCATCCTTTGATGTGTATGCGCCGAGCACATCAATTGGTGAGCTGAATTTCAGCATGAAGGCTGAGGAGGGCCACTTGACCATCACCTCTCTAAATGAGCCTGAAGACTACAACGCTTGGATGATGACCCTACGCAAGCGGCGATGAATACGCATGTCCTGAATGAGGATGGCCGGACTTTCGGAGTCCTGGCCTATTCGTGTGGGCAATA
>NZ_JBXAMW010000047.1:0-2741 GCF_058801025.1 Rhodoferax sp. GW822-FHT04A08
TATGCCTCTGGGGTACTCCTCTGCAATGCGGTCTTCCCAATAGGCTGCCGGATTAGGGGCACTGCACAATCTGCGGTACACCTCCTGAGGAACATGCTTGTAGGCAAGTACCGACTTATTGTCCCAATGCAGATCCAGCTGCCCGGACTCGGGATTGAAGTGGGCCATTCGGATTCGGCCGCTCGTGAATTTCTTGGTCTGCATCATGAACTTCTTTTTCGCCTGATCCAAATCGGCTTGAGTGTGCTACCTGGTGAGCGAGATTCTAGGCCTCTTGGTGTGAAATGCTCTACCACAATCGCATAAACGATCTGCATCCTTTTTGGGCACAAGCCGCAAACGCTGTAGGCATGCGGGTTCGCAGAGGTTATTCAAGAGTTTTCCACAGACCCACCCACAGTTCTTGGGGACGGATCCAGCCAAATGCACGAGTCCATATATGGCACCCGCGTGTACTCCACTCCGCTGGCATCCGATACCATAGCGCAAATTCAGGAAACGAAACGATGCCCAAAGCGACACATTCTGCAGAATACCTGTTGAATCAACTCGGTGAGCTGAGTCACGAATTGAGCAGCAGGTCGCTGCAGGGGCAAGGCCATTTTGATAAGCCACTGCAAATTGTCAATAACGTGATGGGCTTTCACGTCGGCGTTTTGTACAAGATTGCCAATGCCATTGAAAACGACCTGATACTGGAAGTGGTGGGCGTCTGCAGTTCAGAGCACCAGCGCCCGGACTTAGAAGAAGGCAGCAAGATATGCCTGGATATCAACAATCCCCCGGCGGAATTCATCAACGAGGTCATGGCCTTTAAACATCGGAGTGTGTCGGCCATCAATGTTCCGGGCTGGGGATGCGATATCGTTGGATCGATCTACATGCCCGAGAGTCTGGGCCATGGATACCTTCTGGCAGGTGACTTTTTTGGGGAAGAGTCTGACATTCAGACATACGAAGTGCGCGCTTGTGAAGTCATGTGCAACATGCTCAGTGCCGTACTCATGAAAGCACAATTCGAGAAATTGGCAAGCTTAGATGGCTTGACCGGACTGATGAACAGCCGCGCCATACGGGAGGCCTTTGAGAAAGCGTTTCAGCGCCAGAAGCGCAAGAATTCTGGTCTGGGAGCTGTTGTTCTGGCTGACATTGACTTTTTCAAGAAAATCAATGACCAGTACGGTCACATCCAGGGTGATTCTGTCTTGCAGGAGGTGGGAATGCTGTTTGACTCATTCACACGCAAGCATCTTGACGTGGCTGGCCGCTATGGCGGTGAGGAGTTCTTGCTGATTTATGAGGATTCCGATGCGCGGCAAGTCTTGAGCATTGTTGAGAGACTGCGGCAATCTATTGCAGGACACCCGTTTAAGAAGATTGGGCCCAGCGGCAACCCGATCCATGGTGAGTCCTTGCCTGTCACGATGTCTTTTGGCGTTGCCCGGCTTCAATACGACGGCGTCACGAGCAGCAAGGAGTTGCTGGCAATAGCCGATGCAGCACTCTATCAATCCAAGGAAGATGGTCGCAATCGGGTCACCCTGGGCCAGGCCCTTGCCAGTGCCAACTAATGCACAATTCCCTTGTAAAAGAAGAATCCATACGCTCCCAGCAACCCTATTCCGAAGATTCGTGGCACTCGTTTGAGGAAGGCCACAGTCAAGAAGTGCAGCACGCCCGCACCCAGGATGACGTAAATGCCCGTTTGGAACATACCAGGGATGTGAATCGAATTGAAGACTGCAAATATGCCAATGCACATCGGAATGCAGACATGTGCATCACCAATTTGTGAACTCAGAACGATGTCTTGTCGACCCCGGCGCGCATAGTACAAGGCAATCAGTGCATTGGGCAAAACCATCAACAGGCCGCTAATCCAGCCGAGATTTGAAAAGCCGACGTACCGACTCCCCGCCCCGGACACCCATGTTACGAGTTCATCAGTTGAGTAGTAGATGCCCCAGGCGCTGACAGCAATTGCCATCAGGTCAAGCACGATGGTCCATTGGAAAGTCTTATTCTTTCTGATCTTGTCCTTCAAGATTTCAAAGACATGCAATACCTGCCAAAAGATAAACAGGGCGATCAATACGATTCCGTCATAGAAATCAACAATGCCGTCCTTGGCTAGAGCCCATAGAGTGCCCGTAAACAAGAATAAGGCGGTCAGACTGAAAAGTACTTCGAGCCCACCAATGCGTTGCATTGCGGTGGATGATTTACCCTTGCTCTTCGCGCTTTGCTTTTGAACGCCCGCCGCGGGGGCCATCAGCGCGGAAGTTCCAATGATCAACGTCAGATTGGTAACGTTGTTCACGAGGCAGTTCTCAATCACTTGGCCGCCATTGCTGGCCGAACGGCTCATTACAAAGGCAAACACCAAATTTGGGAACCCAGAACAGTAGGGCATGATGAGCGTACCGAGCACAGTGCCCTCGAAGCCCTTGTGTTCCATGGCCTGTAGACGCCAGATCATGAAAAAAGACGCTGTCAGAAACAGCGCTAACAGAGCTAGCGGCTGATGGGAATACGCATGGACAATCTTAAGGAACCCATCGGAATGAGGCAAATGAAAGGACGCATCCGGTAAAAACTTCTTTAAAAAATCAGCGTCCATTTATTTGTGTAGAGGTCTCTGGTGCATCCCTGAGGGTACTGCAATTGCCCAGGCATTTTCGTAGAACCGGACTGGAGATTTTGTGAGGTCTGCGCCTTCGGCAGGGCGTTGCTCATGAGAA
>NZ_JBXAMW010000048.1:0-2632 GCF_058801025.1 Rhodoferax sp. GW822-FHT04A08
GCCGAATCCGTCATAGGAACCAGCGATCTGGGAAAGATACTGTATGGAGTTGATAGACCCATCATGGCAGATTTGATAGTGGATGGGTCCATGGAAAGCATTGTTGCCGATTTGTATGAGAATCGGTATCGAAGTTCCTTAATCATTCCCGATGCATATGAGGCAGAAGGATTCTTTCCGAATCTCGGCGCTGCGGGCCGCTGGCTGTTTTTCACCGCCGCACCACTAAGGGATGAAGATGGAGTCGTTGTTGGGGCCATTGAAACACTTCAGGATATTACGGAGCGCAAGGTCGCTGAGTCAGCATTGATGAAGGCCCAGCTGGAAGTGGAAGATATGGTGACGCAGCGTACCGCCCAACTGGCCGAGGTCAATGATGCTTTGAGACAAGATGTAGTGCGACGTGAGTCGGTTGAGTTGGAACTGCTGAATCGGAATCTGGAACTGAGCGCCCTCAATGAAAAACTTTCAACAGCTCAAGAACACTTGGTGCAGTCAGAGAAGCTTGCTTCCATTGGATTGCTTGCGGCAGGGGTGGCGCATGAAATCAATAATCCAATCGGATACGTATTCTCCAATTTCGGAATGCTGGAAGAATATCTGGAGAAATTATTTCAAATGTTGCGAGCATATGAAATGGCATGTGACGTGCAGATTGCACCGGAGGCGTTGCGAGCACTGCAAGCCAAGAAACTGGAAATGGAGATTGATTTTTTGAAAGAAGATATTCCGAATCTGATGAGGGAGTCCAAAGAAGGTATTGCAAGAGTGCGAAAGATTGTGCAAGACCTAAAAGACTTCTCGCACGTGGATGCTAAACCGCAATGGCAATTTGCCGATCTCAACCGAGGAATTGAGTCTACGCTGAACGTGGTGAACAACGAAGTCAAGTACAAGGCAGATATCGTAAAGGAATATGGCGACATTCCCGAAGTTCAGTGCATGCCGTCTGAAATAAATCAGGTTGTCATGAATCTGGTTGTCAATGCCGCACACGCGATTGGACCGAATCGAGGAAAAATTTTCATTCGGTCCGGCGTTGGCAATGCCAAAGCTCAAGGCACTCCTGAACTTAAGGTCAATAACAGTGTTTGGATAGAAATAGCGGATACAGGTAGTGGTATTCCAAAGGATGTCGTACCACGGATATTCGATCCATTTTTCACGACTAAACCTGTGGGCAAGGGCACAGGTCTTGGACTTTCACTGTCTTATGGAATCATTCAGAAACACCACGGAAGAATTGAAGTAGATACTGAAGTTGGAAAGGGAACAACCTTCCGCATTACGTTGCCACTGGTGCAGAGTGATCAGGTTGTCCAGTCCAAGGAGACCAAGCAGTGATGTTGGAATCCACGGTATCAGTTCCGATGAATATATTGTGCGTTGATGACGAGATGAATATATTGTCGTCACTAAGACGGTTGCTGCGTCCCCATGGGTTTCAGATTTTTACGGCTGAAAGTGGTGTGGCCGGAATCGGCATCCTGGAATCAAATGCCATTGATTTGGTTATTTCAGACATGCGAATGCCAGAAATGGATGGTGCGCATTTCCTGGAAATAGTGCGGGGTCGGTGGCCGGACACCACGCGTTTGCTCCTGACGGGCTATGCAGATGTGGACGACATCATGAGTTCGGTCAATCGTGGCGAGATCTACCGCTACATTACCAAGCCTTGGAATGACCACGATTTGATATTAATTGTCAAACAAGCTCTGGAACGAAAGGCCTTGGAGCTGCAAAAGCGTCAGCTGGAAAAGCAGATTGCAGCACAGAATGAAGAGCTCAAAGTTCTCAATGCAGGGCTAGAAGTGCGGGTTCAGGAACGTACCGCAGAGCTGCAGGTGGCGCACGCAAAGCTGAAGAGCAACTACCTCAATTCCATCAAGGTTTTTTCCAGTCTCATGGAATTGCGTGGACGCAGTCTTTCGGGACATTCGCGTCAGGTCGCAGATTTGGCTAGACGCACTGCAGTAACCATGGGTTTGAATGAAAAGCAGCAGCAGGAAATTTTTGTCGCGGGTCTCCTGCATGACATTGGACTGATCGGATTGGCGGACAGCATTCTTACTCGCCCGGTGGGCCGCCTTACAGAAGAGGAGATGTTGCAGTATCGACGTCACCCGGCTTGGGGGGAACAAGCGCTTCTCTCACAGGAGGATATGCAGGGAGTAGCGAGCCTCATTCGCTGGCACCACGAGCGGCACGATGGAAAAGGGTTTCCTGATGGACTGGCAGGTGACCGTATCCCCCTGTCCGCGGCTATATTGATTGTGGTTGAAGCTTATATGGACATGCAGTCCGGGAACTTGAGCACATCGAAACTCACGGCGGCTGAGGCTCGTTCGATGATTTTGCATGGACGTGGCAATCAGTTCAATCCGGAAGTGGTGGACGTCTTTTTGCAGGTATTGATTAAAGCCACTCCCAACAACGAAGTTGCTTCGGTGGTACTTGGTGTTGATGAGCTGCGTCCTGGTATGGTCGTTGCCAAGGACCTGACTACCCGAGATGGAATCGTTTTGCTGAGTGCGGAACACGTATTGACCGAAAAGTTGATATCGCTGCTGCGCCAGCGAGAATCAAAGGACGAAGAAGAGTTGCGTGTGGCGATTAAATTGACATCGCG
>NZ_JBXAMW010000049.1:0-2359 GCF_058801025.1 Rhodoferax sp. GW822-FHT04A08
TGCAGTTCAAGCCCGACACCGATGTGGCCATGCTCAATGCACTGATCCACGTGGTGATCGAGGAAGGCCTGGCCGACCAGGACTTCATTGCCAAGCGTGCCAACAACTTCGAAGCGCTGCGCGAGAACGTCAAAGGCTACAGCCCCGAGGCGATGGAGCCCATCTGCGGTATTCCGGCCCAGACGCTGCGTGAGGTGGCGCGTGCCTTTGCCAAGGCCAAGAGCGCCATGATTCTGTGGGGCATGGGCGTGAGCCAGCACGTGCACGGCACCGACAACGCGCGCTGCCTGATTGCCCTGGTCACAGTCACCGGCCAGATCGGCAAGCCCGGCTCCGGCCTGCACCCACTGCGCGGCCAGAACAATGTGCAGGGTGCGTCTGATGCGGGCCTGATCCCCATGATGTTCCCCAACTACCAGCGCGTGGACAACAAGGCAGTGCACAGCTGGTTCGAGAAGTTCTGGGACACCAAGCTCGATGACCGACCCGGCTATACCGTGGTGGAGATCATGCACAAGGCCTTGGCCGATGACAGCGACCCGCACAAGGTGCGCGGCATGTACATCATGGGCGAGAACCCGGCCATGAGCGACCCTGACCTCAACCATGCCCGCCATGCGCTGGCTTCACTTGAGCACATGGTGGTGCAGGACATCTTCATGACGGAGACCGCCTGGCTGGCCGATGTCGTGTTGCCCGCCACGGCCTGGCCAGAAAAGAACGGCACCGTCAGCAACACCGACCGCATGGTGCAGCTGGGCAAGAAGGCCATCGACCCACCGGGTCAGGCCATGCCCGACCTGTGGATCATCCAGCAGATCGCCAAGCGTATGGGCTTGAACTGGAATTACCAGGGGGATATGGACGGCGTGGCCGCTGTCTACGAAGAAATGCGCCAGGCCATGTCCACGGCCATCTCCGGCATCACCTGGGAGCGGCTGCAGCGCGAGTCCAGCGTCACCTATCCCTGCCTGAGTGCTGAAGACCCGGGCTCGCCCACGGTGTTCATCGACCGGTTCGCCACCACCGATGGCCGTGTGAACCTGGTGCCCGCGGACATCATTCCGGCCAATGAGCGGCCCGATGCGGAGTTTCCGTTTGTGCTGATCACCGGGCGCCAGCTGGAGCACTGGCACACCGGCAGCATGACCCGCCGCGCCGTGGTGCTCGATGCCATTGAACCCATGGCCACAGCATCGATGTGCGGTGAAGACCTGAGTCTGCTCGGGCTGGAGGCCGGGGACGTGGTGACGGTGCAGTCGCGCCGTGGCGAGGTGGCCATCCATGTGCGCCGCGATGACGGCACGCCGCGTGGTGCGGTCTTCATCCCGTTTGCCTACTACGAGGCAGCAGCCAACCTGATGACCAATGCTGCACTGGATCCGTTTGGCAAGATTCCAGAATTCAAGTACTGCGCAGTGGCCATTCGCCGCGGTGGAAAACCACAGGCAGTGCCGGGTTATGGCACGGCCAAGCTGGCTGCCTGAGCCGCCAGCGACTACAACGGTTGGATATGCAGCACGCCAAGCCCACACTCACGCAGGTAAGCGCAGCCCTGACCCACGACGTGGAAGTGGTCAATGAGCTGGGCGAGCGCTACCTGCTCTCCATACCCAGTGAGCGCGCGCTCACGGTGTATGTGGACAAGCGCGAGCTCATCACCCTCATGACCCTGGGTGCGCGGCCCGAGTGGCTGGTGACCGGCTATCTGCTCAACCAGCGCTTGGTGGCAGGCGTTGAAGACATCGCCTCGGTGACCGTCGATTGGGAAGTGGGTGCTGCAGCCGTCAAAACGCGCGGCGGCATCGTGGACTTGGCGCAAAAGACCGCACGCCGCGTGGTGACCACCGGCTGCGGCCAGGGTAGTGTGTTCGGAGACATGATGGACGGCGTAGACCAGCTTGCGCTGCCCGACACCCGTATTACCCAGAGCGAGCTGTATTCCATCGTCAATGCGATTCGCCTGCAGCAAAGCGTGTACAAAAGCGCGGGGTCGGTGCATGGCTGTGCGCTCTTCAGCGGTGAAGAGATGCTGCTGTTTGTGGAAGATGTGGGTCGCCACAACGCCATCGACACCATTGCCGGCTGGATGGCACTGAACGACCAGTACAGCGCGGGCAAGGTGCTTTACACCACGGGGCGGCTGACCAGCGAGATGGTGATCAAGGCGGCGCAGATGGGCATTGCCATCGTGGTGTCGCGCAGCGGCATGACGCAAATGGGGCATGCCGTGGCGCAGAAGCTGGGCTTGTGCGCCATTGGTCGGGCCACCAACCGGCGTTTCCTGTGCTTTAGTGGCGCCGAGCGTCTGCTGTTGCAACCCGAACTGGCTGCCTCACCCGTACGCGTTGCGGCTTGA
>NZ_JBXAMW010000050.1:0-2206 GCF_058801025.1 Rhodoferax sp. GW822-FHT04A08
GCAGCTGGATCCTGCGCATCCTGCTGGGCCATGGCGGCATGCCGACCTTTCATGTGGACGGATCCAGCCAGCACCAGCTGCTGTCCGCCATGCTGGAAGTGCCCGAGCTTGCAGATCCGAGCTGCAAGGCGGCAACAGTATTCGAAGCACTGCGGTTGAGGGCACAGAAGTTCCTAGGACCCTTGGCAATGCAGGGCGAGGCCAATTGGCCGGTTGCCCCTTGCTGCATGTCCACGACACTGGCGTGGCTGGGCAACAGTGCAGGGCTCAATCCAGTGGAACTTGCGATTTTTGAACTGGCTGTCGCTCTGCGCGTATTCGATGCCCTCAAGAAAGCAGTAAAAACGTGGGGCTCCATCAACCGGGGCGATCTGCCCCATGCGTTGAGTGCAGTCCTGAACCTCCCCTTGGAGGAAGTCCAGACCGCACTGAGCTCCAAAGGATCGCTCCTGTCCAGCGGCATCTTGCGCATGTACCCGGGCGGTGAGGAGTGGCTAGGCACTTTGCTGTTTGTCCCACGCCAACTTTCCGAAGGCATTGCCTACCACCAGGGGCCACCCCAGGAAATCCTGGCACATATGGCCACTCCACTGCGTGGGGATGGACTAAGCCTAAGTGACTTTGCGCACATCCCGTACCACACGGCGCTCGCAAAGAGCTGGCTAGAAGGTGTGCTCAAGGCGGCAGTGGACGGACACACAGGAGGACACATGCTGGTGACTGGAATGCCGGGGTTGGGGAAGACCGAGTGGTGTCGGGCCTTGCTGAGGGAAGCCAGTGTGCAGGCCATGGAGATGGTAGTCACCAATGACCGTGGTGGCGCCTTGACGGGTGAGGACCGACTGCACCACCTGCGCCTGGTCATGCGGATGATGCGCGCCACCCCACGCGGGGCCATCCTCTTTGACGAAGCGGACGATGTGTTTCGCCCGCCCGAATCGGAATTCGGCCATCGGCGTAGCTCAGGTGACGTGGATGCAGTGAGCATGGACAACCACCGGGCGGCCTTGAACCAATTGCTGGAGGGCAGTCGCATCCCGGTCATCTGGATCATGAACCACCCGGAGGTGCTGGACCGCGCCGTACTGCGCCGCTTCGATGTGGAAATTCACTTTGAGGGGATTCCCCGCTCGGTACGTCTGGGATTGATCCAAAAGCGTTTCGCTCCCAGGCAGCACAGTCCCGCTGCCATCACAGAAACTGAGCAGCAGCGCTGGGCTGAAGTCAGCACCTTGACACCGGCTCTCATCGACCGGCTGGGCCAAGTCCATGCGCGTGGCGACGATGCTGACGTCCCGATGGATGCCACCTTGTGCCGGCACTGGCTGCGCCAGCGACTGCCAGGTCGCCCCACCCAGCACCTGCGAATCCCAATCGAGCAGGGGGCCTACACGGAAGCATTTGCAGAAGCATTCACGTGGAGTCCAACCCAGGTCAATGCCAGTGTGGATTTGATGGAACTGGTGGCCGGTATTCGCAAGGTGGGAAGCGCGCGCCTGGCGCTGTGCGGACTTCCAGGCACCGGTAAGACCGCATTCGCCAAGGCCTTGGCGAACATGCTGGATAAGCCTTTGGTGGAGCAGCGTGCGTCCGATCTGCTGTCGGCCTATGTGGGAGAGACCGAACAGCGCATTCGCACTGCGTTTGAGAAGGCGCTCGAAGAGGGCGCTGTGCTCTTCATCGACGAGGTCGATGGGTTGCTGGCCAACCGCGATATGGCAGCACGTACCTGGGAGGTCACGCAAGTCAATGAACTGCTGGAGCAACTCGGCGAATACACCGGTGTGGTGGTGATCGCCACCAACCGCATGCAGGCCATCGATCCGGCCGCCATGCGCAGGCTGGATATGCAGATCATGTTTGAGCCCCTCAGGCCCGAGCAGGTGCGAGAGGGATTCGCCGCGCTGTGCAAGGCGCATGCAATCAAGGCTGGAATTGGTGATCTGGACAGTGCCTCACAAATCACCGGTGTCACACCCGGGGATTTCGCAGCCCTGTCTCGGCGTCTGCGATTTGCGCCGGATGCCCGCACGGCTGCGACTTTGATCTGCCTGCTGCAGGAACTACAGACGGGCAAGCAGCCGCGACGTGCGCCCATGGGCTTCGTAAGCGGGCGCGTCGCCACAGAGGCAGATGGCAGTGGGTAGTGCTGCCTGCACCTTGACTCTGAATCCGCAACTCCCTTTTCAATCCATTCTGTAGTCCG
>NZ_JBXAMW010000051.1:0-2177 GCF_058801025.1 Rhodoferax sp. GW822-FHT04A08
CCATATACCCAGCCCTCCCACCACCCCCAAGGTGCAGACGATTCCAGTCACTACGACAAAAGCCCAGAGGTAGATCCCTTTGAGTTTTACAGACGCCGGAAGAGACGTCTGAACAAGCCTGATTAAGAGAACAATCAGCAATGGGAGCACGAAAGTGTTGACAACTTGAGTGGCGACATCAAGCCATACCAGATTGGTCTGCCAAGCAACTATTGCTGCCCCTGTGGCGACACAGATTCCGTAACCCAAATAGAACCAATGCGATTCAGCCCTATTGGTATCCTCGCTCCTCTTGTAACCTGACGCTTCGCTGATTGCCCATGACAGGGCCAATGAGGAAACGATGGCAGCGACCATGGCGGCACCCATAACACCAAGACTGAATACCAAATGGGCACCTGCGCCTCCAAATATCGGAATCAGCGCGTCGCTCACATCCTCGATGTTTTGAATGCTGCGCTCAAGGTTTTTGCCATCGTAGCTTGCTGCCAGTGCAATCAGCACAGCCGCAGTTACAAGCTGAGCAAGTACGGAGCCGATTCCTGTATCCCATTTTTCCTCCAAGTAATTCTTTGGCCCAAGTCCCTTGTCTGCGATGGCTGATTGTTGATAGAAGATCATCCAGGGATTGAATACAGAGCCAATCAGTGCTGATGCAAGGAACATGAAGTCCCGGTTGCCAATCTGGAATTCCGTAGCATGCGCCACAATGGTTTTCAGATGAGGATGTGCCATCCAGGCAACAACAAAAAATGCCAGTTCGAAGGATCCGAGTATCAGTGCAATTCTCTCTATTCTTCTGTAGGAGCCCGAGAGTACGACGGCAAACAAAGTCAAAGCTGCCAAAGGCAGTGAAATCATCTTTGAAACTCCGTAGAGATCTCCGACAGCTGCCACGCCTGTGAATTCAGTCACAAGTGATCCAAGAGTTGCAAGGGACAGTGCAGCCACGGAAATCCAAGCCCACAGCTTCCCATATCTATTGCGCACAATTTCGGTAAGCCCTTGCCCCGTAAAAATGCCCAACCTTACCGTCAACTCCTGTACCAGATACAACATTGGGATTAGCACCAATACCAGTGGTAGCAATCGATACCCCCACTGGGCACCACCTTGGGCCGCAGTAACGATGTTGCCAACATCTGTGTCAGCCAGTGCAACCAGAAGCCCAGGCCCCCAGGCTACCAGGCTACGGCGGTTCAAAAATGGTCTACGCAAATCAACTTTCCCGAACTGGCGGTCAGGCTACAACTCTGGCAATTCGGAGGTCTCCCCCAAAAGAGCCTCCTTGTGCCTGCTTGTCATCAGCAACTGATCACACATTGACCATGTCTCCCTCCACAAAAAGAGAGTTCGGCTTGTCCAAGATTGGAATTTGCTGGATTCCGTTGGTGCGGGCTGCGCATCTATGCCTAGTTCCTCAGCGATATACATTGCACGCTTCATATGGAGTGGATCCGTGACGATGAGTACGTTACTTATCCCGCTTTCCCGCATCAGATTTCTTGCCAGAAACAAATTCTGATAGGTGGTCCGAGATTTTTCTTCAATCAGAATTGCATTCGACGCCACACCTCGCTGCAATGCGTAAGCTCTCGCAACTGCGCCCTCGGGCGGATATCCTAATTCCGGCGTTCCACCCGTGAACAACAATTTTTTGACACGCCCTTGCTTATATATGCGTATCGACTCGTTTAGTCTCTCTCGATAGACGGGCGATGGGCGACTGCCCCATGCAGCTGCTCCGAGCACTATCGCCGCGTCTGCGGTGTTGTTGGATCTTTTATAGCTATACACGACGATCTGCAAGGCAATAACACCAAAAGCAAATATTGCTATCCCCAAGAGACACACTGCAACATACACAGTGGATTTGATTGAAGGCATGGTTTTATTGATTCAACGGAATCCCTGTTCCTCTGCCTTTTTCAAAAAGGACTCCCATTTGGAATATCGGCTTATACCTGCAATTGCTACTGAATTTGAGGCGCCAATCCCGTTGAAAATTCCGCCTTCAGTGAAACTAAATATGGGTGTAAGGTCTGGTCGCCGCGAGGCCACTCGGATGTCGCTAATCAAGTTGTCCAGAATAAATGGCTCACTGTCAGGCTGAGGGTAATAGGCAACAACCATATGAGCCACAGGAGGAACTGAACTTGACGCACCAGAACCAGCTT
>NZ_JBXAMW010000052.1:0-2017 GCF_058801025.1 Rhodoferax sp. GW822-FHT04A08
TTCAAAAGCGACGTCTGTGAAGGTTTTCCCTTCAATGTTCTCGTTGCATGGAGGCTTGGGGGCAAGCGCCGTGGGGGTTTTTCTTGGAGATACGGTGTCATGGCTTAGCCTCCCAACGCATCGATTTCAATCTTGAGCGAGCGCATACGGTCTTGCCAGTGCGCGGCCATGGTGCCCCCGTCAATCCCGGGAGGTTGGCTATCTGGGCCAGATGCGCCTGTCCTGCGAGATGCATCATTCGTGAATGGCACATCTGCCAAAGAGGATGCAGCCAACAGTCTTCCAACAAGCCCATCCAGTTGCCCCACCACGCCGAACCCCGCCTGACGAACCAGTCGATGCATGGGTGTGAGTGCAAGCACCACCGTATCCCCTGTGCGGGAGATGCTGCGCACCAGGTTGTGGGCGTGCGTCCGATCCGATCCGTGGTCGCCCTTAAGCGGCCTCCAGGCGTAACGGTTGCGGTCTTGCACAGCGCGCAGCAATTGCCGGGCCTCTGTATCCAACGGGGATACCGGCCGCACCAGAACCTGGTGCATATCCAAGGCCGAATCCTTCAGCACGTGGATGCGCAGACTCGGATGGCACTTGATACGCAGCCACAGGTCTTCGGTCGCGCTGAACATGTCGTCCAGGTCTACAGGATTCACCAGCCTGAGCCGAGTGGGTCCGGTTACTTTGCCCTTCGGGTGGGTGGCCCAAGGGGTTCCTTCAAAGAGGTCGCCATTGGCAGCCATCGCTAACTTGCCGGCACTTAGGGAGGGATGCTGGAGGCGCGCACTCATTTGCAGTCTCCCGGATGAGCAAAGACTGAATCGTTGGCCGCACCACCGTTTGCAGCTTCACCTTGTTCAGCCGCACCCTGTTCAGCCCCACTCGTTGCAGCAATGGCCCGCTCCACGCCGCGGCCAATAATGGTTCCGATGGTCTCGCGCAGACGGTCATGCGGATCGTTCGCTGGGTTGAGAATCTCCACGTCCGGTCCGTTGGGCGTCCACGTGATGGCCACCTTCTGGTTGTACTCGGCGGCCAGGGTATACGCCCACAAAGGGAACCCATCGTCGTCGTCGAGCATCCTCCAACGGAAGCCATGGGTACTGTTTCCCAGGGCTGCATCGATTTCCATACAGGTGAGCGTGAAGGCTGGTGCCCACCGTCGATCAATGTTCATGGTCGCCAAAGAGTTCTCGAACATGTAGGGATAGTTGATGGCTATGCACAGGAAGCGCGCGTCCATGGTGCGGTTCTTACCCACATCAATCTCGATGACGGCTGCGCTCTGACGAACCTTCTTCGGTACTGACTGTGCGGGACCGCTGCGAGCGCGCGATGTGTCGTGTTGGGTAACCTTCATAAATCTCTCCTTGATTGGTGATGCATGTCTGGCTGACAAATCAAATACTGAACTTTTAGGTCGAGCGCCTAAGCGCGTTTTTGAGGTTTCTGCAAAATTTCTTCAAAAAGATGCAAGTTCCAGCAGGCGCAGTGCGTTCTCCAATCGGCCCTGCATCCATTCCCGAAAATCCCCCTCCACATCGAACTGGTCCCAGTGCATGCACAACTGCACCGTGTTGGCCGACGGTTGGTCCCGGGCGCGCAGCTGCGCCAAGTAGGGTTGCACCATCCTGTACAGCGCATGCGGCGTGTCGTACTTGCCGCACAGCGCGGGGAACATGCAGTAGTCCATGGCATACAGAATGGATGCGACATACACCGCATCCACATTGGCAGTGAAGTCGAGCGCGTCCTCTTGCCAGGCATTTGCGATAGGCTGGACCACCTCCACCAGCAGGCGTACCTGCTGGCTGTCTGCGCGAATGGGGGTGGCCAGGATCTCGCGCAGGTCCTGCAACCCCAGGATGTCTTCGAGGAACTGGCGCACATACAGGCCTTTGACTGGCAAGGTGAGGTTTTCGATCAACAACGCAGCGTAGGGATCGATGGGCCGCTTCGCGTCGTGCACGACCAGCTTGGATTGCATGGGATTGATGGGTGGGTTCGTCATGTTGGTTTTCCT
>NZ_JBXAMW010000053.1:0-1987 GCF_058801025.1 Rhodoferax sp. GW822-FHT04A08
AGGAAAACCAACATGACGAACCCACCCATCAATCCCATGCTATCCAAGCTGGTCGTTCACGACGCCAAGCGCCCCATCGACCCCTACGCCGCAATGCTGATCGAGAACCTCACCCTTCCGGTCAAAGGCCTGTATGTTCGCCAGTTCCTCGAAGACATCCTGGGACTGCAGGACCTGCGCCAGATCCTGGCCACCCCCATTCGCGCAGACAGCCAGCAGGTGCGCTTACTGGTGGAGGTGGTCCAGCCCATCGCAGATGCCTGGCAAGAGGATGCGCTGGACTTCACTGCCAATGCGGATGCGGTGTATGTCGCATCCATTCTGTATGCGCTGGACTACTGCATGTTCCCAGCGCTGTGCGGCAAGTACGACACGCCGCATGCGCTGTACTGGATGGTGCAACCGTATCTGGCACAGCTGCGCGTCCGAGACCAGCCATCGGCCAACACGGTGCAGTTGTGCATGCACTGGGACCAGTTCGATGTGGAGGGGGATTTTAGGGAGTGGATGCGTGCGCGCTTGGACAACGCACTGCGCCTGCTGGAACTTGCATCTTTTTAAAGAAATTTTGCAGAAACCTCAGAAACGCGCTTAGGCGCTCGACCTAAAAGTTCAGTATTTGATTTGTCAGCCAGACATGCATCGCAATTCAAGGAGAAGTTTATGAAAGCTACCCATCACGACACATCGCGCGCTCGCAGCGGTCCCGCACTGTCCCTTCCGAAGAAGGTGCGCCAGAGCGCAGCCGTCATCGAGATTGACGTGGGGAAGAACCGCACCATGGATGCGCGCTTCCTGTGCGTGGCCATCAACTACCCCTACATGTTCGAGAACTCTGTGGCGACCATGAACATTGATCGGCGCTGGGCACCAGCCTTCACGCTGACCTGTATGGAAATCGATGCGGCCTTGGGAGACGGTACCCATGGCTTCCGTTGGAGGATGCTCGCCGACGACGATGGGTTCCCTTTGTGGGCCTATACCCTGGCCGCCGAGTACAACCAGAAGGTGGCCATCACCTGGACGCCCAACGGGCCGGACGTGGAAATTCTCAAGCCCGCGGGCGATCCGCATGACCATCTGCGCGAGACCATCGGCACCATCATTGGCCGCGGCGTGGAGCGGGCAATTGCTGCAACAGATAAGGCAGCAAAGGGTGGGGCCGCCAACGATTCAGTCTTTGCTCATCCGGGAGACTGCAAATGAGTGCGCGCCTCCAGCATCCATCCCTTCATGGCGGCAGGTCAGCGGTGGCTGCCAATGGCGACCTCTTTGAAGGAACCCCTTGGGCCACTTATCCAACGGGCAAAGTAGCCGGACCCACTCGTCTCAGGCTGGTCAATCCTGCTGACCTGGACGACATGTTCAGCGCGACCGAAGACCTGTGGCTGCGTATCAAGCACCATCCAAGTCTGCGCATCCATGTTCTTAAGGACTCGGCCTTGGATATGCACCAGGTTCTGGTGCGGCCGGTATCTCAGCTGGATACAGAGGCCCGGCAATTGCTGCGCGCTGTCCAAGACCGTAACCGTTACGCCTGGAGGCAGCTCAGAAACGACCACGGATCGGATCGGACGCACGCCCACAACCTGGTGCGCAGCATCTCGCGCACAGGGAATACGGTGGTGCTTGCACTCACACCCACGCATCGACTGGTTCGTCAGGCGGGGTTCGGCGTGGTGGGGCAATTGGCTGGTCTTGTGGAGCGGCTGTTGACTGCATCCTCTACGGTAGGTGTGCCATTCACGAATGATGCGTCTATTAGGACAGGCGCATCGGGCCCAGATAGCCCACTTCCTGGGATCGACGGGGACACCATGGCCGCGCACTGGCAAGCCCGTATGCGCTCGCTCAAGATCGAAATCGATGCGTTGGGAGGCTAAGCCATGACACCGTATCTCCAAGAAATGAGCCCACGTCGCTTGCCCCCAAGCCTCCATGCAACGAGAACATTGAAGGGAAAACCCTCACAGACGTCGCTTTTGAA
>NZ_JBXAMW010000054.1:0-1854 GCF_058801025.1 Rhodoferax sp. GW822-FHT04A08
AAGGTAACCGGCGCGCCCTGGAACAATCGGAACTTGTACGTGCCCGAGAGCTTGCCAAACGCAATCACCGAGCCGCTGAAGGTGATGGCACCAATGGCTGCACCCAGGAACAGCTCCAGCCGGTTGCCGGTAGGAATCGGGTCCCCCTTGGCCAGTCCATGCAGCAGGGCCGCGGGCTCCAGCACCGCGGCCACGGCAATGAACACCGCCGCCAGACCGATCATGCTGTGGAAGAAGGCCACTAGCTCGGGCATCTTGGTCATCTCCACCGTCTTGGCGCGGTAGGCACCATAGCCGCCGCCCACCACCAGGCCCAGCAGCACCCAGGCCAAGCCCAGGCCGTTGCCGTGCGAGGTTTCATAAATCAGGGCCGCCGTGGTGAAGGCAGCAATGGTCATGCCGATCATGCCGAACACATTGCCCCGGATGGAGGTGGTGGGGTGCGAGAGGCCTTTCAGAGCTTGGATGAAGCAGACCGAGGCAATCAGGTACAGCAGCGTGACAACATTCATGCTCATTTTTGGCCCCCTTCAGCTGCGGCAGTTGCCTTCTTCTCTTTCTTCTTGAACATCTCCAGCATGCGCCGGGTCACCAGAAAGCCGCCGAAGATGTTGACCGCAGCAAGCGCCACGGCCAGCACGCCCATGGCCTTGCCCCAGGGGGTTTCGGTCTGGGCGGCCGCGAGCATGGCGCCCACCACCACGATGGCCGAGATGGCATTGGTCACCGCCATGAGCGGCGTGTGCAGGGCGGGCGTGACGGTCCACACCACGTGGTAGCCCACGTAGATGGCCAGTACAAAGATGATCAGGTTGGTGATCGTGGGGGATACGAGGTCCATGGGGGTTGTCCTTTGGTTGCTCTTCTTTATTTGCGCTTGACCTCAAAGCCCTGGGTCATCAGGCAGGCTGCCACGATGTCGTCTTCCAGGTCCACGTGCAAGGCGCCTTCCTTGTTGACGATCAGCTTGAGGAAGTCCAGCACGTTGCGGGCATACAAGGAGGAAGCATCGGCCGCCACCAGCGCGGGCAGGTTGGTTTCGCCCACGATGGTCACGCCGTGCTTGACCACCGTCTTGTCGGCTTCAGACAGCGGGCAGTTGCCGCCCACGCCACCCGGGCCTTTGCCCGCTGCGATATCCACGATCACGGAGCCTGGCTTCATGGACTTGACCATGTCTTCCGTTATTAGCGTGGGGGCTGCGCGCCCGGGGATCAGGGCGGTGGAGATCACCACATCGGCCAGCGCCACGCGCTTGGCCACCTCGACCTTCTGGCGGTCCAGCCAGCTCTGCGGCATGGGCTTGGCATAGCCGCCCACGCCCACGGCGGCTTCCTTTTCTTCATCGGTGTCATAGGACACGTCGATGAACTTGCCGCCCAAGGATTCCACCTGTTCCTTCACGCTGGGGCGCACGTCCGAGGCCTCGATCACCGCACCCAGGCGCTTGGCCGTGGCGATGGCCTGCAGACCGGCCACGCCCACACCCAGGATCACCACACGGGCGGCCTTGACGGTACCGGCCGCTGTCATGAGCATGGGGAAGAAGCGCTGGTACTTGTCTGCCGCAATGATCACCGCCTTGTAGCCGGCGATATTGGCCTGGCTGGAGAGCACGTCCATGCTTTGCGCGCGGGTGGTGCGCGGTGCGGCTTCCAGCGCAAAGGAGGTCAGGCCGGCTGTGGCCAGCTGCTGCAGTCCAGAAGCATCAAAGGGGTTGAGCATGCCCACCAGCGTGGTGCCCGCGCGCAGCAGGGGCAGCTCCGACACTTGTGGGCTGCGCACCTTGAGCACCAGATCGCAACCAAAGGCGCCCGCTGCATCGGTGATTTCGGCACCGGCTGCCACATAGGC
>NZ_JBXAMW010000055.1:0-1785 GCF_058801025.1 Rhodoferax sp. GW822-FHT04A08
TGTGTTGGTTCAGTAGCAGGACAGGTTGGTAGCCGGGCGAGCTGCTCGGAGCAGGACTTGTCGGTCTTGCCCATTCACTCCCGCGCTCTGTCCCACGCGCACTCCAGCGTTCACACGGGAGAGCGCCCGGCGCACTGTGTTGCGCAGGCGGGGAACATAGAAGTCGTCCACTTCATCGGGCAGACCGCAGCCCAGGCACATGCGCACCAGGCCTGCCAGGCGCTCGTCCTGCCGGTCCAACTGCCGCAGCGGATCCATCACCAGGGTATGCAGCACATCGTCGACGTTGCTTCCTGCATCGATGCATGCGCCGAGGTACGCACTGCACCCTTCGATGAAGGTTGCGACAAACAGGGCCTCCCGCTCGGCGCCACCAAATTCACTGGAATAGGCTGCGGTCTCGGCCGCTGACCGCAGGACCTGCACTACGTAGCGACACAAGCCAGTGCGCTGGTAATGCACGCCGCCACCCACTGGTGTTGTGAGCACGATGTGAATCTCGGGTTCAGCGACGAAGGCGGAAAACATTCGGCGCAGAGGGACACTGTCCAGCGAGTGGACAGCCTGGTCGATGAAGGTCTGGGGATCAGGCCCCACGGTGACTTCATAGCGGGTGGCCGGAGATGCATTGGCGGGAATTGCGAAGGTAGGGGCAACAGGGGTGATGGTGATACGGTTCATTGGGTTCTCCTTGACAGGAATTCAGGATGTTTTGGGCAAAGCTCCGCCTGACCGGGCTGCTGGTAGCAGTTCGGGTGGGCTGTGGTCGGTAGTGATGGCTTAGAAAATGGCCAAGCTCATGGCTTAGCTCGTGGCCTAACTAAGGGTCTAGCCAGCGGAGTGGCTCGGCACCGGTCATGTCTCCACCTCCTGCCAGTTCCTGGCCATGTCTTCCCAGCTCAAGGGAGCCAGGAACGCTGCGGGCTTGTCGACACGGGATGGGGCCTTGGCGGTCACGCCCACATCGACGTCAGCAGCACTCGCATCAGCCTTGGCCGCCTGGGCTGCCGCCTCCTCAGTAGCTTTGGCAGCAGCCTGTGCGGCCTCTTCCTTGCTCCAATGCACATCGGACTTCTTCCAGTTGCCCGGCCTCGGAATGGGCTGGCGCATGGCGTCGCTGTGCAGCGGATCGACCGGAATAAGCACCGGGCCACCTGTCTCATTGACCGTGGCCAACGGCCCTTGTGAGAGCTTGGCAGCGAGCAAGCGCTCCATGGCTGAGCCGTCCTGCCGTGTGAGATTGGGCACGTAGCGGCTGTATACCTTGAAAAGCATCTGTGTATCCGCATGCCCCAGCTGACGGGCGATCCACTCGGGTGCTTCGCCGGATGCCAGCCACAAGGTCGCTGCCGTGTGGCGTGTCTGATAGGGCCTGCGTCTTTCCAGCCCCAAGTGCCGGAGCAGCGGATACCAAACCCGGTCTGAGAAATTCTTGTTGTCCAGGGGCTTGCCCTCGATGTTGCAGAAGACGTATTCCGACAACTTGCCTGTGGCCTCCCACTGGGCCTTCAACGCTTCCATGACCGGTGCGCTCATCTGGATGTCACGCTGCGAGCCATCGGTCTTGGTGTACTCATCCTCTCCCAGGACAAAGGTTTCACGCACCTTGATGATGCGCAGCACGAAATCTACGTACTTCCACTTCAGGCCATTGATCTCACCGGTACGCAAGCCGGTAAAGATGCGCGTGACCATGTAGTTGCGGTAGTCCGGCCGGACGGTAGCGATGATGCGCTGCACATCCTGCAAACTAAATGGGTTCACATCCACCTTGACCTGCTTCAA
>NZ_JBXAMW010000056.1:0-1781 GCF_058801025.1 Rhodoferax sp. GW822-FHT04A08
GCCCTGCCGCGTAGGCACTTCCAAGGCAGCCAAGCTGCTGGAAGCACCGGTGTGGGATGTGGACACGCTGGAAGACCTCAACATCGTGATGACCGACGCCTCCATCTGCGGCCTGGGCCAGGCCGCGCCCAACCCGGTGCGCTGCGTTATCAAGTATTTCCCCCACGAGATCAATGGTGCGGGGGCGAGTGACGCCGGGCCGCCCCAAAGGCACGAGGGCCCCCACGGGGGGCAGCGCAGTACACAACGTGACAAGCGTGGGGGCCAATAAACCATGAATGCCATCACCAAGATGAACGAAGTCACTCCCGCTACCGTGGAGTTCAAGCTCGACCAGCAGACCATCCACGCGTTTGAGGGCGAAAGCATCCTCAAAGCTGCCAAGCGCCACGGTGTGGACATCCCGCACCTTTGCTACAAGGACGGCCTGCGCGCAGACGGCAATTGCCGTGCCTGCGTGGTGGAGATCAAGGGCGAGCGCACCCTGGCGCCCAGTTGCTGCCGCAATGCCACAGCGGGCATGGAAGTGTTGCTGAAGACACCGCGGGTAGAGAAGAGCCAGAAGATGGTTCTGGAGATGCTGCTCTCCGATATGCCCGATCAGGGTTACAAATGGAATGACACTGGCGCCACTCCTGCCTCTTCTGCCACGGCGGTGACGGGGGCCAGGCTGGGCGCCGATTTGGGCTCGCCGTATGAGGCGCCCAGCCTGGCCCCCGGCGCCGCCGTGGCAGAAGCGAGCGCCAACCATCCCAGCCAACATGGCGAACTGAGCTACTGGGCCGACCGGCTGGATGTCAGCGTGCGTCCTGCTTTGAAGGCTCTGCGCCGCGAACAACCCAAGGCCGACGTATCCCACCCCGCCATGGCGGTGAACCTGGACGCCTGCATCCAGTGCAACCGCTGCGTACGTGCCTGCCGCGAAGAACAGGTCAACGACGTCATCGGCTACGCGCTGCGCGGCTCGCACAGCGAGATCGTGTTCGACCTGAACGACCCCATGGGCGATAGCACCTGCGTGGCCTGCGGCGAATGCGTGCAGGCCTGCCCCACCGGTGCGCTCATGCCAAAGACCCAGATCGGCTCGCAACTGGTGGACAAAAAGGTGGACTCGGTCTGCCCGTTCTGTGGCGTGGGTTGTCTGCTCACCTACAACGTCAAGGACAACGTCATCGTCAGCGTCGATGGCCGCGACGGCCCGGCCAACCACAACCGCCTGTGCGTCAAGGGCCGCTTCGGCTTTGACTACGCGGCCAACCCGCAGCGCCTGACCGTGCCACTCATCCGCAAGGAAGGCGTGCCCAAGGACCCGGCCCTGCTGGACAACCTCAACCGCGATTCAGCCGACTGGTCCGACGTGTTCCGTGAAGCCACCTGGGAAGAAGCCCTGGCGTATTCCGCAGGGACTCTTAAGCGGCTGCGCGACACCCATGGCAAGAAGGCGCTGGCGGGCTTTGGCTCGGCCAAGGGCAGCAACGAAGAGGCCTATCTGTTCCAGAAGCTGGTGCGCACCGGCTTTGGCAGCAACAATGTGGACCACTGCACCCGCCTGTGCCACGCCTCCAGCGTGGCCGCCTTGCTCGAAGGTGTGGGCTCCGGTGCGGTGAGCAACCAGGTCAACGACGTGCAGCACTCGGAGCTGATCTTCGTGATCGGCTCCAACCCCACGGCCAACCACCCGGTGGCTGCCACCTGGATGAAGAACGCATCCAAGCAGGGCGCCAAGATCGTGCTGGCCGACCCGCGCATTACCGACATCGGCAAGCATGCCTGGCGCACGT
>NZ_JBXAMW010000057.1:0-1780 GCF_058801025.1 Rhodoferax sp. GW822-FHT04A08
ACCCTGTCGCGTAGGCACTTCCAAGGCGGCCAAGCTGCTGGAAGCACCGGTGTGGGATGTGGAAACCCTCGAAGACCTCAACATCGTGATGACCGACGCCTCCATCTGCGGATTGGGCCAGGCCGCGCCCAACCCGGTGCGCTGCGTCATCAAGTATTTCCCTCACGAGATCAATGGTGCGGGGGCGAGTGACGCCGGGCCGCCCCAAGGCACGAGGGCCCCCACGGGGGGCAGCGCAGTACACAACGTGACAAGCGTGGGGGCCAATAAACCATGAATGCCATCACCAAGATGAACGAAGTGCTTCCCGCCACCGTGGAGTTCAAGCTCGACCAGCAAACCATCCACGCGTTTGAGGGCGAAAGCATCCTCAAGGCGGCCAAGCGCCACGGTGTGGACATTCCGCATCTTTGCTACAAGGACGGCCTGCGCGCAGACGGCAATTGCCGCGCCTGCGTGGTGGAGATCAAGGGCGAGCGCACCCTGGCGCCCAGTTGCTGCCGCAATGCCACAGCGGGCATGGAGGTGCTACTGAAGACGCCGCGGGTCGAGAAGAGCCAGAAGATGGTTCTGGAGATGCTGCTCTCCGATATGCCCGATACCGGGTACAAGTGGAATGACGCAGGTGCTACTTCTGCCTCTTCTGGCACGGCGGTGGCGGCCGGTAAGTCGGGAGCCGATTTTGCGCTCGCGCATGAGGCACCCGGCTTACCGGCCGACGCCGCTGTGCCAGAAGCGAGCGCCAATCACCCCGGCCAACACGGCGAACTCAGTTACTGGGCTGACCGGCTGGATGTGACCGTGCGCCCGGCCTTGAAGTCTCTCCGAAGAGAACAACCCCAGGCCGACGTATCCCACCCCGCCATGGCGGTGAACCTGGACGCCTGCATCCAGTGCAACCGCTGCGTGCGCGCCTGTCGTGAAGAACAAGTCAACGACGTCATCGGCTACGCGCTGCGCGGCTCGCACAGCGAGATCGTGTTCGACCTGAACGACCCCATGGGCGAGAGCACCTGCGTGGCTTGTGGTGAATGCGTGCAGGCCTGCCCCACCGGCGCGCTCATGCCCAAGACCCACATCGGCTCGCAACTGGTGGACAAAAAGGTGGACTCCGTCTGCCCGTTCTGCGGCGTGGGCTGTCTGCTCACCTACAACGTCAAGGACAACGTCATCGTCAGCGTCGATGGCCGCGACGGCCCGGCCAACCACAACCGCCTGTGCGTCAAGGGCCGCTTCGGTTTCGACTACGCCGCCAATCCGCAGCGCCTGACCGTGCCGCTGATCCGCAAAGAAGGCGTGCCCAAGGACCCGGCGCTGCTGGACAACCTCAACCGAGACACGGCGGACTGGTCCGACGTGTTCCGTGAAGCCACCTGGGAAGAAGCGCTGGCGTATTCCGCAGGCACACTCAAGCGGCTGCGCGATACCCATGGCAAGAAGGCACTGGCGGGCTTTGGCTCGGCCAAGGGCAGCAATGAAGAGGCTTACCTGTTCCAGAAGCTGGTGCGCACCGGCTTTGGCAGCAACAATGTGGACCACTGCACCCGCCTGTGCCACGCCTCCAGCGTGGCCGCCTTGCTCGAAGGTGTGGGCTCCGGCGCGGTGAGCAACCAGGTCAACGACGTGCAGCATTCGGAGCTGATCTTCGTGATCGGCTCCAACCCCACGGCCAACCATCCGGTGGCTGCCACCTGGATGAAGAACGCATCCAAGCAGGGCGCCAAGATCGTGCTGGCCGACCCGCGCATTACCGACATCGGCAAGCATGCCTGGCGCACGC
>NZ_JBXAMW010000058.1:0-1770 GCF_058801025.1 Rhodoferax sp. GW822-FHT04A08
CGTGTCGGTTCAGTAGCAGGACAGGTTGGAAGCCGGGCGGGCTGCTCGGAGCAGGACTTGTCGGTCCTGCCCATTCACTCCCGCGCTCTGTCCCACGTGCGCCCCAGCGTTCACACGGGAGAGCGCCCGGCGCACTGTGTTGCGCAGCCGGGGAACATAGAAGTCGTCCACTTCTTCGGGCAGACCGCAGCCAAGGCACATGCGCACCAGGCCTGCCACGCGCTCGTCCTGCCGGTCCAACTGCCGCAAGGGATCCATCAACAAGGTATGCAGGACATCGTCGACGTCGCTCCCTGCATCAATGCATGCTCCGAGGAACGCACGGCTACCTTCAATGAAGGTCGCGACAAACAGAGCCTCCCGCTCGGCGCCACCAAATTCACTGGAATAGGCTGCGGTCTCGGCCGCTGACCGCAGGACCTGCACTACGTAGCGACACAGGCCAGTGCGCTGGTACTGCACGCCGCCCACTGGTGTTGTGAGCACCATGTGAATCTCGGGTTCAGCAACGAAGGTGGAAAACATTCGGCGCAGGGGGACACTGTCCAGCGAGTGCACAGCCTGGTCGATGAAAGTCTGGGGGTCAGGACCCACGGTGACTTCATAGCTGGTGGCCTGAGATACGTTGGCGGAAATTGCGGAAGCAGCGGAAACTGGGGTGATGGCGATACGGTTCATTGGGTTCTCCTTGACAGGAATTCGGGATGTTTTGGGCAAAGCTCCGCCTGACCGGGCTGCGGGAGGCAGTCCGGGTGGGCTGTGGTCGGTAGTGGTGGCTTAGAAAATGGCCAAGTTCATGGCCCAACTAGGGGTCTGGCCAGTGGAGTGGCTCGGCACCGGTCATGTCTCAGCCTCCTGCCAGTTCTTGGCCATGTCTTCCCAGCTCAAGGGAGCCAGGGACGATGCGGGCTTGTCGACACGGGATGGGGCCTTAGCGGCCACAGCCGCATCGACGCCGGCGACGCTCGCTTCGGCCTTGGCTGCTTGGGCTGCTGCCTCTTCAGTAGCTTTGGCTGCAGTTTGTTCGGCCTCTTCCTTACTCCAATGCACTTCTGACTTCTTCCAGTTGCCCGGCCTCGGAATGGGCTGGCGCATGGCGTCGCTGTGCAGCGGATCAACCGGGATCAGCACCGGGCCACCCGTCTCATTTACCGATGCCAGTGGCCCTTGTGAGAGCTTGGCAGCGAGCAAACGCTCCATGGCTGAGCCGTCTTGGCGCGTGAGGTTGGGCACGTAGCGGCTGTAAACCTTGAAAAGCATCTGCGTATCGGCATGCCCAAGCTGGCGGGCAATCCACTCGGGTGCTTCGCCGGATGCTAGCCACAAGGTGGCAGCCGTGTGACGTGTCTGATAGGGCCTGCGCCGCTCCAGCCCCAAGTGCCGCAGCAGCGGATACCAAATCCGGTCCGAGAAATTCTTGTTGTCCAGGGGCTTACCCTCGATGTTGCAAAACACGTATTCGGACAGCTTGCCTGTGGCCTCCCACTGGGCCTTCAGCGCTTCCAAGACCGGTGCGCTCATCTGGATATCGCGCTGCGAGCCATCGGTCTTGGTGTACTCATCCTCTCCCAGGACAAAGGTCTCCCGCACTTTGATAATGCGCAGCTCGAAATCCACGTACTTCCACTTCAGCCCATTGATCTCACCAGTACGCATGCCGGTGAAGATGCGCGTGACCATGTAATTGCGGTAATCCGGGCGGACGGTAGCAATGATGCGCTGCACATCTTGCAAACTAAATGGGTTCACATCCACCTTGAGCTGCTTGAG
>NZ_JBXAMW010000059.1:0-1765 GCF_058801025.1 Rhodoferax sp. GW822-FHT04A08
TGAGCTCCAAAGGATCGCTCTTGTCCAGCGGCATCTTGCGCATGTACCCGGGCGGTGAGGAGTGGCTGGGCACCTTGCTGTTTGTCCCACGCCAGCTTTCCGAAGGCATTGCCTACCACCAGGGGCAACCCGAGGAAATCCTGGCGCATATGGCCACCCCACTGCGTGGGGATGGACTCAGCCTGGGTGACTTTGCGCACATCCCGCACCACACGGCCCTTGCCAAGAGCTGGCTAGAGGGTGTGCTCAAGGCGGCATCGGACGGACACACAGCAGGGCACATGCTCGTGACTGGAATGCCGGGGCTGGGGAAGACCGAGTGGTGCCGGGCCCTGCTGAGGGAATCCAGTGTGCAGGCCATGGAGATGGTGGTTACCAATGACCGGGGTGGCGCCTTGACGGGTGAGGATCGACTACACCACCTGCGCCTGGTCATGCGGATGATGCGCGCCACCCCACGTGGGGCCATCCTCTTTGACGAAGCGGACGATGTGTTTCGCCCGCCGGAATCGGAATTCGGTCAACGGCGTAGCTCAGGTGATGCGGATGCGGTGAGCATGGACAACCACCGGGCGGCCTTGAATCAATTGCTGGAGGGCAGCCGCATCCCGGTCATCTGGATCATGAACCACCCAGAGGTGCTGGACCGTGCCGTACTGCGCCGCTTCGATGTGGAAATTCACTTTGAGGGAATTCCCCGCTCGGTACGCCTGGGACTGATCCAAAAGCGTTTCGCACCCAGACGGCACAGCCCCGCTGCCATCACAGAAACTGAGCAGCAGCGCTGGGCTGAAGTCAGCACCTTGACACCGGCACTCATCGACCGGCTGGGCCAAGTCCACGCACGGGGAGAAGATGCTGACGTCCCGATGGACGCCACCTTGTGCCGGCACTGGCTGCGCCAGCGCCTGCCAGGCCGCCCCACCCAGCACTTGCAAATCCCAATTGAGCAGGGAGCACACTCTGAAGCATTCACCTGGAGCCCTACCCAGGTGAATGCCAGTGTGGACTTGATGGAACTGGTGGCCGGTATCCGGAAGGTAGGCAGCGCGCGACTGGCGCTGTGCGGACTTCCAGGAACTGGCAAGACCGCATTCGCCAAGGCCTTGGCGAACATGCTGGATAAGCCCTTGGTGGAGCAACGTGCGTCAGATCTGCTGTCGGCCTATGTAGGGGAGACAGAACAGCGCATTCGCACTGCGTTTGAGAAGGCGCTCGAAGAGGGCGCGGTGCTCTTCATTGATGAGGTCGATGGATTATTGGCCAACCGTGATATGGCAGCACGCACCTGGGAGGTCACGCAGGTCAACGAACTGCTGGAGCACTTGGGTGAATACACCGGTGTTGTTGTGATTGCCACCAACCGCATGCAAGCCATCGATCCAGCGACCTTGCGCAGGCTCGATATGCAGATCACGTTCGAGCCCCTCAGACCCGAGCAGGTGCGAGAGGGATTCGCAGCGCTCTGCAAGGCGCTTGCAATCGAGGTCGACATAGGGGATCTGGACACTGCCTCCCAAATCACCGGTGTCACGCCCGGAGATTTCGCTGCTCTGTCTCGCCGTCTGCGCTTTGCACCGGATGCCCGAACGGCTTCGACCTTGATCAGTTTGCTGCAGGAACTGCAGACGGGCAAGCAGCCGCGGCGTGCGCCCATGGGCTTCGTAAGCGGGCGCGCTGCCACAGAGGCAGATGACAGCGTGTAGTGCTGCCTTCACCGCGAATCTGAATCCGCAAATCCCTGTTCAACCCATTCCGTACGCGA
>NZ_JBXAMW010000060.1:0-1751 GCF_058801025.1 Rhodoferax sp. GW822-FHT04A08
CTGGACTTCTCGCAGGAGCCACACCGGGCCCGCTCCATCCTCTATGAAGTCCAGGCGCTGGGCGACGCGCAGTACGTCATGCATGGCGCCATCCAGAACCGCACCGACGAACTCAAGACCTCGCAGGACAAGCTGGCACGGCTGGTGGACAACGGCATCAAGCTCTCGCGTGAGCAGAACCGCTCGCTGCTGCTGCGCCACGTGCTGTTTGGCGCCCGTGAGATTGCGCATTGCGCTGCTGCCACGCTGTTTCTAAAGACCGAACAAAACACCCTGGTGTTCGCCCAGCGCACCAACGAGGATGCGCTACCCTCCTTTGAAATTCCGCTCTTCAACGCTGACGGCAAGCCGAACAACCACTACGTGGTGGTGAACGCGGCCAACAACAACACATCCGTCATCGTGGATGACGTGTATGCGGAAACGCGCTTTGACATGTCGGGCACCAAGAAGTTCAGCGAAGAATCCGGCTTCAGGACTATCTCCATGCTGACGGTCCCCTTGAGTCCGCGTGAGGGCGAAGTGATTGGTGTGATCCAGCTGCTCAACGCGCAGGATCCCAAGACGGGCCAGGTCATTCCCTTCCCCAAGGATCTGGTTGGATTTGTCGAGGCACTGGCGGCGCAGTCGGCCGTGGCCATCGAGAACCAGAACCTGATCGACGCGCAGCGGCAACTCATGGACGCGCTGATCAAGCTGATTGCCGGCGCGATTGACGCCAAGAGCCCCTATACCGGCGGCCATTGCGAGCGCGTTCCCGAACTGGGAATGATGCTGGCCGAAGCCGCCACGGCCCAAACCACAGGGCCGCTGTCAACCTTCAAGTTTGAAACAGAAGACGAGTGGCGGGAATTCCGCGTTGGCGCATGGTTGCACGACTGCGGCAAAGTCACCACGCCGGAGTATGTGGTGGACAAGGCCTGCAAGCTCGAAACCATTTACAACCGCATCCATGAGGTGCGCATGCGCTTTGAAGTGCTGCTGCGCGATGCCCGCATCACCCAGCTCGAAGCGCTGGCCGGTGGCGGCGATGCGCAGGATGCACAAGCCGCTTTTGACGCACGGCGTGCACAGCTGCTGGATGACTTCGCGTTTGTGGCCGAGTGCAACCTGGGTGGCGAATACATGGCGCCTGAGAAAGTGCAGCGACTGCAGCAGATAGCCCAGCAGACCTGGCTGCGTCACTTTGACGACCGTGCCGGATTGGCCCACGAAGAGCTCAAGCGCTACACCGATGCACCGGCTGCCCTGCCCGCAACCGAGCAACTGCTGTCGGACAAGGCGCACCACATCATTCCACGCACCAGCAAGGCAGTGCTGGACCCCAAGTGGAACTTCAAGGTCAACATACCGGAACACCAGTACAACTATGGCGAGGTCTACAACCTCAGCGTAAGCCGCGGCACCCTCACCGAAGAGGAGCGCTTCAAGATCAACGAGCACGTGATGCAAAGCCTGATGATGCTGGAGCAACTGCCCCTGCCCAAGAACATGCGGCGCGTGCCCGAATACGCTGGCACCCACCACGAGACCCTGATCGGTACCGGCTACCCGCGCAAGCTCTCTGCCGATGAACTGAGCGTGCCCATGCGCATCATGGCCATCGCTGACATC
The DNA here is from genome assembly GCF_058801025.1 of Rhodoferax sp. GW822-FHT04A08. NCBI lineage: Bacteria > Pseudomonadati > Pseudomonadota > Betaproteobacteria > Burkholderiales > Comamonadaceae > Rhodoferax > Rhodoferax sp. GW822-FHT04A08. The sequence continues at coordinate 1,615 of NZ_JBXAMW010000060.1, forward strand.
TTCGAGGCGCTTACCGCCTCGGACCGCCCCTACAAGAAGGCCAAGACGCTGTCGGAGTCCATCAAGATCCTGTCCTTCTTCAAGAAGGACAAGCACATTGACGGGGATTTGTTCGATCTGTTCCTGACCTCGGGTGT
>NZ_JBXAMW010000061.1:0-1717 GCF_058801025.1 Rhodoferax sp. GW822-FHT04A08
GAAAGCGAAGTTGAATCAGCAAACCTGTGGGCAGGATCCACAAAGGCCGCCGCTCTTACAACTGTTGGGTGGGAACCTTGTGGCGCAAATCAGTTTGCTTGTTTTTGTCGTCTACAAACACCAGCTGTGGGGAATGGCCTTCCACTTTGTCGTCATGCACCTGGGCAAATGCAGCAATGATGATCAGGTCACCCACGGCCGCACGACGCGCAGCGGAACCATTAACGGAAATCATGCCGCTACCACGCTGCCCCTTGATGGCATAGGTTATGAAGCGCTCACCGTTGTTGATGTTCCAAATGTGTACCTGCTCGTTTTCAGCGATGTTAGCGGCGTCTAAAAGGTCTTCATCGATTGCGCACGATCCTTCATAGTGCAGCTCGCAGTGGGTGACGGCAACACGGTGAATTTTGGATTTCAAAAGGGTACGAAACATGGTCTCTCTCTACTTAGAATAAAGCCGATCGGCTGGCTCCAACGACGGCGCAAGTCTATAACAACATTCGAGAGTAAGCGATGCACGCGTGACTACAAAAAGTCAACACCTTAGAATTGAAAGAAAAGTTTCGTACTCAAAGTTTACCGATGCTGGGTAGCCGTCGACGCTCTATCCTCTTCAATCTAAAGCGAGAGCGTCATGATCACAATTCAAGGATGCGAGGACCATTCCAAGCCTACTCGCTAATACACGTGGATCATCCAGTGCAATTGACCTGCGCGCTAGCGTGGTGAGATTTCAGATAGAAATACCTGTCCACAGTGCCGATAGCGCTGGACCACGGAAACGGCTGACACCCTGAGTATGCAACGAGCAAGTTCTATTCATTTGGTAGTTGTCAGATACAGTCGGCAATGGGCTGCATTTTTCTATGGAAAGAAGGAATAGTAATCACTCATTAATTTTTTCAAAAGACTGAAGCGCGAGCATAGAACTCTTGAGAAAGGCCCTAAAAAAATGGTCGCCAGCTAAGTACAGATATAGTATTCTCATATTGTTTTCTTTCCACTATTCGGAGTTGTATGTCGTTATCCCAGAAAGACCTATCGTTCATCCAAAAGGCTGGTCAGGCCGCCCACAATGCTTCCGAAGCCATTGGGCATATGGTGCGAGCGCAAGGCGAAGTATTGATTGCCAATCTGAGCAGCCAGCCGTTTGGTACTGATTCGGATCAAGTGATTGAGCGATTCAAGTCTCTTTCTGGCCTGAGTCAAGGTCTTGTTGCTGTGGAGTCGCAGCTTCAAAAGCTCTATGCGTTGGCCAATGAATTGGCTAGCCCGGCCGAGGATGTGATTGTTCTGCGCGCAGTGAGTAAGCGCAGGTCTATTTCCAACGCTGCTGCCGTTGACGTCATTGCAAGGCCTGCCAAGGCGGCTAAGAAAGTGAAGGCAGTTAGGAAAGCTGGGCGCAAATCTACCACTCCCGGTGCGCTCACCGCAAATGACAGCAAGCTGCTTTCTTATTTGCAAGGTGTCTTGAAGGCGGATGCGGGCACGGCCATTACAGGTGCGGCGATGGCGGCGGGATCCAAGCTTCCCTTGGGCTCTGTGGGTATTTCGTTGAAAAGATTGCAAGCCACGGGTTCGGTGAAATTGGTTGGTCGCGGAATCTATCAACTTGGTTCTAATTCGGTAGATGCCGTAGCTGAATCAGCTCCTGTGAAGAAGGCGAAGGCTGTGGCCAAGAAAGCCAAGGCAGCCAAAGTGGAGAAGCCGGTGG
>NZ_JBXAMW010000062.1:0-1358 GCF_058801025.1 Rhodoferax sp. GW822-FHT04A08
CCCGGCCTGGTGATCCTGGGCAAGCAGGCCATTGATGACGACTGCAACCAGACCGGCCAGATGCTGGCGGCCCTGGGCGACTGGCCCCAGGCCACCTTTGCCAGCAAGGTCGAGATCGTGGACGGCAAGTTGAAGGCTACGCGTGAAGTGGACGGCGGCTCCGAGTCCCTGTCGCTCACGTTGCCCGCCATCATCACCACCGATCTGCGCCTGAACGAGCCGCGCTATGTGACGCTGCCCAACATCATGAAGGCCAAGAAGAAGCCGCTGGAGACCGTCAAGCCCGAAGATCTGGGTGTGGACGTGAACCCGCGCATCAAGACCTTGAAAGTCAGCGAGCCCCCGGCCCGCAGCGCCGGCATCAAGGTGAGCGATGTGGCCACCTTGGTCGACAAGCTCAAGAACGAAGCCAAGGTGATCTAGTGCTGCGGAGTCCGGCCGCCATGGCACTCAGCTCCGCGGCTGTCCCCCGGCCTTCGGCCTCCTCCTTTATGCCGCTGCGCTGAGCGCCATGCCGTCCTCTGCCAGCCAGCACCCAGCAAACCCCATTTGAAAGAGCAAACCATGACTTCTCTTGTAATCGCTGAACACGACAATGCCAGCATCAAACCCGCGACCCTCAACGCCGTCACCGCGGCCACCCAGCTCGGTGGCGATGTACACGTGCTGGTGGCTGGCCACAACGCTGCAGCCGCTGCTGCACAAGCCGCACAGATCGCCGGTGTAGCCAAGGTCATCCATGCCGATGAGGCCGGTCTGGCCCATGGCCTGGCAGAAAACGTCACCGCCCAGGTGCTGGCCATTGCAGCCAACTACAGCCACATCGTGCTGGCTGCCACGCCCTCGGGCAAGAACATTGCACCGCGCATTGCCGCCAAGCTGGATGTGGGCCAAGTCTCCGACATCACCAAGGTGGTGAGTCCCGACACCTTTGAGCGCCCCATCTATGCGGGCAACGCCATTGCCACGGTGCAGGCCACGGACGCCACCAAGGTGCTGACGGTGCGCACCACGGGCTTTGACCCGGCAGCCGCCACCGGTGGCAGTGCTGCGGTGGAAACTGCAAGTGCAGTCGCCGCAGCAACCAGCGTGAGCTTCCTGGGCTCGGAGATTGCCAAGAACGACCGCCCGGAGCTGACCAGCGCCAAGATCATCGTCAGCGGTGGCCGTGCCCTGGGTTCCTCCGAGAAGTTCACCGAAGTGATCACGCCGCTGGCCGACAAGCTCAATGCAGCGATGGGTGCATCCCGTGCCGCCGTGGACGCGGGCTACGCGCCCAACGACTGGCAAGTGGGCCAAACCGGCAAGATCGTGGCACCGCAGCTCTACATCGCTGTGGGCATCTCGGGCGCCATCCA
>NZ_JBXAMW010000063.1:0-1170 GCF_058801025.1 Rhodoferax sp. GW822-FHT04A08
CCTCTAGAGAGATGTTATGAAGATTCATGAGTACCAAGGCAAGGAAATCTTGCGCCAATTTGGTGTGCCGGTGCCGCGCGGTATCCCCGCATTTACCGTACAGGAAGCAGTGGAAGCTGCGCAAAAGCTCGGTGGCCCGGTGTGGGTGGTGAAGGCCCAGATCCACGCGGGTGGACGCGGCAAGGGCGGCGGCGTCAAGGTTGCCAAGACCATTGAAGACGTCAAGCGCCTGGCTGGCGAGATCCTGGGCATGCAGCTCAAGACCCACCAGACTGGCCCCGAAGGCCAGAAGGTACGCCGCCTCTACATCGAAGACGGCGCCGATATCCAGAAGGAATACTACGTCTCGGTCGTGACCGACCGCGCCTCGCAAAAGGTGGCTTTCATTGCCTCCAGCGAAGGCGGTATGGACATCGAGGAAGTGGCGCACTCCACCCCCGAGAAGATCATCACCGAGTTCATTGACCCGCTGACCGGCCTGGGTGCCGAGCAGGCCAAGAAGATTGCCGACGGCATTGGCATGCCGGCAGACTCCACCGCCCAAGCCGTGGACATCTTCCAGAAGCTCTACAAGTGCTACATGGACACTGATGCGTCCCTGGTGGAAATCAACCCGCTGAACCGCGACAGCAAAGGCAATGTCGTTGCCCTGGACGCCAAGTTCAACTTTGACGCCAACGCCCTGTTCCGTCACCCCGAAATCGTGGCCTACCGCGATCTGGACGAAGAAGACCCCGCTGAAGTGGAAGCCTCCAAGTTCGACCTGGCCTACATCAGCCTGGATGGCAACATCGGCTGCCTGGTCAACGGCGCTGGCCTTGCCATGGCCACCATGGACACCATCAAGCTGTTTGGCGCGGAACCCGCCAACTTCCTGGACGTGGGTGGTGGTGCCACCCCCGAGAAGGTGACCGAAGCCTTCAAGATCATGCTGAAGAACCCCAAGGTGAAGGCCATTCTGGTCAACATCTTCGGCGGCATCATGAAGTGCGACACCATCGCCACCGGCGTGATCACGGCCTGCAAGGCCGTGAACCTGTCGGTGCCACTGGTGGTGCGCATGAAGGGCACCAACGAAGAACTCGGCAAGAAGATGCTGGCCGAATCGGGCCTGCCCATCATCAGCGCCGACACCATGGCCGAAGCGGCCCAAAAAATTGTGGCAGCGGT
>NZ_JBXAMW010000064.1:0-1132 GCF_058801025.1 Rhodoferax sp. GW822-FHT04A08
TGCCCATGCAGGCAGGGGAATAGCAATGCGAAGGCAAGACATTCTCAACCACCAGGTGGCATCTCTGGCGGCCTTGGTACAAAGACCGCAGAAGGTCGGGCACCCAGACAGGGATTTGGAGTCCAAGTTAAGAGAGTTTGTCTCATTTGAGCTTTTGGGCAGGGGAACGCTCGATGTCATTGCGCGTGTACTGGGTGAACTCGACAATGCTGAAGCGGACTTGCTCAACGCCACGATCAACCATTGCAGCCAGGTCTTCTATAGAACGGATGCGCTTTGGAGTGCAATTGCGGTTCCGCTGGCAATGAATTGGCACATGCAACATCACCGCTACTACCGACTGAACGCTGGCGATAAGGAACACCTGGACGCGCTGGCGGCAGGAATTCGCCAATCTGTGGGGGCAAGGGAAGTGCACCTGGACGCGTGTCTCTACAGTGCCAAGGAACTGTACACAGCACCTGCGCGCCATCTGCACGATCATCTGCAGCAGCTCGTCCTTGGCGCCCCGAGGCTGACACCGCCGTTGAAGCCCATGGAGCTACGCAGCTCCAGTGAGCCGCCCTGGCGAGTGGCGTATTTCCTGGGCGTAGAGGTGGGCAATCCTCAGGCACCACGCAGACTTCAAGAAGCGGGCGTGCAAGAAGCCTTGCAGAGCTACCTGCATCTCGGGGTTGATGCACTGACAAAACGCAAACCAGAGATGTTTTCGCAGGGCGCCCACGGTCACACTGTGTGTCATGCCCCCATGTATCTGCATGACGCGATTCGCTTTGGCCACAAGGCGCAACGTAGTTACCGGCTGCGGCAGATGCTGGAGGAGATTTCGAAAGAGGAGAAGAGAGTTACGCTCCAATATGCCTTTGATTCCATATCTCACTCCATCGAGCTGCTGTTGTCGGGCAAGTGGCTGGCGTTTGAAATGCACTGGATGTTGCATCCGCAAGAAGCCGTGAGAAGTTTTCTTAAGGAAGCAGAGAGCGTTTTATCTATCGGAGCTCGGCATATTAAATGCAATGTGGTCTGTTTGGAGCTCGAAGAATTAGTGGCGGCCAAAGCGGCGACCTCCGTACATCGCTATCGAAAGAGGCGAACTTGAAACAGTGCAATGTCCCAAGGTGGGAGCACGAGC
>NZ_JBXAMW010000065.1:0-1115 GCF_058801025.1 Rhodoferax sp. GW822-FHT04A08
GCCAAATCGAAATATATTTGCGCCGCTTTGAGCTTTTGGGTATGGTTTTGCAAGCCCTTTGGCCTGCATTTCCTGTTCATGAGCGCACCTGTGCCAAAAGGCTTTGGCGACCAAGGTAAATGTTAGCCAGTGCCAAGACCGTGAATGCCCGGGTTGCGTTCTTCTGCAGTCCACGGTAACGCACCTTGCCAAATCCCCACAGGCGCTTTACCACACCAAAGACATGTTCCACGCGTGCCCGGATGCGTGACTTGCTGCGATTCTTTGCGCGCACCGCTTCGTCAATGAAGCCCTTGAAGCGGCTACGTTGGTTGGTAAAGTCGCGGGCCTTGGGCGCCTTGCTGGCTATGAGCTTCTTCTGGCTGGCATAGGCTGAATCGCCATAGACGCGCCGCTCGTTGCCATGCAGCAAGTCAGGCAGTGGATGCTTGTCATGCACGTTGGCCGGCGTCACCACAGCGCTGTGGGCCATGCCGCTTTGGCTGTCCACGCCGATGTGCAGCTTCATGCCGAAGTACCACTGCTGGCCCTTGCGCGTCTGGTGCATGTCAGGGTCGCGCGTCTTGTCGGTATTCTTGGTCGAGCTCGGTGCGCCGATGATGGTGGCGTCCACGATGGTGCCGGTGTTGAGCTTGAAGCCACGTGCCTGCAACTCTTTGCCAACTTGTGCAAATAGTGCTTCGCCCAGTTTGTTGTCATTGAGCAGCTTGCGGAACTTCGTAATGGTCGTGGAGTCAGGCACCGGCTCGCGGCCCAGATCGATGCCAACAAAGCGGCGCAGGCTGGCACTGTCGTACAGCGCTTCCTCACAGGCCATGTCAGCCAGGTTGAACCAGTGCTGGACGAAGTGAATGCGCAGCATGCGCTCCAGACCAATGGGTGGCCTGCCGTTGCCTGCCTTGGGATAGAAGGGTTCAATAACAGCACACAACGTTGACCACGGGACGATGGCTTCCATCGTCTTCAGAAACTCGTCGCGCCGGGTCGGCTTGCGGTAGTTCTCGAACGATTGGTCGGCCGCCATAGCCAGGGTCCGTTGCTTCATTGGTGCGCCCTCACAGAGTTACATACCAACATGCAAGTCATGGGCCAGTTTGGACTTGTTCATCGTTGCC
>NZ_JBXAMW010000066.1:0-1028 GCF_058801025.1 Rhodoferax sp. GW822-FHT04A08
GACCAGATCGACGCTGCTCCCGAAGAAAAAGCACGCGGCATTACCATCAACACCGCCCACGTGGAATACGAAACGGCCAATCGCCACTACGCCCACGTGGACTGCCCCGGACACGCCGACTATGTGAAGAACATGATCACCGGTGCTGCCCAGATGGACGGTGCCATTCTGGTGGTGTCCGCAGCCGACGGCCCCATGCCCCAGACCCGTGAGCACATCCTGCTGGCCCGTCAGGTGGGTGTTCCTTACATCATCGTGTTCCTGAACAAGTGCGACATGGTGGACGACGCCGAGCTGCTCGAACTCGTTGAAATGGAAGTGCGCGAGCTGCTGGACAAGTACGAATTCCCCGGCGACGCAACCCCCATCATCCACGGCTCTGCCAAGCTCGCCATGGAAGGCGACAAGGGTGAACTGGGCGAAGGCGCCATCATGAAGCTGGCTGACGCACTGGACTCCTACATCCCCACGCCCGAGCGCGCTGTGGACGGCGCATTCCTGATGCCCGTGGAAGACGTGTTCTCCATCTCCGGCCGCGGTACTGTGGTGACCGGTCGCGTTGAGCGTGGCATCATCAAGGTCGGCGAAGAAATCGAAATCGTGGGTATCAAGCCCACCCTGAAGACCACCTGCACCGGTGTGGAAATGTTCCGCAAGCTGCTGGACCAAGGTCAAGCGGGCGACAACGTGGGTATTCTGCTGCGCGGCACCAAGCGCGAAGAAGTGGAGCGCGGCCAAGTGCTGTGCAAGCCCGGCTCGATCAAGCCGCACCTGCACTTCACGGGTGAGATCTATGTTCTGTCCAAGGACGAAGGTGGCCGTCACACGCCCTTCTTCAACAACTACCGTCCCCAGTTCTACTTCCGTACAACGGACGTGACCGGTGCGATCGAGTTGCCCGAAGGCAAGGAAATGGTGATGCCTGGTGACAACGTGTCCATCACGGTGAAGCTGATCAACCCCATCGCCATGGAAGAAGGCCTGCGTTTCGCTATTCGCGAAGGCGGCCGTACCGTGGGCGCTGGCGT
>NZ_JBXAMW010000067.1:0-987 GCF_058801025.1 Rhodoferax sp. GW822-FHT04A08
GCCAATGTGAAGCGCTTATGGTCTGCCATTTCCTTGCCACGGTCCCAGGTCAGCGATTTGTAGAGTTCTTGGGGCAGCTTGCGCGCATTCTTGATCAATGCATTGACGACCGTCTCAGTATCCTTGCTGGCAACCTTTACCAGCATGACGTAGCGAGTGTGGCGCTCCACAAGCGTTGCAATCTGGGTGTTGAGACTTCCAAACAGCAAGTCTCCTTCCCAGTGACCTGGTACGGCTCGGTCTTCTACCGTGGCGGGGCGCTCACTGATGGACACCATGTCCTTTATCTGGCCATGGTTGTCCGTCTTTTGCGTGTGATGGCGCGAGCGACGCATTCCTCGCGTACGCCGGAGATGTTGCTGTAGCTCCTTCTTCAACGCCCCACGGGCCTGTATGTAGAGGCTGCGATAGATGGTTTCGTGTGACACGTGATAGCTCTCGTCGTCGGCATAAGCGTACTTAAGCCACCCAGCAATCTGCTCTGGCGACCACTGCAATTGCAGCTTGCCAGCCACAATCTTTGCCAGCGCTCTATTCTCCACAAGCTTACAGGTCTTGGGGCGACGTCCCCGATCCCAGGCGGCCTGTTCAGCCACACTTGCCCGATAACAACCAAGCCCACCATTGCGTTTGATCTCGCGGCTGATGGTCGAAGGTGATCGGCCAAGTTGGGCTGCAACTGAACGGATTGAGCGGCCTGCCACTACAGCACGGGATATCTCTTCGCGCTCCCCCAAGGTCAGGGCGAATTCCCAGCGACAGCGCTCTGGCGGACGTATGCCACCAGTTATCGCCAGAATGCCGCGCACGGTTCCGTGACGTCGGTTGAATAGGCTAGCAATCTGCTCTAGGGATTCCCCCTTCTTCCAGCGCTCCCACATCAGTGCCTTCTGGCTATCTGTGTAGAAGGTCCTTGTCCGATACTTCATTTACAACACTCCTTCTGCTTACGCAGTATTTAGTGTGTTGCATCGACCGGTTGAATCC
>NZ_JBXAMW010000068.1:0-924 GCF_058801025.1 Rhodoferax sp. GW822-FHT04A08
GCCTTGCAGTTGCAGGATGGCTTCGATCTGTTGCAGCACATCGGGTGCAGGTGCTTCATGGTCCGCTGCGCGCAGCAGCAGGCCTTGGCGCTCGGCCGCGCCATCCATGGCTGTGGCATTGGCAAACGGGACGCAGGCGGCGTAGGCAAAGCGCTCCATGAGCGACTGCAGCTGGCTGCGCGCGGCCAGCACCTGCTCGGGGGCCAGCCAGGCCATGGCCACCAGAGAATAGGGCAGCTCGGCTTTGAGCACTTTGACTGCGGCATGCTTGAACTCGGGCTGTTTGGAGTCCGGGCAGAAGGCCGGGCTGGTCAGCGCGTTCACGCCCGCCAGACGCTGGCCGGTGCTGCTGCGCCCGCTGATGAATTCCTCACCCCAGTGCATGGCCAGAAACACCTGGCTCATGGCCTGCTCGGCACTGGCTTGCACCGGCACCAGGATAGAGCCGCGCCGACTGGTCACATGCACCAGATCGCCCTCCTTGAGCAGGCGCCGTGCCATGTCCTGCGGGTGCATCTGCAGGGCCGGCTCACGCGCATGCCCGAACAATCGTCCCAGCGTGCCGGTGCGGCTCATACCGTGCCATTGGTCGCGCAGGCGCCCAGTGTTGAGCGAGAACGGGTAGCGCGCCTCGCGTGGTTCGGCCACGGGCTTGTAGGGCACGGCGGCAAACTGCGCACGGCCATCGGCAGTGGGGAAGACGCCGTCTTCGTATAGCCGGGCGCGCCCCTTGCTGGCACCTTCTGGAAAGGGCCACTGCTGCGGTTCTATCTCCAGTGCCGTGTAGCTCAAGCCCGTGATGTCCAGATCGCGCCCGCGGGTGGATTCGCGGTGTTCGTTCCAGATCGACTCAGGTGTGGTGTAGGGGAACAAGGTGGGTCCTACGCGCCCCAACGAGCGCTCCAGGCGCTGCGCAAAGTCCAC
>NZ_JBXAMW010000069.1:0-852 GCF_058801025.1 Rhodoferax sp. GW822-FHT04A08
AATAGGCTTCTTCATGTTGGCCTTGCACCAGCGTGCAGCCTCGGCTTCATCGGGCCCGCCGATTTCACCGATCATGATGACGGCATCGGTATCGGGATCTTCGTTGAAGGCGCGCATCACGTCGATGTGCTTCAAACCGTTGATGGGGTCACCACCAATACCAACTGCAGAAGACTGGCCCAGACCGATTTCGGTCAACTGCGCCACGGCTTCGTACGTCAGCGTGCCGGAGCGGCTGACCACACCAATGCGGCCCTTGCGGTGGATGTGTCCGGGCATGATGCCGATCTTGATTTCCTCAGGGGTAATCAGGCCGGGGCAGTTCGGGCCCAGCAGCAAGGTTTCCTTGCCACCCGCAGCCACTTTGGCCTTCATGCGGTTGCGCACTTCCAGCATGTCCTTGACCGGAATGCCTTCGGTAATGCAGATCGCCAGATCCAGATCGGCTTCCACGGCTTCCCAGATGGCAGCAGCAGCGCCTGCGGGCGGCACATAGATCACCGACACGGTAGCGCCGGTTTCCGATGCGGCTTCCTTGACGGAGGCGTAGATTGGGATGTTGAAGATCGACTCGCCCGCCTTCTTGGGGTTCACGCCGGCCACAAAGCAGTTCTTGCCGTTGGCGTATTCCTGGCACTTTTCCGTGTGGAACTGACCGGTCTTGCCGGTAATGCCCTGGGTGATGACCTTGGTGTCTTTATTGATGAAGATGCTCATGATGAATCCTTGTCAAAACGCGATGGATGTGCATACGCCCAGCCCAGTGGCCACCACAGAACCGGCTTTGCCGGGCTGTAGGTGGCGCCCCCTGCAGGGGGAGGCGCCGCAGGCGCTTCGGGGGGGTGTCACGCC
>NZ_JBXAMW010000070.1:0-844 GCF_058801025.1 Rhodoferax sp. GW822-FHT04A08
CCCCCATGCCATTGAAGTGGCACCCGGCTACGCAGGCTATGCGGCATACCGCCACGCTGGCGGCTATGCCTTGGCGGCGGCCCTGGTCAACGGCGAACAGGATGCCGAGAGCGTTATCAAGGCGATGGAGGACTCGGGACTGCGCGGCCTGGGCGGCGCCGGCTTCCCGGCTGGGCGCAAATGGCGCATCGTGCGCGACCAGCCTGCACCCAAGCTCATGGCGGTCAACATCGACGAGGGGGAGCCTGGCACCTTCAAGGACCGTACCTACCTGGAGCGCGATCCGCACCGCTTTCTGGAAGGCCTTCTGATTGCAGCGCAAATCGTGGGCATAGAGCGCTGCTACATCTACCTGCGTGACGAATACCACGGCTGCCGCGCCATCCTGGAAACCGAGCTGGCCAAGTTGCAGGCCAATCCGCCGTGCCCCTTGCCCCACATCGAGCTGCGCCGCGGTGCAGGTGCCTACATCTGCGGCGAAGAGTCGGCCATGATTGAGAGCATCGAAGGCAAACGCGGCGAGCCGCGCATGCGCCCGCCCTACATCGCCCAGGTCGGCCTGTTTGGCCGCCCTACGCTGGAGCACAACTTCGAGACCTTGTACTGGGTGCGCGACATCGTGGAGAAGGGCGCCTCCTGGTTCAGCAGCTATGGCCGCAATGGCCGCAAAGGCCTGCGCTCTTTCAGCGTCAGCGGTCGCGTGCGCCACCCCGGTGTCAAGCTGGCGCCGGCCGGCATCACCCTGCGTGAACTGATCGACGAATACTGTGACGGCATGCAGGACGGTCACACGCTGTACGCCTACCTGCCCGGCGGCGCCTCAGGCGGCATCTTCCCGGCCAGC
>NZ_JBXAMW010000071.1:0-844 GCF_058801025.1 Rhodoferax sp. GW822-FHT04A08
TCCCCATGCCATTGAAGTGGCACCCGGCTACGCAGGCTATGCGGCATACCGCCACGCTGGCGGCTATGCCTTGGCAGCGGCCCTGGTCAACGGCGAACAGGATGCCGAGAGCGTCATCAAGGCCATGGAGGACTCGGGACTGCGCGGCCTGGGCGGCGCCGGCTTCCCGGCTGGGCGCAAATGGCGCATCGTGCGCGACCAGCCTGCACCCAAGCTCATGGCGGTCAACATCGACGAGGGGGAGCCCGGCACCTTCAAGGACCGCACCTACTTGGAGCGTGACCCACACCGCTTTCTGGAAGGCCTGCTGATTGCCGCGCAGATCGTGGGCATAGAGCGCTGCTACATCTACCTGCGTGACGAATACCACGGCTGCCGCGCCATCCTGGAAACCGAGCTGGCCAAGTTGCAGGCCAACCCGCCATGCCCCTTGCCCCACATCGAGCTGCGCCGCGGTGCAGGTGCCTACATCTGTGGCGAAGAGTCGGCCATGATCGAGAGCATCGAAGGCAAACGCGGCGAGCCGCGCATGCGCCCGCCCTATATTGCCCAGGTCGGCCTGTTTGGCCGCCCCACGCTGGAGCACAATTTCGAGACCTTGTACTGGGTGCGCGACATCGTGGAGAAGGGCGCCTCCTGGTTCAGCAGCTATGGCCGCAATGGCCGCAAAGGCCTGCGCTCCTTCAGCGTGAGCGGCCGCGTCAAGCACCCCGGCGTCAAGCTCGCGCCGGCCGGCATCACCCTGCGTGAACTGATCGACGAATACTGTGACGGCATGCAGGACGGTCACACGCTGTACGCCTACCTGCCCGGCGGCGCCTCGGGCGGCATCTTCCCGGCCAGT
>NZ_JBXAMW010000072.1:0-739 GCF_058801025.1 Rhodoferax sp. GW822-FHT04A08
CAAGTAAGGCGGAGCACGAAACATGTCTATCTTCATCAATAAAGACACCAAGGTCATCACCCAGGGCATTACCGGCAAGACCGGACAGTTCCATACGGAAAAGTGCCAGGAATACGCCAACGGCAAGAACTGCTTTGTGGCCGGCGTGAACCCCAAGAAGGCGGGCGAGTCCATCTTCAACATCCCGATCTACGCCTCCGTCAAGGAAGCCGCATCGGAAACCGGCGCTACCGTGTCGGTGATCTATGTGCCGCCCGCAGGCGCTGCTGCTGCGATCTGGGAAGCCGTGGAAGCCGATCTGGATCTGGCGATCTGCATTACCGAAGGCATTCCGGTCAAGGACATGCTCGAAGTGCGCAACCGTATGAAGGCCAAAGTGGCTGCGGGTGGCAAGGAAACCTTGCTGCTGGGCCCGAACTGCCCCGGCCTGATTACCCCTGAGGAAATCAAGATCGGCATCATGCCCGGACACATCCACCGCAAGGGTCGCATTGGTGTGGTTTCCCGCTCCGGCACGCTGACGTACGAAGCCGTGGCACAGCTGACCGAGATCGGTCTGGGCCAGTCTTCTGCAGTTGGTATTGGTGGTGACCCCATCAACGGCCTCAAGCACATCGACGTGATGCGCGCCTTCAACGACGATCCTGATACCGATGCCGTCATCATGATCGGCGAAATCGGCGGGCCCGATGAAGCCGAGGCTGCACGCTGGTGCAAGGCCAACATGAAGAAGCCTATC
>NZ_JBXAMW010000073.1:0-655 GCF_058801025.1 Rhodoferax sp. GW822-FHT04A08
CTCGATGACCGCATCCAGCGCAGTGAAGCGGTGGGCGCCATTACCTTGAAGAAGGGCAGTGCCGCGCTCTTTTACGATCCACGCGACTGCAAGTTCACGCTGGTCGAAAAGATGCCCGATGTGGAGGCAGCCAATGTGTTTGACTGCGTACCGCGTGAACAATGGGGCCGCACCGTCATGCTGTTTGGCCATGCAACCAACACGGGCGGCTATATCGCCTCAGGCCACGGCACTCTCAACGGCAAGGTGCTGACCATCAAGCTCGCTTCCGGGCGCTTCTACCGGATTGACGTCGACTCGGAGCAGCCCCACCTGCAGCCCTTCTTCCAGGAAGAAAAACCCCGCCCTCCCAAAGAGGCCAATGTCGGCCCACGCAAGAAGCTCCCACCACGTGGACCCAAGGGGCCCCAGGGGCGCAGAGAACATATCGAGGGTGACGCACCCGTGCAAGCGGCAGATAACGCAAGCAACGACTCACATCGCGATGAGGAGAGCGAAGACTTCACCGAGGAAGACCTGCGCCGATTGCGAGGCGAGTTGCCCCTGGCCACCAAGGCCAAGAAGAAGTGGCGCAAGTGAGCAATTGATAAAGAACGCAGCACTCAAAACGATCTGCATTCTTTTTAAGCAAACCGTGCAAAGCCAATAGGCATGC
>NZ_JBXAMW010000074.1:0-642 GCF_058801025.1 Rhodoferax sp. GW822-FHT04A08
TTCACGTCACTTTTGAGAAATGACGCGCACTACGGATTCATGGGCGACCCTGAAGCCCATGCTTTCGTAGAGAGCATATGCGCCGGCGTTTTCCCGTGAAACATGCAGAAAAGGCATCTCACCACGCCGTGTCTCCCGCTGCAACAGTTTGTAGACCAATTGCCGTGCGAGCCCCTGGCCTTGGTAATCTGGGTGAACACACACACCACTGATCTCTCGCATGATGCCCGCTTGCATGCGTTCACCAGCCATTGCGATCAGACGTCCTTTGTCGAATTGACCGAAATACTCACCCAGTTCGATGGTTCTTTCGCCAAAGGGACCTGGTCGCGTGAGGGAGGTAAGCTCCAACGCCTGCTTTGCATGAGCTGGCCCCAGTGGAATGGCTGCCGGTGCAGCCTCCTCCTCTGGAAGCGACTGATTCCACGTCATCTTGAACATTACGGTTTCCCCTTCAATCTGCCAATTCGGCGGGGGACTCCCGGTCCAGTCAACACAATAAAAGTGCTCATCGCGGCCGCAGAACGATGTCAGGGCCTGAAAATTGGGTCGTGTCGTGTCGGCAAATCCAACGATTGGTGAAAAGCCTTTTGAATATCGCAGTGCATCATCGGACCCGGTTGCGTATTTAGAATGAGCGCC
>NZ_JBXAMW010000075.1:0-640 GCF_058801025.1 Rhodoferax sp. GW822-FHT04A08
CGCGGGGAAATGCTGCACTCTGCGTTGGAGGACGCCATGAACACGGCATCGGCCAGGGCCTCCGGGTGGTGGGCGTGTGCCTTGTCCACCAGATCCACCACCGCCTCCACCGTAGCCACAGGCACAGGGTGCTGGTGCACCACAGCCACTGGGGCTTGTTCGCAGCGTCCCACACAGGGAGCGGCAACCACGCGCACGTCGCCGCCCAGCAAGGCAGGCAGGCGCTGCAGCAGATCCTGGGCACCTGCCATCTCGCAGCTCAGGCCGTCGCATACGCGCACCGTCAGGCCCGGCGCCTGCGCGTCGCCCTTGACCACTTCGAAGTGGTGGTAGAAGGTGGCCACTTCAAACACCTCGGCCATGGGGATGTTCATCTCCCGTGCCAATGCCACCAGGTGCCGGTCATGCAGGCAGCGGTAGGCGTCGTTGAGCTTGTGCAGGTGCTCGATGAGCAGATCGCGCGGGTGCGGCGCGTCTCCGATCAGTGCGCGCACCTCATCCAGTGACACATCGTCCGCCTGACGACCCTTGAGCTTGGCTTTGCGGCGTATGCGCTCGCGCATGTCCTCTACCGTGCCCAAGGACACGGGCTTCACTTCAGAAGACGGGGCAACTACAGATTGCATGTTCACTTGCGATT
>NZ_JBXAMW010000076.1:0-582 GCF_058801025.1 Rhodoferax sp. GW822-FHT04A08
GGCCAGGTCACCCTGGTGGGCGCAGGCCCGGGCGACCCGGAACTGCTGACCATCAAGGCCCTCAAGGCCATACAGGCCGCCACCCTGCTGCTGGTGGACGATCTGGTGAGCGAAGGCATCGTGGCACTGGCAACGGCCAGCGCGCGCATCATCCGGGTCGGCAAACGCGGGGGCTGCCGCTCCACGCCACAGTCGTTCATTGAGAAGCTGATGATCACGGCCGCCCAGGAGGGCGAACGTGTGGTGCGCCTCAAGGGCGGCGACCCGTTCATGTTTGGACGTGGCGGCGAAGAGGTTGAACACCTGCAGGCAGCCGGTGTGCGTGTGGACGTGGTCAACGGCATCACTGCAGGCCTGGCTGCGGTCACCTCTTTGCAACTGCCGCTGACCCACCGCCAGCATGCCCATGGCGTGGTGTTCGTGACCGGTCATGCCAAGCCTGGCGACAGCGGGACGGACTGGCGTGCGCTGGCACAAACTGCCCACAGTGCCAAGCTGACCCTGGTGATCTACATGGGTGTGGGTGGCGCGGCTCGCATCCAGCAGGAGTTGCTGAGCGGCCTGGCTGCCGGCACGCCGGTG
>NZ_JBXAMW010000077.1:0-579 GCF_058801025.1 Rhodoferax sp. GW822-FHT04A08
GGTCAGGACGATGAGCAGCGGCTTAACGATGGCATTGGCCAGGCCCAGCAAGAGCGCGGACACCAACAGGGATGGCAGCCCTTCAAACCGCACTCCCCGAAAGACATGGCTGGCCACCCACAGTGCCATGGATGTAATGCCCCAATGCAGAAGGAATGGTCGCAGTTCGTTCATGGTGTGATCGGATTCCTGTAGCGGCCCTGGACTAGGGCTTGTCGTTGACCTGTTGGGGCACCTGCTCGTTGTGGCGGGTTCCACTTCTCCACTCGTCAATACTGCCAAAGGTCAGACCACATCCTACGCACTGGTGCTGCCCGCTGGGTGTCATGTTCCCGGACGCATCCCGCTCGATCACAGGCTTGTAGCTGGTTGCACCACATCGGTGACATTTGTTGAGTGTGTTTGTCGTTCTCATGGCCCTGCGGATGGTGTATCCGTTATTGTGTGGAACAGCATCTGGTGGCTGTTGTCTCCAGTTCAACGTCTCGACCGTCGAATCCGACTACCAGCGGCTCCTGTTCCATCCACAGAACCTGTGTGCTGAGCTGGGGATAACTTCTGTGTATGTTGCGCCAAGGC
>NZ_JBXAMW010000078.1:0-525 GCF_058801025.1 Rhodoferax sp. GW822-FHT04A08
CTGCCGCTGACCTTCATCACTTTCGGACTGTTCTTGCTGGTCATCAATGCGCTGATGATCTTGCTGGTGTCAGCCTTGGTGAGGGGGTTTCAGGTGTCGAGCTTCTGGACGGCCTTCTTCGCCAGCATCTTTGTGTCTGTCATCAGCTTCGTGCTGGAAGTGTTCTTCCTGAGTAACGGCTCCGTGCATGAGATACGGATGCCGCATAGTGGGGTGTGGCTGTAGTGAGCAACCATCGATTTTGAATGGCCGGACGCATTGTGGACTCGGTCAAACAGACTGGGGCCACGGTCACGATGACCGATAGCTACCCTTTAGGCATACGTGATGGGAAGTTACCCTGCCCATATCCCAATTTACAGAACAACTACGAGCAGGGCGGCCGGGCATGGGTGCACACAATCCGTTTTGGACAGAAGATTTTTTAGTCCGTAAAGACTTCAAAAATCTTCAAAAAATCCCAAAAGATCTCTGAATTGCGCTAAGCCAGCAAAGCCACATTGCTACCTTTCTGAATGGGCATGC
>NZ_JBXAMW010000079.1:0-521 GCF_058801025.1 Rhodoferax sp. GW822-FHT04A08
TAGTGCTTCTCATCGTGTCGCCATAAATTGTTCACAGCCATGCCTCGGACCAGATTCAAGGTGAGGTTTAACAGCACCTCCGCACGACCTTGTGAAAGCCCCAATTTCTTGAAGACACCCAGCCAGATCACGTCGCAGGTCGTGCGGTATTTTTCCATCACTGGTAGTATTTTCTGCATGAGCGCAGGGTCCGTTCTGGCCACCATGATGGTTTCCAGTGCAGCAAGAAAGGGCCAGTCAAAGTAGACACTCATGCAATCCGAGATGTAACCCTCAATGGGACGCAGCTCCGCGTCAACGGTCTGCGCCACGCGCTGCCCACGGATGATGGCTTCGTCATACACCATGGCCGTTGCGGCAATCACCAACTCCTCTTTGTTAGTGAAGTGATGCATCAGTGCGCCACTAGACACCCCTGCAACTTTGACAACCTCTTTCATGGTCAGTCGGTTGTAGCCGACACGTAGCAGGACATCGATAGCCGCCTTCATGAGACTTTCGCGCGTGTCGCGCGACCGGTC
>NZ_JBXAMW010000080.1:0-475 GCF_058801025.1 Rhodoferax sp. GW822-FHT04A08
CAAGGGCCAGCACAAGCTCAATCTGGAATTGGGCATTCTCACTTTCGCTCTGGGGGTCATATTTACCGCCAGTGGCAATGAGATGGCGTTCTTCGCGATGCTGGCGCTGTCCTTTGTGATGGGCGTGCTCATCATCATCCCCATTGGCGGCGCCGACATGCCGGTGGTGGTGTCCATGCTCAACAGCTACTCGGGCTGGGCAGCGGCGGGCATTGGCTTCAGCCTGAACAACAGCATGCTGATCATTGCCGGATCACTGGTGGGCTCCAGTGGCGCCATCCTCTCCTACATCATGTGCAAGGCCATGAACCGGTCGTTCTTCAATGTGATCCTGGGCGGCTTTGGTGGTGAGGCCGGTGGTCCTGCTGCGGGCAAGGCCGAGCAGCGCCCGGTCAAGAGCGGCTCCGCCGATGATGCGGCCTTTGTGCTGGGCAATGCCGAGACAGTGGTCATCGTGCCGGGCTACGGGCTGGCG
>NZ_JBXAMW010000081.1:0-475 GCF_058801025.1 Rhodoferax sp. GW822-FHT04A08
GGCCAGCCCGTAGCCCGGCACGATGACCACCGTCTCGGCATTGCCCAGCACAAAGGCCGCATCATCGGCGGAGCCGCTCTTGACCGGGCGCTGCTCGGCCTTGCCCGCAGCAGGACCACCGGCCTCACCACCAAATCCGCCCAGGATCACATTGAAGAACGACCGGTTCATGGCCTTGCACATGATGTAGGAGAGGATGGCGCCACTGGAGCCCACCAGTGATCCGGCAATGATCAGCATGCTGTTGTTCAGCGAGAAGCCAATGCCCGCCGCTGCCCAGCCCGAGTAGCTGTTGAGCATGGACACCACCACCGGCATGTCGGCGCCGCCAATGGGGATGATGATGAGCACGCCCATCACAAAGGACAGCGCCAGCATGGCAAAGAAGTAACCCTCATTGCCGCTGACCATGAAGGCCACGCCCAGACCCAGCGTGAGCAAGCCCAGCACCAGATTGAGCTTGTGCTGACCGCCA
>NZ_JBXAMW010000082.1:0-473 GCF_058801025.1 Rhodoferax sp. GW822-FHT04A08
GCTGGCCGCATACGATGAAAGAAACATGTCCATGGTCTTCAGGCCGCTTGGGCGGTCGGGGTAGAAAGGTTGGAGGGAGTTACGTTGCGTACCATGCGCTGCAATTCCGGTACACAGGAACCGCAGTTGGTGCCGCAGCGCAGGGCGCCTTGCAGGCTGGTCAGCCGCTCGGCATCGGTTCCGCTGCAATCGGCCAGTTTTTCAGCGATCGCGATGTCCCGGACATTGAAGCAGGTACACACCACCTTGCCCAACGTCACCACCGGCACCGGAGGTTTGCTCACCGGCAGCAGCAGGGCGCGGCCATAGGCCTGGGTGGCCTGCTCGTCCCGCAGCAAGCCGCTGATCCACTCCTGGGCACTGGTATCCCCCGAGAGCAGGAAGCCATCGAGCAGGGTGTCGTCATGGGTGTGGCGCAGCCGCATGGTGCGGTGCTGCCCGCGCTTGGGGTCGGCATAGCGCAGCACCTGGGC
>NZ_JBXAMW010000083.1:0-465 GCF_058801025.1 Rhodoferax sp. GW822-FHT04A08
AGCCAGGTGCTGCGCTATGCCGACCCCAAGCGCGGCCAACACCGCACCATGCGGCTGCGCCGCACCCATGACGACACCCTGCTCGATGGCTTCCTGCTCTCGGGCGATACCAGCGCGCAGGGGTGGATCAACACGCTGCTGACCAGCAGCCAACCGATACAACGATATGGTCGTGCGCTTTTGGTGCCCAGCAGCAAGCCTCCTGTAGAGGTTGCCACCAGCGGCCAGATAGTCTGCACGTGTTTCAGCGTGACCGACCAAGCCATCAATACCTATCTTCAAAAATGCACTGGCTCTGAAAAAGAGCAGTTGGCGGCACTCCAAGGCGCCCTTCAATGCGGAACGAATTGCGGATCCTGTGTGCCGCAATTGCAGCGAATGGTGCGTCAAGGTGAAGCGCAAACACTCACTGTAAAGGAAGCGGCCTGAACCATGAATAGACAAATGACTTCGATGCTCTGCACG
>NZ_JBXAMW010000084.1:0-429 GCF_058801025.1 Rhodoferax sp. GW822-FHT04A08
ATGCGGTCTGGACTTCCTCCAATGGGAGGTTCAGGACTGCACTCAATGCATGGGGCAGATCGCCCCGGTTGATGGAGCCCCACGTTTTTACTGCTTTCTTGAGGGCATCGAATACGCGCAGCGCGACGGCCAGTTCAAAGATCGCAAGTTCCACTGGATTGAGCCCCGCGCTGTTGCCCAGCCAAGCCAATGTCGTGGACATGCAGCAAGGGGCAACCGGCCAATTGGCCTCGCCCTGCATTGCCAAGGGTCCTAGGAACTTCTGCGCCCTGATCTGCAGTGCTTCGAATACTGCTGCTGCCTTGCAGCTTGGATCTGCAAGCTCGGGCACTTCCAGCATGGCGGACAGCAGCTGGTGCTGGCTGGATCCGTCCACATGAAAGGCCGGCATGCCGCCATGGCCCAGCAAGATCCGCAGGATCCAGCTGT
>NZ_JBXAMW010000085.1:0-299 GCF_058801025.1 Rhodoferax sp. GW822-FHT04A08
GACGTAGCCGCCGCCGTGGCCTCTGCCAACGCGGCATTCCCCGCCTGGGCCGACACGCCACCCATCCGGCGCGCGCGCATCATGTTCAAGTTTCTGGAGCTGCTCAATGCCCGGAAGGACGAACTGGCCCGCGTGATCACCGCCGAACATGGCAAGGTGTTTACCGATGCGCAGGGTGAAGTCTCGCGCGGCATCGACATCGTCGAGTTTTCCTGCGGCATTGCCCAGTTACTCAAGGGTGACTTCACCGACCAGGTGAGTACCGGCATCGACAACTGGACACTGCGCCAGCCCCTGGG
>NZ_JBXAMW010000086.1:0-208 GCF_058801025.1 Rhodoferax sp. GW822-FHT04A08
GGTACCGCCACCGACAATCGTTACTGAAGCAGCGCTGCCTTTGGCAGACGGTGAGAGCACCGGTAAAGCCGGGAGTCTGGGTGGTGCAGCGCTCTGCGCAGGTAAAGGAGGAGACCGCGAAGCGGTCGGGGGACACGGAGCAGAGCGCTGCGCCACCCGGACTCCCAGCGAGAGCGAAAGCGCCCCCCGCCATGACTGGGCCATTGCG